>JABHQR010000024.1 GCA_018696395.1 archaeon | reverse complement strand
GGAACTGAGACAAAGAAATTATTTCGATAATTCTTTTGCTTAATGAACCGCTAAGTACGAGACCCGTACGCTTAGTGGTGTGAGAGGTGCACTGGTGGCTATTTTGCCATCAGCCGCCTACTCGATTAGGCACTGGCATTCATTCGTTTCCATATATTTATCTTTCAAATTTGCTACAATTTTCATTTTTAAAATATAGATAGATATTCTCTTAGTACTTCTTCTACCTTATTTATATCATTAGTTATAGCATAAACAGATATTGTTGCACCAGATATTGCATCAATATTTTTATTTACTACAAATGTATCTTTATTTTCATTATAATTAAACTGTTTTAACCAAGATTTTGCAGTTATCTCTTGTCCATGAGTTGCTTGATAATTATAAACTTTTATATTTATTATTTGCTTGGCTTTATTAAAAGCTATTACATAATCAAAATACTCAAAGCTTCCATTAGTTGAATTATTATCAATTGAACAACCATCGGCTCTACAACTATTAACTCTTCCAATATACACAACCGAAGAGCTATCTGTATTAGTTCTTATTATAAATAACTTACCATTTAATTTATTATTAACTTGAATTTCTTTTAGACTGAACTCGTCAATATCGTAGGTCTTTTGAATGAATTTACTGACCTTCTTATGTTGATAGTTTACATCCTGCTGGCTAAAACAAGCAAGATGTAAAATTATTATAATTATTGAAAAGAATACTTTCATATTAAAACATTAAACCAATTCCGGCATTAAACATTTGAGAATACTCATTATCACTATTTGATTTGTAAAATTGATAATCGGATTTAACAACAACCTTAGGTGTTATCTTCCACGATATACCAGCAGTAATAAATGTATTATAATAAGCATTATTTTTTACAATATTATCTTCTACCTTAGAATGTGTATCGTAAACTTCGTAACGAACAAAGGGGATTAATTGACTTTTAAATTTATCAGTTAAGCTAAACACATCATATGCAACTTCGGCATAATATCCTATCATTTCGCTTCCTAAATCGCTTGATAATTTCTGATTATAAGCAGTTGTATTATCGAGTGAACTATAAATCAGTTGGCCTCTTAAAGCCAACCCTTTTAGCTGATACCGCAAATCTAAACCTACCATAGATACACCAACAACAGTTGAATCAGCAGATTTAATTGCAATGTCATCATTTCTTTCAAGCTTATCATATGCTGTTGATTGTGTTTTTCCTAAATAACCCGATAAGCCAATATTTAAACCTCGAATACCATAATACTCTACCTTTCCTGTAAAATTAGGAGAACTTATATACGAATCGGCTCCTTTCTGTCGTCCCTTTCGTAAGCCATTCTTTCCATTCAAAGTAGCGTTACCATCATAACCATTAAATCCATTCACAACATATAGTTGATATTTTAATGATGCTTCTATTATATTACCAGTTATGCCCAATCCTAATTCTCGCCAAGTAGTTGGGGCAATATATTTATCGACCATTGGGCGTTCTACTCCATTAAATGTTGGAGGTTCGTGATATTCGTTAATTATCCCCATTGGGATTAGCATTAATCCTCCTCTTAAATTAATGTAATTATTTAATTTGTATTGCAAAAAAGCTTGCTCAACAAAAACTTCTTTAACGTGTTCGTATTCAATTTCTGATACAAATTTTAAATGTTCATTAAAATTATAACCAAACAACATTACTAATCTATGCACATCTAATGTGCCATTATTCATTGTTGTTGAGCTAATAGGTTGGTTATAATCTAACTGTCCATAGCCACCAATGGTAAACCCTTTATTATTTTTCAATAATTTATCCGCAGTATTTTCATATCTTACAATACTGTCATTTTCCTGTGCAATTACCATAACTGAACTTATGATAAAAATGCCTAATAAATACAATCTCATTATCATTTTTCTAAATTTAAAGTGTTAATAAATAATTACACTACAAAAGTGAGAAGTATTAAAAAAACAGGCAATCCCTTAAAGAAATGAATTTGTCAAGATATTATCCCCTTTTGTTGGGATAAGGATTAAATTAAATCAATATCTTCATTAATATCAATAAGATTGTTTGCAACCGCAAATATAGCCATTGCGGCAGTTGATTTAATTCCAAGTTTGGAAGTTATATTTTTTCGATGAGATATTACGGTATGTATGCTGACATAAAGGATATTAGCAATTTCTTTATTGCTTTTTCCTATTACTAATAGTTTTAGTATTTCTGTTTCTCTTTTGCTTAGGTTGTTTTTAGAGAATTTTTCTTTTGACTTGTTACTATTTGATAAACAAGTTTCAATAATTTCTATGATTTTTGAGGGGTTATCGTTTAAGTAAATTTTATTATCAATTAGAGAATAAAATGTTCGGTTCGGACTGTTTGATATTAAACCTATAATTTTTAAATTTGGAATATTTATTTTTTGTATAGTTTTTATATCATCTTCTGAAATATCAGAATTGATAATTATTAAATTTAAAACACTTTTGTTAGCATAATTTTCTAACTCTTGGCTGTCATTAAAAAAAAAGATTTTAATATTGGATTTGGTCTTGTTCAATATTGCCTGTAAGCCTTCTCCAATAATAACAGATACACTAACTAACGCTATGTAATTTAGTTTTTTCATTAAGAATTTTTGTTTTCTAAATTTTTAATAGCATGAACTAATATATCTTCTTCTATAATAGTATGAATTCTTAAATCTTTTTCAAAATGGAAAATGTTAAGTAGCAAATCTCGTCTGGATTTTTGGTCATTTTTATATGGCAGGTGTTTTATCAATAAGTTTTTTAATTCTAATAATTTTGCTTCTATATCATCGTGATGATTTTTATATTCTGATATTGAATAGTCAAGTTGTTTTGAATTATGATTTATTACAGCCGAAACATATGGGAAAACTATTTTTTCTTCATATTCAAGATGTTTGAATACCTCTTGTTTGTATTCTTCAAAAAAACGTTCAAGAAGTATATAAGTTAAATCGTTTTTATTAATACTTGAAATTTTTTTGATTTTTTTGGATATTTTTGGAATTGCTTCCGTTTTGTAGTAGTTATGCGAATTACTAAGGTATTTTAAGAGTGTATTTATATCTTCAGCTTTAAGGTGCAAGTCTAGTATTTCATTCTCATTTTCATGAAGATTATAAATTGTAAGGAACAGATTTAGATTAATTTTATGCTCGATACAAATATCATTTATTGTTTTGTCTTGTAAACCAAGAAATACTCCAAGCCTTTCTAATACTATCAATAGAAAAGGGTTATTTATTATCAATTCTGCTACTTTTTTGTTTAAATTATCCATCTCATATTTTCAATTAAAGGTCATTTATAAAATTAATATATTTTTAGACATTGGCAAAAGAAACTATTTGCTAGTCTGACACAATGCTCATTAGGTAGTGTTTACTGAAAATACAAATGCTCAATTAAAATCTTTAAACCTATTCCTATTAAAACCATTCCTCCAAATATTTCTACTGATTTACCTATTTTTTTACCAAAACATTTACCAAGTTGCAATCCAATTATTGAAACAACAAACGTAATCAAACCGATAATCAATACAGGTGTAATAATTGATAAATTCAAAAATGCAAAGCTTATACCCACAGCAAAAGCATCAATGCTTGTTGCAAATGATTGTCCTATTAATGTCAATATTTTCAACTCAGTATCTTTTTCAGCATCATTTTTCTTTAATCCTTCATAAATCATTTTTACACCAATAAATGTTAGAAGTAAAAATGCTATCCAATGGTCATATTCTTTTATGTGTTTTTCAATCCCAATTCCAGCAAACCAGCCAATTAAAGGCATTAAAGCTTGAAAGAATGCTAATGAAAATGATATTAATAGAATTCCTTTTGCGTTTAATTCTTTAATTGTCAGGCCGTTTGTTATAGATACTGCAAACGAATCCATTGATAAACCAATTGCAATTATTATTATTGAAAGAATGTCCATTTCCTGTCTTTTGCTTGTGCCTAACGAATAGCTGTATGAATCGGTTCATTTAATGATTTATACAGCATGTTGAACTAAACCTCACATTCGTGAGGTGGTTTTTGTGGAATTTGTAGTCTTAGTTTTTCAGTAATTATCAAATTTGTCATATTATTAATTT
>JABHQR010000023.1 GCA_018696395.1 archaeon | reverse complement strand
TGGAAGCTCTAAAGAATTGCAAAGTTTAATAATCTCTGAATGTAATCTAGTATTATACTGGTTTGTTATGGTTTTTTGTGTCATAACCTAAAGTTATAACTTACCAGTATACTAATCTATTCCTTTTGGGACAGCGCCTTATAATAGTTAATTATTTATACTATTGAAATTATATTCTTATCATGAAAGAAAAAAAATTGTGGTGGATGAATATAAAAGATAAAGTTAATATCTCAGATAAAAGGTTTTGTCCCCCTCATTATTGGCCGCATAAATTGCCTTTTGGAGAAAAAGTTACATGTGAAAAATGTCATGTCCATAAAGCAAAATGGAGGATGTCTCATCATACTTTTTTCTGTAAATTTTTAGGATGTCCTAATTATAAGTTTATGGTAAATAAAGAAAAAACAAGAAAATATTAATATATTAAATCTCTAATCATTTTTATCTACCAGAAATCAAGCAAATTATATAAACTCTCAAATATTCTTTTTAGTTATGAATAAAGTAATCTTATCTCTTCTTTTAGCAGGTATTGGTACTCAACTGATTAAAATTATTTGCATTTGGGTTAAAACTAAACAATTTTCTTGGAAAGATTTTTTAGTTACTGGTGGGATGCCGAGTTCACATTCAGCGTTTGTAATTTCTCTTGCTACAATTTTATTTTTACAAGAAGGTTTCAGTTCAACTTTTGCAGTAAGTTTAGTTTTGGCAGTAATTGTTATTCGTGACGCTTTTGGTGTGAGGAGAACTGCTGGTGAAGAGGGGATGGTTTTAATCAACATTATGAAAAAATTGAAAATGAAACAAGAAACACATTTTTCTTTAGGTCACACACCTTTACAAGTTTTTGTTGGTTCATTGATTGGGTTTTTAGTTTCAATTGGTGTATATTACTTCATTTAATCATTTTGTGGTCTTATCATTTTATCTATTCTTTCCGATGAATTTATAAAATAACTACTGTTTTTATATGTCACTTACGCTGAGATCGCAGTATTAAACTGTTAGGGATGATAGTCTCATAAGGTCTCGGGAATAAGAAAAAATAAAAAAACACAGTGAGGAAAAAAGAAAATGCCTGTAGAGTTAAATTTTAAAATAAATATTTCTACCAAAGATGGTAAAAGTTTGAAGAAAGAAATTAGTGGTGAGCAAGCTGAAAATTTCATGAGAAAAATTATTAGTGATAAGATTGATGGTAACTTAATTGGTTTTGAAGGTTACGAATTTGAAATTACTGGTGGTTCTGATAAAAGTGGTTTTCCAATGAGGAAAGGTATTCAATTTCCTAGAAAAAGAGTTCTTACTAGTAAAGGCGTAGGTTTTTGTGGCAAGAAAAGAAACAAAGGCGGAAAACAAAAAGGTTTAATTAAAAGAAGAACTGTTTGTGGTGAAAGAATTACTACTCAAACTTCTCAAATTAATATTAAAGTTATTAAAGCTGGAGCACAACCATTAGGTGAGGCACCTGCTGAAGAGAAAAAATAAGTTCAAGAATAAACGAAGCATTTTTATTTGCTTTAATCTTTCTTTAATTTTAATAAACTTAAATTAATTAACAATGACTAAAAATGGGAATGCAAGAATTAAATAATCAAATTAACCAGTATATGTTAAATTTACAGAAAAAAATTGTTACCGTAACACATTTTGTAATAAGTAGGCTGAAAAATTATGCTGGGATGACTATTGGTGAACAAATTGCTTACCCTTGCATTGCTGCTGGGATTTTGTTAATTTTAGTTTCAATAATTTTGCTTCTTATCTAAAGGATAATATCTGAAAATGGACTTAAAAAAACTTAAACTTAATTCAAAAGATTTAGAACCTTTTGTTATTGTGGGTAAAAATGGTTTAACTTCTGAAACTATTGAACACATTAAATCTGTAATAAAAAAGAAAAAATTAGTTAAAATTAAATTGTCTAGGTCTTACTTAGATTCTTGTATGGAAGAATGTGATTTTTCTAGGAAAGAGATTGCTCAGAACATTGCAGATAAAACTAATTCTATCTTGGTTGATTATGTCGGATTAACTGTATGTTTAGCTAGGAAAGGTTGGTAATCTAAAATTATTTTTTTCAATTTCTGCTTTATGTTTAGCTTTAAAACAAGGTTATTCTCAATATTTATTCGAACTTAACTACTGCTCAGTAAACAATTCTGGGAAAAGTTTATAAATAAGCTTATTCTTGAACTATTAAAATGCATGATGAAATTTTAGCGAATAGGAGGAGGCAGTTAGAAGAACAACAAACTGCTGATCCTCAATCTAATAATAAACTAACTTCTAAGCCAGTTCGGACTATGGAAGAAATTTTAGCAAATCCTTCTCAAACTCAAAATGTTGGGTTATCTAATGATCAAGTTTTACAATTAATCAATCGTGGTCCAGAATTAGTTGGATTATACAATCAAATTTTACGACAAGCTGCAATTAAAAATCCTTTGGCACAAAATAGTTTAGATTCTTTAAATTCTGTGTTACAAGAATCTGGTTATGATGTTGAAGAAATTGCCGTCATGAAATTCATTTATGCTTATGAATTGGCTTATGGTCAATTAGGGCCAGTAGAAATGGAACCAAAAGGTTGGTTACAAACGATCTATTGGAATAGGAGGAAATTAGCCGAGGTTCAATCTCAAGAAAAAGTTGAACTTGCAAGGGTTGAAGCTGAAACAGAATTAGAACGAGAAAGGTATAATCTGACTCTTCGTGTTGAGGCTGAAGCAAGATCTTTAGTTTTGGATAAAGAACTTGAAGTTAGCAAAGTTCAAGCTGAAGCTGATAGGGAAAAATATCAAGTTGAAAGATTACAATTAGAACGAGAAAATGAATCTACAAGAAAAGATAATGAAAAGAGATCTAAATTTAAGGAAGATTTAATTGCACATTTAATTTCTTTAGAAAATTCTGTCTGGTTAAAGTTTTATGTTCAAGCATGTCGTGATTTAGAATACGCCGTTCCTGAAAAAGCATTAAAGGGGTACGTTTCTGCTTTGTTTGATGAAAATGATAATATTGATTTTTTACCTGTACATAAACCCGGAAAAAACAATTATCACTCTAATTATAGTCAATTCTTATTTGAAGTAAGTCCAATTCTTAAAACTAAACGAGATAATTTAGAAAATGCAATGGATCGTGTTTTTATGAGGGTTCATAATCATATTTACAATAAATTGAAAGATGATTGTTCTGATGTTTCTGATATAACTTTGGTACAATCTGGTTATATTGGAAGAAATGATTTTGGATCAGATGTTAATCAAATTAAATTTGTAGGTATAGATATCTGTGAAGAAAGTATTGATTTTGCAAAGGGTGAATATACTCGTTATGATTTTGATAAAAAAGAATTTTTCCCTAGGCCTAATTATAAATTTATTTGTGGTGATGCTAGAAATTTAGGTGATCATGTTGAAGGGGCTATTGATGTTATTTTTACTTCTCATCCAGAGGTTTTGCATAATAATCAAGTTTGGATTGATATCTACTTTAATTCTGCTAGGAAACATAAGAAAGGAGGGTTATTAGTGAGTACTTTTTATATGGTGGAGGAATTAGATATGGCTAAACTTATCTTAGGTGGTGATTATGACATTGAGGTTGCTTGTGAAAATCCTTTTACCAGAAATGTTGGTGGTTCAACTGAGTTATATCCTCACAAATATGTTCTTGTTGCAAAAAAGAAATAATGCTTTGTTTTTATAATTTTATTATTCTCTCTTTTTTCAGCAAAATATAAATATCATAACATACTTTATTCTTTAATTAAGATAGATTTAACCTGAGGTGTGTTGATGGAAGATATTATTCACTTGATAAAAACTAGACGAAATATAGAAGAGTTTTTACCTAGGCCTATTGAGTGGGATAAAGTTTCTAAAGTTCTTGATGCTGGAAGGCATGCGCCTAGTTCAGGTAATCTTCAAAATTGGCGATTTGTTGTAGTTTGGGACCCAGATTTAAGGCATCAAATTGCAGACCTTTCTATGGAACAGTTTGAAATTGGTATTGCTCCTATACATATTGTTGTTGTGGGTGAACCTGAAAAAGTTGAAAAATATTATGGTATTAGGGGAAGAAATTTATATTCAATTCAAAACTGTGCTGCTGCAATTCAAAATATGTTACTTGAAGCACATTCATTAGGTTTAGGCACGAGGTGGATTGGCGGGTTTGAAGAAGACAAATTAAAGGCTTTGTTAAACATTCCTGTGGAAGGAAGACCTCAAGCAATTATTGTGTTAGGTTATCCTGCAAGAATCCCTGAAAAACCACCAAAATACCCTATGGAGTCTGTTGTTTATCTCAATAAATGGCGTAACAGATTAAAAGATGTGGCTAAATACTTGAACTGGTATTCGGACATTTTGGCAAGAAATTTAGACAGTATGAAAGATCAAATTCAAAATGTTGCTGGTAAAGCTACTACTTCTGCAAAACCTAAAGTTAATTCTTTAGCTAAAAAAATTAGAGAAAGTGTTAAAGAAAGGTTGGCTAGGAAAGGTAAGAATGAGGAGATTGAGTAAGTTTTTTTAAATTTTTAATAAATTAAATAAATTTTAATTTTTAATCTATTTTCAATTAATAATATTTTTTTCCAAAATTTCTAAACTTTTAATAAAATTTTCGAAACTTCAAATTTCATAAAATTTCATACTATGCTTTCCTCCTTTTCTCGACATAGAAATGGCCTGTATGTTAAATGAACTATATTCTTGAGAATATATTTGACTTAACCATAAAGCTTAAATATTAGATAATTATTACTTTTCTAGAAGGTTTATACAACTTTGAACTCTGTTCGAAGATATTAATTAAAAAATTCGCATATTTTATTCGGTAGTTTATCGCTTGAAGGTTTTCGGTAGTTGTTATTTTGAAGGTTGAATTCTCGTTTTCGTTAGTCGGTAGTATGTGTGTTTCGTCGAATTCTAATAGGATAAGGAATGCTGTACTAATATATAAGATTTTATTTATTGTAAAATATATATTGTAGTACAACTAACAATCCAAATAACTTGACTAGCTGAGGGAGCTAGTGAGGGGATAATAAACTAAGAGGTGGTGTAATAAAATGGAATTTATCGTAGAAAAGGCGATGGAAAATAGTTCTCAAGAATATGATTTTGAGAATATGAATCAAGCTAACATTAAAGTTATTGGTGTTGGTGGTGCAGGGAACAATATGGTCGGCTGGCTATACCGGAAGGGTATCAAAGGTGCTGAAATTATTGCAACTAACACTGACTTTCAACACTTAAACATTACTGGTGCTGACAACAAATTTTTGATTGGAAAAGATTGTACACGAGGTTTAGGGTGTGGTGGTTTTCCTAACAAAGGTGCAGAAGCAGCACAAGAATCATTGATTGCTATTAAGGAATCTATGAAAGGTTCTGACATGGTATTTGTTTGCGCAGGTATGGGTGGAGGTACCGGTACCGGAGCGGCTCCAGTTGTTGCCCAGGTTGCTAAAGACACTGGAGCTATTGTTATAGGAACTGTTACAATGCCTTTTAATATTGAGAAGGCACGATGTGACAAAGCTGAATTTGGTTTGCAGCAATTAAGACAAGTTTCTGATACTGTTATTGTTATTGATAACAATAGACTTGTACAAATTGCAGGTAATCTACCTATTCAGCAAGCATTTGCAGTAGCTAACGAACTAATTGCAACTATGATCAAAGGTATTGTAGAAACTATTGCAGTGCCAAGTTTAGTAAATCTAGACTATGCAGATGTAAGGGCAATTATGTCGAATGGCGGAGTGGCAGCTATTGGTGTTGGTAGTTCTGATACTAACAACAGAATTGAAGAAGCTGTTAAAGGTGCATTAGCAAACCCATTACTTGACATCAATTATGAAGGTGCAACTGGTGCATTGATCCATGTAAGTGGAGGGCCAGACTTAACTTTGCAAGAAATTGCTAACATTGGTGAATTAATCACAGATTCGTTAGATGAAGACGCTAACGTAATTTGGGGTGCAAGAGTCGATGATAACATGAAAGGTAAAGTTACTGTAATGACAATTATTACTGGAGTTAACTCACCTTGGATTTTAGGTAAAATCGATCAGCAAAGAGCGAAAGCAAAGGCTGCAAGTTTTACTAAAGAGTTAGGGATCGAGTTGGTTTAGGTAAGTAAACTGCCAAAGAGGGAGATTTTTTTTCTCCCGATTTTACTTTCACAGTTAAATCTTGCCTTTGGCTATTTCTTACACCACCACCCCACCCCCTTTGGTTGAAGAACATAAAAAGGCAAGATTGATTTTTTTCTTTTTTTTTCTTAATTATAATTTCTAGAATTTAATTTTATGTTAAGAATGAATTATATCTCTCAAATATTTTTATGTCGTCTTCAAATGTACTATCATTTTTAACACCAGCCCATTGATAATGTGTTAAAAATGTAACGTATAGTCCTTCTTCTTGTTCATCAATAGTAAACTCTTTATCCATTAATGTTTTGTAACCCAAAATTTGTTCTAACTTTTTTTCATCTGTACTTTTCCATACAAAGACATTTAATTCGTTATTAGCATGGCTTTCTTTTCCAACATAAATTGCTCTTTTCCACTTTTCTTCTCTTAGGTGTTTAATATTAACAATTTTTCCCAGATATGTTTGAAGAATAGTTTCAATGTAACTTGTCCTTTGTTTTTCGTAATTAAGATCATTAGAATATGGCATTGTAACATTAAGTAATTGGTTTGGATTTAAGTATTTTATTCTTTGTTTCTTATCACAAAACCTTTATAAAAAAGCATGTTCTCTCCAATAGTATGGCGAAAGACAAAACTGAAAAGAAATCCGAACAAGGGATTACTGTGAAAAAGTCCGAGAATTTTAGTGACTGGTACACACAAGTGATCCAAAAAGCTGACTTGGCTGACTACTCTTCTGTATCTGGTTGTATTGTCTACAAGCCCGCATCTTACGCTATCTGGGAAAATATTGTTCAACAAGTTGATAAAAGGTTCAAAAAAGTTGGAATTCAAAATGCATATTTCCCTTTATTTATACCTGAATCTCTGTTACAAAAAGAAGCAACACATATTGAAGGGTTCGCTCCAGAAGTTGCTTGGGTAACTCATGCTGGTAGTAGTGAACTTAAAGAAAGATTAGCTGTACGACCTACTTCAGAAACTATTATGTATGATTCATATTCTAAGTGGATCAGATCTTATAACGATTTACCTTTAAGGTTAAACCAATGGAATAATGTTGTAAGGTGGGAATTTAAACATCCTACTCCTTTCTTAAGGGGGAGAGAATTTTTGTGGAATGAAGGTCATACTTGTTTTGCAACAAAAGAAGAAGCAATGGCTGAAGGTGAAGAAGTTATTAGTATTTACAATGATGTTTGTGAAAATTATTTAGCAATACCTTGTAGGATCGGTAAAAAGTCTGATAAAGAAAAGTTTGCTGGTGCAGAATATACCATATCTATGGAATATGTTTTGCCTAACGGGAAAGCTATTCAAGGTCCAGACTTTCATCATGATGGTCAGAACTTCTCTAAAGCTTTTGAAATTAGTTTTACTGATGATAAAGGCGAGAAACAATATGTGTGGCAAAATACTTTTGCTATAACTACAAGGATGCTAGGTGTAATGATTATGTTACATTCAGATGATAAAGGTTTAGTAGTTCCACCTAAGTTAGCTCAAACACAAGCTGTAATTGTTCCAATTATATTTGAGAAAAGTAAGAAAGAAGTTTTAGCAAAAGCTAAAGAAATTCAACAGAAATTAGAAAAAATTGGAATTACTGCTCACTTAGATGATCGAGAAAATTATTCTCCTGGTTGGAAATATCATGAATGGGAAGTTAAAGGTGTCCCTATAAGAATTGAATTAGGTCCAAGAGATTTAGAAAAAGATCAAGTAATGGTAGTTAGGAGAGATAATTCTGAAAAACAAGCATTACCAATTTCTGGAATAAGTAAAGAAATCTCTTTAGTGTTAGAACAAATACATGATAATTTATTTCAAAGAGCTAAAATTCTTTTAGATTCAAGCATTGTTCAGGTTGAAAGTAAAGAAGAAGCAATGGAATCAATTGATAAAGGTCAGATTGTACTTGTACCTTATTGTGGTTGTGGTCCTTGTGAAGAAATGTTCAAAGCTGAAACTGGTGCAAAATCTTTAAACAGACCTTTAGGTAAAGAACAACCTAAACTAAAGAAAGGAACTTCATGTTTCAATTGTGCAAAAGAAGCTAAGTACTGGTTCCACTTCGGAAAAAGTTATTAATTTTTTCACATATTTTTCTTTTTTTAATATAATTAATATTCATTAAATTATTAAATAATTGTTTTATAATCTTATAAACTATTAATTAAACATAAGGTGATTTTTAAAATGATTAAAGAAAATAATTGTATGAATTTTTTTATTGAAAAAAATAAAACTTGGGTGCTAGTTTTGGTTACTGTACTATTTGTAATAAGTTTAGTTTTATTTATTTCTGTAATTTATCTTAATAATGGGAATATTTCTGGAGATGCCACTAGCATTGATGGTAAGTTTGGTAATTTTGTATTGCCTGATTCTGAAAGAAAATTAAATTCTGACATTGATGGAGATGGTTTTATCAAATCAATAGATTGTAATGATAGTGATGTTGGTGTTGGCCCAGCAACTTTATATTATGAAGATTCTGATTCTGATGGTTATGGGAGGAATGTAGGTGAAGCATTCTGTCCAGAAGATGTTCCGCTTTTTGGGTATGTAATTGTTGATGGTGATTGTGATGACTCAAATTCTATCATTAATCCTAGGTCTGAAGAGAAATGTAATGGTTATGATGATGATTGCGATGGTAGAATTGATGATGTGGATGAAGTTGATTCCAACTATTTTAATGACTTTTATCAAGATTTTGATGGTGATGGTTACGGGAACCCTTCAATAATAACCAGTGCTTGTGAAGCTCCAACAGGTTATGTATCAAATATTGGTGATTGTAATGATACAAACGCTAATATAAACCCAGGTGTGTTAGAATTATGTGGCAATGGTATTGATGATGATTGTTCAGGTGTAGTTGATGATTGTTAATTTTTTTAATTATTTTTTATTTTATTATCTTGTTCAATATCTCCTTTTTTGATAACTAGGAATTGCTTCTTCTAATCTATTAAAAGATTCTATACTCTCTTGAAGTTGGTCAGAGTTGTTTGCATATTCTTCTGTTAAACATCTTTTATTAGGTGGATTATTGTAAACTAGTTCAAATGCTTCAATTTTTTTGGCTTTACACAATATTTCATATAATTCACTAATATTTTTGTAAGCTAGGATCTTTTTAGAAGGGTATTGGAATGAATCTACTTTTAACGTTGATTCATAACTATGGGGGTTTAAAATAACTCCATTTACCCTAATTGTTTCTTTTTGTCCAAATGTTGATAATAAAATGTTGCTCAAACCAACAATATTTTCATAACCACTTGGCAAATTAAATATAAAAAATGGAATTTCAATTTCTGGTTTGTGTTTATCTCTGACCTTGGCATCAATAACAATTGTTCCGGGAAAGTTTCCTCTCTCTTCATTCATAGTTATTCTTAAATATTCTACTCTAACTTCCAAGGATACATACATCCTTTCAAGTTCATCTGATTCAAGTGTGTTGTTTCCTCTTAAATTTAATACTTCTTCAATTCCTTCTAAACTAATTCATAAAAATAAATTAAAATAAGTTAATAAATAAAAAATTACTTTAATCTTTCTTCAATTAAATCAGAAATGATCTTCTTTGACTGGTGTGGAAAATCCATCTCTGAAACAATCGTAAATCGCGGTTGATATTGCTATGATTGATTCAAAGAAAGTTTCATCTTCTATTCTTCTATACCTTTGCATTGGTTCTATGGATCTCTGGCTTATTTTGATCCTCTCGCCTATGTCGTTTTGTTTATCAATCGAAAAATATCTCTTAAGTCTCCTTGGATTATTGCAAGAGTTGCAGAGGTTTTTCTTTTCAATTCTCTTTACATACAATGGGTTCTGGGTATAATTTACTATTTTACCATTATTTGCCAGATCATACGATTCAATTAAATTAGATCTTGCTAATACTTGTTCAATGTCAATTTTATTCTTAACTTCTTTTTGGTTTATCATTTTTTCTAATTTTTTTTTTTTCTGTCATTTTCTCTTCCTATTTCAACTCATATAACCTTCCTTCCTCATCATCAATAATTACTCCTTTTAAGAAAGCGTCTGTTAAGTTTGCGTTAGCTAAACAAGCCTTATTAAAGTCTGTTCTTTCAAGAACAGCACCCATTAAGTTAGCATTTTCAAAACAAGCACCTTCACATTTAGTGCCATAAAGGATTGACATTGATAAGTCAGATTCACTTAAATTTGCCCAATATAATTTTGCCAAAGGCATATTTGCCCTATGTAAATTTGAATTATTCATTTCAGTCCAACTAAGTTCTGCTCCAGTAAGATCTTTGCCTTCTAAATCTATTTTTTGTAATCTTTTACAATACAAATCAGCATTAAACAGGTCAGAAGATATGTCTAATTCATATCTTTGTTCTTTCATTTTCATATCTCTCTCTATACTTATTCCATTTTCTGATTCTAGAAATAATTCTTCGTCTCATTTACGAAAGGGTACTTATATGTCAAGACTTCATCAGAATGAACTCTTAATAAAAGAGATAAGTTTGCATGATCTTTCATTATTTCCCATACTGGACGATCATATTTTTTACTAATTAAACTTGATTCTACTTGATTCTTTGCAAGTTCGTAATTTCTCCCTCTTTCTATTAGAACATCAAATAACCATAATTGCGATGCAAATATCTCTTCAATCTCTGGACCAAAATCCAACTTTTTATCTTTTAATAAAAATTTAGTTTTTAACCTATATCTTTCTTTTGTCTCTTCCTCTAATCTTGGGTATAATCTTATCTCCTTATTTGAATAACCTAATGTATGTTCTTCATTTATAACCTCATTTAAAGAGTTATAATTATTAATTTCTTTAATGTTGTTCTTTCTCATATTTTTATGTTCTACTTATGTCTTCCAACTGTTTCCAGCGTAATCAATAGGTGATGCATTAGAAACTTGATTTACTGAGAGATCTACTATATAATTAGTATTTCCATCAATTTCTTTTAGATTTTTACAATTTAAACTATCTTCTCCTAATTGAAATTCATCTGTAATCTCTGTGCTGTAACTCTTAACTATGCCATTGTAGTCTGGTTCTTTTTCAATTATGTTAATTAAGTTTTTATTCCTATCTTGTTTTGATTCATTTGTTCTTGTTTTTGTAGTTATCATTTTTTAATTCCTCAGTCAGTTATTATCCTTGAGTGGGAACACTCCTTTGATTTATATTTAACTAATATTATTTATATTAATGAATATTAATTTTGATTTAAGAAACAAGTGCTAAATATTATGAAAATAGGATGTTTTTAACTTAATGCAATAACTCTATACAAATTTAAGATAGAACTTGGTAAATCTGAATAATCATCTAATTTCAAGAATCTACCTTGGCCATACACTTGATTAAGTTGTTCAGAACTAATGTCTTGGTCTAAACAAATACCATACAATTCAATACCAAAAGATCTTTCTCTTTGAGCAGCTTCTGCTGTATCTTTCAGTGCAGCTTCACCATTATAATCAGTATCGTTAGCTAATTTTGTTACGATATCAATGTGAATTTTTCTTCTTCCTGGCATAGTACTAAAAGTTTCTGCAAAATATTTGTAAACTGACCCTGTTCTAGAATAAGCTATTGGTGCTAACATCCCAATTCTATTTTTAACTTCATCAGAAGAACTTTCATCAAAGTCTTTGATAATTTTAATCATTATTTCTTCAGCAGTTCTGCTACTATATCCTAAAATTGCAAATTTATCATCAAGTTCTGCCATAGAATCTAAAGCATAAACTAATGCTGGTTGAACATGTGCTAGGGGTCTATCTAATTTACCCTCTTTTGTTCTGAAGGGTTTCATTAAAAATTTTGATTGATCTACGGTTAATAATAAAGAGACATCTCTTTGATTAATTCTTCGATTAGTAAAAACATTAGTATCTGGGACATTACCATTTTTTAAATCTAACATTGCTTCAATGTAAAGGTCTACATCTAGTTCTCCTTCATAGGCTCTTCTTTCATAAGTCACTCTTTGTGGTTTTAATAATTGGAACAATTGTCTTGCTCTAGAAATTTCTTTACTATGTTTCTCACGAATTTGGTCAACTTTACTATTTTGGATGGAACCTGCTGGCATAACTATAATTCTAGCTTTCCTAGATGTTACTGGGTCATCATAAAAATATTGGGGACAATCAGAAAATTTTAATCCAGTAGTTTTTTTATAAGATCTTTTTTCTAAACTGGTCTGTTCCATATTGGATACTTTACCTACAAATTCTACAAATTCTGTTTTTGATTTAATTCCATACTTAGAATGTATCAAAGAATAAATTTGTTTTGTTACTTCAAATAATCCTGGTACAGTTTCATTTTTAGAACTTTCTAATATTGGGATAATCTCATTATTAAAGAAATTAACTGTTTCTAAATTATGATATTCATAAGATTGTTCACTTTTCTTATAAGCACCGAGATATCCATTAGCTTTATGTATGCTCATTCTAAATCTTTTTGAAATATCTATTGCTGTTGCACCTCTTTTTAAGTATGCATATAGTTCATTTTTGTATATACTTCCTTCAAATGATTTCTTCTCTGCTTCCTTATTTATCTCTTCAAAGTTAGGGTCTGTCAATGGGCAATAAGAAAAAATGTTATACTTTTGAATTTGGTCCAAAACTTTATCAGAATTTTTTGTCCAGGCAACGATTTCAAATAAATTCATCTCAAGTGATTCTTTAACTTTTTGTAAAGATTTAGTCACTATTCCAGTTAATCCTTCAAACTCTTGAGCAATATCCTCTTTGGCTTTTCGATAAAGTAAACTGTTGAATATTGTGTAAGCAAAATCTGGGTTTTCAAAACTTTGAAACATTTCATAAATTTCTCTTGAAGTTACTTTTTCTTTTCCCCTTCCTTTATTGTCTTGATATTCTAATAATTTTCCTAAATAATTATATCTATAAAATGCAGATTGAAGATGAGTTAATGTTTCTAACAATCTTTCATTATCTTGTTTAGAATTGTGACAAGCAATTGATTGGGGCATTTTAATAACTCCATAAGATAAGTTTGGGAAATGGCACCCTTGGATAAAGGAGTTGATTTCTTGAAAATTTAATGGTTGGCCGGATACCATTGCAGATGTTTTAGCTAACACTTTACGATAATTAAAAGAATCTATTGATTGTCTATCTTCAATTTGATGTATAGAACTTGGAATAAACCTTACGGTGGACATCATTTCATCGAAAGTTTCAATTTGTGTTAAACTATTAACCCACGCATTAAATTTCTTATCTTTACTTTCATCCAAAGATTTTTTTTCTTCAAAATAAGTTAATCTGTTATATGTTATTCTTGATGTTTCTATGAATGATGATAAACAACTTTCTAACTGGGGTAATCTAAGTTCTCCAAATTTTTGAATTGATTTAAGATATTTTAACAGAAAACCATTATTTACCAAGTAAGTTAAGTTTTCCCAATGACCTTGAGTTACATTTTCTTTTAAAACTATTTTTCTAAAGAAAGGAACTGCCCATAAATCTTTAGTATCTATTGTTTCTAATTCTTCAAAATTAATAATTGTTCCATCAAACCTTGTTTTTTTTCTCATGGTCATTGTCATAAACTCTTTTTCTAATTCTTCGTAATTTCTATGATCATCAACCATCTCATACAATTTAACTTGGCCTTTTAAGGTTGAAAGAAATTCTTCTAAACTATCTTGGTCTCTAAAATCATAAACTTCGTGAGTTTCTTTTTCTTTAACATTGGTAATTGCTTTTAATGTTTTTTCTGGGTCAAAGTCGTCATAATTTCCGTTTAAGTATACTTCTTCAAATATTTTGGTTAGGTAATGGCCTTTAAGGTTATCTTTAAAATTTGTTAGAACATAATCTCTAACTTGTAACCTTTTTAAATATTTATCATATCCTCTAGAATCTAGAAAATTTATTGATTTATTTATAATGTCGAAAATATTATATCTTGAAGTAAAGTTTCTTTTTTTATGTGCACTTTCTTTAAATTTGCTTATCCCTTCCAATTCTTTTTCAATAGTATTTTTTCGATAAGAATCTCCTTTTAGAAGATATGGTCTCCACTCATCTAAAAGTTCGCTTGTTCTTATTGAGGGGTATATCTGTTTAGTTTTTTCAACAAGGTCAAATGTTTCTCTTGGGCTTAACTTATCTTCTTCAAATAATGTTCTTATTTTTTTTCTAATTTTTGGAATGCAATCTTTACTATAAGCATGATCAATAAATAGTTCGTGCATAAAATCTTTTATTTGACTTAATCTTTCAATTTGACTGTCAGAAAACATTCTCACAAAATATTTTTCATAAACATGATAAATTTCTCTTACAACTTCATCACAGCTTAATACTTCTTTACTTCTAGTTAAAATCTCAAATTGGTTATCTTTGAAATTAGTGTGAACTTGATGCAATAATGATTTCACTTTTGATAGTTCACTTGTATCTTGTGGGTTGAACATTAATACATGGTCTAAAATTGATTGATAACTTTGATAAGAAGTTTTAGGGAAATTTCTCCCCATTATCAGATCTAAAAAATGTTCTTTACTAATATAATAATCCTCGTCATTAGATTCAAATAAGATCTCTCTAATGGTAGCTGATTTTTTTGTTTTATTACTTCTTTTTGAATTTTTTTTAATTAGGATTTCTGTTATTTTACCTCTTGTTGGCCCTATGTCTCTCTTACTTTTAAATACTTTTTTTCTTGAAGATGTTTCGTTATTATCACTTAATAATATTTTAGATCTTAGTTTTTTTTCTTCATCATATGTGCTGCTAATATCTACCACATGTCTAAAAATATCCAAAGAAAAAGCATTTCCAACATACTTTCCATCCCTTAATTCTTTCAAATAAGGTTTACCTGTAATTTTGTCAATAGAAGCTAAATGAGCAATTTTTTCTAAATTATTTAAAGGCCCATTTTGAAAAATATAACGAAAATATGTGTCTTGAAACAAGTGTCTTCTTTCAAACTCTTCAAAATTTCTTCTTAATTCAATTTGTTTTTCGATTAATCCCGGCTTATCATTTATACACCCTACTGTGCTAAGTATTGAACAAAAATCTTCACATAAAGCATTGTATTGGTAATATTCAATTCTAACTTTTCCTTCATCTGTAACCCTTTTATATAATCCTAAATCTTTTTTCAAAGAGTAAGGTGATGTTTCTCTATCAAATTCTTCACTAATTAAATTCCTAATATTTTCATCTCTTGTTAATACTTCTTCTAATCTTTTAAAAATTTCATCTTTGGTTATTTTTTTCTTGATTTTACTGTGTTGACTTTTATGGTGGTTAATGTAATTAAACCATTTTATCGCGTCGTTTAAAATATTTTTTTCACGAACAGAGTATCCACTTGGATCCTTTTTACTTCCAGATATGGTTTCAAAATCTTTCTCACAAGTTAACAATTCGTTTAAAATTTCAGAAATACTTTTTTTCTCTTCTTCCGGTTGTTGTTCTTGATTTTCTTCCATTTTATGTTAGAAAGTTAAGTTTTAATTTATTATTATTATTATTATTAAAAATAAGATTTACAAAAAGTTAAAATAATTATAACATTTTGTAAAAATTTCTTAAAGCTTCAATATTGGTCTCATCAGTAGATATTGGGTTAAATATTGCTGTTTCAATACAATCTTCAATGCTTAAGCCATATCCCTTTTTTTGACTAGTTAAATAAATCTCTGCGGTTCTTATTAATAATCTTGTACTTGCACCTTCTTGTAAATTTAATGGGTTATTCCCTTCACTTGCAGATTCTCTAACTTTACTTGCTAAATTTACTAATTTTTTAGCTAATTTTTCATCTGCTCCTGAACTTTTCATAACAATCTTTTTTTCTAGTTCTGTTGGTGGATAATCCATTCTAATAGTACAAAATCTTTGTGCGGTACTTGGTTTCATTTGTTTTGATTTAATACTATATCCTGGGTTGTAACATACTACAAATCCAAAATGATCTGGTGGAATTACATTTTCCCCTTTCTTTAATACTGGTAAATATCTTCGATCATCTGTTAATGAATGAATAACTACTGAAACGTCTTCTCTTGCTTCTAAAATTTCATCAAGAACAATCAAGCCCCCTTTTTTAGCTGCCATATATAGTGGTCCAGGCATCCATTTGTGGTTAATATTGTACCTTCCAATTAAATCGTTTGCAGTTGTATCTTCATTACAAGCAACTTCAATGTAAGGGAATTTGAATACTCTCCCTTCACCACTATTTTCAAATCTTTCTTTGTAACCTACTTCAATCATCTCTTTTCTTAATTGGTATGCCATAAATTTGGTTAAAGCAGTTTTACCACAACCAGTGGGTCCAATTAAAGAAATGGGGATGGCGGAGTAAAATGCTGATTTAAACATTTCAATTTCATTTCCAACAGGTTCATAATATGGTTTTGAATTTATTTCATAATCCTCTTGTAAAATTGTTTTTCCGATTAAATCTTCTGGTTTCATTAAATTAATTCTCCTATAATAAAATTAAACTGAATTATAACAAAAAATATAAAAAAAATAAATTAAATTAATTACTTTGATAAATAATTTGGTAGGAATACAAAAGCTCCTGGAACATTATAAAAATGTTTTTCACTTTCTACATTAAATCCTACAATTGATTTTCTAATTTTTATTGCTTGAGTTCTAATCTCTTCATTATCAATTGTTGTAGAATCAATTCCATCCTTAATGTAAGTTAATGCCATTAATAAATTTTCATTCATAACTCCTTCAACTTCTAATTTTTCTACAATCTCACTATTAGTAAGGTTTGGAAAAGTACTTTTTGCATATTCTCCTTCACTTATTGCTTTACCTGCTCTGATAGTTTCTTGATGATTTAATGCATATAACTCTAAATCAGAATCAAAATTGATTAATCTTGCATTTATTCTTTGATCATTACTCATTAATTCTGGATGAACTTGATAATTATCTATAATGAAATTATCTACTAAATTAAGATGATATTTTCTTTTATCATGGGCTTTATCTACAACAAATCCTGGTTTGCCAATGGTACTTTTTTTATACGCATAAGCAAGTTGGTCTCTGGTAGGTTCATTGCCTCTCCCATCTGGATTATATCTCATTTTAGATAATGTTCTATCTTGGCATCCAGGAGCATGTTCTTCATAGTATCCCATTGAACCAAAACCTTTTGCAATTGCTGCTTGTCTCCAACGTGGGTTGCTTTCGTTCAAGACCATACATTCAAAAGCATCTTTTTGTCCGCCTTCTCGTGTCATTTTATTTTTTCCTCCGTGAAAATTAGTGTCTTTATATGAATAATTAATAACTATCTAAGAACCTCTACTTGTGTTATAATTCAATTTATTTATAAATGTTTCTAGTTGATTTACTACTAATTAGGGATTCAACAAAAAAGACTACATAATTAATTTTAAAGAGATAGTAAAAATAAAAAATGACCTAGTTACCTAAATCAACTAAAAATTCTTTATTTAATGTATAATTATTTGGCAAACTTTCTTTTAATCTTTCAATTTTTTTAATTAATTCATCATCCCTGGCTAAACTATAAATCTTTTCTTGATTGGCATTTATTGTTAACACATTAAGTCCATATAATAATTCTTGATTTATTAACCCTTCAGTTTCTAGCATAGTATTTAAATTAGTTTGATCAACTTCTAAATCTCTTTTTAGAGTCTCTTCAATTGTTTTTTGTACATTAATGCTATAAATTTCAAGATCAGCATCATATCTTATAACTCTTAAGCCTTTGATTTTTTCATCACATACTTTATAATTTTTTTTAATTAATTCTGTAACTCTTTCATCACTGCTCATTGCACTACTTAATGGTCCACCATACTTCATTCCAGGATCACTAGGGTCATAAAACATTTCGTGAGCAATATGGTCTGCTGAATTAGGAACAATATTTTCTTGTGCATTCATCATTCCAAAACCATCTTTTAAGGCTTGTTTTCTTGTTCTTATATCTGTTTCAGTATCCCTCATAATTTGATCAACTGCTTTATCACCAAAGTCACATAACACCATGCCACTACTTTCTAAACTTTTTTTTCTTATCATTTTTTTCCTCCATTTAAGCATTATTATGTTTAAACTGTGATTTTATAATCCGTTAGTAGAAACAAACCATTAGTTATATTTATCCAATATAATTAATATTAATCATATTAATGCAGAAGATTTATAAAAAAGATAAAGAAATTATGTTTTATGAAAAGAAAATTAATCAAGCAAGGATATGATGCTTTAACATTAACATTACCTAGAAAATGGATTAGGGATAATAGTCTTAAACCTGGTGATGAAATAGATATTGAAAATAGTGGGAAAAAACTGATCATTAAATGTGACAGTTCTTTTAGTAATAAGGTCAAAGAAATAGTTTTGGGCAAAACTAATCATTATCATTTAAGAAGTTTAATTGCTTCAACATATAAAAGTGGATATGATGAAATTATAATTAAATTTAAAGATGGGAGGGATCTAGAAAAAATCAATGAAGTTGTTAATTCTTTTACTGGGTTAGAGGTTATTTCTGGTAATAAAAAAAATTATGTTATAAAATCCTTCCTTTTATCTGAAGGAAATAATATCGATAATTTAATTATTAAAATGTTTCAATTAACAAAATATATCTCTGAAACAGCATACACTGATGGGTTAAAAGTTGATCTTAACAATTTGAAAATTATGTTGAAACCTAATACTATTAAACTAAGAGATCATTGTTTAAGATTAATTCATTCTAATAAATTTGGTGGTGATAAATCTTATGATTATTACGATCTTGTGACTATTTTAGAAAAATTAGCTCATGCCTATTATATTTATTCGGTAGATTTTGTAAAATATAATATCAAGAAATCTGAATTAGATTATTTAATATTCAATAATTTTGATAAATCCTACAAATCTTTCTTAAAGAAAGATTTCAATGATTCAAATAATCTTTGGTTAGAAACTGTTGATTATATTAATAATTCATTGGAAAAGGATTTAAAGAAAAATTTGAAAGGGGAAAAATTAATCATGTCAATGCATTATGGTCATATTTTACGTTTACATGTTCATCTTTTGTCAAGACTATTAAGCTGCAATGCTTAAAAGATATTTCCTTAATAATCTCCCATCTTTAGTAGTTTGTTTAGTAATTGTTCTAGTATGTGATCCCCAACATTCTTTACACCCTATGTAAGTTGCAGCGTACTCTATTCCTTTACTTAATTCAGTTAGTTCTTTCATGTGATCTTCTGAACCACGTATCGTCAAATAATCTTGTAAATGTTTAACCCAATTTTCTTTTGGAACATTATATTGCATTAAAATCAATGCTAAATCAATTGATGGGTTACCTTTGCCGCAAAGTTCTAAATCAATTAACATGCTTCCTAAACGATTATCATTTTTTACATCTCCATGAACCAGGTATTTTGACTCGGTACTTTTAAGATAATCAATTGCATCTTTAATTTTTTCTGAATCAAAGGTTAATTCATGACTTTTATCACTAATATCATAAATATTTTTCATAATATCAAAATCAATAACTTCATGATCTGGCACAATGATTCCTTGGCTTGACAAAATATGTTCTGCCTCTTTATGAAATAAAGCTAAACTACTTATCCAATAGTCAATACTTTGTTTAATTAGTAAGTCTTCTCTATCAGAAACATCTTTTTGTAAAGTCAAATATAAACCATTAATTTTTATCGGGTCTGGCGACATTCCTGGGACAATAAAAGAAAAATGATCTGATAAGTAATAATTAGCTGCAGCTTCTATTTTAGCTTTATGTTCGACATCAGTGACTTTAAGGACCCATCTTTCACCATTTTTGTCTACGAGTTTGTATGTTTCGTTATAACTTACAACTTCATTATGTTCAAGATGTCTTGCAAAGTCCCAAAGGTCTCTGTTTCCTTCAATTAGTTCGTCTTGAATACCTGCTTGTGTTAAGAAATCTTCAATGGAATTATAACTTACATTGTTTGAATGCATATCATCTAACCCTTTAATTAGGTTAAATACTTCTTTTTCTTGATGTGATGTAATATTATCAAAATATTTTTTTCTTGTTTTTCTCCCTTCTTTTTTGGATAATTCTACAAGGTCTAATAAATTTGTATCAGTTCTATTAGGGACTGTTTTATATGGTGAAAATAATGATAATGTTGGTCTTATTTTTTCCCATGATCTTTTTGAATTACAATTTTTTACTTTTTTAAGAATCTTTTCTAAACCAATTCTGTTATCATCTTGATTGTGATAAATTGAATTAGTAAAATATGTTAATTCTTCTACTTTATGTATGTCTTTCATATATGAATAATTTTGGTATAAGCTAAATCCTTCTAGGTAAATTATTCTCACTTTATTAAATTCTGATTTTAAATCAGGTGCTTTTATTCCCATTTTTATTATCTTTTACGTTAATATTCAGCTTTTTTATAAATATTTCGCACATATTTGCTCCCCTTAGGTGATGACAATTAAATGGAAATTTAATTAAAAAGGATTAGTTTTATGTTTTTTATGATGAAATCTATTAATTTAAAAAGGCATTTTAGTAATAATTTACTTAATATTCGTGTTGTTCCAAATTCATCTAAACAAGAAATTATTGAAGATAATGAACAGATTAAAGTTTATCTTAAATCAGTTCCTGATAAAAATAAAGCTAATGATGAACTTGTTAAATTGTTTAAGAAAATGTTTAGGTTAAAAGTTGAAATTAAGTCTGGAGCTAAATCTAGAAACAAAGTTTTAAAAGTTTTAGAATAATCATGGTTACTAAACAGATATACATATGGTGATTTTTTTTGAAATTATGTGGGTGTTATAATGATTTTTAATGATGTAAATAAATTTATTGTTCGATTTTTTATTCTGTTAAGTTTAGTTATAATCTTAATATCATGCTCAGTTGATCAAGATTTAGATGTTAATAATTCTAAAAATTATTCCAATTCTAATAAAAATGAAATGATTACATTCATTGATGTTGAGGAAATTGGTGATATTGCTGTAAAAATTATTTTTCCTGAAGAACCAAAATATGATTATGGTGCTCCTGTTGTTGTAGGTGTATCTACTTTTTTAACTGGGGAAAAAGGTTTTATTCATGAAATTGGTGTTGAAGAAGAAGGCTTTGTTTATATCACCTATCTTTGGCCTGGTATGGAAGATAATATTGCGGGTGTTTCTAGTGATGGTGAATATGATTATGGTGGTGAAGATTGTCAATTAGCATTAAAAGAAGTAATTTTATTTGCTTTAGGAGAAAAA
Source organism: archaeon (assembly GCA_018696395.1). GTDB lineage: Archaea > Nanobdellota > Nanobdellia > Woesearchaeales > GW2011-AR9 > JABHQR01. The sequence continues at coordinate 71,420 of JABHQR010000023.1, read as the reverse complement.
GAAGATGTTAAAGGTAATATCATAAATGACCATTATGACACTTTAAATGATAATGTTGGTTTGTACGCTTTTTCACATCCAGGTGTTATTTCAATTAATACTTTATCAATCTATTCTGAAGAGTTAAGTAACGTTGCTTGGTTTGTTGGTAGAGAAAATCCTACTAATGATGAAATTTTTGCAGTAGAATTGGGTTATGTTAAAACTGAAGCTACTCCTTATTATTCTTACCCTGAAGATTATGACCCTTATGATCTGGAAATTGATTTTTCTTTAGCAAATTATGACTATAATCTAAGTGTAGTTTTCTTTGATGAAAATGATAATAATATTTTAAATGAAGATGAATTTAGGTTAACTACTTTTGGTCCAACTGCTTATGATGAAAGATATTATTCAGTTGACTTAACAACTGTTCTTGACCAGAAATTAGACATTTGGCCTGAAGGTGTTGCAACTTTGGAAGAAGTAGGACCATTCTGGCCGATTAGAACAACTGTAAGTGAAAATCATGATTATTATCTAGGCCTAAATTCGGATCTAAATGTTATTTTAATTTTTGCTGGTTCTGAACATGTTCAACCTTTTGATGATAAACCAAGTATACATCAAGCATATGATGGTTTCACAAGAAGTGGTAACTGGATTAGATTAAATCCTGATTCTGCTTACTTATCATTCTCTACTGACAATTATGCTAACTCTCAACCTGGAAATTGGTCTGATGCTGTTAATTGGGCTTATCAAGATCTTCCAAGCGGAACTAAGTTGGCACCTATCGCTGCATTAAACGAAATTACTGATAGAACTTATTATGACAACTGGGAAGATAATTTAGATGATGTATTGAGTTAGAATTTAAATCAAAATAAAATTTAGGATTTACATTAATCCTAATTTTTTAATTTCACGTAACATTATAGTTATTGGTCACTTTTTCTTTTTCAAGATTCTTAATTTAACTTTTGCATCTTTAAGTAATTGTGTCCCAATACTATCTGGATATAACACTCTAGCAATAACTTCAACAATACCCGCATTGATAATCATTCTGGCACAAGTACTACACGGAGTGAATGTGGTGTATAATATTGCACTTCTAGTAGAAATTCCATTATACGCTGCTTGTACAATTGCATTTTCTTCAGCATGTGCACAGATACAAGTTACTGAATAATCTCCTGACTTTAATTTTCCTAAATGTCTATCATTACATCTTGGACAAGAACCTTGAGTACAATGTTTGATCCCTTTTGCAGTCCCATTATATCCTGTAGAAAGAATTTGTTTATCTTTTACAAGGATTGCACCTTTTTTAGCTGACATACAACTGCATCTTTTCTTAACAACTTCAGCTATGTTCATGAAATATTCGTCCCAGTTAGGTCTAGAATCTTGTAATTTGTAAACCCAATCTTTTACTAATTTTTCAACTTTATTTTTTAGGGCAACTAAATCAGAATCGTTATTGATTACAATTTTTGCCATTTTGGCAACAGTGTTAAGTTGTTGTGCGTTTGGGTTAGAACTATTTTCTTTTTTCTCACTTTCTCTTAATTCTTTCAATGTTTTTGGGTCGCCTTCTCTGTCTCTACCCAGAATTCTTCGTAACCTTACTTTTTCAGGTGTGATGACATTAACCAATAAGAAATCTTCTCTGTTCATCAAATATTCAACTTCTTTTGGGTTCCTTATTGATGTAAAAATATAATTCTCACCATCTCTTACTTTTTTGAGTGCTTTTTTAGTTAGAATGTTTGGGCCATAAGTTGTTCTAAGATTATTTCCAACTTCAATCATATTTTCTCTGGTTGGCTTTTTCTTTTGAAGTTTAAGTTCTTCTCTTAAAATGTCTGATAAAGAAATGTGATAAAAATTCATTTTCTGTAACATGTTTGCTACAGTATCTTTTCCAGAAGCATATGCCCCTGTTACGCCGATTATCATAAGTCACCTCTGTTTATGATAATGTCTTTTTGTTAAGACTTTAAAATGATTATTATGCTGAAAAATTTAAGTTTCTGATTTGTGTTTGAAATTGGTATGATATCAGAATCTATTTTCGAGACCATAAATGCTTTAAAATACTAACTAAATCTTTTCTCATTGAAGGGGTGGTGGTATTATCATATGATATTATTGTTGTATGGTGAGCAGGTTTTGTAACTGACCTTGGGGTGAGGCAGTTACAGTCAACAAATAAGACCTTTTTAGTCCTTTTGATTAAGCTACGCTTAGCCATCTCAAAAATTAAGGGCTTATTTTTGCTTGAAGGTTGTTGTGATTAATGCCTGCTAGCCCCCTTCTTTTTTTAATAATTATAATGTTAATAGTATTAATATAAAAAATAAAAAAAGAGGTAGATAAAAATGTTAGATATTTTTCTTGCAGCACATACAGTAGATGTAGGTACATTAAAAAAATTACAAGATGGAACTTTTGATCCTACTAAAGATGAAATTACTCCTGAAGTATTTTCAGCAGCAGCAGCTAGAATTAGTAGAGATCCAAGAACTATTAAAGAGCTTGTTGATGAAGCTAGTGAACAAGTTAAGAAAGCAAGAAAGTCTAATCGGACAATTGTTTATGCTATGAACCATCATTCTATTGCTGAACATGCTACATTTGGCTATGGTATTATGGGGCTTTCTAGATTAGGTGTAGAAAAACTTGAACATCATAGATTATGTTCTTTTACAGAGAAGTCTCAACGTTACATCACTTTAGATGGTGATTTTATAATACCTAAAGAATTTGATTCGGGACAAAGAGAACTTTTTTTAAATAATGTAACAAGACAAAATGAATTTTATTTCAAAGTTTTACCTGAACTTATTGAATATCAAAAATCACAAAATCCTGAATTAGTTGAACAAGCAAAAGAAGCTAAAGCTCGGGGCGTTTCTGATAAAATGAATCGTGCTATGAACACCATTGAAGGTTGGGCTAAAGAAGATGCTCGTTATGCTTTAACAATGGCGACTGAAGTACAATTGGCTTTCGCTGCCAACGCAAGGAATTTAGAATATGCTATTAGGGGATTTAAGTATGAAGATTTAGAAGAGATTCAAGAATTGGGAAGATTACTTTATGAGCCAGCTGCTAAAATTGCGCCATCATTAATTATCATGGCTGATGATGACAGATTCGAGAAATTTAAGGGGATTGAGCTGGACAACTCACAGTTTGAAAATGGTGTAGAAAATATTCAGAATGCAATTGGTAATTATTTTATGGGTTGGGGTAATTTTATTAAAAGACTTAATGATAGTATCGGGGACACTAATGATGTTATTCTTTTAGATTCAGATGATTGTGATAAAAAATTAATCTCAACGCTTTTAGTGCATAGAAATGTTCCAATTACTTTTGAAATGGCAGATAGAGTTTATGGGATTATGGCTGATGATGATAAGAAAAAATTTATTCGTGAAGTTTTGAAAGATACAGGTAGATTTGATGCATTACCAAGAGAAGCTGAATTTGGAGATTATGAATTTCAGTTGAATATCTCGGCAAGTTGTTATGCACAACTTAAAAGACATAGGATGACAACTCAAATAGCTAAAGATTATGATCCCCATTTAGGAATCACTGTGCCAGAATCTATTAAACAAATTGGAAAAGATCAAGAGTTAAAAGATATTTGTAATATGGGATCTTCATCTTATTTTAAAATTTCTGATGGGTTAAGGGATCAAGGTAAGGGTTTTTCATCTGCACAATATGTTCTTACAAACGCACATAGGAGATTAGTTAAGATGAAAATTAATGATCGTGAGATGTGTGCTTTTTCAAGATTAAGGTGTGACCTTCATGCTCAGTGGGATATTAGAAATATTGCTAATCAAATGGTTAAAATTGCAAAAGAAGTAAACCCATTAACTGCTGCATTTTATGGTGGTAAACATGAGTTTGATCAGATTAGAAAGCAGTTTTATTCAGATGAAAAGTAAAGGGGTGTAATAAATGATTTCAGAAAACAAATTTATTGATTTAGTTATAGGTGGTCCAGACATGAGTGGGACTAGTACACAAATTAATGATATGGTTGAATATTATGAAGATAGGGGATTAAAAGTAAGAGATTTAAGAGGGACAGAGCTTGATGCTTTGTTTCATACTGAAAGACTTAATGAATTTAATCAAGAGTATAAATCATTGGACGAGTTCCTGAAAAGGGGTTCATTTGATGGTTTTAGTTTAGAACAAGCAATTTTTAAAATATATCAATTACAACAAGATTTAGAATTGGCTTCATGTGTGAAAAATCCAATTACTTCTTACATTGATCCTGATTCTGCTGATGTTTGGATTATGGAAGAACCTACTAAAAGGGGTGCGGGACAAGTTAATAGGGTTATTGAACAAAACAGATCTCAGTTTGGTTCAGAAATGGACCCATACTCTGCAGCTTTAACTCATCAAGTATATCGTATTGATGAATTTCTTCGTTTCAGAGGACCTTTACGGGAAGCAGGAAAAATAATTATTAGAAGTAGAAGTGAAGAATCTGCTTGTTACCAAATACTTGATGTTAATAAATTAGAGGAAGGGATCAAACAGAAAGATTATCTTAATTTGCCAGGTCATAAAATTGCTTTTTCTAATCCTCCAACACATCTTTTTATTGCTTGTGCATCTAAGGACTGGACTAAAAAACAATATCTTGAACTTAAAGAAGAAAGAAGTAGTGGAAGGATTTTAGATGATCATGAACTTAATGTTGATTATCAATTATTGGTCAATCGTAGGTATGCTTCTGCTTGGTTAGACATATTATATGATGAGGGGTCACATCTTTATGGATCAGAAGTTCCAGATATACACAGATTTAATCTTTATTCTAGTAAGGATGAAATGAAACAAGCTATGGGCAAAGTTCTTGACAAGATTATGTTTGATGCAAAGGGAAGTGACTTTTTTAAGAGATGAGTTTTTTTTCTAATATCTCTTATTTTTAACTAAAATACTGGTGATCATCACTAGTAATTGTGGTCTCTTTTTTATTTGAATTACCTTTATTATAATATTTTCTTTTCAATTCTTCTCTTTCTAATTCGGCTAAAGTTTTCTTTACTTTAGTTCTTTTAGTTTCAATTTTTTTAGGTTGAACTGTACTTTGATAATTGTTGTTATCATTAGAATTATTAATTTTGTAGTTTGAATTTGGTTTTACCTCTGAATTAAACTTAATCTTTGAAGTCATACTTTTAATTTCCATTGCTTTGTTATAATTCACATTACCACAATTCATACAATTAAAATAAGGGCCAAATTTTCCACTACGAGCTTCTAACCAAGAACCACAAGTACACCTGAACTCTTCTAATGATTCACTTTTATGTTGTAAACAAACATCTAGGCCCTGTTCATTCTTATGGGTAGCTGTTCTGTCACAGAAAGGACAAGTACTAGTTTTGTAATCTCCATAACTTTTCTTAGCTTTAAACTTCATAAATTAAATGAAAAACAGAACCTTTATATGGGTTTTGCTTTGGTTAAATTTTAAGAAATTAATCAAATAATTCTTGAATTAATAATTAATCAAATAAGAAATAAATAAGAATGAAAAAATTACTCTTCTTCCTCGCTATTTTCCTTTACAAAAAATGCGTTAAGTCTTTTACATCCAACTTGTGCTTGATAAGAAACTGCCATTTCTGAATCACCTCTTTAATACATTTTTAAAACCTGAAATGATATATAAACACTATGGCTGTAGAATATATATTCTAGAAGCCGATACCACTCAATGTAAATTATTTCAATTTATTACTATTGCCTAGTTTGTCACATTACTACTGAATGTATTAACGTTATTGTCTGAACAAAGATTAATTCTTATTAGCAAAAATTAAGTTTTTTTACTAACTAATCTCAACAAGTTTAAACTAAAGATTTCCAATTAAGTTTGTAATGTTCATACTTTTGTTTAAACTCTTCTTTAGAAGTTTCAATTATATTAAGTGAATTTAATTTTTCTTTTAATTCAAACAAAACTTTTTCTTTATTTGATTCATCTGACATTTTTTCTAGTTCAATAATGTGACCATAACCTTTAGAATAATCTAACATAATGCTAACCCCTTGCCATTCAAAAGTATGTCTATTTCTGAACCATTTAATTTCAATATCATATCCCATAGAAGTAAAAATTTTTTCTAAAATTTCAAAATCTTCAACATCACATTTAATTTCTAACTCTTCTCTATGGTCATCATGAAGTTTACCTTTTTTAAGCCAAACTTTAGAATAAAATTTATTTTTTTGAATTCTAAGGTCTTGTTCACAGTCAAAATAGAATGTTTCTTGATAATCTTCATTAACAAATTTACCCTTTTTTGTAAAGAACTCTATCAATTGTTCATACTTTTCTTTCGATATGAAAGATCTAATTTCAACTTCAATGTTCATAAGTTAGGTTATAATGTAAAGAAGTAATTAAATTTTATGGTAAATAAACATCAATATCAAGCAGTAGGCCCTTGCTGTAAAAAGTTAACTTCGTCTTTAGAGATTAATTTTCCCTCTTGACTAGAAATTTTAAGGTTAATCATAGTAAGTTTCTTAGTTATTAAAGTTAAGTTCCATGTAGTTTTTTGGTTAAGACATTGTAATATTACAAATCCATCACCTAACATTAAAGCTTCTGCTGAAAATTCTTTTGGAATTAATTCCTTGAATTTCTCAACTGCTTCAGGGAAATTAAGTTTAACGTTTCCCATATCTAAAAGTTCTACTACGCTAGTTTCTTTTTTGAAAACATCATCAGTATTTTTTAATATGAAATTTCCTTCATTATCAATACTAAACACAGTAACTTTTTCGTTTTCTTGATTATAATAACCAATATCCCAATCGGATTTATCTTCTATTTCAGAATTTACTTGTTTAAAAAAATGAGATAAATAACTTTTTAGATTGTTTTTTTTCCAATCTTTAAAAACTATGGAACTTTCCAGTTCTGTTATTAATTCATTTATCATTTTATTTATTCTATACAATTAATTTAGATTAATTATGAATATTCTCGCCAAGTATGTCCGCATTTAGTACATTTGAAAAATCTAGTTTCCGGTTCGTCAGCAGACCTTGTTTGGTATGACCAATAATATGCTACATCATTATCACATTTCTTACATTGTGCCCTTATTTTTGGAAGAAGTTCAGTTTTTTCAATAACTTCTACTTGTTTACCAGTACTTACTTTTTCTTTAAGTTCCATTTTTTCTCCTTCTTCAGGAGATTTGGTATAATTACAATTTCCACAGAAAAGTACTTTTTTCTTTGCTTTTTCTTTAACTCTTAGTATAGTTCCACATTTTGGACAAAACATTATAGATCACCTTTCATTCTTAACTTTGACCTAAATTGAGCTTTCTTTTAAAAATTTATTGATATTATTCTGTTTTGTTAATCAATTATTCATTTTCCATTACCATAATCTTTTTTAAAATAACAAATTAATCAATTAATATGGCAAGAATGGTTGAATATGATGCACATATTGGTGTTGCAGGTGTAGAGCAGATTGATGACTTATTTTCAAAATCACCTTATTCAATCAGGGATGTTAATGAAAAAGGGAGAGATTTCCATAAATATGTTCTAGTTGATGTAGGGGAAGAGAGGCCATTAGAAATAATTACTTATGCACCTATGTACATATTTAGGATTGATCTTGATGTTGTTAAAGAGAAAGTTTCTCCTGAAATTAAAGAAGATATTTATTCCAAGTTAGAACAAGTCCCAAGTTTAGAAAAGGTAATGGGGATTCTTAGGGAATATCATTCTTAATTTTTTTATTTTATAATTAAAAAAAGAAAAATAAATCATTTATTCATTCTTAATTCTATCTAAGAATCTTTCAGCAGCTTGATAACAATTTTCTGCTAATTTCTGAGCTCTTTGATATTGTTCAGTTCTTAAATCTCCTAGCTGAGTAAATAGTTTCGCTTTAGTGTCATAACTGTCTTCTGCTTTGATTCTTCGTACTAATTCACTTACTTTTGGTTCGTAGTTTTTCATTTTTCTTTCCTCCATTGTTTTAATCTATCACTCACTTTTTCCAGTGGAAAGCCCATAGCATTACTGTAACTGCCTTCAATTTTTTGAATGTATGGTGCTGAATTTCCTTGTATCCCCATTGCACCTGCTTTGTCTTTCCACTCGCCTTTACTTAGGTAACTTTCAATATCTTTTTCACTCATTTTTTTTATGTGGATTTTTGTTAAATCATAGTCAATCCATTCTTCGTTATTTTTTGTGTTAATTATGCATACTCCTGTGTGAATTTTAACTACTTGGTTAGATGTTGCTTTGAGCATTTCTTTTGCTTCGTTGTAGTCTTTCGGTTTTCCCATTATTTTTTCGTTAACTGTTATGAACGTGTCTGCTCCGATAATTAGTGCATCGTTATATTTATCTGCAACATCACGAGCTTTACCTTTGGCAAGGTATTGTACTAGTTCTTTAGGGGGGAGTTGAATAGTCATATCTTCTTCGTATTCGCTAGGGATTATTTCAAAATCAATTCCTAATTGTGTTAGCAAATCTTTCCTTCTTGGACTTCCTGATGCCAGGATAATTCTTTTTTTCATTTTTTCTCCCACATCTACTTTTCTATCTCTTTTTGTTAGTCTTTTTCTTTTCTTATTCGTATCCTTTGTGTTCGCCATTGAAAAGATATTTTGAGTTTTTTTCTTCACATTCTACCCTCCTATAAAAGATGTCTAATGCTTCGACTATTCTTTCTCTTTTTTTGTTGAAACAGTGATACTTTCCATCTTTCAATACTATAGACCCTCTATCTGATGGGTCTGCAGGCATTTCTATGTCTACATAATATTGTCTTACTGTCCATTTCATCTCATTTACTGGGATTAGATCAATGCTGTATGCCCTACATTTTGATGTACAGATCATTTTTATTCCAAATAAGTTTTCTTTATCAGGATGTTCCTCTGCATTAAGATACTCTGGTTCTCTCGGTTTAGGGTTGGTGATCTCTTCAATTTCTCTTTTGTAAAAACTTTTTTTATCCCATAACCTCATGTTTTGTGCTCTTAGACTTTCATATCTATTTTTTGCAATTCTTAATTTTGGGTGTATCTCATCTATTTTTTCTTCATACTCAGCAACTAACTCTTCTAATTCAATTACTCGTTTTTTATCTTCCTCGTTTAATTTTCTCATTTTTTCTCCACATCTATCACTTATTTTCATTACCTTGGTTTCAGTACCCCTGTGGCTTGTAATGCCATCCACCTTGCTTTGTCTTGTGACCAGTTTGGGTTTCTACACATCAAGAATTCTTGTATCTCATCAACTTTCTTGCTTAGTTGTTCATCTGTTTGGTTTTGTGTTTGCATCATTTTTTGACCTCATTCTTTAGTCTATTTACCATTGATATTTTCCAAGTTCTTGTTCTAGTTCACTGCCTTTGCAGATCCCATACCACTCATCTTGTTTCGTTTTTTCTAGTAAGTATCTTAGGTCAAGATCTTTTTTCTTTTGTTTTTCTGGCACTTCTTTTGGTTGATATTTTTGTTCCATTTTTCCTCCTTTCCTCTATTACCTTTCTCTCAGGTATGTTTTAGAACTAGGTGTTATATTAACTTGTGTTGTCCAAATCTGGACAATAAAAAGAAAAGTTTTATATGTATGAATAATAACTCTAGTAAATATGGATGTCATAAAATCATTAGAAAAAATTGGACTTAGTCCAAATGAAATTAAAGTTTATTTATATCTAATTGATCATGGTCAAAGTAAAGCAGGGAAAATTGCTAAAGGTACTGAAATACAAAGATCCTCTGCTTATGGTGCAATTAATTCTTTAGTTTACAAAGGATTAATATCTTATGCTACTCTTGGTAAAATTAAATTATTTCAAGCAACTTCACCTTCTAGGTTATTAGAATATATTAAAGAACAAGAAGATGCAGTTAAGAATATTATCCCTCATTTGTCAAAACGTCATAGAGAAACTAAAACTAGTGGGAATGTTCGTATGTTTAAAGGTGAGCGTGGAGTTAAATCTGTATTAAAGGATATTCTTCGTGAAGGAAAAGATAATTATGTATTTGGTTCTGAAGGACAGTTAAGTAAACGTTTACCCGTGTTTGTTAAACAGTTTATTCGCGAACAAAATTTTAAAGGAATGAAAACTAAAAATTTAGCTTTTCCAAGTAGATTAGAAAGATCTTCTAAAGGGACCAGTTATCGGTTTGTTGATAAGGATGTTCGTTCAAATGTGGTAACTAACATTTATGGTGATAAAATTGCAATAATCGTTTGGACAGAAACGCCTGAAGCAATTATTATAGAAAATCCTGACGCTGCAAAATCTTATCAAGCATATTTTGAATTTATGTGGAAGAACGCTAAGAAGAAGAAGTAATCAACTCATTTCTACGCCAACTAACCCAATTAGTTCTGCAAAACCTATTTTGACCCAACCTAAATATGGTATCTTGAATAATGCTTTACCATAAATTCTATCTTCACTAATCTCTAACTCGCCCATGTCACCACCAAAACTATCTTTGTTATGATCACCTTTAGTATGGTAAAAATATTCTAATTCTCCAATTTCGTTTTCTACAGTCCAAGTATCAACAACTCTATGGATAATTGGTTGTGGTTTAGGTCCTTGAAATACAATTATGTCTCCTACTTCAGTATTAGTGCTGTCTGCTCTCCATAATACAATTATGTCTCCACGATTAAATCCATTATGTATCGGAAATTCTTCAAATTCTTCTTTTGTGACATTCATGTCTTCATACCAATAACCACAAATATTCCAATAACTATCAAAACCATTTGGAAATTCACTGAAAGATTGGCCACAAATAACTCCCTCATACAAATCATGTTCCATACTTTCACTAATTACTGCTACTACTGGGAAACCTGTTCCTAAAACTATCCCTAATAATGGGTATACTATAAATTTGATTAGAATGAATGCTAATATTATGTTAAGAATCCAACTGGCAGCTGAATCACTGTTCCATAAAAAGTTCCAAAATTTCTTTGTGTTTAACTTAACTTTTTCAAAAGATTCTTTCCAATTAATGTTAGACATATCTAAGTTTATTCTTATTACCTTTAAAAAACTTTTTATAACACAACTTACTTTAACATGTTATGTATGTTGATGGTAAAACTCTTGATGAAGAAAGAATAGGACAAATATTAAATTCTATTATAGTGAAGAAAGAACTTCAGGATATTGATAAAGAGTTTGTTCGTGACCAATTATTTGAATTTCTTAAAAGAGATAAAGGGGGGGTTAAGTACCTTTCTTCTAGAAATAAAGAGATTAATCCTAAATGTAAGGATTATAAATTGATTGTAAAATCAGTTAGAGCAAGGTTAAGAAAATATCATTCTATGTTTAGGAATGAAACTAAAGATAAAGAACGTGAACATTTAATTGATCAACTTGAAAATGAAAAAGTTGATGATTGGAAAAACACTGAACTTATTATTAACAATATTATGAAAACACATGCTTCTACTAACGAAAGATTAGATTTTTATTCTTCTTTGTATCAAAAGATTTTCAAAATTACTGGCAAGCCAGATTCAATCATAGACCTGGGGGCGGGCCTTAATCCATTATCAATAATTAATATGAATATTTTAGATAATAGAAGAACTAAAGGATTAATATATTATGCTTATGATCTTAACGAATCTGAGATTGATCAATTAAATAAATGTTTTGTTAAAATTAATAATCAATTTCCTTATTTTAAAGGTCAAGCTAAAGTTTTCAATTTACTTAACTGGCATGAAATTGAAACTCTTCCTGCTTTTGATATATGTTTCTTATTAAAAATGTCTGATGTGTTGGAACAAGGTAAAGGACATAAAGTTACTGAAGAAATTATTGTTAATGTTCCAGCAGAGTTTGTAGTGCTTAGTTTTCCAACATTAACTATCAGTGGTAAGAAAATGAATTATCCTAAGCGTAACTGGGTTAAATTAATGTGTAATAGATTAAATTATATTTTTGAAATAATCCTAGAAAAGAATGAAATATTTTATGTTATCCGGAAATGAATTGGAAATATCTATAAAATTAATTTAAATATAAAAATGTTAAACCAAATAAAACAAGATTTAAACAATTTAGCTGATAAGGAGTTATCTAAAAACTATTCTAGATTTTTTAAAACTGGTAAAGGTGAATATGGTGAAGGTGATATTTTTTTAGGAATGAGGGTTCCCAAACTAAGGGAAGTTGCAAAGAGATATTATGAAATGAACTTAACTGATCTTGTTAAACTTCTTCAAACTAATATTCATGAATACAGGTTAGGTGCTTTAATCATATTGGTTAACAAATATAAGAAAGCGAAAAAGAATAATAATGATTTAGAACAAAGAAAAATTGTTAATCTTTATCTGGATAATACTAAATACATTAACAATTGGGATTTAGTAGACTCTTCTGCACATTACATATTGGGGGAATACTTACTGGAAAAAGAAAATCTTAAAGATAGAAAAATACTTTATGATTTAGCTAAATCAAAAGATCTTTGGGAAAGAAGAATTTCTGTTATTTCTACATTTGCGTTTATTAGGAATAATCAATTTGAAGATTCGTTAAAAATTTCTAAAATCTTGTTATATGATCACCATGACTTAATACATAAAGCAGTGGGATGGATGTTGAGGGAAATTGGTAAGAGGAATCAAGAAGTAGAAGAAAAATTCTTGAAACAACATTATAAAACCATGCCCAGAACAATGTTGAGGTACGCTATAGAAAAATTTGAAGAAAATAAAAGGCAATGGTATCTGAAGAAATAAAATTTTTTTTAAATTCTATTTAACCCTTCTTCAATAGCTTTCTTTTTAACTGCGTCAGCAATCACATTTGCAACATTTTTGTCAAAAGGACTTGGGATAATTTTATCTTTAGTTGGGTTTTCAACCAATTTTGCAAGAGCTTTAGCAGCAGCTATTTTCATATTATCAGTAATCTTACTAGCTCTAACATCAAGTGCACCACGAAAAACACCTGGAAAAGCAAGAACATTATTGATCTGATTTGGAAAATCGCTTCTTCCAGTAGCAACAACTGCTGCACCTGCACTTAATGCATCATTTGGCATAATTTCTGGAACAGGATTAGCCATAGCAAAGATAATAGCATTTTTACTCATACTAGAAACCATCTCCTTGGTCAAAACTCCTGGTGCACTAACTCCAATAAAAACATTAGCTCCAACGATAACATCACTAAGTGTTCCTTTTTTATTTTCTTTGTTAGTGATTTTAGACATCTCTAATTTAACACTATTCAAGTTTTCACGATTTTCAAAAATTGCACCTTTGGAATCACACATGATAATGTTTTTAATTCCAACTTTTAACAAAAGGTTAGCGCATGCTATGCCAGCAGCACCTGCTCCACTAAAAATAACCTTAAGATCACATATGTCTTTACCAATAATTTTTGAAGCATTAATTAAACCAGCAAGAACAACAATAGCAGTACCGTGTTGATCATCATGAAAAACAGGGATATCAAGTAATTTTTTTAATCTATCCTCTATCTCAAAACATCTTGGTGCACTAATGTCCTCAAGATTAATTCCTCCAAAACCAGGACTAATCAGTCTAACAGTTTCAACAATTATGTCAGGATTTTTACTATCAATACAAATTGGAAACGCATCAACTCCACCAAATTGTTTAAACAAAACTGCCTTTCCTTCCATCACAGGCAAACCAGCACCAGCACCAATGTCTCCTAATCCTAGAACTGCACTACCATCTGTCACAACTGCAACCATATTACCTTTGGAAGTATAATCATAAATTTTACTCGCATCTTGATTAATTTCAAGACATGGGTATGCCACACCTGGTGTATATGCAACTGACAAATCATTTTTATTATTCAATGGGACTTTACTAATTACTTCAATTTTACCTTTATACTTTTTATGAAAATCTAATGCAAATTTATTTTTATTATCCATAATTAACACCTTTTTTTAAAAAATAAGAAAAAATAAAAAAAAATAAGAACTAATAATGTAACAGAACTTCTGCTTTATTACCAAACAATCGCTTAATATCTTCAAAGATTGTTTCTTTAATGAAAACTCTCTTTGGGAATTTTGCTTTTGCTAAAGATTTTTCAAACTCTTCAATGTTACTTGGGTTTGTAGTTCCTAAACTTCCATCTGGATTGATTTGTGCTTTGGAATATTGTCTTTCTTTAGCATCAATATCAAAGATAATGAAAGCTTCTTTATCCATTAAAGTAATCTCTCCAAACTTTTCACCATGCTTAATCTTAATTTTAGCTCTTTCAAGTTCTATACCACGTTTTCTTTGCATGTACTCTACTAAGAATTTGATCAATTTAATGCTACCTTTCTTAGCTTTTTCTACTTCAGTTTTGGTAAGTTTCTTTGCATCATACTTTCTTTTAGCTTCCACAATTTCGTTAAGTTCTCTTAAATATTTAGCAGGAACTTTTGCAGTTGAAATTAGTTCGTTCTCAAATATTTTAATTAATTCTTCATCTTGAATTTTATCAACACCTTCCATTTTTAAGACATCTCTGATAATTGTCATAACTTCATCATACAAGTGTAACACATTTCTTTGATCATGTCTTAAATGGATTTCATCAAATAGTTGTTTGATCCTTTTCAAGAAAGCTTCTGAATCTTTAATCATTTCATCAAGTTCTTTACCTGAAACTTCTTTTTTACTACCATGTTCCAAATCTTTTCTAACTTTAACATTTCTTTTCAAAATATCAATCCATTTTTTTTCCAACATTTTTTCTTTCTTTACGAAAATGTCTTCTAAAACTTCAGGAGTTTCTTTAGGTGTTGGAGGTGGTAAACCATACAACATTATAGCTGCCTGTGATGGAGTTAAAGTTGCATAGAATAAATCTTCCATGCCAATATCCCTCAACTTTAACTGAACTCTCTTAATCATTTGTTCTCCAGAACTCATGAACATATCAATTGCTTCTCTACTAGGTTTGATTTTACCCATTCTTAACAATTGTTTCCATGGCATGAAAATTCCTCTATCATAGAAAGGTACACCATCTCTTAATAAAGTGAAAATGATTGGGTTAGCTTCTTTTAATGAATCCCAGAAGTCTGTTAAGATATATACTTGAATGTTAATTTTATTTTTAACACCAGTAATTTCTCCAGCTTCCATACCCATACCTAAAATTATTGCTCGAAGTTTATCTTTTAACTCAATTCTACTCATTTTCTTAACATCTGTATCGTCAATTACGATCCATACATCAATGTCGGATTCTGGTGTGGCTCTACCTTGAACTAATGAACCAGCTAGAACATAACTTAAAATATATTTTTCGAACTTTTTGATAACCATAGATTTGTGAACTTCTGCAATCTTAATTGCTGCTAGCATACCTGTATCATAAATTGGAGAACTTACTGCAATCATTTTGTTAAGGTCAAACTTTCCATCATAACAACTTTGCCATACATCTGTTAGAAGTATACTTTCTGGTTTGATTTTTTCGTCAACTTCTTTACCTATCTGAGTAACAATTGTTGAGAACTTTTTATGAAGTTCATCTTTACTCATTTTTTTACTAGTAGTATCATCAACTAAAACTAAAACATTAATCTTTTGATCTTCTGGTTTTTGTTCAACAGGCTTTTCTCCTGGCTTTGCAGGTGCTTGTTTTTCTGGGGGTAATAAACTGATACCAACAATATAATCACCAAACTTATCAACAACTTTTTCTTTAAATGTGTCTAACTTATTTTTAATAGCTTTCAATTTCTTTTCCATTTCTGGCGGAAGTTTTTGTTCCATTAATTTTGCAGGTGACTTTTGTGGTTCTCCTGCTTTAGTAATTTTCTTTGCACTAATACTTTTTTTTGAACTTTTAGCTTTCTTTGCCATTGTTTTTATGTTAACCTCTTAGTTATTTGTAATTTTTTTTGTTTATCATTATATTTTATAGTAAATTATTTTGACTAAATATATAAAACTGTGACTATCAAAACAATTATTAGAATATATGTTTTGCATAATTTTAAGGCTTTCTGAGAAAATGAGACGTTTTGGTCAATCCTCTTTTTTTTTAGTTTAATTTTTTATTTATTTAAAACTATTCTTAATGGATTTTCAGCAAAGAAATATTTATATAATACCTTTTTCTGCTATGTTCTTATGGCAAAAGACGATAAACCAAAATCTGTAGATGACATCGTAAGTGGTTATCAAAAATTTCATCATAAACTTGGAAAAAATTTCAAGGAAAGAATCGGTCAATTTGAAAAATTACATGATCCTGAAAACATCCATATGCAACAATTTCAAGTGCATGCACATTATACTGTATTTGGTAAGCCTGGATCTGAAAAAGATTTTCCTGGGGCTTACAATTCAGCATTTAAAACTTTAGATGGTTTAAAAAATAAAGATGGTTCAAAGTTTGGTGATGGTGATAAAATTGATCATGAAGATGATATTGCTAAAATTTTAGAGTCATATGTTGATACTTTCTTACAAAAAGCATTAGGGGATAAATTCAATAAACATATGGAACAAGCTAAAAAAGAGGGTATCAAGGGAAAAGATTTGAGAAAATTAAAAGGTTCTTTAATGGGTATGTATCATACCGATGAGAGAGGAAATCCAATAAATATCTTAGAAGATAATTATATTAACAAATTAAAAGGGAAGAAAAAGATTAAATTAATTAGCGAATTACAAAATTTAGGAAGTAAAATAGTACAAGGTTATACCTCTCACCTAAAAGATAAAGCATTAGAAGGACTAATCTCAGAAGATGACCGCTTAGATATGGCAACTTACATAACCCCTGTATTTAATTCTAGGGGTATGAAACCAGCTGATCCTTTCTTAACAAAAAGTGCAACTGAACAATCTAGGGACTATGGGATTTTACTCCAAGGTGGTTCTAATATACTTCAAGAAAAGTTGGGTTATGAAGTAATCAAACCTGAACAAAAGAAAGAAAAAAAGAGTTAATCTTTTTTAAATATTTTATTTTTAATTATTTATTGACTCATTTGTCACACGCTTTGCAAAAGTTTTTTATTTCTTTTTTACATGTAACTGTGTATGGTAAACAGAATGTCTCAGTTAAGTAAACCTTACGGTTTAGATATTTTAACTAATCAAATGTTAAACAATGGTTATTCTTTAAATACAATGGGCATGGCAGTAGTTGATAGTAATAGTGGTAATGTTAATTTATATTCTAGTGATAAACCAAGTAAACATATTGACCAAGCTTACAATTTTGAACATATTGTAAAATCATATCTCTCTTCTGAAGAGGGAAAAAGTTTCATGGATTATGTTGACAGTCGTGGAAAAAAGATGATGAAAATTAAAGGTGTTGGTGCGGGTGATTTAGGTTCAAATACAGTTGCAGCTATCATGCATAACGGTATTGAAGGAATTTTGTTAAGTAATTATGATGATAGAAGTTTTGAAGATCGAGTATCTCAATTAGCAAGTATTTATGAAATCTCTGATGATGCTGCTCAAGAATATGTTCTAGCTCATGAATTAAGTCATGCAGCTGGACATTACGATGAAAGTTCTGCAGAAGAATTTTTAGTGGGATATTTCACAGAAATGGCTGATAATTCTGAGGGAGAAGAGAAAGAAAAGTATGAATCTTTAGCAAATGTAGCTAAAGAAAGATATGAACAAGCCACTCAAGCCGAATCTGGAAAAGAAGCAGCTTGATATGTTTATTTTTATAACTTTTTTTTAAATTAAATTTATCTTATCATTAATAATACTGATCAGCATATTCATAACAAGAGTTTCTTCTGGAAGTATCTGTAATCTTATCACAAACATTTTCTATTTCACTTTTACTTGATTCTCTATTAACATCTGCTTGGTTGATACAAATCTCGTAGTAGTAAGAAACTTCTTTACAATATTTCACATTACCAGTGTCTTTAGCTAATTGGTTATAACAATCTGACCTTTGTGATGTGTCTGTTATATCTTTACAAATATCCTCGTTAGAATTATCTTCTCCTGGTAAAAAAAATACAAATATAACCACTAATAATAAAATCAGAACAATCATCCCTGCTAACAAATACTTACATGGTTTACATTTCATATAAAGAAGAAAAAGGTTGAAGTATTAAAAGTTAATGATTATAATTTATCATAATAACTACTTACTTAAATATTTTAAATAAAACTAAAAAAATAAAAAAACCAGAAGGAAGAGGTTAGAAAACCTTCTGGCGTAAAAAATGTTTGGTATGTTGTGTGTTATAGATGAATATAATTTAATTTTCAATTCACTAACATTTCCATTTCAGCCATTTTTACTTGGAAAAATAATTCTCTAAGTTTAGATTTTGCTTGATGAATCTCTTTTTTACTTTCTTGATTATATTCCTGTGCTTGAGATACAATTTCCCCAGTGCTATCTTCTTCATGGAATTCTATCAATAGTTCCTCTGCTAAAATCCTGTTAGCTTCAGCTGAATTAATATAACTGTTAAACTCTTCTTCAAGTAAATTTATTTTGGTAATGTCATAATCATTACTTTCTAATTGATCAATTCTTTCATTAACCATTTCTGAACTAGTTTCTAATTTGTTAATGATATCATCAATTTTTGAGTTTGAAAGTAAAGCGACTGATAAACTCATTTCCGGTTTCAGGTCTAACCATGATTGTTTCATCCCTTGGATTAAATCTTGTAAATAATTTTCATCAATTTCTTCATTAGATTCTAAATCTTCTAATTCTACATTTAATGCATTAATATTTTCTTGAATTTTTGCAAGTAACGATTCTTTAACATCTGAATCTAAATTATCTGATACTTCAATTTTTGCATAAACCTGTTCTAATGCTTTTAACAAAAAATTACCTGTAGACTCTAATTGATTACCTACTACTTTTTTAGCTTCATCTTTAAGTTCTTTACAATCAGTTTCAAGTTCTGTTTCACTATTAGAATCTTCTGGATCAACATCTTCACATTCTGTTAAATCATCACTTAATTGGTGCATTTCTTGCCTATTAGATTGATACTCTTCTTTAGCAAGTTTATAATTATCTTTAATTTCTTGCATATTTTGATGATATTCTCCATTTACATTATGACTTTGGTCTAAAATATGTAATCCTAAAATTCCTTGGCCATTACCTAAACCATAACCTTTACCCTTATTTTCATTATCTGAATCAGCTAATGCTAACGGTAATGAACTAATAACTAGAACACTTAAAATTAAAATGGTGATAATTCTTTTTGAATTCATTTATTCATCCTCTCAGTTTTTAAGTTGTTTCAAAATGTTATCAAATTGACTCAACAATGCAAAACATAAGGTGAAGAATTCTTTTTAAACATACTTTGCTTTACTCTTGAGAAAAGATTGAAATGGAGTGTTATTAACTTTTCAAAGCTTTATTTTCAGATTATTTTAGGAAAGGAACTAATTATTCTGTTTATTTCTCTAATCATCAGTCTAATCTTGATAGTTTAGTATAATAATCTATTTATAGTAAATCAGCCATAAAATATTAATGAGGGGTTTATGTATGAACAATAACTATAAATTCATTTATTTTATTGTAATTTTAATAACATTGTTTTTTACTAGTTCTAGCTTTGTTGAATCCCTATCTATTGAAGGTACTATTTATGATTATAATTTGGATGTTGTTGATAATGTGATACTTGAAATTAACACTTCTCCAAGCCAACAATACCTCTCTCAGGATGGAACTTATAAATTTGTAGTGCCAGAAGGTTCTTACATTTTGACAGCAAGTAAAGGTGATCTTTCAGCAACAGAAACTTTAAGTGTCACTTCTACTGGTAATGTTACTTTTTTGTTTGACATATTTCTATTTCCAAGCATGGATGAAGAAGATGAGTTATGGGATGATTTAGAATCAATTTATGGCGATGAGTTAACCAGTGATGAAGATGGTATTAATAAAAACAGAACTTGGGCATACCTCGCAACAGTAGGAATAATCTTGATCGCTTTAGGAAGAGTTGTTATTGCCAAGAAAAAATATAGTGGTAAGAAAAAAGATAAGGTTGAGGGAATAAAACAAGAAATCAATTTAGGATTACATTTTGGGGTTGACCAAACTAAAAATGAAGAAAAAATTAAACCTCATAAAAAAACTTCCCGTGAAGAGAAACTAGCTTCTATAGGGAAAGAGTTGGAACAAAATGAACAACCTGGATATTTGAAAAGAGCATTAGAAATTGTCAAGAAAAATGATGGTCGAATTACTCAAAAACAGTTAAGGAAAGAAATGATGGACTTGTCTGAATCAAAAATAAGTTTAATTCTTACTGAATTAGAACATAAAGGTAAAATTGAAAAAGTTAAACGTGGCAGAGGTAATGTCATTTTACTGAAAGAATGATATAATCATTGATGGGATAAAAATGAGCCTTACAAAAATATTATGGAAATTAGGATTAACTAAGAAAAAATCAGAACTAATTACCCCTACATTAATTAATATTTTTAAAATTTCACATAAACATTTTTACCAAGGAAATAGTAATCTGACTGTTGACCACATTTTAGGGGCCCCTAACCTGGGTTTGGCTTCTTCAGGTAAAGATATTTATCATATCAATTTAAATAATGGGTCTAAAAGTATTGTTCTTGATAATATGTTAATTTACAATTCTTATGAAGTTGGCGACCTGTTGAAATTATCTTATCAAGAAAAATATTTAATTATTTCAGATTATGTCGCTGAAAATTTAGATGATCATTCTGAAATTGAAAGAAGGTTAATCGGTTATGATGTTATCGAATTTGAGAAAGTTTAAACCTAATCATCTTTAATATTTAATCATACTTAATTCTTTTTATTATCTTTTAACAATAACCTTTTTAAAATAAACCTCACTACTCTTCTTTACAATGAGATTTGAAACATATCATCACCAAAAGACTGAAGAAGATATCATCGCATATTGGAAAAAGAATAAAATTATTGAGAAACTTCGTGAAAAGAATAAATCTGGGAAAAAATTTTACTTTTTAGATGGTCCTCCTTACACTTCTGGGAAATTTCATCTCGCACATGCTTGGAATTATGCATTAAAAGATATGGTGTTAAGATATCAAAGAAGTAAAGGACGTAATGTCTGGGACAGAAATGGGTTTGATATGCATGGTTTGCCTACCGCACATAAAGTAATGGCAAAACATAAACTTGAAACTAAAGAAGATATTGAATCTTTTGGTCTTGACAAATTCATCAATGAATGTATCAAATTTTCTACTGACATGGCAAAAATTATGACTGAAGATTTAGTTCGTATTGGAACAACTTTTGATTTATCTAATCCTTACATGCCAATAAAATCTGAATTTATGGAAGGAGAATGGCAACTTATCAAAACTGCTTATGAAAAAGACAGATTATATTATGGTGAAAAAGTTCTTACTTGGTGCCAAAACTGTGAAACTGCGTTAGCTAAACATGAATGTGAGTATGAAACTGTTACTGACAAATCTATCTTTGTGAAGTTCAAGTTAAACAGTAAAAAAGGTACTAATTCTAAAGAAGATTGTCAAAATAATGAACATGTAATTGTTTGGACAACTACTCCCTGGACAATCCCTTACAATTTAGGTGTGATGGTAAATCCTAAACTTGATTATTTGAAAGTTAAAGTTTGGGATGAAAGTAAAGAAGGTAAAAAAAGTAATGAAGAAATTTGGTACTTATCAAAAGCTCTTGCTGGAATTGTATGTGGTGCTGTTGCAAATAAAAAAATGAAAGTTCTAGAAGAGTTCAAAGGTGATCACATGGAGGGTTGGGGGTATACTCATCCATTCAATAATTTTATTTCAAAATATGCTGAACTAAAAAAAGATCATCCTAATGTACATACAGTCATTCTTAATGAACAATATGTTGATACTACTGCTGGTTCTGGGTTAGTTCATACTGCGCCTGGTTGTGGTCCTGAAGATCAGGAAGCTTGTAAACCTTACAACATTCCACCATTTAACAACTTACAAGAAAATGGTTATTTTCCTGTAAGTATGGGTAAATTTTCTGGGTTGAGAGCAAAAGTTGATGATCCTAAATTTACTGAAGCTTTGAAAGATGAAGGTGCTTTGATAGAAATTACTGATGTTGAACATGAATATCCTCACTGTTGGAGATGTCACAAACCTGTCGTGTTCAGAATTACGTACCAATGGTTCTTTAAAATTGAAGATATTAAACAAAAAATTATTGAAGAAAATTCAGAAGTCCTTTGGGTTCCAGAAACTGCATTAAATTCTTATGAATCTTGGGTGGGTAATCTTAAAGATAATTCTATCTCTCGTCAAAGGTTTTGGGGAACACCATTACCCATCTGGAAATGTGGAAATAAAGATTGTAAAGAAATTAAAGTAATAGGTTCTAGAGAAGATATTAAATCAAATGGGGCAAAAGTTCCAGAAAATCTTCACATACCATGGATTGATGATGTCAAATTTGATTGTCCGAAATGTAAAAGTAAAAAATCAATGTTACGTGTACCTGACATTATTGATGTTTGGGTAGATGCGGGTACTGCCAGTTGGAACTGTCTTGATAATGATCCAAAATTAATTGAAGAATGGTTTCCGGCAGATGCAATTTTGGAAGCTAAAGAACAAACTAGGTTATGGTTTAGTATGTTATCGATCTGTTCTTATTTAAGATTTGATAAGAAATCTTTCAAGAACGTTTACGTTTATGGGATGCTTAATGATATTGCTGGTAAAAAAATGAGTAAAAGTATAGGTAATATTATTTCACCTTATGAATTGATCGATAAGCATGGTGTTGATGTGTTAAGGTATTATATGTGCCAAAATAATGCTGGTCAGGATATTAATTTCAGTTGGGACGAATGTAAAACAAAAGCAAGACAAGTACAAATTTTATGGAACTTACATAAACTATTGATCAATTTATCTAAAGAAAATGAACTGAATCCATTTAAACTTGATGAAAAGTTAATGAATAATTTAATGAGTTTAGAAGAGAAATATATTGTTTCTAAATTAAATTCTACTCTTAAAACAGTTGATAAATTGTTTGAAACCTATGAACTTGATTCTACTATTCAACCTTTAGAAGAATTATATCTGGAATTAAGTCGGACTTATGTTCAGTTGGTTCGTGAAAAAAGTTCAATAGGAAGTAAAGAAGATAAAGAACTTTGTGCTTATACCATTGCAAAAGTTTTACTTGACTTTTTGAAAGTGTTCAGTATTATTTCACCTTTTATTACTGAAGCTATTTACTTAAACATTAAAGAAGAGTTTGGCTTAAAAGAAGAAAGCCTTAGTCATTTCTCTTTCCCTAAATTTGATGAAAATAAAATTGATTTAGAATTGGAACAAAATATTGAAGGATTTAAGAGATTAAGTCAAGCAGCTCTTAACGCAAGAGAAAAAGCTAGGTTAGGTGTAAGGTGGCCAATTAAAGAATTAGTTGTAGTAAGTAAAAAAGATAATATGATTAAATCTGCAGAAATGTTAAGGAATTTATTGAAGAAACACATTAATGCTAAAGAAATTAGTGTACTTGAATCTTTACCAGGTGTAAAAGTTTCAGTTAAACCAGAAGCTTCCATGATAGGTAAAAGTTTTGGAGCAAAATCTCCTAACATTATGAAAGTTGTCAATTCAACTTCTGCTGAAGATATTGTTAATAGTTTAGGTAAAGATGGATATTTTAACATTGAAATTGAAATTGAAAGCAAGAAAGAAGAAATCAGATTAACTCAAGACATGTTAGTTGTGGAAAGAGAAGTTCCTGAACTTTACATTGAATCTGAAACTAAAGGGGCGTTAGTTTATTTGAACACTGAGCGTAGTGAAGAATTGGAAGCAGAAGGGTTTGCTCGTGAAGTTATGAGGAAAGTCCAAACTTTAAGAAAGAATGCTGGGTTAGAAAAGACAGATTCTATTATTCTTCATTTGAAATGTTCAGAAGCTATGAAAAAATCTTTAGATCCTTTTGAAAAAGATATCTCTGAAAAAGTAGGAGCAGAGAAGTTAGTTATTGCTTTTACTGATGCAGCTAAGAAACATGGATTTAAAGAAGACTTTAAAGTTAAGAAAGAAGAGTTTACAGCTAGTTTCGATAAAGTTTAATTTTTTATTATTTTCTTCTTCTTCTTTTTATTTAATATACTTTTAAATATTTTATAATAAAAGTTTATAAAAGAACACACCTTATTAGTGGTAAATAGGGGTGCTAGGGAGATATTATATGCCTGGCAGAGAATTATCTAAAGTTAATAATGAACTAATCAGAGCTAAATCTAATTTAGAACAGTACTTGCTTATCTGTACTTCAGAGGGAGAGGTTAGAGATAAGTATCAAGAGTATGTTGGAAGTAACTTTAATAGGATCTTTGAAGGATATTCTATTGAACAATTAAATGTGGTTGGAAATCTTTTTACAGAAAATTTTCCTAAACTTAATGGTATTGCGGCTATTGATGAATGTGTGATTTCAACTTTTGAAGTCATTGATTTGATTAAAGGAATTCCTAATGTCCATCAGCTAGAAAAATTAAAAACTTATACAAAAATATTTACTGAAGATAATTTAAGTCATGATATTTTAATTCAAGGAAATGAATTGATTAAGCATTACATTAATACTGATATTTTTCCTGAATTTGTAGATGAATTTAAATATATTCAAAATGATAGGATAATAAATTCTCCCTTAAGTAAAATGGATCTTCTTTTAGGGGCTACACATTATTTTTCTCAAAAAGATGTAAGAAAATATTTAGTTGATTGTGGGAAATATCGTTTAAGTTTTATAGATTCTTTTCTTATCTTTTCTAATCTCATGAATATACCAGAAGATTTCTATGGAGTGAACTCTAAGGAAGTGATGGGAGATTATGTTTGTGAATTCATTAAAGAAAGTGGTTCATTGATGTCAAATGGGCAATTATATAGGTCAATTAAAGGGTTATTGATACAATATAAACAGGCAGCTTCTTTACCTGAGAATTTTTCATTGCCCTCAAATGAATTAGATGGGGCCCCTGTATCTGTTAATTTAAGATCACTTTTAACTAAAAGTTTATTGAAAGCTCTTTCAAAGAATAAATCACCCCATCATTTAAATTCTATCTTTAATAAATTTTATTTTTCCTTAAAAAAATTAAACGAGGATGAAAATAAAACTAAAAATCTCTTATACACAGTTAATTTATTTGATAATGTTATTGAAAATTTGCCAAAAGATTTAGATTATAATAACTTTACTTGGAATCTGGGTAGGTGTTTTTCATATGGTTCTACTCATGATTTTGGTAATTTTAGGGCAGCATTAAATTTTATTGATGAAGGAATCGTTAATGGGTCTATCAACATTAATTATTTAGAAGATTCAATTAATTTTAATTATCATAAATATCATGGTTTTTTTGATAGTAAGGTAAGGGATAATAAGTTAGAAAATTATCTTTCTAGGCCTAATGTAATTAAAGTTTTAAAATTGTATGAACTTGATAACTCTTCAAAATCAGAAGTGATTGATCAAAAATACACTCATTTATTCCATCTGTTGAGAACATTTGAGAGTATATTTTCTATTCCAGAACGTAATTCTTTAATTAGTGATTCTACTAATGGTGAACTTGATATAAAAGAATATTTTGTTAGTTGTGTTTGTGATTTGGTAGAAACATTTGATCTATTTAGCAATTCTTCTTTTAGAATGATTAAGAATTTTAATAAAATAATTTATGATTATAATCAAGATGGAAATCTTTTTCATTTAAGTGAATTTCAAGTTCTAAAAGATCAGTTGTTAAGTTTATCTAAGAGAAGTAATTATCATTCAGAGATTTTACCTAAAACAAATGAATTTATTATTAATAATAATAAAGATAATCGTTTTAATATTAAATCTTTCTTTGAAATATTAAAAAGATCAAAATCTGTAAATGATTTTAACTTAGACGAATTTTTTGATTTTATGGGGATTTATCTGGGTTGGAATTCGGACCTAATATATGATTTCAATTTAAATCAAAGAAGAGTTATGGTTGAAACATATAGCCTTTTAGAAAATTCTATGTTGCAAGAAGAAGAACCTACAAGAACTATATCTCATGCTAATCAAGTAAAAAGAAAAAGAGAGATTCTTAAAGGTAAATTAAAAGGATCTTTTCAAAAATCTTTGGATGAAGTTATCGCATTGTGTGGTGATCAATCTATCAATGTGAAAAAACATGAAGTAATTAATTATTGTAATGAAATCTCTAGGTTAGTAAAAGAAAATAAGTTTGACGTTCTATCTTTTGTAAGTCAAGAGGGGGTGCAGTAAGATGGTTGATAATGAACTAATTAGAGCTAAATCTAATTTAGAACAGTACTTGCTCATAAGTACTTCAGAAGGAGAAGTTAGAGGGGAGTATCAAGAGTATGTTAAATCTAATTTTGGTAGGATCTTTGAAGGTTATACTGAAGACGAGTTTAAGATTGTAAGTGAAATTCTAACCGAGGATCTTCCAAGAAATTATGGTGTTGCTATTGATGAATGTGTGCAGAGTACTTTGGATATTTTAGATTCAGTTGGAAGTAGGTCAACAACAAAATTAAATTATTATAAGAAATACATAAGATTATTTTCTGAAGAATATGGCGATTTTCAAGCTTGTGTTTTAGGAAATGAATTGATTAAGCATTATTTCAATTATAGTGAAAATGAAAATGATTTATTTTATAAATTTATAGAGGGGGTAGAAAACTCTTTTGTAAATTGTACTGTTAGTGAACCTGGTGAAACTTTACCAACCGGATTAACTAACTATTTTTCTCAAGATTTTGTAGTAAATTATTTTAAAAATATCTCTGATTATCATGTTTCTTTTGAAAGGTTATTTCATACTTTCAATAAAATTAGAAAATTACCCCTTAATTGCTATGGTTTAAAACCAAGAATTACTTTAGAAAAATATGTATGTAAATTAATTGATAATTCTACTTTGGAAGACAATTTGAGTGTTAGCTTAGGACAAATGTTAAATCAATACGTCTTAATCTCTAATCTTGAACTTGAAAATGTTTCTGATGAAAAGAAAACTCAAATAAAAGGTATGTTAACTCATGGTTTTTTGAACTTTATTCCTTTAACTTCTAACCCTACAAATCTGTCTGATTTGCTTTATAATAGTTCAATCTCTTTTCGAGTAGAAACATCAGAAGAAGGTATTGAAAAACATCTTCAAAAACTTGATTTCTTCAATGAGGTTATCGGAGATTATGTTGATGGGGATAATTTTGATATGTCTGATTTTGATGTAATTATTAAAAATTTAAGAATTAATTATAATGTGTCTTCTTTTGGTACATCCAATTTTAATAAACTTTTGTCTATTATTTATGAAAGCAATAGGATAAATAATTTAGATGTAAATTATGTTAATGACATGGTTAGGTTCCAACGCCATAGTTACCTTGAAGGAAAAGATTGTGATTTAAATTTGTTTTTCTCAAACCCTGAAATTATTGATAAATTAAATCATTTTGAAGCAGATAAAGATAGGGGTGAAAATGGGAGATATCATGTAATTAGAAATGATCCTATAAAAACTAATTTATTTTATTTAATAAATTGTTTTGGTAATATTTTATCAATGCCAAACAGAGAACTTTTAGTTTCAAATAGAGATTCTGAACATGGTGAAAAAGTTAATTGTAAAGAATATTTAATAGGTAGTGTTTGTAATCTTTTTGATCTAACTGATAATCATGTTGGTTTAGTTACAACTTTCAGACATGTTTTTGATGGTTGGAATTTGCAGAATTATAGTGGTTTTGAAATGGATTTTCATAAATTTGTATCTTTAAAAGAATTGTTAGAAAAATTATCTGAAAGATCTGATTTTAATGATGTTTTAGAGAAAGTAAATTATTTTATACCTGGATTTAAGGAAAATAGTCTGAATTTAAATTACCTATTAACCTATCTTGATAAAAAACATAACAATAATGAATTAGATTTAAAATATGTTAATAATGCAATCCATTTTTTTACTCATAAATACAATAAAAATATCCCTGCTTTTTTAGAAGAATATTTGTCCATGCCAAGAGTCATTGAAAAGTTAAATAATATTGAAACTGATGAAGATATAGAATTAAATCAAGTTAATCAGGTTAGTAATAGAGATAAAGATAAAAGTAAGCTTTATCATTTAATGAATACTTTTAGAAAAATTTTCTTTCAAGTTGTCGGAGATAGAAGACTTCTCCCTGAATTTGTTTATGATGAAAGAAGAGTTGTTAATGATAAGGAATATCTTATCACAAATATTTGTGATCTTCTTGATTTGACGGACAATAATGGTGATTTAATTAAAACTTTTAAACATACAGTTGGTTATTTTACTAGAACTGGTGATTTAAGTTCGTTTGCAGTATTAGAAAATAGGTTAAGAAAATTAGCTTCACGAGAAGATTTCAATAATAATATCTTACCTAAGGTTAATAATTATGTTCTTGGATTTGATAAAGGAATTGGTAAGAGTTTGGATGACTTTTTTAATGTATTTGAAAACAATTTTTCATTAAGTGAAGAAAACTTTGGTTTAGTAAATGAATATATTTTCTCTTTTGAAGATTGGTCCAATGTGATTAAACCAACACTTAAAATCTCTCAAATTGAACTTTTGACTGGAACTTATAATCTTTTAAAAAATACTTTATTACAAAAACCAGAGTCAAATCCAAGCCATAATTCTGTTAAAACAAGAGAATTCTTAAATAAAGAACTTAAACAATCTTTCATTTCTTCTCTGGACGAAGTTGTAGATTATTACAAAGATGAATCTATTGAAGTTCAGAAACATAGTGTGATTAATTATTGTAAAAGAATCTCCCAATTAGTACGTGAAGATCACTTTGATATTCATTCTTTTATCAGTGAATTGAGGGGTGTACAGTAAGATGAGTAGAAATTTCTTGAGAAAAAGAAGGTCTGTTGAGTATTTACTTAAAGAAGATTATAATTTAGAAGAAAAAGTAAACGATTTAAATTATATCTTTAATTTTAATAACAATTTTTCAAAATTAACAAAATGGAATATTGAAGATTCTTTAATATATTCATTTAAACGGGTGTTAGATGATTGTTTTGATGATGATGAAGATTTGATTAAAGATAAAAATAAATTAATTGATTGGATTGGTAAAACAAAATACTGTTTAAATTTTGTTGATTATGATGATGACGATAATCTGCATATTATGGCTTGTGAATTAATTAAAGAAATAGACCTTTTTAATTTATTAAGTAAAAATGATTATTTAAACTTAATTAAATTTGAAAGACTTTGTAATATTTATCTTTCTGGAAATAATGATTCTAATTCTTTTTATTCCTCTTGTTATGATATTAAACATTATGATGGTTTGAAAGAGTTGTGTTGTGGTATTCTCAAAGAGGTTAAATCATTATCTGAAGATGTTTCTATCCAAAAAAGAATATTATTAGGGTTCACTTCTGACGCAACTAGATTGTTTAAAGAAGGTAAGTATGATGATTTCCGATTAGCAATAGGGGGTTATTGTTAAGATGGGAAATGATAAAGTCATGGATATTCGAGAATTAGATTCTTTAATCAAACAGAGAAGAGATAAAATTGCAGAATTACTGGAAGGTGATTCCAACTTAGAAATTATCTTAAATGGCCACGACAAGGTTATGAGTGGTTTTGATTGTGAGTATAATACTCGTTATCATAATTTAATGAGACATATAGAATCCAATGATCATGTGAATTTAATGTATGTTGCAAAAAGGAGAACTAATTTCACTTTATGGAAATTGGTTCATGATGATAATGATTCTAAATCTGATTATATGGTGAAAATAATTGATACTTTTATTTACAAATATGGGGTCAAAGCTAGTTCAGTTTATTTAAATAATAATATTGATACTGCTATCAGAATATTATTAACTTCAATGGATTGTGACGATTCTTTATCTTACTTGGATAGAGGATTAGCTATAATTAATGAATTTAATGATCCAAAAGGTCATTATGATAAGGATTTATTAAACGCAGTTGTTAAATCACAAAAATTTATTTCTCCAAAGTCTTTTGATAGTTTTAATGAAGAAAAAGCTGTTAAGAAAGTTTTGGATTACTTTTCAGATCAAACTAAACAAGATAAATTCTATTTTACTTTTGATATACTTAATGCTGTAGATGTAAATCCTACTACCTTTAGCGATGTCATAGATTATGTAGAAAATAATGATAAAAAGTACTTTGATGAATATTTTGATTTAGAGACTATTACCTCTTATTTTAAAAACTATAATTTAATCGAAAACAAGAAATTTAGATTAAATCTAAACTTGGAAGAGATGAACAATTTGAACTTTTTTTTGGATTATTATAAGAATATGCCCTTTGAATATAAAGGTTTATTTAGGAAAAATTTGTCTAGTTCATTGAATAAAGTAATCAGTGAAGATAATTCTTTACAAGAAAATAAGGTTAAATTAAATGAATGGTTGGGGAAAGCCATAAATTGTACCTGTTTAATAAGACGGGATAGAGTAAAATCTTTTAATTATATGACTTGTAGTTTGTTTAAAGATATTGACATATTTCAATCTCTTTCTGTGGATGAATATTTTAAATTAATGACTTTTAATGATCTTTGTAAGAATTACATTTCAATTAATGAAAATAAAAAAGCATTTTTAGATAAGGGTGACGTGAGTTTAGGCGAATTATATTCAAATATATTTAATGAAATAAAATCTAATGCTGAAAATGTTTCTGTTCAGAAAAGAATGTTGTTAGAATTTGCTTCAAACGCTTCTAAACTTATCAAAGAAGGTCAGTACGATGACTTTAGATTAATAATGAGGGGTTATTGTTAAGCAACATGATAAGAATAAAAACTAAACAAACAATTGAAGATAAAGTACAGGAAACTAAAGGTTTAATCTATCATAAAAATAGTTCTTGGTTTGACATATTTAGTCTTAGAAGAAAAAAGTCTTTACAATCATTTAATCAACTTACTGATTATTGCTTAGAAAATTATGACAATAAATTTAATGTTCAGTTAATGGACAACATTGAAAATTATATCTTGAATGATGAAAGGTTTAATTTTTGGTTCTTAGAATTAATTGATAATGTTAAAGAAGATTCTGACCTTTTGCCTAGGGTGGCAAGTACCATGTTAAATGTTGCATCAAATGATCAAAATCCTTTAAGTATCTCTTACTGTTTAGATGTTATTGAAAAATTTGTTCTTGACTTGCCAGAATATGTTTTTCCAGTATTGGACATTTTTGATAATATCAATAAATATTCCAAATTTAGTTTTGATATTCAGGTAAATGCGATTGCTAAAGAATTAACAAAATTAAGAAATAATTTTGATGATAATAAGTTTAACCTCTTATCTGAGCTTTCTAACAGTTCTAATGTGGATTATCTTTACTCTTTTGGTAAAAGAAGGATAAATCATTTAGCTAAAGAACCTGATTTTAATTTTGATAATTTTACTTATTATCTAAAAAATATTTTTATTCTAGATGGTCTTAGAAGAAAGGATCTTCATAAATATATAACTGGCTCTTTCTTTACTAGTTCAGATAATCGAACTTTGAACCAGTTAGTTGATTATTATAAAAAAGCAATTCAAAGAAGTTTGGAAGAATTTGATCCTTCAAGCACAATAATTGCTGATAAAATTAAATATCCACGTAATATTCACTCTTTATTGAGTACAGCAGAAAAAGTAAAGAAGTTAACTTATTGTAATGAAACTACAAATAATTTTTTACAATCTTACTTACAAGACAATATTGTTTTTTCTAAGAACAATGTTGATACTTTATATTTACTGTTTGAACAAATTGAAAAGAATTATAATAAATATTCTGAAAGGTCTAGTAAAGATGATTTAAGAATATCATCAATGATTATTTCTGATGAGGAAATGAAAAAGTTACGTAAGAACTATAGGGAGCTTATTCTTGTACTTAATAAGATTCCTGGAAGTAAACACGTAGATGAATCTTTAACTATCTTTCTACACGATTCAAAGCATGGTTATTATAACTTAGGTTTTTTTCCAGATAACCTTTTAGGTGTTGTAAATTCTTTAAATAAACAAGATCTTGTTGAAAATAATTATTCTCTTATTTTAGATTATTCTAACACAATATTTCCTAATATCAATGATATTGAGTTCAGGAGAATCTTAAATATCAAAGATATTAGTAATTTAACCAAAACCTATCGTTTAGGATATAATAATTTGATATTTCACTCTGATTCTGTACTAAATTACACTGATTTTTTAAGAGGTTATTCTAAATCATTTTTTTCTAATTTAAACAGTGTTATTGAATTAGGTGATAATGTTCCAGAGAAAAGAAGCAACATTAATCAATGGTGTAATCAAGTTTATGATTCAATTATAAAACAATCTAATGAAGGTATATTATATTCAATGTTAGGAAAATAAAATGGGATTAGAACATAAAATCAATTATTGTAAAACTTGGGTTGGAGAGCATGTTAGGTATAATTCCAAATTAACTATTGATACTTTTGAAAATGCTTTAGAGAAAAGTAGGGGTCAAGGATTAGAAGCTGCAGTTGTTAATTTAATCCATTCTAACTTGGCTAGGAGATTTAGTACAGAAAGACCAATGGCTCTTAGCTTATCAAGATTATGTGTGAAAAGTAATGATCTGCAAGCGTTACTAAATTCTTTTGAAATGTTCAAATCATCTTCACCTATTCTGTTTGAAAAATATCATGATTTATTGGATAGTTATACTCTTTCTCCGGTTTTCGATAAAATTTATCTTACATTTAATAGATTTAATTATGGTAATTCTGATAAATTATATGGTACAGATAAAGAAAGTCTTATTGATTATTTACAATCACACTACATTAAGCATAATATTGTTGGATTAAAAAATCCTCATTACAAAGACTTATTGGTTAATACATGTGTTTCTATCTGGAATGCTAGGGGTGCTTATCCAACAAAGAAATTGTTAGAAAATGAAGATAAAGATTTGTTTAAATTATTAGGTTCAACTGAATGTAAATTATCTCATGGGGTAATTATAAGTTATTTTATTAGAAATATGGACCAATTATCCAAAATTGCTAAGGATAGGTCTGAAATAAAAAATCCTCGTCAAAGATATTTTCAGTTCAGAAAAAAACTTCTTGAACATCAAAGTGGGGTTAAAACATTTAAGAAATTTGTTGGTAAAAGTAATTTTGATCAAGTGGTTTATTTGTATACTCATTTAGAAAAGAAACATTGGAATAAAGAAATTAAATTTTTGAATCAGAACAATTATCCTACAGGTTTAGAGGGGGATGATTTAGTAAAATATATTAGTCATCTTAAATATAATTTTGGTGATACTGTGTTAAGAGATTCATTAACATCAAATGAGATTAAACAATTAGTTAAGAGTTATTGTTTGGCACATCAAATATTAATCTTAGGTGAAGCTGAAGCTGATAAAACAGATTATGACCTAAATTATCAGAGAGATGTTGAAGATGATCTTGAAAATTATTTTGTTTCTGCAATGAATAAAACAATCTCTTATGGTAATAAAATTAAAGAAAAGAAATCATTATTAATTCAATGGTCAAATAACCTTTATGGTTTGATTAAAAAAAATCCAGAACAGTTTTTAGATTATTTTGAAATTTTAAGTGGGGATAATGAAAAATGAATTTAGAAAATCTGATGATTGAAACTTTCGAAGAGTTAGGAACTTCTACTTTAAATTCAGTGTTAGATTCATATCATTCTTTTATTACCAAATGTAAAGATATTAGGAGGAATGAAAAAAATGTTGTCCCTGGTGAAATTTTTCTTAGCTTAAGGAAATCTGTGACTAAAAATAAAAATCATGATGAAATAAAGAAATTATGTGGTTTCTATTCTTCTTGTGTTGAAATAAGTGGAATTAAATTTATCATGGGTGCTACAAGGGTAAACTCTTTTTTATCTAATGATTTAATGTATATATTTGATGATTATGCTAAAACACATTTGTGTTTAGAAAATGATGAAATGGATAGAAGTTTATTTTGGACAATTAAAAATTTAGCTAATGAAAAAAGAGGTGATATTTTACTTGATCTTTTTGATTACTTAAGAGATTTTAAAGATCATCCACTTTTTAATAGGTCATGTTCTTTTTTAGAAAATAATAGTTCATTTGAAGATATTTTTAAAAGTTATTTGATTAAATTACCTGGATTCATGCAACCAAGATCTAAATTTAATTCTGAAATTGGATTCATTGAACATCATGAATTCAACAAATTGACTGATTTTAATAATCATTATTTACGTGAGTTAAAAGATGAAGAATTAAAGTATGAAATTGATTATAATGAAATGTTTTTATTACAAGAAACTGAAGAATTAGTATCTAACTATTGTACTGTTTTAGAAGAATATGGTGATTCTGTTTTTCCGATTGGTTTTGGCGCTTCAAAGAAGTTGTTCTTCCAATACCTTAATGAATCTATCTCGTGTGGAGAAACTTTAGAAGATAAACATAAGAGTATGACCTCTTGGTGTGAAGAAGTTCAACGTATGATTAAGTCTGGGGCTTATGATGATGAACTTAGGTTAATGTTTGGTTCTTTTGAACTTGTTGGAGGTGGTTGGAGATGAAAATGGGTGGAAGTTTCACAAACTTACCTATCTTTGGTATGTTAAGAAATTGGAAAGAAGAAGGGTTAGATGAAATAACAGCCAGATCTTCTTTTTATAATCTTGTTGATATTATTGATTCAGACCCTGATAGTGATGAGAGAGTTTATCGTTATTTTGATATAACTAATGTTATCAAGAAATGTAATAAAAATAATAATGATATTAATGAATTTATTAAGTTATGTGATTTTTACTCTGAATGTGTTGGTATTGGTTCTAATAATGTATTAACAAATATTAATATTGTAAATAATTTGTCTGATTATAGTATGATGTCTATGTTTGATAATTATGCTGAAACAAATTCTATACTTAAAAATAAAATGAATAGTATCTCCCTAGGTGATGTTACCAGAAGATTAATCTCAGAAGAAGATGATATTTTATTGAAAAAGTTATTCAGTTATTTGAAGAATTTTCATTCTCATGAATATTTTGATGTTTCAATTCAAAATCTTAAAATAAAATATGAAAGGAATAGTAAAGATGATATGACCTCATATCTCTCAAAATATCCTGGGTTTATGCAACCAAAGTCAAATTTTAAAAATGATGGGGAATATTCTGATCACCATTCATTTGATCAGTTACAACATTTTTTACAACATTATGAAAATAGGATTATTGATCAAGATTTACAATATAAATTAAACTACGATGAAATGATTTTAATTGAATTAACTTACAAATTTGCTTATAATTATGCTCAAGGATATCACCCGGTTACTGATGATATTTTTTTCCAACATCTCAACCAAGCCATTTCTTGTGGAGAAACTTTAGATGAAAAACGTCAAAGTATGACTTACTGGTGCAAAGAAGTTCAACGTATGATTAAATCAGGTGCTTATGATAATGAATTAAGATTGATGTTTGGTTCTTCTGAACTTGTTGGGGGTTGTGTGAGATGAGTTCTTTGGATGATTTCTTAAACGATTGTTTTAAATATTCAATCAGGCGTATTAATGTACCTATTGCTAGTAAGAAAAAATTAAGAAGAGAATTAAAACCAAAATATGATGAAGTTATTTCTCAATATTCAAATTTTAATAATCTAGATTCTGATCAAATTCCAAATATTCCACTTACCTGTATTGCATCTCATTTTGAGCGGTCCAGAAATAGAGTCACACATAAGGAAGATTTCAAAGCATTATGTCATATCTTATCTCAAAATCAGGTTAAAGATTTTGTATCTGAAAATTATCCTCATTCTAGAACTACTGGTTTTCTTCATTCAGTAACTAGCATTTATCTCAGCATGGCTAAATATGTTGGTCAAGGTAACCAAGATTATAAAGAATTAAATCTTGATTTTATTGGTCCTGCAACTGAACTTTTCAAAGATTTAAATCATCATGATAATATCCTTTATATGTTGAGTATGTCATTTGAAGAATTAAGTGAATTAATTACTTGTCCAAAACTTGCTAAAGATTTGTTCAAAACATTATTTTCTTTCAAAGATCTTGTGTCTTTTGTTCCTTTAGTTAATGAATTATCTTCTGGTTTGTCAAAGCGTTCTTTTAATTTTCATGAAGATTTCAAAAAGAGACTTATTTTAATTAGAAAAAATAACGATTTAATAAAAAAAACAGTTATTCCTTATGAAAGTTCTGATTGTTTTAATTCTCCTTCAAATGATGTTATGAAAGCTATTGGGAGTGTAATTGCATTTGAAAATGATTATTTTGTTAAACAAACTTGTAATGTTTTTGAAGGAAATAATATCATAAATTATAAACCAAATAAAGCAAGAGCATTTCATTACCATAACATTAAACACTATAAAGATAGAGAAATTCTTAAATTAATTAAATTATCTCAAGCGGTTAATGATTGGGAAAATTGGGACCCTAATGTGATTAAATTTTATATTAAAAATATTAATTTTAAAGATCAAGATTTAGAATATAATCTGCCAATTAGAGTAATTAATAATCTCGTGAAGGCTTATCAAGTCAGCTATAATTATATGTTTTCTCCCACAAAAAGAAGTAAAAATGGTAAAAGAACAAGAATGTTTGGCTTTGATTTTTCTGAACAGTTCTGTGCTTATTTAGATTCTGCAGCAAGTTTAGGCAACACACAAAAAGAAAAAGTAATGATGATTAATGCTTGGTCAATTGACACTTACAGATTAATCAAAGATCCAAATAGTTACCAGATAAATTATGGGAATGGTATGACTGAAATGCAGAAAATTAACCAAAGATTAATTGGGGTGGCTGTTTAAAATGGTATTAGAAGATTCAATGGATGAAAATATGAGGTTAGATATAATCGATAAATTAAATTATCCTAAAATGGTTATGGTAAAAAATAAAGTTTCTAAAAGATTCAATGACATAACTAATGAAAATAATAGTGTTAATGATATTAATGAAACTAATAATGCTATAATTCAACTTAATGAACTACTTGATTTTTATAACAATGGTGAATCTAATTCTAGTAAAATTTTAAGCAGTATTTTAAATCCAATTCATTATATTAGTTGTAGAAAAGAAGATATTAATGTAATAATTAATTGTATTGATACTTTGTATCAATTTAAAGGAAAAAAAGAAATTCAGGGAATAGCTCAAAATATTGATGCAGTTGCTCACTTTATAAAAAATTCAGATTATACTACTAAAACTTGTCAAGTAGCAATTGATTTTAAAGATACTGAATCTCTTGAAATTATAATTAATTCTTTAACTAAAGCTTCTCATTATAACTTAGGTGAATGGGAAATTAAAAACAAGAGGGAGGACGATCCAGACTTTGATGAACATGCTCCTGACGCAACCAAAGATTTAGGTGTTTTTGATAAATATCTTAATTTCATTTACAAACATAAAGATCATGGGAATTTCCCTGAAATTGTAAATATGTTATTTATTTTTGATTTGAATTTACGTTATGATCCTAGGTTAAGAATGAGTTTGTTTGATAAATCTATCAACACTGATAAATTTGGTATGACTTTTAACTTATTAGATAATATTGCTAAAACAAAAGCTAGAAGAGGAACTTATCGTATTATTTCTGAACTGAATAATCATTTTTATTCAGATAATTATAATTTTAGAGTAGAAATTTTAAATCAATTCATAAAGTATGGAGATTCTGTATATCAAGTTTATGATTGTCTTAAAAATCTTGAAAATCACAAAAATATAAACTCTATTAATGGTACTTTGAGGGGTGAAACTTTTGCTTATTTTTATGCTAATTTTCATGGGCATATCGCTGATCCTTTAAAATATTCTTTAACTAATAAAGAAATTAATAGTTTAGTCCAAGCACATAATGTTTCAATAGGAGTCTTAGGAAGTGATAGCTACTTTGGAAAAGAAAAATTCACTGAACTATTCTTTGCAGCATTTGATGAACTAATCTCTTTATACAATACTTTCTCTGAACAAAAAGATGGAATTAACTTATGGTGTGAAGAGGTTATTAAGATGTCCAGGAAAGAGCATAATGAATTGGTGAAATATTTTTCATTAGAGGCGGTATGAATTTTAAAATAATCAAATATAATAAAAAATGAAATTAACATATAATCGCGACAGATCTGAGTTTGATGGTGGGGGTACTATTGATGCTTATTTAAGTAGAATTGAAAGAGATATTAAAAGAAAATTCCCAATAAGTCGGTTATGGGGTAAACATAAACCTTATTTACAAGAATTCCAGAAAGTAATTAATTTTTATACTGAAGATGAAAATTTTGATTCTAATCATTTAGATAGTGTTTTAGGTTATTTTACATTTCCAGTGATAAAAGTTAATTTAGAACATTTTTCTAAATATTGTGACTTTTTAATAGAATCAAATAAACTAAATTCTTTATCAAGCAAGGAGTTTCTTGGTTTTTCTAAATTACTTAATTTAAATGAATCTTGGAAACATGATGATTTGTATCAAGTTTATGATTTATCCCCTTATTATTTCGGTGATGATTGTAAAGATAAATTTCTTAGTACCCTTAGAAGAATTTATGGTAATATTAATTATCAGGTTGAAACAATTAATGCTTTGTCGATATGTAAAGATGAAAAAAATAAACTTCAAGTTTTAGAATTGATTGAGATATTTAATGTTGATTATAAAGTTAGAGTTGATTTGGGTAAGATTATTAAAGATGTTGTTTCTAGGAAAGAAATTAAATCTCTTCAACCTGATACTTACGCTTCTTATTATTTCAATGTAATGCCTTCAATAGAAAATAAAGATTTTGAAGAATATTTAACTATTAAAGATGTAAACAAAATTATGAGATCTTATGATTTAGTTATTAATCAACTTAATCTCAATAAATTACAATATTTACATGAACAAGATGAATGGAAAGATCAAGGCAAAAATATTTTTAATGGGTCTTTGAATCAAGTGATTGATCTTAGTAATGAACAATATATTCAAAGAAGATTATTATTTGAATGGTTTAGAGAAGTTGAAAGATTAGTCATTAATGGTACTTTTGATAATTATTTCTTTAAACATTTTTTTGAGGTGAAGGGTTAATGACAAAAGATTTTAACAGTTTAGAAACTGTGATCGAAGAAGGAATAATGAAGTTTTATGCGTCTATTCACAAATTATCTTCAATTTATCCAGAATGTACCTTTATTAAAAGTGAATTATTTTATGGTGTGGTACATTTAGGTGATTGTGATCGGAATATAATATTTAATTATCTTAAAGGGTTAGAATCAGTTCTAACAAATTTTAAAGATTCCCCATATACCTCTGAAATTGCTATAATTAATCAATTTTTATTTACTATGGGTGAGTCTGATTTTTCTGTAAAAATTAATAATTTGATTAGTAAAAATAGGTTTAATGATAATTTAAAATATTATATCAACCTTCCACTTCAAGCAATTACCTTAGAAAATATAACCCCAGAAAGTGATTTGGATTATCTTGATAAAACTCTATTAATTTTAGAAAAATATGACTCAGTTGAATTTAAAGGTGAAGTATATTCAGTATTAAAATTAATCTTAAATAAAATTGAAGAAGGTGATTTTCATGATAGTGTTGATTTTTTACCGATGCTTTTGGAAGGTGATCTAGAAATACTAAATGAAAAAGAAGCTAAACTTTATCATGATACAATTAAAGAAAATTTTGCAACTTCTAATTTAATTACTCTAATCTATGACTCTAGAGATTATGAAAATATTAAAATAGTTGATATTTGTCCCTTCATGGATTACTGTTTGAAGATTAAAAATAACATTGATTCTGAACTTAAATATTCATTAAACATGAAACAAATTAAAACTATGATGGAAACTTATGATCTATTAGAAGGTACGTCAGGTAGATTCTCAAAATTATTTTTGCCCGCTAGGGATATTCTTTTTCAACATTTAAATCAAGTGATGGAAATTGGTGATACTGAATCTGCAAAGATCAATAATACCATGTCTTTTTGTTATGATGTGCAGAGACTAATCAAGAAAGATGCTTCCAACGGACTTTTATTGCAACAATTAATGATAAGAGGATATAACTAAAATGGCTGACTTCATGGATTTAGGAAAAGCACTTGAAGAAAATAAACATTTCATGACCTCTCATCTTGAAAATTGTTCATCTTTAGAACTGATCAAAGTTTTAAAATCTTATGGTGATTTATCAGAAAAATTAATTGAACGAGAATATAAACGTTCAAATTTAGATTTGTTAGTATCGAGTTTACGTATATCTGCAAAAGAACACCAAGATTCTGAAGAGATTTTAAAGTTATGTGACTTTTACAATTCTTGTGTTGATAAGGGTACTAGTTTAACATATGCTTCAAGGTTTGTAAGAATTTTTCAAAATAAAAATCTTATAAAAGAAAGTTTTGATGATTTTTCCGAATCTTACTTTGAAATTGAAGATATAATTAGGACTGATATCCTTTTAGAAGATATAATAATTAAATTAATTAATGTAGGAAATTCAAAAGCATTAAAACAATATTATTCTTTCATAATTGATTATCATGATCATAATCATTTTGAACCAATTGCTAATAAATTGTCTTTATCTATAAATTATCTTGGTGGTAGTACTAACTTTTTTACAAGTTGTTTGTCAAAAGTTCCTGAAATTTTATTATATAAAAAATCTGATGATGTTAATAATTTAGTTAATTTAAAAGAATTAGCTCCATTTTATAACGAATTTGAACTATTTATATCAGATTATGAATTGAAGCATAAGGTCTCTTACTTGGAAATGAATTTAATTAAAGAAACTCGTGAATTAATTATGGTTTATCTTCAACAGGTATATGGTCATTTTAGTGAACATTTAATTGATAGTTATGATGAAGCTGAAGACCTTTTCTTTAACAATTTAAACAAATCTATCTCTTATGGGGAAACTTTGGATGTAAAACGTCAAAGCATGACTTACTGGTGTAAAGAGGTAAAACGTATGATTAAATCTGGTTCTTATGATGACGAGATTAGATTAATGTTTGGAGCAGGGGGTGAGGATAAATGAGCCTATTAGAAAAAAATATTAATGAATTTGAGGATTTTGTACGTGAAGTTTTCAAAGAAGAAAAATCTTCTGATCTTAGTTTAGCTATTGATTCTTATCATCATTTTATTGATAAGATTAAAAGTATTCAAAATCCAAATAAAATTATTATCCCTTTTGAAGTATTTAATAGTTTTTATCAATCCCTTGATAAAAATCAAGATTTAAATGAATTGACAAATTTGGGTTATTTTTATTCTCATTGTATCGATAATGGTAAAAAATGTAATTTGAGATTTGCTGGTAATCTAATTAGTAATTTAATATCTTATGATATCATGGAAGTTTTTGATGATTTTAAAGATGCATACCTTTCAGCTGGAACTAATAATTTTGTTGGACCAGTAATTTATATGTTTGGAAATTTATGTTATCAAAAAGAGGGAATTAGTGTTTTAAAAGATTTAATGAACTATGTGGGAAATTTTCATGATCATGAAATGTTTAAAGAATCTTGTAATATCTTAGAAAAAAGTTTAGAAAGGGAGTTTAAAATATTTAATAGTTACTTAATTAAGTTTCCTGGATTTATGCAGCCAAGATCTAATTTTAAACATGAAAATCAATTTAAAAAACATCATAATTTTGAAAATTTAAAAAATTTTATTATTTCTTTTGAATATTCTATTGATGATCCTGATTTAAAGTA
The DNA here is from genome assembly GCA_018696395.1 of archaeon. GTDB lineage: Archaea > Nanobdellota > Nanobdellia > Woesearchaeales > GW2011-AR9 > JABHQR01. The sequence continues at coordinate 29,407 of JABHQR010000023.1, read as the reverse complement.
TAAATTAAATTATGATGAAATGATTATTACTAGTTCTACTCACGATCTTGTAATCAATTATTGTAGAAATAACTTTGAAAATGATCTTTCAACATATAGTTATGTTATCAGAACTGGCGATGATATTTTCTTTCATCATTTAAATGAAGCAATATCTTACGGAGAAACCTTAGAACAGAAACGTGAAAGTATGACTTACTGGTGCAAAGAAGTACAGCGTATGATTAAGTCCGGAGCTTATGATGATGAACTTAGGTTAATGTTTGGATGTGATGCGAGATGAGTTCTTTATCTGTGTTGGAACAAGAAGTAAGAAGATTGATCTCAGTAACTTACTCTCCTTTTGAACAAGAATGTCTTACAACTTCGTTAGATCAAGTAATTGAAAAAGTACAATCTAATGAAGATAATTTAAGAAATGTTCTCTATGCTTCCAAAGATTTCATGACAAGAGTTCCAGTTAGTTCTTTATCTCATCAAAGATTCTTAAAATCATTTCAACAAGATTATATCTGCTCTGATTCTGGTTTTAGTGGTATGGTAGAAGTGTTTAGGATGTCACAAGTTCAGTTTGGTGATGATCCAGAAATAATAAATCATATTCGGGCATTTACATTATGTCATAAAGATGTTGAGAAATTAAATAGGTGCTCTTTACAATATCTTGAGAAAATAAGAAATTTTAGTCATATCAAAAAACAAATAATTAAATCATTAAATATGTGTGCATCTAAAGAAATTACCAATGTCCTAAACAGTTATGGAGAAATATATCAGGAAGAAGTTTTTAAAATAATTTTTGATTCTTCATATTGTAATGATGCTACTTTTAATAATATTATTGAAGTTTATTCTAATTATGGGGGTGATAATGAGGTCCATAAAGTTTTAAAAAGTTTTTCAAGAGAAAATATTCTTAATTTTGTATGTGATTATAATAAATTATTAAAGAAAACTAGGGACAATAACCAATTTGATGAAATTAATCATTTATTTAATAAATATTTAGTTGGGAGTCTGCGACATTCTTCATTGGGTAAGGAAGTTTGTGATTATCTCATCAAACAATCCAACTTAAATGATTTTTTAGCATATTCAGTATATGATTACTTTTATCATATTCGTGATGGATTCAGGAATCAAGAATTAGCAGATACAATGAATTTAAGAGAAGTTAACAAAATTACTTTTGCTTTCAATTTTTCTAGAGAAAGGTTTCCTGAACAAAGTTGGAGTTATAAATCTGCTAAAAGACAATTTATTGAATTTCTTCGAGAAGTTGAAGGTTTAGGAGATAATACTAATCAAAGAAAAAGAGATATTTTGGAATGGTGTGATGGTTTAGTTAAGGGGATACATTTTGCTGATATGAATGGTCAACTGTACAAAAATAGTTTGGTGGTGAATGGTTATGTTTAATTTTGAAGATATCAGAAAAGAAATTGAACATTCTAGAAAAGGATTTTCTAACCTTGAAACTGTCTTAGATACATTTGATCAAATGGTTGATTCTTATATCCAAAAATATGACGTCAGAGAATTGTCAATGTTAGGTCATGCTTATTGGCATAGTGATTTGATTCGGCCTATGCCTTTGTTAAATTGTTCAAGGTTAAATAGATTTAATGAAGTTTTAATTGCAATGTCAAAAGTTGATAACATTCATGTTCCGATTAATTTTATAAGTGATGTTGGTAAGTGTTTAGATAAAGATTATTTCAAATTTGATGAGGTTTGTAACGTTGTTGAAAAGTATTCTAAGACGAAAAATGTTTCAAATTTGCAAATTATGACCTCTTCAATAGGTGCTTATATTAAAAATTATTCCGGTAAAAGAGAGTTAAGTACATTATTAGAATTTTTTGATTTTTGTCATTGTAAAGAATTCGATGAAAATGCTTTAATAATACTAAATTTATGGTCTAATCAAGATATGGATAATGTTAAGTATAAATTAGCTTTTAGGGAACTTAAAAAATTTAAAAGTAAAGGGGATGATTTCTTTAGAGTATTACAAACATTTGATAATATCATTAATGTATTTGATTTTAGAGAAAAGCAAGTTGTTAAATTATCTGAAATGTTAAGTTCTTATTCTGATTTATCTGATTTAGATCCAAATGCTTTTAGGAATTATTATCTCTATCAGTATAACAGTGCTAATTATGTGTGCGAAGATTATTTTACTAGTCCTTTGCCTTTAAGTTGTATCAGTATTTTATCAGAATATATCAGTTTGATTAAAATCTCTTATTCTTCATCTACATTTGAAAATGAATTTAATTTGTATTTCATCGACAGTATAGAACGATTTAATATGTTAAATGTTAGTGCCTTATTATCAAAAACAGATAATCTAAAAGAGAAAGAAAAAATTTTTTTAGAATATTTTCAAGAAGTTAATACTTTTATTTTTGAAAAGTCTCCTTTTGATGTTGCATTTGAATATCTTATCAATAGAAAAATCTCAAATAAAGATTATTCTAATTCATTAAATTGTAAGCAAAAAGAAAAATTGATGGAAGCTTACGAAATTTCTCTTAATGCTTATGCTACTATCTGTTTTAATGATCCTTATGCAGAAACTATAAATCCTGATATTATCAAAGAAAAAATTGAAACTATTTTCTTTGATGTGTACAATCATGAACTTGCACAGTTAAATTCTTTACAAGAAAAACAAGAATTAATGTTTGGTTGGGCAAATAATGTGATTAGAACGATAACTAAGGAGCCAGGAAGATTGTTGGAATATTTTAATTTTAGTGAGATGATAAATGTCAGATAAACAAACCCTAGGGGAACTTGTAAAAAAAGCTAATAATAGTTTGAAAAATTTGTTTCAAAATGATGGACGTTATGATGATGTTAAAGAAGATTTGTCTGATTTCAATAAATCTTTTGCAAATCCAAAATGGGTCAATAAGTCTTTATTAATGAATTTAGTAGATATCACCAATGAGTATAAAGATAAAGACCTTTCTATTTCTATGGTTAATTTTATGTATGAAGTTTCTTACCAAATATCTCCAGAAGGAGATAATGAAATTAATTTTGGGATAATGATTATCGAAGATCTTAGTAAAATTTGTTATAATGGGATGATTAACCATAATTCTAGGAAAGAATTAATTACAAATTTTCTTGATTCAAATGTGAATCGTTTTTTGCTTTATAATGATAATTTAGTAAATTCAATAATTCAAAGAGCTAATTTTAAAGCAGTAAATAAACTTTTAAAACTTTACCAAATATATCGTCAAGAAAAATTAATTACTTCTGAATTAGATCTGGGCTTTTTAGAATGTAATAGTTATATGACTAAACATTATTTGGAATTTCCTCCTGAATTACTTAGGTCTAATCATGACGAAAAAATAATTGACACTTTACTTACATTTTCTAAACATAATCACAGAAATATTGTGAATGAATGTTTAGGTGATGTTTTATCAAAAAAAGTTTCTGCAGCAAGAATCAATAATGTTTGTGATCTATTAGTTGAGTATAAGGATGAAATTTATTTCCCTAAATTTGTTAATCAAATAAAAGGGTTAGTTAGAAATGATGTTTCTGGAAATGAGCTAAATTGGGCAGTTCAACATATGCCTAATTTAGACTTTTTAAATTCAAAAGTTAATGTTTTGGGTATTTATTTAGAAAAAATTCTTCCTTTATTTATTTGTGGAGATAATCACAAAGTTATGAATTCTCTTAATAATAATGAAATCACTACTGTTGTTGAGGCTTATTCAGTTTTATTTAAGAATGAAGAAAGTTGGTTCAATGTTGAAAAGATTCAGAACATGTTTAGGGTTTATACTAATGAAACAATGGCTTATGGAAATAATATCCCTGAAAAAAGAAGAATGATTAATCAATGGGCAGTTGATGTTAAAAGGAGAGTTATGAAAGATACAATGGCTGGTGTATTGTATGCTAATTCAGATCTCATAGTAATTAATTATTAATATCTCTCTCTAAATAACCAAAAGATTTATAAATATCATGCCTCGGTACCACTAATTAGTGATAGCTGTTCTGAGGTGTATCTAGGTGATAGTGTTATTGGTAAAATTATTAGATGTAATGCTGTTTGAATTAACAGTTGTAAATTGATAAAAAATAATGATGAAAATATCTAAACATATGGGGTAAATAAAAGAAAAATGACACAAGAAAAAAATTCTCAATTTAATAGATTATACATTGCAAACCAAGGTAAGACATCTTACATGGATGAAATTAGATGGTTAGCATCAGCAATGAGACGAAAAAAGAATATTGCTTTACAAGGTGAACCAGGTAATGGTAAATCTAGTGCAATCAGATTCGTAGCAGATATTTTCGATCGGACAGTATTTGCAAGAACTTGCCATATTCATGAACAGGAATTTGATTATCAAGGAAGGCCAGCTTTTTCTAATGGAACTACTTTTTATTCAGATACTGAACTAACATCTGCTCTTAGAAATAAATCTGCAATTTTCTTAAATGAAGAAAGTAGTGAAATGCCACCTCATTCACAAAAATCACTTTCTATGTTATTAACTGGAGATTTTTTAGACTTTACAGTTCTTGATAAACAAGGAAATAAAGTTACATTAAGAGAAATGAAAGATAAACATGGTTGGGACGTTGAAGACTTTGTTTATGCTGAAACTTTTAATCCAAAAAGAACTACTTCTGGTAGAGATAATTTTGAATTTTCTCATAAAAGTAGATGTTCTCCATCTATTTTTAATGATATTGATTCTTTTTTAGGTGCATATGTTGCTTTTAAAACTATGGGAATAGATATTGATCTTCCATTAGAAGAAAGAGGAATTATTTATGAGCCTAAACGTGATTTGTTAATGTATTTAGAAAAAAATGATAGCGGTAATTGGATGAATATTGCTAATAAAGAAGTTATTAGGGAAGTTGGAAAATTAGCAACTTATCAATATTTTAATAGAGAAAATGTTAAACATGATTCTGATGCTTGGAAAAAAGTTAAAGAACAAATTGAAGGCCAAGGGGATTTTTATTTAAGTTATTTGAAATTCTTAACTGCATTAAGGGGAGTTGTTAATATAAAAAATATTACTAGTGGTCCAGACTCATTATATCAAACAATCAGTTCTGAAGTGAGATCTGAACATACTCCTGAGGGTAACGGGATATCATTAGTTTATCCTGATCAAAGAACCATTGAAGTTGGATTTCAAACATATAAAGATAATTTAGAACTGTTTGGTGATTCTGAAAGAGCTACACATGCAACAACCTATGAAATATTAGATAAGTTATTACATGGTGCTTTGGCAGATAAAATGATATCAAGTACGGGTACTAATCAATGGAGTCATCTTGCTGCAATTGCAACATCTTATGATTTAATACCTAAACCTAAAGACGCTACGCAAGGAGTCTAAATCTGAAATTATTTTTTTTAATTTAAATAATTGTGATTTTTTAATTACAGATGCATGATTAAGAATATCATATCATTAACTAACTTAAATTTAAAAAACTATAAAAATGTCAAACGATGAAATGGAAAGAAGACTTAGACGTCTTAGAATGATCTTTCAAGCAGCAATGCCAATAGGTGTAAGTCTTGAAGAATTTAAAGAAAATTCTTCTTTTTGTGAACATTATTTGGTTACCAATATTCCTCTGTTAGGGGGTAAAGTTCCAATTAAAGCAGGTAGTGGTTATGGTGTAACTTATCTTTTGAGAAAAAGTACTGAATATACTGATAATTTATTTGAGATCCAATTAGCAGCAAAAATAAATGATTTTAAGAAAGATAATAAACATGTTTTAACTGGAAACAGAAATATCACTCTTTACAAAGGTATTCTTATTCATGAAGCAGCACATATTTTAGAAGGGAGTTTTGAACCATTAAATTTAGAAGATATTTTTAATGATTTGTATGGTGGTAAAGTTCCAATTGTAAGACCAAATGGGGCTAATATTGGTGATTCTAGTATTGATTCAATCATTGGTAATGATTCTTCAGTATATACCAAGAAAGATAAAGAGGAAAAAGGAACTGGGAGTGAAGTGGAAACTTCTGGAACTAATTCTGGATTAGCTGCAGATTTATTTAATATTGTTGAAGATTATAGGATTGAAGTTAACCTTTGTGATAGGATTAAATCAAGATCTGATTTTAAAGTTTGTTTAGATTTTATTAACCTAGTATTGATTGGAATTCAAGGAGAATATAAAGATCCTGAATATAAAGCTAAAAATGATTCAAATGACCAACCTGATGAAACTAAACTTTTAGAACAAACAACAGAATCTGCGGAACAGTTAGAACAAAAAGTCAAAATATATGATTTTATAAATTTTAAAAATGCGTGGTTACGTAAAATTAAATGTGGTCAAAATTGTGGGAGTACTCTTTCTGAAGTGTTAAGTGCTAATGGTAATGAATACCTTAGTGGTAAAAGGTTAGAAATGAACAGGGCTTCTAATCAAGAAAGGTACAATGATATAAATGAAATTAAAGAGTTTGAGTTTAAATTTTTCAATAAAGAAACAGTTCCAGAACTTCAAGAATTGGGTATTTACAATTATCGTGATTTAATGAATAATATGGCTGAAAAGGTATATGATTTACGTGGTAAAAATGTATGTGAAGCGGTTGGATTATTACCTGAATTGTATCGGATGTTGGAACTACAATTTCCTGAACCAGTTAACAATTATCGTTCTCAAAGAAATAATCAATGTGGTGGCACTGGGGAAGGTAGAAGTGGTGGGAAAGGTGAAGGTGATCAGGGTCAAAGTAAAACTGATCAAAATGGTGAAGGAGACAATTCTAAAAGTGAAGATTGGAATGATGATCAAAATCCTACTTTCGGAAAAACTGATGATTTTACTCAAGGATCAATTAAACCTAAAAGTGTTGATGAATTGAAAGAAAGAAAAGATGAAATTCAAAGTAGGGTAGATAAAATTGCTGAGAATATTAGTCCTGAACATTATAAAAAGAAAAAGAACCCAGTGCCAAGTAAAGATGGGTTAATTAATAATGAAGATAAAGATGATGTGTCTAAAGAAATATTTTATGAATATGACTCTAAGAAACAGCAAGTAGTTCCTTCAGAAATATTTAATAAACGATTAAGTGGTGGTGATCCTGATTTTGAAAGAAGAATTAGGTCACTTTATGGAAATGTAATCACTGGTGTATATGAACAGTTTGAACAACTTAAACTTAATCAATTACAAGTAGAAAGAATGCAATCTACTCCTCACTCTTTTAACCCTGTTGGTGTTGTGTTTGCTTCTATTGATCCACATTTTGCATCTCAGCAAAGATTTTATGATGCTAGTTTAATTAATAAAAGAAATTATGATATTGCTTTATTACTTGATGGGTCTGGTTCAACTAGTCAAAAGTTGGCATCAGGAGCTCAATCAATTGTTAATCTAAAAAGAAAAACTAACATTTTAGATATTGAAAAAATTGCTGCAGCTATTATTGATATTTCATTCAGGGATTTAGAAATGGACGATGATTTTAATATTCGAAAATTTCTTTACCAATCATACAGGAATACAGATCTGTACGAATTTGACCATATTAATGCATTAACTACTATTGACCCCGGAAATGCAAATCGGGACGGTGCTGCAATTAGGTCAGTTACCAGAAAATTGTTAGATGGCAAATCAGAAGATAAGATTTTATTCTTGTTTGCTGATGGGAGGCCTGCAGATTATAGTTATGAGGGAGGTGTTTACGATACTAAGATGGCTATCAAGGAAGCAACTGACCAGGATATTAAAGTATTTTACATTTTAACAAAATCTAGCGATCAGGTTGATAGCAGTGAAATTGAAGCTTATAACGAAATTAAAGAATTTGCTACTCATGCTCAATTGGTTGTAAGGCCAGAAACTTTACCTTACGTAGCAAGAGATATCGTTGAGATGTATCTGGTGTAAGGTGAATGAAGAAAATGACCACTTCAAAAGATTCTGGATTGGAAAATAAGATTGATGAAAATCTTGATAAAATATTAGACCAGTTAGGAAGAAAAATTTATTCTTATTCAGAGAATGATTCAAATACTTTTTACCTTGAACAAATATCAGACTGGCATAGGTTTTTTCCTAATTCTGAAGAGGATAAACATGAAATATTAGATTATTATGAACAAGTAATTGAAATTATAGAAATTTTCAAAAATCATGATTTTTATAAAAAAATATTATCCAATAATCATTATCTGTGTATTGGAATAAATCATGATCGTAATTTTTTGTATGATAAACACTTATTGGTACCCATAAAGAAGTTAAACAATTTTATTTTAAAAAATAAAGCTAACCTTAACTTTGATTATTTGGAATTACCATTTACTGCTTGGGATATTGATGATAAATTTGAATTATATGATTCTAACAAAAGACGTACTCTATTTGATATCACTACTAATATATTACATCATTATGCTAGTTCTGATTATAAAGATATTGTCCTTTCAGGAGCGTGTAAACTATTTTATAAACATAACTCTGAACATGAAAGAACACCAGAACTTTATAACTATTTAACTTTATTATTTGATATTGAATTAGAACCTCAAAATAAAAAAGAAGCCATAATGTATCAAGACGCTATATGTCAAGATTTAGATTTTAACGAATTAATTGCTTTAATATATGAGGTTCGAGATTATGAAAATATTGGGAAAGTAGATATACCTATCTTTCAAGATTATTGTTTGAATATTAGGAATAGGCTTAAAGTTGATACCAAATATTATCTTAACATGGGTCAAATTAAAGTTTTAGTAGATACATATGACCTTGTTTCAGGAACATTAGATTATTATACTAAAGGATCAGTAATTGGGAAGAATTATTTCTTTGAACATTTAAATGATGTAATGGTAATGGGTGATTCTGTAAATGAAAGAACAAGAAATATGCTTTCTTTTTGTTATGATATTAAAAGATTGATCAAAGAAGATCCTGATCTTTTCCGAAGTAATCTTATGCAAGAGGTGATGGTAGCATGAGTGAACAGTTTCCTTGGGAAATAGATGTAAACGAATCATTAGGCTCTTTAAGGGAATCTTACTCTGAACTAATTGATAATAGTAAAATTTTTAGAAGAAATTTAGATGAAATTATTGAAGATATGGGTGTGATATTTAATCATAGTGATGATTGTATTGAAAGAGGTGTTGTTACCTATGACCATGAAAATGATTTAGGTAAATATTTTAGGAAGAAATATAATCATGTTAAAATAAGGAATGTTATCTTAAAGCTAAAATTATATGATGAAAAAAATGATGAAACAAAAACTGATTTTATGTTAGATCTTTTTAAAGATTATATGGGTTCAGAAAAAAGTTTTTTGAAATTGTCAAAATTATTTAATGAAACTGTTTTAGATCTAATTATCCCTTTATCTGAATTCTTAATCCCTTATTCTCAATCTGATGTCTCCTCTGATTTAATTGATCTTGTTTATTATGATGTTGTTTCTCCATTAAAACATTTTGTTTCACATTCTGGAAGAAATAAAGTGTTTGATTCTAAGGTATTATTAAATGGTTTATCTTTAGATTGTTGCACTGAACTTTTTATGAAACATAAAGACTACAGCCTGAATCAACTACAAAGTATATTTAGGAGTTTTAATCCATTATCTTACTGCTTAGGAAAAGAAGATGCATTAGAACAATTTAAAGTGTTGGCTGTTCTTTATAATCGTTGTGAGACCAAAGAACAAATTGATTTATTGAGTAAAACTATATGGGATAAAAAATATACTAAGGGGCAAAAAATTGGTGTGATGGTTGATTATTATCAAATATTAACTGAACATAAAGATAGTTTGGATTATAATTCTTTATTAATTATGTTTAATGAAGTGAAATCTATTGATCAATTTAAATATGGTATAAATGAGCTAAAGAAAACTAACCAACCAAATTATGACAATAATATCTATCCAACTTATTTATCTTTACTTCATTCAAAAATTGAAGATCATGAATTAAGAAATGATCTTTCTATGAAAGAGATTAAATGTTTGATGGAATCATATGAATTAATTTATAGGATTGTTGAATCTTATCCTAATTGGAATACTACTAGATGGGCACACCTGTATGATTTAAATGACTTAAAAGTTGAATATCAATCTGCAATGAATGAAGTTATAGGGATTGGCAATAATCTTGGTGAAAAGAAGAGTCTTCTTGTTAATTGGTCAAAAGAAGTTACTAGGGTTATGAAACGTGAATCTTGGATTTTTGAAAAAAATTTTGGTGCGTTAAAAATATTCACACCAGAGGTGATGGTGGGATGAGATTGGAACATGAAATTAATCAAATTATGTCTATATCCAACCAAGTATATTCTGGGATTCAGGATATGGGTATTGATCTAGAACTGGCTCCTGAAATAATTGAAAGTGATATTAGGTCTGTTTTTAATTATGTCACAAATCAAAATTGTGAACAACAATCAGTAGATCTCTTCAAAAAGATAATCAATTATGATCACTCTAATCCTAAATTTTCAAAGATGGGCTCTCTTTTAGATGTATTAAAAGATAATCTTCCTGATGGTAATCATAACAAGTTTAATCGGATCATTGTGGGTTTAAATGATATTTTAAGAAGTGACTTTCATCCAAAAGTTAAGTTTGATTTATGTTCAAATGTGATCTCATCCATTAAATCATTTTCTAATACCCAAATCTCTGAATCATTAATAAACTATCTTTCTAATTATGCTAGGGAACTATATCTTAAAGATGATCCTAAAAAAAGAGAATCTATAAAAAACAAAATTAATTATTTTACAACATCTGATCTACTTAAAGAAATATTTTTTGAACATCAACAATTAAGTAATCTTGATTCTATTTGGATGATAAGCTCTTTTGAGAATTGTTATCAATTATTTAAATCTAACGGGGACAAATTAAATCTCAATATTAAAAGATTGTCTAATCTATACAGGTCATGTAAAAATGAAAATCAAATGGTTTTATTAAATTTAATTTTAACTTATAAAACTAATATTAACATTAAAAATCAAAAAGATTTTATTAAATTATTGGATTCTATCAACTCTTATCAAGAAAAAATTAATTATGAGGACACTTTAAAGGTTATAAATAAATCTTCTAGTCTAAATCAAACTGAAAATAATTTAGATTATTATAGTATGTCCAAAGATAAAGATGGGTTTGATATAGGGCTTTGCTTAAGATATTCAGAATGTTTTAGAGAAGAAATTAATGATTCTGAATTTAAGAACGAAATATCTTATAATTGCATTAATAGATTGATTGTGTTATATGATCTTGTTTATAATGTTATTAATACAAATATGTCTGAACTTTTTGAAAATGATATAACTAATCTTTTAGGTAAAAATGTTGTTAATGATAAGCTTGATGATTACTTTTTTAAATATTTAAATGAAACAATCTCTTTGGTAGAAAGTAATCATCAGAAAGAGATTTATCTTTTAGAATGGATCAATGAAACATCTTCTTTAGTAAAAAAAGATCCTGGACTTTTCAAAACATATTTCCTGCAAGAGGTGATGGTTGAATGAGTTCTCAGAGAAAAATTATGAAAGATTTGCGTAAAGTTTACAATGATCAAGATAATTTTAATGATTTAGTATGTTTGGTTCCAGAAGTTATTAAACATTACACTTTTTTAGATAAAAATTATCAAATAAGAACTCTTCTAAACAATTTAATTAATTCAGATAATCTCACTAAATTACAATTAAATTCGTCCAATCATCTAGAAAATAAAATTGAATTGGAACTTCCAAAATATCTTGAATTGTTAAAAAAGCAAAATCGTTTTGGGTCTGGTTTGGAGTTATTATCTTCATTTAGGGATCAATCACAAAAGTTAGGTTCAATTGCATGTCAAATCTTGGAAGATTATTCCCTTTTAGAAGATCATATGCAAAAAGATCTCTTTAAAGGATTAATTGAATTAAATATTTTTATAGGGGCTGATGGTGGAATTAATTGTTTAGAAATTGGACATAATGTTTTTTCCATATATTTAGAAGATCAAGTTAAAAAAATTATTTTAGATAAAGCAAATCCTGATTCTGGAAAAGAATTAATTACTAATCTAGGTATGTCCTCTTATTTTTTAAGACATGACCTTGATAAAGTAAGAAATAATTTGGATAATGTATTAACAATTTTAAATTATTGTTTTAGTATCTCTGAAGTTAACCAGTTTGTAAAAATTCATGATAAATTAATAACTCTTTTTGATGAAGAACCCAGTTCATTTTTAAAAGAATTTGTAACAACTTTAACTTCTAGGGATAGATTTAAGAAAGCATTGTCTTTATATGAAATCAATTCTTGGCATTTTGAAATATTAAATTATGTTAACAAAGATCCTTATTATTCTGAGTTGAAGCCAAAAGTGATTGAACAATATTTAGGTCATTTTCAAGTTTATATCTCTGACACTGAATTAACGAGGAGTTTGAATTGTAAGGATATCAATAGAATCATGAATATTTATAATTTAAGTTATAATCTGTTGAATAGAAATTTTATAGTTGGTTTTAAAGAATCAGATTTTAAAGATAAATTTGCAAAATGTTTTGCTTCAGGCATTGAAGAAGCTACTTCTCAAGCAGACAACATTTCAGATAAAAAGAATCTTATGACTGAATTTTTGCTTAATACTTATAGTTTAATCAAGAAAAATCCAGATAGGTTATTTAGTTACTTTCAGTTGTCTGTAGGGGGCGAGTTATAAATGAAAAGGGATCTTGAAGGACTTGTAAACGTGATTTTAGATTTTGCAGTTAAAGATAAATCCTTTAGTGAAGATTTTTTAGATTCATCCAAAGATCTCATAAAACATATTGTAACTAAATGTCCTGAACATTTAAATTATTTTTATGATGATTTATTTGAATCATTGGTTACTTCATCTTATCAACATTTTAATAATGAAAATGATTTGTTTGTATTTAATAATGTCATGAAAAAAACTTTTGATTATTGGAATGAAACTGAGTTTGATGATTCAAATTATACTTTTGTTTTGATTCAAAATATTTTTACTAAGTTAGAATATGATCCCTCTCAATTACAAAATTTAAATAATCTATTTAATAATTATAAAGAAAGTCCTTTGTTAGGTGTTTTTTGTAATAATTTAAATTCTAATTTAGACTCAGTCCATTCTTTATTTAACAGAAGATTTTGTGGTCTTGGAATTGGAACTCCTGAATTTAAAATTAAAGTAAATAAATCTCTAAATGCTTATCTAAATAACTTATCTGAATTCTATTCCCAAGATAATATGAAACTTGTTTTCAATAAACAAGATTACCTTGAAGGAAAGAATTTTAACAAAAAGACTTTTGAAGTTAATCTTAATCATTTTTTTAATGAAATTAGTTCTTCTTTCATTACTCCTATTGAACTTAAAGATAAATTAATTAAAGATATTTTTGAGATTCTTGGTTCATGTAAGAAAGGATCTACTATTGCTTCAACATTAAATAATTTTAATGGAGCTCTTAATGATAAAGGGAAATGGGCTGTTAAAAATTTGTTAAATTATAAAGATAAATTACTCGATAAAGAGGTTTATGATGAAACTATCTCTTATTTGATGGGACAAATTGATGGTAATAGAATCAGAACTGAGGGTCAATTTAGACTTGAAATTCAAAAAATATTGGTTAATCCTAATTTAAATTACATTGATTTAGATGATTTCACCTATTATCAACAGAATATAGCTCCTTATTTAGTAGATTCTGATTTTAAAAATAATCTTTCTATGTCAAATATTAAGAATATCTGTGACGCTTATCAAATGTGTGATTCATATGTTCGGTCAAGTGTTCCTTCTGGGGCTAATTTATCTTTTAATAAAATCTATCGTAAATTTAAGTTTACTTATTTTGATAATTTGAATGAAGCTATATTTTTAGGTGATACGCCTGAACAAAAAATAGATTGTGCAATCATTTGGTCTAGGAATTTAATGGGGATGGTCAAGGATACTAACAGTAATCTGTATGATTTTATTGTTAGAGGGAAAAAGTTGGAAGTTAGGGGTTAACTAAATGTCTCATAAAATGAACTTAAAACGAACATTGGAACAGGAGATTAAGGATTTAAGAGATTATTTTCTTTATTTTGGTGAAGGTTTTGATGATCGTATAGTTCCAAATTTTGATAATATGATTAAAAATTATGATGGCCATGAAAATTTAGAATATCTTATTCATGTAATTAAAGTATCAGATCCTTTAATATTTGATGAAAAAGAAAGGCCTAACAATTTAATATTTTTTTTTTTAGAAATTTCTCAATTAGATACTAGTTTGAACAATAAAATTCTTAGAATAATTAATAACTTTAATTATGGTCAATGTTCAAAAGAAGGAGATTATCCTTTTGAAATTATTTTTCCAACAATATTAAATTATAAAGAATCAGAAAACCTTGAAAATTTAATTGATATTTTTGGTGTTAATGAAATAGAATATTCTAATTATGATGATTTGAAAGTAATCGAATCTGTTACTTCTTATTTCAAGGGGATAGATGAAGAAAATGCTTATACTGAAAGATTAATTTTAGATTTAATGAAACATTATTCTAAATCTATTTCAAATAAAATGAAAGGGAATTATATGGTATTTTATAAAACTATTAATAATTTTAAAGAAGAACCAGATTTCCCTAAATTTACTGCTCTTTTAATTGACTTTGTGAGAAAGGGTGTAGGGATAAATCATATCTCTCAAAATGTTACTGATTTTCATTATATTCTTGATTATTCTAAAAAATTTAATAATCCTTTTAATAATGGTGAGACTTTTGCATTTATTGATTACTTGGAAGAGGTCTCTGAACACATAAATAATCTTGAATTTGTAAGGTCTTTAGAAACAATAGTTAATTTATCTGATATGCATGTTAATTTAATAACTTCTTCTTCAAGTGGGCCAGTATCTTATAATATGTTTGAATTTAATTTTTATAAAAGATTAAACTATTTAGTTAAATTAGGATATTCTAATCCTCAAAATTCTCACAAAGATGTTGAGAAAGAAATAAATTTATGGCTTAAAAATATTACTAATGAAATTAATAAAGATAAATCTATGATTGATTATCAAATAGTTATATCTCCTCAAATTAAAGATCAAGAATTAAAGAAACATTTTTCTGATCGTGAAATTAATAAATTACGTGAAGCATACGAATTAGGTTTTAATTATTTTTCATCTAACTTTAACCTTGTCAGTTCTAATTCTGATGATTTTCATCCTTTATATTCTGCATATGATAATAATTTTTTCCAAGCATTGAATTTAGGTTTAGAAAATTATTCTACCATTGAGGAAAAGAGAAAGATGGTTTATGGGTGGTCTAATAATGTTGTTAAGTTGATTAGAGAAAGACCATGTGATTTGTTTGAATATTTTTCAATTGAGGTTAATGAAAGATGAGTGAAAAATCTTTAGAAAAGAAAATAAGTAAGTTAAGGGGATTTATAACTGGTTTTAGTGAACATGTTTCTGATAAGAATGTTATTAAAAAATTTGATGAATTAATTGAAATTTATTCTTCAACTGAACATCTTTTAACCCTTGTAAAAACTCTTACTCATTTAAGTCCTAATACCTTTAAAGACAAGGATAACTTGTTAAATTTGTACGATTTTTTCATGAAATTTTCTGATCACAATAAAGAAGACTGCCCTAAACTGTTTTATCTGGTTCAAGATTGTGATCGTGCTAATGATTATTTAACTAGGGATGAATATGTTCCTAACTTAATTAATCCGATATTGTTAGAATACAAAGATTCAGATAATTTAATCTCTGTTGTTGAATCCTTTTGGCATCGCGAATTAACATATCTGTCTTGTGATGATATCAAAATACAAAACACTTTGTTATTGTATTCAAAAGAACTTCCTGAAACAGAATTTTGTAACGAAAAAGTGTTCTTAAATTTTATGAGTGGTTATTCTGATAACTTTTCTCAAAATTATAATCTCCTTCGAGTCACTCACAAATTAATTAATAATTTTAAAGAAGAAAAAGAGTTTATTGACTTAGTTGCCTTCCTTTCTAACACTGTTTTAGAAAATGTAGAGGAAGATATCTTTAAAGCTGGTAGATCTTATGTTAATGTCTTAAAAGATTTTGTAAAGAAATATTTAGAAAATACTACTCTTGATAAAAATTTACTTAAAATGTATGACCTGCCTCCAATTTGTGAACATTTAAGTTCAATGGATTTTATAAAATCAAATAAAACCATTTATGCTCTTACTAACACTTTTGATATTGTTACACATAGTTTTACTAACGATTCTGATCTTTTACAAGGAATAGTTGATAATTTCTATTTTCAATTAAATAATCTTATTGAATCAGAATATTCTAAAGAGAACTCTCATTATGAAGTTGAAGGAGCAATTAATAATTGGTTAAATTCATTGTCTCAAAATAATTCATTATACCATTTTTATTTATTACCTAATATCAAAAAGTCAGGTTTAAAACTTGATCTATCTGAGAGGGAAATTAACAAATTAGGGGAATTATATCTATTTGTGAGAAATTCTCTTGTTAGTTTTGAAGATTACTCCAATAATGAAAGTAATAATAATGTGAAATATCATCAACAACTTGACACTTTGTTAGTTCAATCAGTTAAAGAATGTTCTGATCAATGTGATAATATTCAAAATAAAAGAGATATGATCTATGATTGGTCAAATAATGTGATGAAATCTGTAAGAGAAAAGCCTGAGTTATTGTTTGAATATTTTTCATTAAGGGGTGCTTCTAATGGGTAAAAAAGTTAATTTAGAAAGTATTGTAAAAACATTAAGGGCTGATATTAAAGTTAACTATAATCTTATGGAAGTTCTTTTTGGAAAAAGAAGAAAAGCATTAAAGCAATATGATCGACTAATGAACTTGTATGAAGGAGAAGAAAATAAAATTGTTAATTTTATATCTGCGTTTTCATCATATGTTGATTATAATGAGTTACTTCCTTTATTTGAAATATCTTATCAACAGAGTTATCAAGATTCTATGTTTAATATTTTTTGTGCGATGGCTTTTCCAGGAATTACAAAACAAGATAAAAAATGGTATTTAGGAATTATGTATGAGAAAAGAGAAAATCTTGATGATTTAATTCCTTTACTTAATCATTTAATTAAATTTAATCCTGACATTGGAAATATTCAAATAAATCTTCCGACTGATGTTAAATATTTAATCAGTTATTATGTCGGTGGTAATGATCATGAATATTTTATCCCTTTGATGAATGGTTGTTTAGATTTAGGTTTATTTAATTGTACTGCAGAGATGATTGATGGTATAGGAAATTATGAAATTAAATCAAAAAATTATATCAGAAAAAGTAAATTTCATAAAATGATTGATTTCTCTAAAAAATATATCAATTTACCTGATTTTAATAATACTAACTTTGTTTATTATTCTCATTATATCTTACGTCATTTACACAATTATGTTGATGAAGAATTATCTGGAAATTTATCTAACAAAGAAATTAATAATTTATCTAAAGCATATCAATTAGCGTTAGGTTATGCTACTAAAGGGGTAAATGATGATTATACTAAAGGATTTATGAACCAGTTATTCATAGATTCACTTCAAGAATTAAATAATTTGAATTCAATTGATGAAAAAAGAAAAACATTGAATGAATGGTCATTGAATGTTAGTAGGCTGGTTAGAAATGGTGATTATGAACTGTTTAATCTGATGATGGGGTTAAATTTGAATGGTATTTAATTTTTATAATATGAATGAAGAAAGAATCGAAGATATTAGAAATCGAATTATTTCTAAATCTGGGTTAGAAGATGTTTTAAACAGTTTTGACTCTTGTAATGATAAATTTTATTCAGTTTCTGATAAATTAGGATTTTTGTTTATGGTTGAAGGTATGATTAATTCTTTAGACCATCATAAAATTGATTATAATCCTGTGAAAATAGCTTCAACCATTTTAGGTAAGATCCTTGATAAAGAAGTTACTTATAAAAACAGTAAATGGGAAATTAATGAAACTATTTCTTTTTTTAATAATGGGACACATTTTTTAAAAAGTAATCCTGGGATTTATGAAATTATTGGAACAATATTTGAAAATTATGAGAATCATTCTAATTTAACTTATCTCTTAAGAAGTTTTAAATCTTTATATCTTGATTACACCAACGGGTGTCTTCATGATTATGATAAATCTGAATCATTTTTAGAAATAATAACTTCAAAAGAGGTAAAAGATTTATTATTCTATGGTCAAGATGATTTTATGATTGATCATACTAATTATGTTATCAATGAGATATTTATATGTGATAAATTAATTAACCCAAAAGATATTATTAATCAAATGTATTGTTTATTTAATAAAGCTAAATCTGATAAAGCTAAGAAAAATTTTATTAATTTTTCTCATTTTTATGTTTTTAAAAAAGGTTTTGACAACTCCTCTGGTGCGGGATTTAGAAATACTTTCCAAGGTGTAAAAGAATATAAAAAGCTTCTTGACTTATTAGAACCTTTATCATTGACATTTAATTATAACTTGTTTCTGGAAGATTTATCTTGTAGGCATGAAGAAGATTATTTTTATGATCTTAACTTAGGTAAAGAAGGTTATGAGCGTTTAGTGGATAAGGTTGAATCTTATTTAGATTTTTTAAAGGATAACTCTTTTATTGGATTTATTGATCGTAATTCTTTGGAATTTTATAACAAAAAGATAGCTCCAAATGTTAAATCTAAAGAAATTGCAGATCATTTGCCTATCGAAACAGTAAAAAACCTAATCAATGTGTATGGTTTAGCTGCTTATGCTATCAAAGATAAACATGATGATTATCCTATGAGTTTTCATTATGATGGAATGAAAGAAATATACTTTAATAGTATTAATGAAATAATTGATTCAAGTGAAAATTTAAAAAGAATATCTCAAAATATTAATTCTTGGTGTTTAGATACAATAAGGATGATTAAAAATGGTACTTTCAGGGAGATGTATCTCAAAGAATTCTCTTTAAAACAATTACCACTTTCAGTTAAATAAGAAAAATAAAATCATTTGTAACATAACATTTATAAAATTGCTACTTTGAAGTTAAATTAAATGGCGCCATATAAATTTAACCGATCTGTAACTAAATTACAAGGAAGAGCTATTAATCAATATTTTAATAAAAATAATATGACTATTAAAGAATTATCAGGTTTTCTTGAAATTAATTCAGGTAATTTAAGTAAAATTCTATCTGGAGTTAGGCCAATGCCATTTTCTTTGTCAGAAAGAATTTTTGAATATTTAGATAAACCTAAAGAGTTAGGATTTTTATCTCATTACAATTTAGTTGGTAATGAAAATTGGCATCCTGAAGTTAATTTGACTGAAGCATTAGGTTATGGTAACAGTGATTTAGAAACATTAATGAAAGAAATAGAAAAAAAATGTAATCAACTTCCAGAAAATGGTATTGACGACTTTATTGGTGACTTATATCAAGTATTAGAATTTTATTCTAACTCTGATCTTTAGTCAATTCTTTCATCCAACCTTCTACAATTTCAAATCCACCTTTCCAAAATTTTTCAGAAGTGATGTCCACGTTAATACTTGCTAATAATTTAATCGGATCTTGCGATCCTCCTGCACTTAAAATTTTTACAAATTTCGGAATAAATTCTTTGCCCTCTTTTTTGTATTTTGCAAATAATGCTAAGGATAACAGTTCACCAAAATTATAAGCATAACAATAAAACGGGCTATGGTGTATGTGTGGTATGTATGACCATTCATGTCTGAACTCTTCGTTTACATTAACTGAATCACCAAATTGTTCTTTTAATAACTCGATGTATCTGTCAGATAACTGTTGTTCAGTAATTCCTTTACTTAACATTTCATGAGCAATCATTTCAAATTTAATAAAATAATTTTGTCTGATAATTGTAGCATAACTATCTCCTACTTTATCCATTAACATGGCAACTTTTTCTTTTTTAGATTTAACTTTACTTAACAGTTTCTCAAATACAATCATCTCAGCAAATGTTGATGCAGTTTCACATAATGGTAATGGTGCATGTGATGCACTATGAAAATTATTTGATGCATAAATGTCATGTACAGCATGGCCTAATTCATGTGCTAATGTAGAAACATCTCTCATTTTACCATTAAAGTTAGTTAACACGTAAGGATGAACTGATGGGATAATACTCATGCAAAATGCACCATTACGTTTATTCTTTTTAGGGTGTGAATCTAAATGTTTTTTATCAATTACTTGTTTAGCTTTATCTGCGAAATCAGGTGAAAACTCTTGAAATGTATCAAATACAATTTTTTGTGCTTCTTTAAAACTAATTTTTTCTTTACTGTTAGTTACCGGGGCATAAATATCGTATCTTTTTAATTTTTTCATCCCTAACATTTTTGCTTTTAAATTAAAATATTGGTGATAAATTTTAGATTTATCAGTACAAACTTTTAACAGGACTTCAATTACTTCATCAGGTATATTGTTCGCAAAATTTCTTACTGAAATTGAACTTTTATATTTTCTTAATTCAGATTCCATTTTCCAATCTTTGGCAATTGCAGAATAAATCTGAAAAAATTTGTCAATATTTTTTTCATAAGGTTGAAATAATGCTTGATAGGCAGCTTTTCTTTCTTCTGGTTTAGTACTTCTAACATGACTAGTAAGTTCAGATTGGCTTTTGATGACTTTTTCTGTCTTAACAATTTTGCCTTTATTTTTACCAGATTTAATTTTGCTTTTAACAATGAACTTATATTCAAAATCATTGACAATTAAATCATAAAGCTCATTGATAACTTCTACACCAGTAATGTCCTTTCTATGAATGATAGCTTCCTCACATTCTCGTAAAGTATATTTAGCACCTGACCTCATTCTTTGGAAATAGTGTGTCATTTTTGGAATTGATCTGAATAATCTATTAGCATTTTTATCATCTAATCTTTTCAGATTTTTAATTGATAAACCTTTCAACCAATGACCTAAAAATCTACTTTCATCACTTAATTTTACTGATAAAATATCCAACTTGGATTGTTGTAATCTTGCTTTTTGATCTTTAATGTTTACTGAAATAAGTAATGAACTGTAAGCAGATAACCTTGAAAGATCTTCTTTTAATTTTTCTAAAAAAAGAACAATTTTTTTAAACTCTTTGTCAGACATTTTAGGATCTAACTTTTTCCTGATAAGAACAAAACTGTTCATTCTTTGTTCAGATTGTTTCAAGAGTGTGTTGAACTCTTTTTCACTTTTAAGAATGTCGTTAAGGTTCCATTGTAATGGTTGATTTTGAAATTTAGTTGTTTTTTTCTTTACCATAATCTTAGAATTACACTTAATGGATATAAAGTTTACTGATTATTAATCTTTTAATATCTATATTCTAAAATACTTTATGTACCCAGTAAATAAATAAAAATAAGTTGTTCTAAACAAATTATTGGTGAAGTATTAATGAAAATAATATATTCTGTTAGTGTAATTGATGGAAGAAGTTATCCTCAAACAAGAAGTAGGATTGCAAAAGAAAGATTGAGAGCTGTTATAGAAGAAGGTATTATGGATTATGATGTTGCCAGTGGTTATACTATAATTAGTTCAAAAAATATTTGTTTTCCATTTAGAAAACAAAAGATGAGGGATGATCTGGTTGGATTTATTGTTGGTTATCAATCAATGGGGGAATGTCAAAAAGAATTAGATTTACTTTGTTCTCAACCTAGGCAAGAAATTGATAATTATAAAAATGCATTATCTGATCAGATCAAAATTGCTAGTTCTGGGATGAAATATGAACACTTAGCAGAACTTTTTATTAAACATCATTGGTCTGAAGAAGGTGTAAGAAATTATGTGCTTGAAAATTTTCAAGAAAAAGGTAGGGATTGGTTGAATAATGAAGTGCATCGTAAAGCTCAACCTTTAGTTGATCAATTATCTTCTTATGTCAAAAATTTTAATGAGGAAAGAATGAAAGAAATGGTCAATATGATTGAGCATAATTTTAATGATTGGCAAAGAAAAAATCTGGCCCAGTTTTATCATAAGTGTTCTAATGCTTCATTTTATGGTGATGGGTATTGGATGGCAAGAATAATTGTACCAGATGGTATGAAACCTAATCGTAAAATGTATTTTACTGATAATAATAAAGCTGAAGATGTTTTAGAACATTTTAATTTACCATTTCAAGTTTTAGAAATTAAATATTAATTTTTCTTTTTTAATATTTTTCATTTCCTCAAGAATTTCTTTTCTAATTCATCTGCAGTAATTTTAATAAATATTGTTCTTCCATGTGGGCAAGTGTAAGGTAATTTACATTCTGCAAGTTCGTTAAGCAATCTTTTCATTTCTACAACACTTAACTCATCACCAGCTTTTACTGATGCACGACAGGCCATTCTAGTAATGATCTCCTCTTGGACACGTTCAAACTCTTTAACACCACCTTCAGAGATTTCATTAATGATAATATACAATAAATTTTTTCCTTGAGTTCTACCAAACAATGTTGGGATTGTACTTAATAAAAAATCATTTTCTCCAAAATGTTCTAATGTGAACCCGAATTGTCTGATTCTATCCAAATTAGCTAAAATTAATTGAGCTTCTGATGTGGTGAAATTCAATAGTTCTTTTTCAAGTAAACTTTGTACTGCAACTTTTCTGTTAATATACTCGCTCATAAATTTTTCATACAAAACCCTCTCCTGAACAACATGCTGGTCAATGATTAACATTCCTCCTACAGTTTCTGCAATGAAAAATGTTTTATTTATTTGTCCAAGAAGACGCATAGGTGGCAATTTCTCTGTTCCTTTGAAAAAATTTAATTCCTTTCCTTTTTGTGAGGTTAAAACTTTCTTTATGTCTGTTGTATTACTTTCTTCGTATTTTGAATTTACTTTTTCGTTCATTCCTTTACTGATTAAATATTTGCTATCTCTGTTTTCACCAACTTTTGGTATGTTATTTGAATGATTATATTTTACAATCTGGTCACTTATCTCTTTTTCATTTGTCTCTTTAGAACGTAACAAAGCTTGATTGGATTTTTCAAACAAATATTTGGATTCTTCTTTGTTTGATATTATTCTTTTTTCAACTTCTTCAATCTTTAAATCTTCTTGCCAATTCAACTTTTCTTTTTCATTAGTTTTAAAACTGAACTGTTGATCTGTTTTAATATTCATTATTGGTATTAACTTGTTTTTTTCTAACGATTCATAAACTGCTTTGTAAACTATTTCATAAACTAAATGTTTCTGTTCGATTTTAATCTGAGTTTTGTTAGGATGTACATTAACATCAATACTTTCTGGGTCCAAATCAATTTTAATCACATATATTGGGTGTTTGCCATGAAATAATAAAGAGTGATAAGCATCATAAATTGCTTGGTTAATATTATCATTCTTAACCCATCTACCATTAACAAAGATTGATTGTTGGGTTCGATCATTCCTACAATCTTGTGGTTTAGATGTATATCCATAAACTTTGATTAATTTCTTTTTATAATCAGAATCACTTAATTCTTCTATATTTTTAATTTCTTTTTCTTTAACAATTGCAACTTTATTTTCATTCAAGTCTGCTAAACTTTTACCTTTACCTTTTTTATCTTCTAAATGATGTTCATGACTTATTTTGATTAAATCTTTGGCAGTTGAAGGTGTATAAATACTAGCAATATTAGCCCTCATGTTAGGTGTGCTAGGTGAATTAATAATAGTCCTACTCTCATTAATTAATTTGAATGAAATTGATTTATTGTAAAGTGAATATCTGGTAATAATGTCAATGATATGTTTAAGTTCAATTAAATCTGATTTAAGAAATTTCTTTCTTGCGGGGGTGTTATAAAATAAATCTTTTACTTCAATTGTTGTCCCAGAATTTAAAGCAGCTGGTCCAGAAGATTTGATGAATCCACCATTAATCTCTACCATAAATCCTTCAACAGTACTTTTTTCTTTTGTGGTGATAGTTAATTTTGATACTGCTGATACACTTGCTAACGCTTCCCCTCGAAAACCTAAACTTTGAATTGAATATAAATCATCAGCTGTCCTGATTTTACTAGTAGCATGCCTAATGATAGACTTTTTGGCATCTTCAGGACTCATCCCATCACCATTATCACTTACTCTGATCAGTTTTTGTCCGGCACCTTTAATTTCAATGGTGATATTTGTAGAATTAGCATCTAACGAATTTTCAACTAGTTCTTTAACAACTGAAGCTGGTCTTTCAATAACTTCACCAGCCGCAATTTTGTTAATGATATCTTCAGATAAGGTTTGGATTTTTGACATAATTATTTGAATTTATCTTTAAATTATTTAAAAATTTGTGTGTTGGTGTGTGTTAATTAAAGAAATGAATTAAAAAGAAAAAAATATAATAACTTACTTGTTGATTTCATAAATGTGAACTTTCTTATACTTAACCTAATCCAAAACTTTATAAACAAATTATCTATAGTAACTAATACAAACTATAAATCACATTATAGTTAACTTTAATTATATTAAAAAAATAACAAACCAAAAGGTTAAGAATTATTAAAAGAGGTGTGCTATATGGCTAAAGATGATTATGAAATTCTTCCTCAGAAGTTAATCGAGGACTTAAAATATGATGTAGAAGCTCTGAAAAAGAAACTTAACGAACCAGACGCTAAATCTAACGAACTTATACTTGAAATTGAAACTTTAAAAGATTCTGTGCATGAACTTAACAACATTTTTCAGAAAGCTTTAGAAGAAACTAAAGAAGAAGATGTGTTCAAATCTATCAAAGTTCTTAATGAAAGAATTGATGCGGTAGTAACTCAAAATGAAACAATTGCTAAAGGAATGATTGCTATTTCTGATAAACTTGATGAATTTATGAACAAAGGTCAAGGATCAATGTCTCCAAGGAGTCAAATGGGTCCAAATCCTTCTATTGGTCCTGCACCTTCAAATTTTCCTGGTCCAAGTGCACCAAGAATGGCGCCACCAGAAATAGCTCAGAATGCACCTTCAATTGATGATGATGGCGGAGTACCATTACCTCCTGGGCCACCAAGTTCAGAAATAAAGAAAAAGAAAAGGTCATTTTTTTAAGTTATTAACTAAAAAAGTAAATAATCTGATTAAGAAATTAATATTAAACAAATAATAACAAATGGCATACCTAAAAGCAAGAAAACTATTACGTGTAGCTGCTAAGTTACATCAGTTACAATATGAACAGTTTTCTAAGAAAGAAATTAAAAAGAAAATGAACGAGATAAAGTATCTTGCTTCTCAAAAAGATGTGCCTAAATTAAGTTTAAGGAAAGAGATTACTTTTCTTGAACAAAAGTTAGAAAATGTGTTTGATTTGGAGAAAAAAGTATTAGCTTCCAAAAGAAAAGAATCTGCTCAAATTGGTGCTTTGAAAAGGCAAATTACAGTTTTGAAAGGAAGATTACAACATAGTCAAGATGAAGATTTACGTGAGAAAGTTTCTAAATTGTCTCATTTACTTGGTGATGCTATGGCTAAATCACAATCTAAGAAAGATATTGAACTTAGTAAGGAATTAATTGAAGTAATGGATCAAATAGATCAAAATAAAGTTGAAGCTAGTGAAGAAGAAAAGAAAATGATCAATAAAGTTCATTCCTTCGTTGAAAGAATCAGTTCTTTAAAACATGAATTGGATGTTATTGAAAAATTAGGTAAGTTAGATCCAATTAGAAAGGGTAGGATCGAAGAAGCAATTAATTTATTAGAAGATAAGTTAGAAATTTTTAAATCTAAAAATCCTGCTTTATTTGAAAAAATTGAATTAATTAAACAACAAAAGGATGAAGAAAAATCTGAAGATTCAAGACATAACATGATGTTTGATGCAGTTGATCATATTTCATCTCAACCAGTAGAACAAGCAATTGCAGGTGGAGATAGTCAAGAGTTTTATGTTTCTGGTAGTGGTATTGTTCCACAACAAACTCAAACTGATGATTTTAGTGATATTGATGATCAAAGTTTAGAAGATGAATTAATGAAAGAATTACCTTTACCACCACCACCAAAAGTAAGATAATTATAATCATTAGAACTCTTAATTTACATAAATTTAGTAAGACTTAATTATACATCTCTACCCATTACAGTTCTTCGATTATTTTCTTTTGCTCTTTGACATGCTTTAACAATAATTGACTTTACTTCTTCATCTAATTTATCTAAGAAATCTGCTGAGATGTTATCTACACCTAATTTTAAATCTTTCATTATTGATTTAATTTGTGTCTTTGCAACAATCATAAATATAAGAATGTAAAGAAAATATATAAAACTATTGAATATAAATTATAATATCTTAACGTCTGAAGGTAATTTACCATCATAATAAACATGTAAATCATCTATAAATTCTCTTAATGGGCTTTCTTGAGATAAACCATGATAACATTTCAACATCATTACACCCATTCTACCTGCGTTAATCCCTCTATCTTCAATACTTGAACCTAACTGGTACAAACCTGTTAGTGTAGTTCTAACCAAATCTTCATCTTGCTGAGATAATTCTCTTGATTGAGATTGTGATAAATCTAACTCCAAAACCCCCTCAGGTGATTGTACTCTAATGCCTTGAAATGGAACTTGCCTATTTTCTACAAAACTAGGGCCCCTACTAAATATCTCTCTACCATAGGGAAATAATTCTACTTTTAATCCATTTGTATATTCAACTAAAAGTGTTCTATCTGGTGCCATATTCATCTATTAATCAGCTATATTTATAAACTTTTCGTTAATTTCACTACTTAGGCATAGTTAATATTAAATTAGTTTGGAAATCAAGCATAATTCTTTTAAAAAAGTAACCCCACAAGTATAAAGTTATGGTTGGCCAATTGGAAGAAAAATTTGAAAGAAATGATGTTTTAATTAAAACATGGGCTAATAAATCTGATAAGGCGCCAACGGAATTTTTAGAAGCTGAATTGAGGAGAAGGGCAAATAGATCTTTAATGGCACATTTTAATATGGACGTTAAAGAGAAAAATTTTGAGGATATGCTTGAATTTCTTGAACAAGAGTATCAATGTTATTTTGAAACTGATAAATTTAAACAAGACTTAGAAGCAACCAGTTGGTGGCAATTTACCTATGCTGGATGTAATGCACAAATTCAACATTTTCTAATGGGAAATAACTTTAAAGATTTTATGGGTCAGTTAGGGTTTGAGGAAAATTTTAATCCACTTGAACAGGTATCTAAATCTGAACTTAATAATGATGTGTGTGCAGAATTTCTCATAAATATTGGGTATCTCTATCCCAAAAATGAAGAAATTCTTATAGTTCATAAGAACTTGCTTGGTGCACAAAATCTTTTTCGTGAAGGATTAGATACATATTTTCTTACCAGAGATTTAATCAGGTGTCCTTATTTTTATCAAAGAGATAAAAACTTGAAAGGACTTAATTTGTCAAACCAGAAATTATGGGATTACTGGAAGAGTTTAGTAACTCTTTCTTTTGGTGGAGCTGGAAATTATGTGACTTATTATGCTGATGATTTCATTGAGGATAAGCCTATCAGAACGAGAATTAAACAGGATGATAAACAATATTTTAAAGAAGGAAAATTGTTTGTTCCTCAGAGGTATCTTGAATTAGAACCTGAAATTGAAAAGTTTGATTGGATTATGGATGAAAGTTTATATAATCTGGATAAGAATAAATAAATATTGAGGTGGTTAAAATGGATATGGGTTGTATATTCTGTAAAATAATTAAAGGAGAAATTCCTTGTTATAAAGTCTATGAAGATGATCAATTCTTTGCTTTTTTGGATATAAGGCCAACAAATAAAGGTCATTGTTTAGTTGTGCCTAAAAATCATTATAGGTGGGTTTGGGACGTAAATGAAGATTATTCTAAAATTGTGAATAAAATAGCGAATGCTCAGAAGAAAGCGTTTGAAACTAGTTGGGTAGTTTCGTTTGTAATGGGTGAAGAAGTACCTCATGCACATATTCATTTAGTGCCTAGGTTTGAAAATGATGGACATGGACCTTTAATTAATCTTGAATCTGTAAAAGAATTCAGTAAAGAAGAAATGCAGGAATTTGCTACAAGAATCAAAAACTTTTTATAAGGATGGAATTCTTTGACTCATACTGGCGGCGATGTAGCTTAATCTGGTTATGGCGTCACGCTCATAAGTATGAGCGATGAGAACATATGTTCAATGATTAACTCTCTATAATCTGAGTTACGTGAAAATTGAGGGTTCAAATCCCTCCATCGCCACTTTTTTTCTTTTTTTTTAAATAATCAGGTAAACAATAACCATTTTTTTTCCAGAAATTGTATTTGTCTAAGTGTTTTTTATTTGAAAATCCAACTTTTGTCATAAATTTTTCTAATCTTTTTTTCCCATTAATTACAATAATATAACCTAAATTTGGTATGTTCTTTTCAAGATCAATCTTTCTAACACCATAGTAATAAGTTATTTCAATTTCATTTAATATCTGTTTAACATCCTCTATTAAGTTTAATGAACATGAAATTAATTTTATCTCTGGATATGTGTACTTTTTACTTTTGTATGGTTTTCTAAATCTTAATCCACCATCAGTATCAAAAATTCCTCTTAAACAAGCAATCTTAAATTTTTCATTTTCCATAATCCATTTTGGGATCTTAATATTTCTCTTATTTCCAACTGGTAGATCTAAACTTTTTTTAAAGAGAACTAAATTCTTTCTAGTAAAAATTAAGTCTACGCAGTTGCCATACCTTCTTTCATATGGTTGAATTTGATATAAGTCAAACATTAAATTTTTAATAAAATTTTGATAATCTTTTTCCTTTGCATGACTAGAATGAGTATAAGACCAATGGTTTTTCCCTACAGATCTGTGGTAATTTAAATTTCCATCTCCAATATGTATTCCTGTTTCTTCTGCTAATTTAATAGATTTTTTAGGAATTTTTATTCCTCTTTTTAATGGTTTTAGCATACTGAATTTAGTTGTTTTTTTTATATATAAATAATCTGTATACTTGTCCAGTGGGTATGTGCTTTATTTATCTTATTCTTCCTTATTCTTCTTTATTTTGACAAAATATTTATATAGCATGAGAAAAAGTTGTAATTTACTTTTGCCAACGTGGCACAATCTGGTACTGCGCAAGACTGGAACTCTTGTTTCCCTTGGGATATCCCGGTTCAAATCCGGGCGTTGGCGT
>JABHQR010000014.1 GCA_018696395.1 archaeon | reverse complement strand
AAAGTAGGATTAGGAACACCCAAAAAGGAAAAACTACCAAAATAAATTACTTGATCAATAAGCCGAAATAACACACTTTGAGGATCAGCTAAAACAGAAGGAACTAAAGCAAAGAACATAATACTAAGTATGCTTAACACCGAACACCTACTTTTCATAGAAGAAAAAGATCTTTTTAAGGTTTATAAAACTTGTTAAGAGAATTCATACCAGAAAACAGATAATACTTAACAAAAAAAAGAAATAAAAATAAAAAAAGAATTAAAAAATCACATAAGATCCCTTATGTCAACAGATAAACTAGTCAATAATTTCAGTACACCTGGTTGAGTTGCAGTTCCTTGATCCTGAGTTCTAACAATCCTATTAACAATAGTATTACCACTAGAAAAATCAAAACCAGTTAAAACAGATTGCGCAGTAGTCAAATCATAAGGGACAGGAGCTGGCCCAACATGACCCCACGCTTCTTTACCAACACGATCTAATTTTTGTATTAGTGTTTTAAGATCTTTAAGTTTAATTTCAGTATCCTTATGATGACCTAAAATTAAGTTTTCTTTAACTTTCACTGCTTCAACACGATCCATATCGATATCAGAATGTTTCTCTAATTTTTTAATAACTCTCCTAATTTCAGTTTGATGTTTAAAGGTAGTTCTCTTAACTGATTTCCATTTGTTATAAGATTTATTGAGTTCTTTTCTAGTAGCATAAACATCATTAACAAACTGTTGAAATTTAGCATTACTATCGTCATGTGGATTTGCAGCAGGTAAAGCTTCTAAAGCAGTTTTATTAATTGTTAAATTTTTAACTTTAGTTTGAATACTTTTAACTAACTTCAATTCATTTTTTTCTGCTACTATTTCATGCATAAGCAACCTAAATGAACGTTTGGTATGCCTACCACCTAATGGGTCGGCTAATCTACCATATTTGTCTACATGTTCATCAGTAAAAGGTACATGGCCCCTTTCTTTTGCCCAATTGAATATCTTTTTTCCAGTTTCACCACCAGAAGTCCACGAATCTGTACCACTAGAATCACCTGGAGAAATAACCTTCCATAAGAAATAAATCCAAGCAATTACTAATACCATATAAGCATAACTTGAAATCCAATCAATCCAAGTACCAAAATCACCTAACACCGCAGTATTTGTAGAAAGATGCCCGCCAAGATTTAAAGCATGAGCTTCAATATTACCAATAAGCCAAGTCATAAATGTTACTCCGCCCAATTTAATTATAGCCATAACCCTAGTTTCAGTAGGCGTCCCAAACAATAGCCAAAATCCAGCTGCTAATAATCCACCAAGTAGTACAAACGCTGTTGCTGCAGCATAAGAGACCCCAATTGCTGTAAGAATTGTAGCCGGCATGAAAACTGAACTAATTATTGCCATAACTATTGCAATAGTTGTCGCAACATTTTTAGATACCTTATCACCTAAAAGACGTAAACCCATAAAAATTAATGAAAAGGTTACAATACCTATTAAAATCCTTATAAAACCAATCAAAGGAGCATCACCACTACCTAAAAAGTCTAATGTCCCCACATTGATTATACTTTCAAATACATCCCCAAGTTTATCCAAAGGTCCAGCCAGTACCGAAGGTACTACCATCAAACCTAATATAATGAACAGAAATAATAAATTTTTTTTACGCATCTTTAACACCTCTTTTGATTTACATCATAATAATTTTAATTATAATTATATTTAAGAAGACAAAAAGCGTATTTAAACTTTTCCAAAAAACAAGGTTAATAATAATTAATTAAATATTAATTTTATTAAAGTAATTACCCAACTAAAGTTAAATGTAATTTAATTTGGATTAAGAAAAAATATAAATAAAAAAATCAATGCTTACTCAAGAACAATGTTTTTTTCTCGATGAATTTTTGCAAAGTAAGGTACTGCAACAATATAATCTTCACCAAATCCCGCAATATCACCATCAATCGCTTCACAAGTTTTCCTTAACTTGTTAACAGCCCTTTTTAATTCAACCAAATCTTTATCTTTCAAAGGTTTGATGTTAATTAATGCTACAGTGTGTCCTTCCCTTAAAGAATCAAGTACTGGTTTAATATCTTCAAAATCTTCCATTACGAAAGGCCTCACAATAACTTTTGACTGAGTTTCAGTTTTATTAGACCCACCAGCACTGAGTTCAACATAATCTTCACCAGTTACAGCAGCAATCTCCTCTTCATCAATCTCTCGACCGGAAAATTTTTCCTTTAGTTGTAAAAAAAAATCTTTCATTTCATTCCCCTCTCAATATAATTGTAATTATTGAAAAACTACTCATTCCCTCTCATTTGTTGAGCATTTTCCCTAATAGTAAAAACTTACAAATAGTGTTTTTTGAAAATCTCAAGGCTATATAAAGCTTTTTATTGTGGAGAAAATATAATCCCCTATATATACCCTACAACCTAACACATTTGCTAAACGGCACAAGATCATACAGTTGTAATCTTCCCAGGATCAATTTTGAAGGTATTAGAATAAGATTTCTTAACCTTACCCTTCTTATTTTTATGTTCAACAATTGCCCTTGGTAAACTAAAACTTCCTAAAACATCTAATTTAGTTTTAACCTTATAAGTTATAATCCTATGTTCCTTCCCTTCCAACTCAGGTAAACTCCAAATTAATTTAGTTTCTTTCCCAGCAGGAATTACTTGTTCAGGCTTAATAGTACCTAATTCTAAACTTTTTTCTAAATTTGCGATTCCAGGAATCATGTCAATCACATTTAGGTTAGACAAAGTTTTATTAGACTTATTTCTAATTTCTAATGCAATCTTTAATTCATGTAATGCCCCTTCTTTACCTAAAGTGGTAATTACTCCTTTACGAACATCAACAGGAGATTTTACAATCCAATAAAATATCATAAAAGCTAATAGAGACAATACTAAATAGACTAAAATCCTATAATTAAAATCAACATTAACTACAATATCCTCCCCCGGAGATAATTCCATATCCCAAGCAAGATATTTTTGACCATCTTCTTCAATCACAATTGAATCAGAACTAATAAATAAAGCATTAAATATTGATACTGGATATTTAAATGTCTGAACATTCTCAATATTACCATTATTAGAAACTGTAAAAGCAACAAATTTCTTAAAGAAAACAGTTTCTTCTTCCATTTCATAATCAAATGGAGAAACTAAAGTTTCAACTTCAAAACTTTTTTCTATAACTTCAATAGTATCATCACCATTTTTAAAAACAAAATAGATAGGGTATTCTTTTGGTTGTTGATAAGCATCTAACTCAAAAGTGATTTCTAAAGTTTTACTTTCAAGAGCCCCAATACCAATACCATGAGTTTCACTTAATTCATCAACTTCACATTGAATTTCAAGTTCTAAATCAGATAAGTTTAAAGCATTATTATTTTCAATATGTACTAAAATTGAACTAACCTCTTGTGTATCAATAATTGAATCCATATCAACTTGAACATCAATAGAAGGCGAATAGGAAACTGGCTCACTTGAGAAAATGTAAGATTTTAGAATAACATTACTCACACCATCAATATCACCATCAACTTGTAAAGATAAGGAATATACACCTGGTTCTAATTCATCCAAAGGTTGAGCATTAATTATTACTGTATAACTATCTCCAGACCCAATATCTTCAATTACTTTATCACTTAAAGGAGCAGGATCCATGGTCCACCCTTGGCTACTTGCAAAAGAATAAAGAGTATAAGTTTGAGGTTCATCAGCATTATTAGTTATCGTTAATTCAAAACTTGCAGTTTCATTTAATGTTATAGTATTATCAATAACTTCATAAGTAATTTCTGTATCTGCACATGCAAAACTTACTAGAAGTATAACAGAAATAAATGATAGAATTAACAATTTCGTTAGTTTTAGATTAATATTTTTAAGTCTCATTTAACCACCTCTTTACATACCCTCAAATAATAATTATAATAATTAATACTGCAAATAAAATGCAACCTATTATTTAAAGTCTTCGATTTAAAGAGAGATAGTTAGACAAAAGAAAAACTTAACATTATGCTCATCACAAAACTTGGCCTCATGAAAATACCCCTTTAAAGTAGTATAGTTAGTAAAAATTTATAAAGTACTAATTATCTCAACAAACAAATGGCATTAGAAGTACAAATTTTTAAAATTGAAAACAGAAGAGTTATCAAGTCAACAATTTTTGGTGATGACATAATTGGCAGATCTAATTTAAACCAAGGATATCAAGTTAGATTAATAAGGATAACCCCAGAAGAACCAGTTATGTTTCAAACAGATTTACAAGACACAAATGAACTTTGTAAAATGATCCAGTCTTACAAATCAACCTACAAAGCATATGTGGCTTATTTCTTACCTGAAAAAACATTAAGTGAACTGTCTCCAAAATTCACAGAGCAGGAGATTAATTAGTAAAAAAATCAAGTATGTTCTCTGCTTTTTTTGTTTCTTTCTTATAAAGTTCAGTAAAACCACAATTATTACAAATCAAAGTACTGAATTTCAAATTTTGAATGTTAAATAATTTAGTCCAAAAACCACTTGTCGCACGCATCTGACCAGCTTCACAACTAATATCCCCACACTTAGAACATTTAAAATTCATTTCCTTCACTTTTGATCCCATTGTTTCTTTCATTTTAATATTATACCTCAAAATCAAGAACGCAACAACTTACTAACATAAGGACCCTCTAATTCATAACCCAACTTGTAATAATATCCACGCACACCAACACCAGAAATAACAATTAATTTTTCCATACCTAAATCCTTACAAATTTTTTCAGCTTTTGCCATCAACTGTTTTCCAAATCCACGATGTTGAACCTCACCCTCATCAATTAAAGAGGTTGATACACCATACACATGTAATTCCCTAACCAAAGCAGTACCATCACTGATTTCTGGAACAAGACCATATTGCGAAGGAATTCTTAACCTTAAAAAACCAAGTAATAAATCGTTCTTGTTATCTTCAATTGAAATAAAATATTCTTTACCACCAGAAGCTTCATAACTATTAACTTTCAGAGTAACAGCAGAACTATCAATTTTTTGATTTTTAACTTCTCGACACCTAATACAACGACACATTTTTTCAGAAGGTTTAATTTTATCTTCAAAAAATTCTGTCTTTTCAGCATCTTGTTTCATAAATTTATTAGTCAGATATTGCCTAAGATTAGTCATCTCTACCCCTGCTTCTATTTGTTTTGTAGGGATATCTCTTTGTACTCTCATAATTCGACAATATTCTGGAACATATTTTTTAAATTTAATAATTAAATCAGTTGCTTGCTCCGCATTTAAAGGCTGAAATTGACCATTTTTATATTCTTGAAACAACTTTGTCCCTTTAGTAACCATACAAGGATATATCTTAATCATATCAGGACAATAACTTTGATTAGTAAACAATTGTTTCATACCATTCAAATCTTTTTCACGTGCTTCTCCACTACTACTATCACACTTATCCAAGCCAGGCAAACCAGGCATGTAATGAATTGCAACTTTAAATCCCAAATCTTTTAATTGTTGTATAGACTTTTTACTAATCTCAGTAGAATGCCCCCGATTAATCCGCTTCAAAACAGAATCATAAACTGATTGAATACCCAACTCTACCCGAGTACAACCCAACTTTAACATCTGTTTACCCTCTTTAATTAACCCATAATCGGGCCTAGTTTCTATACATAAAGCAACACATTTAATTTTAGAAATTTCATTCTTCTTTTTTTCTTCTTCTAAATTACATTCAAAATTATCAGAATGATTGATTTCAGATTTATTTACTAAAATTTTCTTCAACTTCAATAATTTATTATGAATTCTTTTTACCCTCTCTTTATCACCTAAATTTACCACAGGCAATTCATAAAATTCTTTAAATTGGATATAATCAAAGATACCATTTTGATCATAAAACATCTCAGAAAAATCATTCATTGCTTTGAATGCATACTTAACAAATTCTTCTTGATAATCTAATGGAAAACTAGGAAAAGTACCACCCATTAAAATTAGTTCTACTTTCTCACAATTATGACCTAAAATCATGAACTGTTCTAGACGATTAAACACTTGCAAATAAGAATCATACTTGTTTCTTATTCCCCTCATCGTAGCTGGTTCTGCCCCAGTATAAGATTGTGGTACATCACCAAATTCACTACCCGGACCACCAGGGCACATTGAACAAGGACCAACCCCACTAACTGCATGAGGACAAGGCATTGGTTTTGTCATGATAGCCACTGGTGCTACCCCTGAAATACTCCTTACTGGTTTAGTCAATAGTTTTTTCTTAACAAGTTCAAAATCTTGTTCAGTAGAATTCAATAGAATTTCAATATTTGTAGGCATTTTACTTAATTTATGTTTAATACACAAATCACGTTTAAGTTTGTTCAATTGTTTAACAGTTAAATCACTTTGCTTTATCACTTCAATTATTTCCAAATAAAACTCTTTATTTACCATATTTCATCAATATTCTAAAAATCAAACGCAAATTTTATAAACCTTTCATTAAAATTAAACAAAACATGGTTACAAGGATAGGAACATCAAGGAGAAAAACTAGGAATAAATTCAAGCGTCATGCTTCCGAAAAAGGTAAAATTCCTTTAAGTAAATACTTCCAGAAGTTTGAAGTAGGTGATCGAGTAGGTCTAAAAATCAACTCTGCAATTCAAAAAGGCCAATTTTTCAGAAGATTCCATGGAATGGCTGGAAAAGTTAGCGGACTTAAAGGAACATGCTATAAAGTTGATATCAAAGATGGTGGAAAAGAGAAAGTATTATTTGTACATCCAATCCACTTAATTAGGTTAAAATAACTAGGAAATTAAAAATGACTAACCCTGAAATTGTCTCTGAAGAAGTAATGTCACTTACTGAAGTGAAAGAAGCTATTAAAAAAATAGAAAAAAGAGATTCTGAATTAGGAATCCTTTCACAAAGAACTAAAGATTATGTTAACTCTTTTACAAAATTAAACCATAAAGACCATATGACATTATCAAAATCCCTTAAGGGACTAGATATAACTAGGCTTAAAAGTGAACATATTAAAAAAATAAGTGATTTCTTACCAATTGATATTGAAGATTTAAAAGTTGTTTTGCAAGCATATCCAGTCACATTGACAAAAAAAGATATGCAAGCAATTATTGATGAAGTTAAAAAAATTGCTTAATTTTTAACTCAATCATTTTTCTATTTAATTTACATTATGATTTAAATGATATTGTTAATATTTAAATTTAATTAACATAGAATAAAAGTTTAAAAAATAAAAAAAACAATAAGTTTTATTAACTTGATAACATTAATAATATAACTTTAACAGAAAAAGAAATAATTTGTGAGGGCTCGTAAAAAATGAATCAGAGGTTTGTACCAGAAGAAAAAGCAATAGTATTGGACTATCTTAAATATGGTTATGCTATGTCTTCAAACAGTTCATTTTCCAAAGATTCAATAGCACAAGCAGTTGGAAAGGAACATTTGACAATATTAGAACTAGTTCCAAAAAGAGACGCATTTTTGCAACCTCAACAAGAAGTTTACATTGGTTCAGGTAAAAGAGAAGAGATACATCATACCAAAGGAAGAATCCCATTTGAAAAACTAACCACAACTGCTAAAGCAGAGTTAGAACATGCAATCTCAAAAATAATTGAACAAGATGAAGCTAAATTTGTAGTATTTTTTAACACAGCTCAACCCTTATCTTTAAGAATGCATCAATTAGAACTTTTGCCAGGATTAGGAAAAAAACATATGAAAATGATACTTGAAGCTCGTAAAGAAAAATTGTTTGAAAATTTTCAAGATTTAAAGGAAAGAGTAAAATTATTACCTGACCCAAAAGGTATTGTTGTAAAAAGAATTGTATCTGAAATTCAAGGTAATGAAAAATATAAAATTTTCACAAGAGGATAATTTTTTTATTGATATTATTCTAACTAAGAAAGTGCAAATAGTATAATTACCAAAATTTAAATTTGTTTTTATTTTCTTTAACATAATCTTTCATACCAGAATGATTACAATTATCAATAAATTGTTTAGAAACTCTTTTTAACCTAATCCAGTTAATATCAGTATCATCAATAAATAAAGAATACCTTAGCATCAACTTCTTTAAAACTTCACCCTGTGATTCAAGATTCATTTGAACAATACCCTCTTCAGCAACTTTCCTTTCTTTTTCAAGTTCTAATAATTTATTTAAATCAGGAAGTAGTTCTTTCACATCAGAATTCAAATTTTCTAGAAAATCAATAACTTCCTTAATATCTTCAATTGGATGGACCCTCTTGTATTCATGTTCCTTTACCCAACCTAATCTTTTCCAGATGTTCCATTCATTGATTGCCATTCTATTGACTCATTAACTGATAATAATTTGATTAAAAAAAGAAATAAATAAAAATTAAATTAAAAAATTACTTTTTCTTTTTAGTAACTTTTTTCTTAGTTGCTTTCTTTTTTACTACTTTCTTCTTAACTGCTTTTTTCTTAACAACTTTCTTTTTAGTTACTTTTTTCTTTACAGGCTTTTTCTTAGCTAC
This sequence comes from archaeon, assembly GCA_018696395.1. Classification (GTDB taxonomy): domain Archaea; phylum Nanobdellota; class Nanobdellia; order Woesearchaeales; family GW2011-AR9; genus JABHQR01. Next base: position 51,247 of record JABHQR010000014.1, on the reverse strand, counting down.
TTTCTTTTTCACTACTTTTTTCTTAGTAACTTTTTTCTTAACAACTTTCCTTTTAGCTACTTTTTTCTTACCTGCTTTTCTCCCTCTAGCCATCTTAGCCCGACATACATTACCTTTCTTATCAATAAAGTATAGGTAACCAGATTCCTTGTCGATACCAATTTTAGCAACAACTTCCTTCTTGGACTTACCTTTAGTTCGTCCAGCTCGGCTCATGATAGCCCTTGATACGTGACCTTTCTTATCAATAAAGTAAAGGTAACCAGTTTCTTTCTTAATTCCTGTTTTTGCAACAGTTTCAGCTTTTGCCATTTATTATATGACACCTCACCACTTTTTTTTAGTTTAAGTCGATGATTACGACTTTTACCAATCCCAGTAAACTTTTTCAGTATTTAAACCTTTCTAATTCTCGACGAGAGAAGTCCAATATACTTTACAATTATAACAAGAAACATAAAATTACAAAATCATAAAGTTAGAAATATTCAATTTCTTTTAAGTCATCAAAATTTAAACATGGAAAATCTTCAATAATCCTAGGGCAAGCAGAATTAATCCAAACATCAACAAAATTAAAATCTTCAAGTTTAGAAGTATTAATATTATCACCAATAAAAACAAAAACATTTTTCCCCTTTTCTTCCAATTTTAATCTCAATAAATCAATAGTTTTACTTTGATTTTGACCTGGCTTTGAAGTTACTAACACGCCCACATCATCATAAGTGATCAATTTAGCAAGTAAAGCATTTTTTCTTTTCTTAGCCCTAAACCAATACTCTTTATCAAACAGTTCAACTTTCTTGGACATTGGATTAAGTATAATAATGTCAATTTGATGAGAATATGCTAGTGCACTGGGATGAAATAAACCATCACCTAAGTAAAGAAAAGTTTCAACTTTATTAAACAAATGAATATCACAACCAAGTACTTGGCCAGGATATTTACCATGCTTACTTTGATATAATTTAACATATTTACCATTTGCCTCAAGAACAGATTTTATTTCAGACAAATAATCTAAATATTGAACACTACAAGCAAGAGTAACAGATTTAGTATTACTTAACCTGTTTAAAAGTTCTTTCAGTAACTGACTGGTTAACCCTAAATCTCCTTGATACTTAGTTTCAATAAATAATCTTTTCATAGTAATGCCCCTGATAATATATTTACAGTAAGTTTTTTATATGGCCCACTTTATATATTTTACCATGGATTCATTCGTTACTAATGGGATAGAAAAAACTAGAAAAGTGAGAGACAAGATATTAAACAAACCTGCTAAGTTCCTAATTAAATTAAAAGTTAATGCTTCACTAATGAGCACATTATCTTTATTATCAGGTATTATTGGAGCTTATTATTTATTTGACAATTACTTACTATCCCTATTGTTTATGATAATCCACCTTCTAGCTGACAGTTTTGATGGGGTTATTGCCAGAATTAAAAGCACTGAAAGTGAATTCGGGAAATATTTAGATTCAACTATTGATAGGTTAATAACTCTTGCAATTCTGGTAAGGATATTCTTCATATTAGGAGATTATTATATTATTATCATTGGAGCAATATTTGTATTAACACAATCAATTCATTTGATTAGTGATATGAAAAGTCCAGTTATGTTTTCTAGAACAACAGCTTTGATTATTCTTTTTGTTTTAGGCCCTTTGATTTCAGTTAATTTCCTTGCCATAGCAACTTACTTAACAATCGGAGCGATTTCATTATATTCACTAATGTCTCAAGGAGAATATTATCTAAAAAAGAAATTCAAAATTTAATAATTAACACCAAATGATTAGTATTTAACTTCCCTTATACCCAAAAAATAAGCAACATAATTAATCGTTAGGTGTAACAATGGACTGATTGATAATAACAGAATTATTGTCAATACATCTGGAAAATAAATTAACATAGATAATAACAACGCCCCCACTACAAAATCTAATTGGTCAAATGGAAACCAAGACTGACCTGGCTTAAACCCTAACTTTCTTTTGATATAGCTTTCAAAAATATCACCAAGTATTGCCCCTAAAGATAAAAAAAAACCTAACAATAATGAGTATTCTAAATAATTAATTAAAGATATCTCTTGTAAAAAAATCCAAAAAAAACCGTTTCCAACCAAACTAAATCGATATAATAAAACTTGGACAAGATAAACTAAAAATCCAACCAACACTGCACTCACTAATCCTCGCCAGGTTTTGTTCTTTCCAAACAATTTCTTACTTATTGGCTTACTAAGTACTGGAACTTTCTTGAAAATTACTGGAGCCATGTTAGCAAAATATGCTGGTAAAAAAAAGTACAATGCCTTAAGTAAAAGTAACATAAATTCCAAAGAGAAGCGTTTTATTTAAGGTTTATTACAAAGATTGTTGATATAACCACCACACAACTAAAAATTATATAAATGAAGATATATTTTACACACTCATGCCCATTAAAATAAAGAAAAGAACTGGAGAGGTCATAGATTATGATCCTGGTAAAATTACTACTGCAATCTATAAAGCAATTCTTTCAACAGGGGAGAAAAACGAAAATTTAGCTTCAGAACTGGCAGGATTAGTCCAAGATTACATCTTTTTAATGGAAGAAGAAGCGATTAATGTAGAAATTGTTCAAGACCTTATTGAAAAAATATTAATGGAAGAAGGACATAGTAAAGTTGCAAAAAGTTTTATTCTTTACAGACAAAAAAGGAAAGAGTTACGTGATGTTAAAGCCTCTAGTGGAGTTATTGATGATTGTAAGTTAGGAATTAACTCATTTAAAATTATTGAAACTAGATACTTAAACCGAGATAAAACTGGAAAAATCATAGAAACTCCAAAAGGCATGTTCGAAAGAGTTGCTAGCCATATTGCTTTAGCTGAAGAACAATTTGGAGGAGATTATGAAGTAGTTAAAGAAAAGTTTCTTAATTTAATGTTAAACTTAGAATTTTTACCTAATTCACCAATGTTAATGAATGCAGGAAACATTAATGGCCAACTATCTTCTGTATTCTGTTTACCCATAAAAGATTCAACTGAGAGTATTTTTAACGCTCTGAAAGATGCAGCTATAATTCATCAACGTGGAGGTGGAACTGGTTTTTCATTTTCAAGAATAAGACCAAGAGCAGATAGGGTTAACAACCTATTACGGGTTTCTTCAGGACCACTAGCTTTCTTAAAAATTTATGATAAAGCATTAAGTGAAATCAAACAAGGTGGAAGAAGGGCCGGAGCTAATATGGCAATTCTTAGGGTTGACCATCCAGACATATTAGATTTTATCACATGTAAAGAAAGTCAAGAAGTCATTACCAATTTCAACTTATCAATTGGATTAACAAACAGATTCATGGAAGCTTTACAAAATGAACAGAATTATGATTTAATAAATCCAAGAGATAATAAACCGATTGGTCAATTAAATGCTAAAAGAACATTAGATCTAATCTCCACTATGGCTTGGAAAAATGGTGATCCTGGAATTGTTTTCTTAGACAGAATGAATAATGAAAGAAGTAACCCTACACCAAAATTGGGTATTATTGAAACTACTAGTCCTTGTGGAGAACAACCAATGTTACCATACGAATCAGTAATTTTAGGTTCAATTAATTTATCAAAACATATTATTCAAGGAGAAGAAATTAATCGTACAGAAGTTTATTGGGATAAACTTAAGGGGACAGTTCATTCCGCAGTACATTTTATGGACAATGCAATTGAAGCCAACAATTTCCACCTTACCAAAACAAGAAACATTGTCAAAGGTAACAGGAAGTTTGGACTGGGGATTATGGGTTGGGCAGATATGTTAGTTAAATTAAAAATACCATACAATTCCCAAGAAGCATTAAATTATGCAGACACTGTTATGAAATTTATTAATGATGAGGCTCGTGCAGCAAGTTGTGACCTTGCAAAAAAGAGAGGAATATTTCCTAATTTTGAAGGGTCATTATATGATAACAATAATGAATATCACAGAGTAAGAAATGCTACCAAAACTGCAATCTCCCCAACTGGGACATTATCAATCATAGCATCATGTTCACCAAGCATCGAACCATTATTTGCTTTATCTTATTTAAGAAAAACTTCACAATATGAATTATTAGAAGTTAATCCATTATTTGAAAAAGTTGCTAGAGAAGAAGGATTTTATGATGAAGATTTAATGAAAAATATTGCAAAAGCAGGTTCATTACAAAATGTTGAAGGCATACCAAAACATATCAAAAGAATTTTTTTAACTTCAATGGATCTTAGCCCAGAAGAACATGTTAGAATGCAAGCTGCATTTCAAAGACATGTTGATGGTGCCATTTCAAAAACAGTAAATATCCCCTACTATTCTACTGTTGAAGATGTTAAAGAGATATTCTTACTAGCATACAAATTAGGATGTAAAGGGATTACAATTTATCGAGATGGAAGTAAAGACTTACAAGTATTAAATTCAAGATTTTAAGATAATTAAAATCAAATAATAAATTATCAAATAAATATTTCAAAATATAAAAATGAAACACCAAGGATTAGTTCATGTTTATACAGGTGAAGGAAAAGGTAAAACTACTGCTTCTTTAGGTTTAGCCTTACGTTCTGCAGGTCAAGGGTTCAATGTATTTATGATACAATATATGAAAGGAGGAGCATACACAGGTGAATATGTCGCAGCTAAAAATTTCATACCTAATTTTGAAATTGTCCAATTTGGAAGACCTTGTGTTAAACAACAGAAACAATTGAAAATCCAAGGATTTTACAAATTAAGTAATGAAGATAAAAACAAAAAGTTGTTTGATTATGTTCGTGAAGAGATAGAATGTAGTACTTGTAGATATTGCTTCTTAAACGACGATATACAAAAAGATTATGTCGAAGAAGCATTCAAAAAAACATTAGAGATAGTTATGAGTGGAAATTACCCATTAGTTATTCTTGACGAAATCAATACTGCCATGTCTATAGGATTACTTAACACCGAACTCGTACTTAATTTAATGGCAAATAAACCGAAACATATTGAAATTGTTCTTACCGGTAGAGGCGCTCCCATTGAAATAATGGAAATGGCAGATTTAGTCACAGAAATGCGTGCAGAAAAACATTACTTTGACAAAGGCGTACCAGCAAGAAGAGGAATTGAATATTAACTCACTCACCACAATATTCAGTTTAACCACTTATCAGAAGTAATCTCACTAATATTTATAAAACAGACTTATTTCTAATTAAAATATGATTTTAAACCAATTAGAACATAATTTTGAACCTAATGATCAAATTAATTTAATCAGGCCCATTGATAACATAGAAGATATTATCTATGATTTGAATAATAAACCAAATTTAACAAATAACCATAGTAATAATGACTTACCTTACCAGTTAGGTTTACATTTAGAAGTTATTAAAGAGTTTAAAGGCAGTTGTAAAGTTTATCAAGTAAATATTAAAGGAAAGAATTATATTTTAAAAATTGATAAAGTTGATGAAAAAAGATTATCAGAAGATAAACGTTCTGAATTAAAAGAAAGAAAGAAAAATTTAGTTTCTATGTTTGGCCAAGAATATCAAAATGTTTTTGAACCTAAAAAGAAATTTTGTAGTGAATTTGGAGAAAAGTTTGCCAAAGCATATTATTCTCCGCCAACTGGCCAGACCCAATTAGAATCAGAATTATTAAGTATTTTAGAAAGTGTTCCAAGAATCCCAAAATTAATTATTGACTTAGGTGCATGTTGGGGAGATTGTTCACATTATGCAATTCTAAAAGAATATATCCCTGGAAGAGAATTAATGGTTCATGAAAAAGATAATCCAAAAAATAAACAGATTATTGAAAATATTAAATTTGATTTATACCATAAAGGAATTATTGCTAGAGATATTAAACCAAGAAACTTGATTATGACACCACAAAGAGAGATCTACTTTATTGATTTAGATATTTGTAAACTAACTCGAAGGAAATAATTAATAATCATCTTATTCAGATCTTAAACTCTTCAATTTCAATCCTGCCTTTCTTAACTTTGATCAAATAATTATCAAACTCATTAAGTTTAGCAAGTTTTGACATCACTTCTGGAATTACAACACAATTACCTTTAAATTTCAAAGTAGTTATTAATTCCTGAGGGTTATTATCTAAAGAATCAATATCTAATTCTTTCATAACTTCTTTGCCACCCAACATTTTTTTATGTGCCAAAAATTCTTTAGTTTTTCTTGCAAAATGTTTAGCTATTTCCTTAGGGATATCGATAGTTGAAACTTGACTTAACCCTTGTAACCCTGGAGAGATATTAGCTTCAATCACAACTGGGCCCAATGGACCTTCTAAAATATCCACACCACAAACATCAGCACCTAAAGCTTTAGAAGTTTTTACTGCCAGATTAAATGTTTCCCTATTAAGTGTTACTGGTTCACCAGTACCACCAGCATGAATATTAGCTCTCTTTTCCCCAGCTTTAGACCTTCTCCTCATAGCTGCTACAACATTATCCCCGACAACTAATGCTCTAACATCCGTACCACCAGACTCAACATATTCTTGAACAATAAATGGTTGGTTCAAAGCCCCTAAAGCATCTAACATTGAAGAAGCAGAAGATTCTGAATCCGCAAACATCACACCCTTACCTTGAGTTCCTTCTGGAAACTTCATTACAATAGGATAACTTACTTTTTTCAATAAAGCTTTAGCAGTATCAACATTTGGACTAACATAAGTTCTAGGCATAGGGATGTTATGTTGTTCTAATGCTAGATGAGTTAAAAGTTTATTATGAACGACAGTAAATGCTGATGAAGGTAAAGGTAAATAAGCAACTTTCCCCTCTAACATGCTAGAAATAGAACAAAGTAAATTAGCATACCTAAATGATCCTTTAACATACACACAATCATAATCAGGAAACTTTTTTCCTTGATAATAAACACCAGAATCCTTCCCTAAATCCACTTCAATTTCTCTTAACTGGATCATATCTACTTGATCAAAATAAGATTTCATAGCTTCAACTACCATTTGTGAACTTACACTTCCTAACGAAATTATTGCAGCTTTCATATATTACATCATCTCTGTTATAGTTTATTTTAATTATAATTAATAATATTTTAATTTTTAATCTTTCATTGGATCAACTAAAAACATTCCTTCTTTCAAAATGTTCTGCCCAATAAGTATTGGGTAAGTCATATGAGATCGATCAGCTAAAGTAAATTCCCCATCTAATTGTAATCCTTGAATTACCACTTCACCTTTAACCATTTCTCTTTTTTTAATTCCACTCGCAGATTTAACGATCCTATTTCTTACTACTGGACCCCAACCTAATTTCTCTGCTAATTTAATATCAATTGAAGAACAAGTGGCACCAGTATCTATTCTAACAGTTAAATTTTGGTTTTCATTACCAATTACAACTATTTCTTCAGTTAAACCTAACACTCTCCGGTTTATCATATTAACTTAAAACACTTGATTTACCCTTTTTAACCTTTTCTGTTTATGAGAAGCTAAGATACCGCTCATTTTCCCAAATACCTTGAAATTTGTTGTTTGTTTCTACGTTTGAGTAACAATAAAAGAAAGTATTTATAAAGAAACCCACATTACTAATACCAAGATGGCAGAAGTAGTTAATTTAAAAGATTATTTTAAGGTAAATGAAACTAAAAGTCAAAGTTCAAAACCAGATTTAAAAAATAGAAAAACAACATTAAGTGTTGGAAACAAAATTTTAACATACCCTCCAAAAAATAATCCAATAGAAAGTTATTCAGAAAGCACATTTAACTCAAGTGTTAAAAATGAAGTTCTCATTGAAAAAAATAAAAGTAAAAATATTTTCTCAAACATCTTTGATATAATTAAAAATTATTTCAATAATAAATTAAAAAGGAATGATAACTATCCTTTCAATGATAACAACTATTTAATTACAAGTAAAATTGATAGTTCAAACCTAATTAGAGCAGATAAGTTAGAAAGTATTATTGATTTCATACTAAAAGGTGGAAGTGGTAAAGTTGAAGAGTTAGGTTACTATGATACTGGTTATACCATTGGAGATTTTATTGAAGCTTCTAAAGGAAATGATACTAATAAACAAACAGATTTAATTCAAGTAGATAATTTAGAAAACCAATCAACAGGAATGGCAGGTATCCTTGAACTTTATTTTGAAGACAGGCTATGTGCAGAAAATTTCATTGACCAGTACAGTAATAAATTTTTATATGAATCATTAGGTTCAGTAATTTATGATTACTGTAAATATTTTCATAGTCCAAGTGATTCAGAAGATGAAAGGGTTTGTAAAGAATTAGGTACACCAAAATCTTATAATCGTTCTGAAATTGAAGAGATTATCATCCCAGAACATAAAAGTAATAAATTTAGAACAAATGGAGATGTTTACATCAGACTAAGTAATTGTATCCCATTATTAGCTTTTTTAGATGGAACAGACCTAGACCAATTTGAAACAGAAGAAAATATGAAAGAAACATTATTTCAAACAGCTAATAAAGGACACGTATCTCCTTCAATGATAAACTTCCTAATATATGAAGTTGGAACTTATTTTCACATGAAAAATTTAGGAGAAAGTTTATCTAAAGCAGTTGGTTCATTAGATTTTTCTATACAAGAAGACTTACCTGAACAAATAGAAATTCCTTATTTAAGATTAATTGAATAATTAAATAATAAAATTACCAGACATAATTCTTTGTCATAAAATAAAAATAATTAAAAAAAAGAAACAATTATTGTTCCATAGCTAATTGTTGGATTGATCTAACAAGTCTTCTTTTTCTTGATTTTGAAAGAACTTCAACACCAATACTTTCAAATAGTACCAACTCATCATTTAACTCTTTCATAGCCATCATGATTGAAGCAAGTTCTTGATCAATTAATTTTCTCATATTTTCAATTTCTTTCTTATGCTTCTTATCACTTAAGAAACTAATTGAAGGTAATTCATGCTTATCCAATTTCACAGTTAAATTTTTCCAATAATCATATAATTCAATACCTAAATCTGAAGCTAACTTAGTTGAAGCCCTTGCTGCAAGAAGTTGCGCAATATACCTTTTAGCTTCTTTAATTGAATTTTCTAATTCAATAACTCGATTAGTCCTAGTAGTAGTATCATGATTTCTACCGTGGAATTCTCCACCTGATTCCATTGCACTTTGTGTAGAACTTAATGCTAATTCCAACTTAGGGATAAGTACTTTTAAATCATTAAGTTGCTGATCTACATATCGTCTTTGTTCTGAAACTTCACTTGTCAGATCCCATTTCTTCTTCATCCTTTTAAAATCTCGATAGGTATCTTTAAAATCTTTCTCAAGAAGGAGCCAAGTTGAATTAGCAAACTTTTGTAACCCAAGTAATTGGTTTACAACTTTTTCATCAACTGCAATATCCTCAGCCATAGATACTAAATCTCTTTCTATATGTTTTACAACACTGACCCTACTATAAAAAGCCCTCATAGCGGCTTGAAGTTGTACACCCTCATTATTTGTTGAATGTTTATACTTGTCCTGAATCGCAGTCAAAGCATTTTCTAATTGAACATCAATTTTTCTTGCTTTGTTTAAAGGAACTGCATGTCTTTTTTGTGCTGCCCGCATTACTTTCTTTATACTTCCACTAAACCATCCCATTTTTAATCTACCTCTTTTTTAAGTTTTTCATTTAATTTTAATTTTAGATTAGTTCTAAAAATCAATCATCTTTACTTTAGAAGTATTTTTTGATTTAAATAGTTTTCGCATATCAAAGCTAGATTTACAAAGTAATTTATTTAAACAGCTAACAATTTTCAAAATGAATGAACAACATTACTAAACTTAAATGGGTTTATTTTTTCAAATCATTATTTTTCTTCTCACCGATTATTACCTTATTTTACTTCTCAAGAGGTTTAGACACATTTCAAGTAATTTCACTTGAAGCAGTGTTAATAATTGCAGTATTACTTGCAGAATTACCAACTGGAATTATTGCAGACAAAATTAGCCGAAAATTATCTTTAACATCATTAATTATATTTTACATAATTGGTAATATTTGGACAATTTATGCTCAAACTTACTTTGAATTTATGACCATACAGATTTTGTTTGGTATTGGGATCGCATTTGGTTCAGGTGCAGTAGAAGCATTAGTTTATGACACACTTAAATTTCAAAAAAGAGAAAAAGAGATGAGTAAAGTATGGGGATCAATTAATTCATATTCTTTAGTTGCATGTGTTATCGCTGTAACAGTTGGAGGGTATATTGCCAGAAGCCATGAACCAGAAACGTTTGTACTACTTATCTGGATGTTTACAATTGGATCCATAATATCATTAATAATTTCATTATTTATCACAGAAAGAAAACATCACAAAAAAATAAAAGAAGTTAATCCCTTAATTTTGTTTAAAGATTCTTCAATTCAAGTTTTAAGAAACAAATCACTTAGAAGAATAATCTATCTCCTTATATTAACTGAACCATTCACCCACATACTACTTTTTCTTTTTCAACCATACTTTTTAATGGCAACAGTACAAAATTCATTATGGGGAGTTACATTAGCAATTGGAATGACTTTAGGAGCAATACTAATGAAATATGCTTATTTGATTGAAAAAAAACTTGGTATGAATCTAACAATATTTATAGCAACAATTTTTCCAGGAATACTATATTTAATTATGGCTTTTTTCGTTGGACCAATTATTTCCTTGTTAACTTTCATACTCCTTAAAGGATCAATGAATTTAAGAGACCCACTTTTTTCACAGTACCAGAATGACCATATTGAAAGTCATAATCGAGCAACAGTATTATCAATAATTTCAATAATTTTATCAATTTATCTTGCTACAATGAGGTTAATCATTGGTAAAATTGCTAATGAAAATTTAATTTTAGCATTTATTATGATGGGGATTATTATTATTATTGGGGCAATTTTATTTAGAATTAATGAGAAGCAGATTAAAGCTAATGTTAACAAAAAGTATGTCCAATAAATAAGTTTAACATTCTCAAAGCCAATCAAATTTATATATTATTTATTTTAACATAACCTTATGGACTTGACTAACCAGATAGTTGAACTTCTCAGAAAAACTGCTACACAACTTCCGGAAGACATAACAATAGGATTACAAGAAGCTTATCAAAAAGAAACTAATTCAACTGGAAAAGAAATTCTTAACAATATTTTAACAAACCTTGAAAAAGCTAAATCTGAATCAAAACCAATTTGTCAAGATACCGGCATTCCTATTTTTTATATAAAAAGACCAAAAAATATTACAGAAGAAGAATTAACTAGAGATATTATCAAAGCAACAAACATTGCTACTGAACAAGTACCTTTAAGACCAAACGCAGTCGACTGCATTTCAGGAGAAAATAAAGGTAATGTTCCAATAATTCATTTCAAAGAATCAAACGAACCAAATAAACTAATGATCAAACTGATTTTGAAAGGAGGGGGATCTGAAAATATTTCTGGAATTTACAAATTACCTAATCAAAAACTTAACGCTCATAGAAATTTACAAGGTGTAAAAAAATGTATCATTGACTCAATTTTCCAAGCTCAAGGAAAAGGTTGTCCACCATACATTGTTGGAGTTGCGGTTGGAAGTTGTATTGAAGAAGTTGCCCACAATTCAAAACAACAATTGTTAAGAAAAATTGATGATAAAAATATCACACCAATACTTGAGATATTAGAAAAAAAAACACTAAATGAACTTAATAAATTAAACATTGGACCATTAGGTTTAGGTGGAAACTCAACTTGTTTAGGTGTAAAAATTACAAGCTCAATAAGTCACCCTGCGTCTTATTTTGTAGGGATTTCTATCTCATGTTGGGCATTAAGAAAAGGGACGTTAAAATTAAGTGAAGAGGTCAAATCATAATGATCAGACTAACTACACCATTAAAAACTGAAGATATTATCAAACTAAATGTTGGTGATAAAATTTTAATCTCAGGAACCATTTTCACCGCTAGAGATAAAGTACACCTATTTTTATTAGAAAAATCTGAGAAAGAACAAAACATTAGAACTAAAATCAACAATGGAATAATTTATCATTGTGGCCCAATAATTAAAAATAACCAAGTTATTTCTGCTGGACCTACAACAAGCAACAGAATGAGTTTATACACACCACAATTAATTGAAGAGCACAATATTAAAGCAATCATAGGTAAAGGTGGAATGAGCAAAGAAGTCAAAGAAGCATTAAAAGGTAAAGCAGTATATTTATCTGCGGTAGGGGGGGCAGGAGTTTTGTATGCCAACAGTATGAAAGTTAAATCAACATATAAAAAAGAATTTGGAATGGCAGAAGCTATTTGGGAATTTGAAGTTAAAGATTTCCCAGTAATTGTTTCCATAGATGCAAAAGGAAATAGTTTATATGATAAAGTATACAATAAATCAAAAGAAGTTTATGAAGAATTGATCAAATAAATAATAATTTTTTCTAAAATTAAAAAAGAACAAGAAACATTTTAATAAAAACTATTAAACTATAACAAACATGCTTAAACTTAACCTTGAATTAGAAAAGTTGTATAAAGAAATTAAAAAAAGTAAACCTAATACTATCCTAATTCAACTTCCAGATGGACTTAAGCCAAGAGCCAAAGAAATCCAAGAACAAATTAAAACTAGATATCAAAATATTAAAATCACTTTCTGGGCAGGAGATTGTTATGGTGCATGCGATATCCCAAACGTTAAAGGTTTCGATTTATTTGTAGCGTTTGGCCACAGTGAATGGAGATAATCCCACGTATTTCAAAAATAAATAAAAAATCAAATATTAGAAAAAAATAAATAAACATAACAGATAATAATGTAAGAAATGTTAATTAAAAAATTAATGATTAAATATTAACCATTTCAATTTCAATGTTAAGACCTTCTGGGATTGGAACTCTCATAACTAACCTTAATGTTCGTTCATCGGTTCCGATTTCAATTAATCTCTTGTGAATACGCATTTCAAACCTTTCCCATGAAGCCTTACCTTCACCATCAGGTGATCGCCTAGTTGCTATTTTTAATTTCTTAGTAGGCAATGGGATTGGACCACGCATTTCAACACCAGTCTTATCAACGATTTCTTTTATACTACCGCATATCTTATTGATTTTATCAATTTCAGTTGATGCTAATTTTATTCTTGCTCTTTGTGCCATATTTTACTTTAACCTTATGATTAATATTTAACTTACCACATAATAATCATATTATTATGCTTACTAGCCAACTCAAGTTGTGACCTATTTAAAAATGTTTTGGAATCATGTAATAATTCCAAAGCCTAAAAATCTAAAAAAAGATTTTTGATGTTTTGTTATTAATAAAAATAAAAATAAAAATTCAAGAAAGAAACTTACATTTCTTTCTTAACTAAATCCATACACATACCTGCTGCTACAGTCACACCAGAATCTCTAATTGCGAATCTTGAGATTTGTGGAATTTCTGAGTTCTTCTCGATAACTAATGGTTGTACAGGTCTTAACCTAACAATAGCTGCATCACCATTTCGTAAAATATCTTTGTTCTCAGTAACTTCCTGACCAGTTGCAGGATTGATTTTCTTTACAATTTCTACAAACTGACATGCAACCTGTGCTGTGTGAATATGGAATACTGGAGTATAACCAACAGTAACAACACTTGGATGGTTCATGATAACAATCTGTGCAGTAAATTCAGTAGCTACAGTAGGTGCACTAGCTTGATGACCAATAACGTCTCCTCTTGCAAGATCTTTCTTACCAAAACCTCTTACGTTGAAACCTACGTTGTCACTAGGACCTGCTTGTTGGTGCATTTCGTGATGCATCTCAATAGATTTAACTTCACCAGGCACGCCTTTACCTTCTCTACCAGGTACAGCAATAACTTTGTCACCTACTTTCATAATACCAGTCTCTACTCTACCAACAGGTACTACACCAATACCAGTAATATTATATACATCCTGAACAGGTAATCTTAAAGGTAATTCAGTTGGCCTTTGTGGTGCATCAAATTTATCAATAGCCAGTAATAAAGTGTCACCAGTCCACCATGATAATTTTTCAGATTTATTAACAACATTATCTCCAACTAAAGATGCAATAGGTAAGAATCTTAGATCATCAACTTTCCAACCAGCTTGAGCTGCGTGTTTCTTAACTTCTTCAACTACAGCTTTGTATCTGTCTTCACTCCAGTCAACACCAGAAATGTCCATTTTGTTTACTGCAACAATTAACTGGCCAACACCAAAGATTTTTGATAATCTTAAATGCTCAATAGTTTGTGCGTTAACACCATCGTTAGCTGCTACAACTAAAACTGCACAATCTGCTTGTGATGCACCAGTAATCATGTTCTTGATAAAGTCTCTGTGACCAGGTGCGTCAATAATTGTAAAGTAATACTTATCAGTATCAAATCTTTTGTGAGCTAAATCAATAGTAACTCCCCTTTCTTGCTCTTCTTTTAAGTTATCCATAACGAATGCAAATTCAAATCCGCTTTTACCTAACTGTTGAGCTTTTTCCTTTAACTTTCTCATAGCTTGCTCGTCGACATTTCCTGAATCGAAAAGTAACCTTCCTACAGTTGTAGATTTACCATGATCTACGTGACCGACAAACACTAAGTTAATATGTTCTTTTTCTTTTGCCATATTTCAATCCTCCGATTAAATTTTAACAATAAACAAGATAATCTTCTTATTTATTATTCCTCTTTTGTTTTTGATTATGCCCCTCATTATTAGGACGATTATAACAAGTTTGTCATCTTCGCAACTTATTTATAAATATTTCGTTATTAATTTAAGGTTGAGATAATAAAAATAGACTAATTTAAACAAAAAAGAGCAAAAAAATAAGTTATTTTTTCCATTCCAAGATTTTCAAAACAACAAACAAACCAAATACCACATAAAATTTAGTTAAATTTCTAGTACTAACTAAACTAGAATGGACCAAAACTGCTAAAAATACAAGATATGATAAACATTGAATTTTTTTCCAATTTTTCTTCAACAATCTTAATGAATAATTATTAGAAGTTAACATAAAAATAATCACCCCTATTGAAGCAACTAAAGCAAAGAATAAATACGGTCTTGTATAAAGAGAATAATTAGATAAACTGGTCAAACCCAATAGAAATATTAATCCAACTGAATAAAATAAAAAGAGAATGAAGGGGGAAAAAAACAGGTATTTAAAAAAAAATGAAACTTCTTTCTGCAAGTGATAGAAAATCCCCTGATTAAAAACCACAATAGTTACTAATCCAATAATTCATTTCTTGAGCTAATTCAGGAGATATTTCTTGAGCCATTGGAATATAAAAATTTAAACAATCACCCACTTTTCTTTCAATTCCCCTTTTGCTTAATTGATTTAATGTTGTAATATTATGTAAAGTATCACATAATTTTACTAATTTAATATTTTCTGGAGCCACACTTAATCGATTTTTGTAATTTTCTGCACAGACATTCCGGGTCAAATAATTTACTCCTTCTGCAATCTCTTTTCCAAAAATAACCTTAACATCACTATAAGTTAAAGGAGTATCTTCAACAATATCATGTAACCATGCAATTGATAAAGTAACCTCATCTTTAATTCCAAATTTTTCTAAATATTTAACAACTGCATGAGGATGTACAATATAAGGGGTAACACCATTTTTCCTAAACTGTCCCTGATGATATTTAGTTGCATATTTCTGGGCTAATTCAACTTTCATTTTTCACACCTTATTTTATTAAACTCATTGGCACCCAACCTCTTTTTCTCACACTAAGGTCATATAACCTACCTGATCTTTCATAATCTCTTAACCTAACCTGAGATAACCAAATACCATTCCTTGATTCTTGAATTTCTTGATATAATCCATTGTCAACTCTAGCCATATGAGGTGTCCCACGAAGGTGCGAATATTCATCAGGGATATAATTTGTAGGCATTTTATCTTGATATTGTTTAATGAAAATTTGACAATCTGTTATTGTTAGATGAAGTGTCCCACCATCTGGCCTACAACCCCACCCCCGTTCAGACTCTTCCCAACCTTGTATTACCACAAGATTCTCTAAACTTTTTTGTTCATTTTCTTGGCTCATTTTTTGCACCCCCTAAGTACATTAAATAGTAGTCATTGAAAAAATAAATAATTTAAACTACAACAAGATAATTGTAATATAACACAATATTACAAAGGAAAATTTTAAATAAACAAACAACAAAACAAAAAATATGGAAAAAAAACTTACTGCCCAAGGACCAAGAGATAGAAAATCATATACTGTAACTTTACCAATTGAATGGATTAAAGAGCAAAAATTAAACAAATCAAAAATTGTCAATTTAAATATTGTTGGAAACAAGATTATCATTTCTGTTAATAAAGAGTTAAAAGACAGAGTCACCATCAGTACAGAAGATTATGACCATACCATTATTAAAGTCTTACAAGGATTATACAGGTCTGGAATTAATGAAATCAAAATCAAAATTATCAACAATGAAATTCTAGAAAAAATAATTAAGATAGTTGAACAAAGACTAATTGGTTATGAAATCATGGAACAAAGAAAAAATTACTTGATAATTAAAGACATAACTAAAGAATCAGAAGAAGAGTTTAAAACAATTTTTAGAAGAATTATTTTACTCTGTCTTGAACTGTCTGAATCTAAAGACTTAGTTCAAGTAAGAACATTAGATAGAAATATCAAAAAATTGAGTAATTACTGCCAAAGAATTCTGATTAAAAAAGGACATGACGAATTTACTAAAATCCCATTTTATTACCTAATGTTAGACCGATTAGAAAAATTAAGCGACGAATTTAATTGGTTAATGGAAACAGAGTATAAAAGTAATAAAAAGACAAATAAAACACAACAACCAACTAAACAAGAAATTATAAAATTGTTAAGAAAAAGTTATGAACTGTTTTACAAATTTAACGCCAAAAATTTTGAAATTTATCAAGAACAAACATACATATTAAAAAATAAATTAAAATTAGGAGATGAAATTGATAAAAAAAATTTACATTTACATAATTTAGCAAGGATAATTAATTCTTTGTATGGAGATATTTTCATCCTGAAGTATGATAATTTATTGTAATCTTCAATTTTATTTAAAAAAAACAGTTAAAATTAATAAGAAAAAATTAATTAAAAAAAAAATTAAGCCCCTAAAGAACCTTCACTTAAACCTTTTCTTTGTACAATCTTAGAGATAACTTTATCTTGTAATTCACCAGGCAATCTTTCAAACACTTGGTCTACTAAACTACTGTTACCACGACCACCAGTTGCACTTCTCAAATCGTTACTCCATCCGAAAAGTTCACCCACAGGCATCTTTGCTAAGATTACAGTAATGTCACCTTCTTGATCCATACTCAATAACTGGCCCCTTCTTGAAGAGATTAGTTTTGAAACTTCACCCATGTAATCGTTAGGTGCTTCAATCCTTGTAATTTGTAAAGGTTCATAAAGTACAGGAACTCCACTCATCATAGCCGCCCTAATACCTTCCCTTACTGCAGGATATAATTGTGCTGGGCCTCTGTGAATTGCATCTTCATGTAATTTACAGTCCATTAATGAAACTTTCATATTAACACAAGGTTCTTTTGCTAAAGGTCCAGCTTTGGTTACATCTGTAAACATTTCTAATACCATTTCCATGATTTCATTAATGTGTACAATACCCCTTGTTGAATCAACAAACATGTTACCATTAATTATTGCTTTAACCTTACTTGCAACTTTAGTATCCCATCCAGCTTCTTCTCTCAAGAAAGCAACTAATTCATTTTCTTTCTTTTTATATTTTCCAAGAGGAATCTTCTTCTCTTTAATTGCTTCAATAATAACTGGATCCAAAGGTTCAACTTTAAAATAAAGTCTATTGTGTTTGTTAGGTGATTTTCCTTCGGCTTCTTCACTCTCTCTTGTTACAGCTTCTCTGTAAACAACAATAGGGGGAGAAGTTTTTACATCTACACCTTTTTCACTTTTAATTCTATTTTCAATAATTTCTAAGTGTAGCTCACCCATACCATGCATTAAATGTTCACCTGTTTCTTCATTAATTTCAACTTTAATGGAAGGATCTTCTTTTTGAATTTGTCTTAACACTTCGATCAATTTTGGTAAATCTGCAGGTTTTTTAGCTTCAATAGCTTTACTAACAACAGGTTCAAAAATATGTGAAATTTTTTCAAATGCTTCCCCAGGACCATTAGAGGTAATTGTTTCTCCAGGATAACCACCTTTCATCCCACCAATACCAATAATATTACCAGCAGGCACATTATCTACAATTTCTCTTTTTGCACCATTATACACATAAACTTGCTGAATTCTTCCTGGTACATTAGCTACATTAAGGTAAACTTCTTCACCTTTCTTCATTGTTCCTGAAAATAATCTACCAGCCGCAATTTCCCCAGCTTGAGGATCAACAACAACTTTAGTAATTACAAAATATAATCTTCCATTAGGATCACAAGTGGTTAAACCCTTACCATCAGAACTTTCTAAATCTCCTTGCCAGATTTTAGGAACTCTATATTTTTGTGCGTCCACTGGGTTTGGGTGATGCCCAATTACCATATCAAGAACAACTTCATGTAATGGTGCTTTCTTTGCTAAAGCTTTCCACCCTTCATCGTCGTCGCCTTGGTATGCGTCGATAATATCTTTAAAACTAATTCCTTTCTTTTTCATGTAAGGCACACTTAAAGCCCAATTATGAAAAGCAGAACCAAAAGCCACAGAACCATCTTCAACCCTTGCAACCCATTCATCTTTAAATTCTTCAGGAACTAATCCCCTAATGATTTTGTTAACTTCAGTAATTTGTGCAATAAATCTTTGCTGCATTTGTTCAGGAGTTAATTGGAGTTCTTTGATTAATCGATCAACTTTATTGATGAATAAAATTGGTTTAACTTTTTCCCTAAGAGCTTGTCTTAATACAGTTTCTGTCTGAGGCATTGCACCTTCAGAAGCACACAATAAAGTAATTGCACCATCTACTGCTCTCATTGCTCTTGTTACGTCACCACCAAAATCTACGTGACCAGGAGTATCAATTAAGTTAATTAAAAACTCTTTGTCCCCTACTTGATGCACCATAGATACTGATGCAGAATCAATTGTGATCCCTCTTTCAGCTTCGTCATCATGAAAATCTAAGTTCCTTGCTTTACCTGCAAGTTCCTCACTCATCATACCTGCTCCCGCTAATAAATTATCTGAGAAAGTTGTTTTCCCATGGTCAATATGTGCACAGATAGCAATATTTCTAATCTGTTCAGGATTTTTCATAATCCTAGTTACTTTTTCAACCATCTTTTCAGCCATTTTAATTATACCTCACTTGTAATTTTTTTTATTAATTTTTAATCATTATTCACGAATATGAATCTCATGCACCGTTTTATAACTATGCAATTCTTCATCCTTAAACCATAATCCAACTTCTTGTTTTGCTTCTTCAACATTACCTGAAGCATGGATTAAATTTTTTATACCGATACCATTATTATCAGCATAACCATAACTCACATGTGCAAAATCCCCTCTAATAGTACCTGGTTGTGCAGATTTAGGTTCAGTAGATCCAACCATTTTTCTAACATTTTCAACAGCATTAATTCCTTCAACACACATTGCCATTACTGGGCCACGCGTCATGAATTCTAAAAGTACTTTTAGAACTTGCTCGCCTCTTCGTTCAGCAACATCAAAATAATGTTTTTTACCAAACTCTTTATCCATCCAAACCATCTTAGCTCCGATTACTTTGAAACCAGCATCTTCAAATCTAGAAATAATTCTTCCCATTAAACCCCTTTGCACTGCATCAGGTTTTAACAAAACTAAAGTTTTCTCAATCATTTTTAACCTCTCTTACCCTCTTTTGATTAATCATCATCTGTTTCATAATTATATGAATTGATTAGTTCAAAGAGTTGAACTTTTAATTACAACAATTGTTAAAAAAATAAAAAATTATTTTTTATGTTTATTTTTTTCATCATGGTAAGCTTTTGTCCACTTAATGTTCAAAGGTTTTCTTTTTAATTTTAACATATTCTTTTCACATTTCATTTTACAAAAATTTAATACTTTACCATTAGCATAAACAAAGATTTTACCAGTACCTCTTTCGATTCTGGTTCCGCAAAAACTACAACTTGCCATCTTTTAATTACCTTTTCTTTCCTCTTCTTCCGCCGCCTAATTTTTGGGCTTCAACTTCAGTATCAAGTAACATCAAGATATCTCCCACTCTTACAGGGCCTTTAACGTTCCTTCGCATAGCTTTATTTTTATCTCTTCCATCTAAAATTAATGCCATAACTTGAGTAAGTTCTCCCCTACTTCCAGCTCTTCCAACAATTTCTTTAACTTCTGCAGGATATGCATCTTGAAATCTTAATTCGCCATCTACTCTATTACCTTCACTTTTGCTACCTTTGCTTCCCTTTTCATCCTTTTTAAAAATTTTTTTGGCCATTTTTTATCACCAAAATTATTCCTGATTATTCTCATTAGCTAAAGATTCGATAATTGCTTTAGCATCACCTTCCTTAACGATAGCTACTGCTGACGTTGAAACAGGTATACCTGCTGCTGCACCAAGATCTTCTTTCTTAGAAATTTCCACACAAAGAACGTTCTTATCCTTACATAATAAAGGGAAGTGCATTACAATTTCTTTTGGACTAATGTCCCCAGCATAAACTACAAGTTTAGCTTCTCCTTTTTCTATAGCTTTAGTTGCCTCATTAGAACCCTTTCTAATTTTACCTGTGTTCCGAGCAATCTCCACTGCTTCCAATACTTTTGATTCATCAACCATTTTATTTGACCTCCTTTAACAGTCATTTAGTCATGCACAGAAAAAGCAATTAACTTTTTCTTGTGTTATTTTGACTTTAATTTACCGATGTATTTTTTACTAGTTTTCAGCTTATTTTAAGAAAGAGTATTTGAACGCCTCCTTAGTAAGCAACTAGCTCATTGGCAATATCCATTGAGAAATACAGTTTATTTATAAAAGTTACTAAGAATAATTTAAGATTACTTTCTAAACATAACCAGCCAAAAAATAACTAATTTACTAAAAAATACCGAAAAGTTTATAAATCACTACTTGAGAGGAACAACACAACAAACAAGAGGACACAAAAATGAATTTAAAAAGAATAATTTTAGTAGCACCTTTAGCAATTGGATGTGCTCAAGAGAAACCACAAGTGGCAGATTATAACTCCATTATCGCAGACCACAATCAAGAGAGTTACAAATGGACTGACGAAGAAGTTAGAACAATATTCGAAAATGACTTGCCATCAATGATTGAAGAAACTGAAGCAACATTAAGAGAATTTGACCCAGCCACTACAGAATATGGGGTTAATTGTTATGATAAAAATAACCCATCACTAGAATTAAATTATTTAACAGTTCAAAGTGAAAAACCAAGAGTACACATGAGCACATCTGGTAATCACAGGCTTGAAGTAAGTACAGACAATGACATGTCTGAAGCATTCTTATTATATACCATAATTAAAGATAGTAATATTGAAAATAAATTAGATTTTTTCAACAGATATGAGGGTATGGACCACGAAGAGATTGGAATAGATTTAGAATCATATGATCTTGAAGGTATTAATTATGAAGCACAAAGTGTACTTGATGCAATTCCAAAAATTGATAATCTTAATTGCCGTGATGTAATTTACATGGGTCTTGATGAATCTCATGATGGAATTTACACAAATAGATAGATTTTTATTATTTATTTTTTCCCTTTTTACATTCTTAACTTTCACAAACTTCTTAAACCCAACTAAGCACTAACTTTTCATTAAAATGAGAATGAGGTAAACATAATTAACTAAGGATTATTATAATAAATTAAGAGGTAATTAAGATGTGTGGAATTATTGCGTATTTAGGTGAAAGAGAAGCTTATCCAATTCTAGTAAAAGGATTAGAACGATTAGAATATAGAGGTTATGATTCTGCTGGGATTGCTATTCTGAAAGATAATTTTATCCAATTGAACAAAGTCGTAGGTAAAGTTAATAACTTAAAATCAACTACAATTAATGGAGATATTGGAATCTCCCATACCAGATGGGCAACCCATGGCATACCTAACGAAGCTAATGCACACCCACACCATAATGGAGATAGAAGTTTATTCTTAGTACATAATGGTATCATAGAAAATTATGTTAATTTGAAAAAAGAACTTATCAAAAGAGGATACCAATTTTATTCAGATACTGACACAGAAGTATTAACTAAACTTATTGATTATCATCATAAAAATTCTGCCAACCAAAATACCCTCAAGGCTATAAAAAATGCATTACATGAAGTTGTTGGCGCTTATGGATTAGTCTTAATTAATAAAAATGAAGAAAAAATTTACGCCGCACGTAAAGGAAGCCCATTAGTGTTAGGTATTGGCCAAAGAGAATTTTTTGTAGCTTCAGATCCTGCTGCATTTTTGGAACACACAAGAAGAGCATTATATTTAGAAGATGATGACATATTAGAAATTGACAGGAAGAATTTTCAAGTACATAACTTACATCAAGATTGTGATAAACTAAAAAGAAATGTTGACCACATTAAATGGAATTTGTCTAACATAGAAAAAAATGGTTATGAACATTTCATGTTAAAAGAAATCCATGAACAACCGGATACATTACGTAACTGCTTAGCAGGAAGAATTGATATGGAAAATCATGATAGTAAATTTACTGATAAATTACAACCAGAATTTGTAAAAAACCTTAACAAGATAATCATAGCGTCATGTGGAACATCATGGCACGCATCATTAGTAATTAAACATCTGATTGAAAAATATTCCAGAATTAAAGTAGATGTAGAATACGCTTCAGAATTCAGGTACAAAAATCCAATTATTAATAAAAATGATTTATTTGTAGCAATTTCCCAAAGCGGTGAAACTGCAGACACATTAGCAGCATTAAAAACTGCAAAAGAAAATGGATTGAGATGTTTTGGGATTGTTAATGTTGTTGGAAGTTCTATCTCAAGAGAAGTTGATTCCGGAAATTATATCAGAGCTGGATCAGAAATTGGAGTAGCATCAACTAAAGCGTTTACTGGCCAAGTTTTATGTGGGATATTGTTGATGGTACATTTAGGTAAGATTAAAGGAACCATTACAAACCAGACTGCTGAAAAAATATTGAACAATTTGAAAAACATTCCTGATTTAGTTAAACAAACTTTTGAGGAGGAAGAAAAAATAAAAGAAATTGCTAAATTTGTTGCTACAAAAAATAATTGTTTCTATTTAGGCAGAGGTCTTAACATCGCAACTGCATTAGAAGGTTCATTAAAACTTAAAGAAATTTCTTATATTCATAGTGAAGCATTTCCTGCAGGAGAATTGAAACATGGACCAATAGCATTAATTGAAGAAGGCATGCCCATAATTGTAATTGCTAATAAGAACGAAGGGATAGTATATGACAAGTTATTGAGTAATGTACAGGAGGTTAAATCTCGTAAAGGAAAAATTATTGTAATTGCAAATGATAATGATCGAGAAATTCAAGATAATGTTGGGGAAGATAGTTATGTCATAAGAGTTCCAGAAGTACCGGATTATTTACAAGCGATAATTAATTCTGTACCATTACAATTATTATCATATTACGTTGCTAAAGAAAGAGGTTGTGAAATTGATCAACCAAGAAATTTAGCTAAAAGTGTGACTGTGGAGTAATTTTTTTCAAAGTAAAATAACTTAGGAAAACATCAATAAGTTAATACTTACCTTTTTTCCATAATTGATTAAAGAAAGTTCTGAATGAAGTTGCTGTTTTCTCATTAACAATTAAAGTAGTATGAATTGGTTCATCATAATTCAAAATTAATACAACTTTGTTCCCAAATATATCTACTGTAACAGGAGTTATATCCTCAATAACCTTACATTTACAATTCTTTATCTTCTTAGTTTGTTCATAATGTCCGCCTCGATCAGAAAAAAGATATTTTATCTTTATATCATGGGCACTAATTTTCAAAGTCCACGTACGCCAAAACCTACTTATTCTTTCATCTTTTGAACTACTTATCCCCATAGCTAAAATTTCTGGATTTTGTTCAAGATATTTTGTTGCTTCATTTACTGCAGTCTTAAACCCTTTAAAACCCTTGTATATTACTGACCTTGGTTCTTCCAGATTTAAATTTCTAATCTTTTCAAGTTGAGGAAGTAAGTTTTTTAATACAACTTCTTGTTTATCAATCTCTTCTTTTTTTTCTTTTATCAAATAAACCATTTCCTCAGGAGGGGAAGCAGTAAAATGTTTAACATTATCAATCACAGATTCAGAAGCTAAACCTTTATTTTTTAAAGACTCTAAAATTTCATAAATTTTACCAGAATTTAAACCTGAATCCTTAAGGATTTTCCCAGTTTTACTGGTACCTAATTTCAATAATGAAATATACACTAAACTCTCATTCTTTGTTAAACCTAAAAATTCTAATTTTTTGTAATCCATAAATAAATAAAAACCCTTACATATTTAAATCTTACTCTACACTGAGAGGGAGATAATGTTTAAATAAAAACAGATTAACTATTGAGTAGGAGTCAAAATGTTGGTCAGAAAATATGAATTTTGACAAAAACCCAGGAGATAAGATATGAAAGAGAGATATGTATTAACAGACATAATGGGAACAACAACACCGACTAGTTTTTTGAAAACTTTAATGATGGATTTTATTCAAAATGGTTCAGAATATTTAACTTCTGCAACACCTGAAGCGATAAAATTAATTGATTCCATTAAAGAAGAACAAGAACTTACAACTGGAAAACAAGCAATTGAATATGTTGCAAACCAATTAATGAAGCGTAATTTAAGAACTGATTTTTTAGAACTAATTGGTTTTGTTAATGTTGAAGGTTACCAAACAGGAAGGTTATCTGGAGAAGTTTTTAATGATGTCCCAGTAGCATTTCAAAACTGGAAAGATAATGGCAAAGGAATTTTCATTTATTCAAATGGTAGTGCAGAATCTCAGAAAGAATTGTATCAATCAAGTAACAAAGGAGATTTAACTGGACTAATTAATGGATATTTTGACACCAACATTGTGGGAGATAAAAGTAAAAAAGACAGTTACCTTATAATTGCAGATAAGGTTCAAGAAGCACCGAAGAGAATATTATTCATTTCTGATGTATTACCAGAATTAGATGCTGCTGACTCTGCAGGATATAATGTAAAGCTAGTTGTTAGACCAGGAAATAAATCTGTAACAGAGAATGATTACAAAATTGTAACTTCATTCACTGAATTGTAAGCAATATAGATAGTAAAATACTTATTTTTTTTATTTATTTTTTGAAAATACAATTGACAAAAGTTATTTAAAAAAAGAGAACAGAGATATAAAAAATGAAAGATGCAAATTATTACTTAACAAAAAATGGGATACTTAAACCAGTTGTTACTAGAAAATATACCACATTAATGTCTGACTTATTCATGACAAGTTATGCTGAATTAGTACATTATAAAAAACTTTTTTTTGTAGATTATTATAATAGAACTGGTTACTTGGATGGAAAATATTATTATGGAAAAGAAGCAGCTATTTTTGGAGATGTAATAATTACTGAAGAAGATAAGGAAGATGGATTCATTATGAAAGTATTTTCTACAATTTATGATTATGGTGAAAAACTTCTTTCTTTCTCAGAAGAATTAAAAGTAACTGATCACTCGATTAAAACAACAAAAGAATTAGTAGATGAATTTAAGAGATTCTCTGAAATGTATATAACCTATTCAATATCTCTGATGGGCTACAACATCCAATTTCCAATTGAAAAAAGATTAAAAGAGATTGTTAAAAATAGTAAAAACCCTAATGAAAATTTAAGTATCTTATCATTCCCAAAAAAAGATAACTTTGCAACATTAGAACAATATAATTTATTTAAAATAGGTTCTTTAATCAGGGAACAAAACATTTGTAAATTTGAAGAACTTAATGTCCCAATTCTAGAAAAAATTCAACAACACATTAAAAAATTTGGTTGGATTAACACTAGGGGAGGTCAAGCAGACCCTTGGAATGAAGAAGAAATTTTTGAGAGAATTATCCACATTGAAGGAAATTTTTCACAAAAACTGATTGAATTCAAAAACCATAAAATAGAATCTCAAGAAAAAACTGAAAAACTTCTCAAAGAATTAAATGCAGATGAGAATACAATTAAACTAGTAGAAATTGCTAAAGAACTAGTTTATTTTAGAACTTATAGATCTGATTACTTGACTAAAATATTCTCTAACATTAAACCCCTTTTAGAAGAAATTGCTAAAAGAAGAAATTTGACTTACAAAGAGATATTATATTTGAGAATAGAAGAGATTATTAAAGAGATTATTGTAGAAAAAGAAGAGATTGAAAGAAGAACAATTAATTATGTCCTTATGACTTTAGAACCAAAAAAGATAGTATTTAGTTCAGATCCTAAAATAATAAAAGAAATAAAAGACAAATACTGTGAAGATCCAAAACCAACTTCCGAAGTCAAAGGAAGAAGTGCATTTATTGGACATGGCAAAATTAAAGGCAGAGTGAAAATTGTAATAAATAAATCTGATTTAATTAAAATTGATACTGGGGATATAATGGTTTCTCCAATGACAACCCCAGATTTTGTTATGGCTATGGAAAAAGCAGCAGCTTTCATAACAGATGAGGGTGGAATTACCTGCCATGCTGCAATTGTAGCAAGAGAAATGAAAAAGCCATGCATTGTTGGAACTCAAACTGCAACATTATCTCTTAAAGATAATGATTTAGTTGAAGTAGATGCAGAAAAAGGGATTGTTACAATTCTTAAAAGAGATTAGGGGGGTGCTTATTATGTTAAAATTTGATGCACATACCCACCCAATTGGAAATCAAATAATCAAAGAATCAATTTTATCTACTGAACAAAAAGAATCTATTGAGAATTATAAAAAGAGAAATAACATGCCACTAGGTGATCCAAAAGATATCGCCACCCTAATTGAATCATCCCACCTTGATCGTGCAATAGTTCTTGCAAGTGATAAACCTTATGATGGATCAAAGGTACACATAGAAATTCCTAACGAATTAGTTTTAAAATTATGTTCAAATCACCCTGAATTACTTGTAGCAGTTTCAATTAATCCTACAAAGCCAAATGCGGCTGAATATTTAGACACTTTAATGGAAAAGGATATAGAAAGAAAAATTGCAGCTTGTAAATGGGTTCCAAACAGTTTAATGTTTGACCCATCTAACAAAGAACACATCAATTTTTATCGTAGATTAGCATTTTGGAATTTGCCAGTAATCACCCATACTGGGAATCAACACTTTTGTTATAACCCAAATCAATCTTATGGTGATCCTGAATTATTAAAAACTCCTTTAGAAGAAGGAGTAAGGATCATAGGAGCACATTGTGGGGCTGATACAGGAAATGAAAGATATTTTGATAATTTTGTTCAAATGTTAAAACAATATGAAAACCTTTATACTGACACAAGTGCAATGATTGGAACAACTAGAAAACCAGAACAATTAATCTACCTTTTTTCAAGAAAAGATTTACACCACAAATTAATCCATGGCAGTGATTTTCCAGTAAGGCCCAAATTAAAGGCCCTGAAAAATATTCTTCCAGAAGAGATTATTTACGATTTATCCCTAATTGAAGAAAATCCAATTCAACAAGACTATTTATGTAAAATTGCTGTTGGTGCACCAGAATCTTGTTTCTCAAATTTTGAAAGATTGTACAATCAAATAAAACGAAACTAACTATTTAAAAAAACACAGACGCAGTTATTTCAATGGATAACTAAAGTTAGGATTTACTTTTTTTATTCTTGTAACTAAAGAGTCTTCAGGATCCAATCCAATAATACCATAAAAATGAGACAATCTTCTCAAATTCTTGTCCACCCTAGCTTGCCTTGTTGGAGATATGCTATGCCAAAACTCACCCTTAGTATAATCACCAATAGTAACTCTTGCTAAATGTACCGAAACTCCTTCAACTTCAGCAAGTTGTTTAGTAATTTCCAATCGGTTATACTTTTCAAGTAACTTAACTAAATCCGAACCAACTTCTTCACATATCCTTTTGTATTCAATCTCATCATCAGAAAGAGTTGGTTTTAAAGATGCAGCATACCCCTTATAACTATTCCTTTCCCTAGTATAATCCCTTACCATGAATTATTATTTTACTGTCTGATTTTTAAAAGTTTAGAATGAAAAATGTTATTGTTATTACCATTATTACAGATTTAACATACCAAACTTACCATCTAACTTCCGGCCCAACTCAATTAAATACTCTTTACCAAACTTATGATTGGTTAAATCTTGCAAACAAAATTCTGGTAATTCTTCTAAAGAGAGATTCATTGCAGCAATTCCTAAAGAGATAGATGCAACACTATCTGTATCTCCGCCAAGTAAAACAGATTCTTTTAATACATCCGAAAGAACTTGATAATTATTCAAGATGTACATAACTGCCCCAGTAGTTTTCATCGCATTACAAGGCACACCCAGTTTAGGATTATCTTTATTCAACAAGATAGAAAGGTCAGAATCTTTAGTTAGTTTAGATACTTCTTGCAAATAAGAATGAAATATTGGAAAATCTTGTACAAATGGTAAAACATAATCAAAAACATTAATGTAACTTTCTTTATCATTAAGATATAAGTTAGATAATAATGCTACTGAAATTGAAGAAGCAATCGCTTGAGGGGTATTATGAGTTAATTTAGCATTAACAGTTGCATAATCCATCAACATTTTTTTATCTTCAATTAATCCTAAAGGTACAGACCTCATTGCGGCACCATTTCTTTTGGATGAAGGATTTAATCTTTCTAACATTTCACTACCAGAATTGATAGAATCTAAAAAATCTTGAAACCTAGAAGAATAACCCACAATCTGGTCACGTTTGTAACAATTAACAAAATTATCTGCTAAATTTTGAGAATTAAATTCTTTATCGCTTAATAGAAGTTCACATACACCAATCGACATTTGAGTATCATCAGTATACATACCTGATTGATGATTATGTTTTGGATTAGGGTGAGATTGATATTTTGTAAAATTAAATTCATTTCTTAAAGATAAACCATTTTTTTCAATAAATTCATAACCCGCACCATAAGCATCACCAATAGCTATTCCAAGAAGCATCTTTTGAAATTTGTTAAAAGCCATATATAAAAAACATCATAAAATTTCAAACATAAAAAGATTATGGCACTATGATATAGATTGTAAAGAAAATATGTTTTTAGAAAAATTCAACATAAGTGTTCAATCTGTAATGGAAAATTTCTTTTTGCAATCAAATAACCTGACACTAAATTAAAACCCAATGAATCAAATCTTTTCAAATAATCAGCCATACTTATCTTTTTAGAATTAGCAGCTTTCAATAAATAATGAAGATTATTTACTTGGATTTCTTGTCTTTTAATTGCATGTTTTCCCAAACCCTTAACTTCACCGGTGTCAGGATTATAAGCCAAAGATTGAACAGTAGTTGGATTTTGAATCAGAACTGAATTGATACCAGGAGATTTAAATTTAAATTTTTTCCAACTATTAAAAGGCACACAATCAAAATCAGTTTCAGGAGTTCTAATTTTAGGATTACCATAACTGTTTCTCACCATGTAATAACCTTCTGGTAAAACAATGTCATTTTTTATAGTATCACAAACAAAATCAAAATCTGTCAAAGGTTGTTCTCGCTCATACATAATTTCTACAAGAGGTCTAAATACACTCCCTCCCACTAACCAATGTTCCCCAGCCATAATCTGTTTAGCCACAGAATAAATATCCTGGAATCTTTCATCTAACTGCATTCTTTCATGGTACAATTTTACTGCTTGACCAAAATCCATATAAATTTTCAGAGAAAGGCATATTTATAAAATTAATTCAATAAATTTGTAGATAAATAAATTTAACCAAGATATCTTTCTGGCAACAATCCACATTGACTCATTAAAACATCATGATACTTTTGAAAAGCTTCTTTAACTTCTGGAAGAACTACTTTTTTTTCCCAATCAATTTTAGCTTTTCTGACATTATCTTGCATTAGTTCATGATAATCAGCCCCATTATTTTCATACCACCATAGATAAAAAAAAGGGCCAACTAAATGAGACGCACCATCAGCTGAAGAAATGATTTTTACTTCTAAAGGAGAATGTTCTAACTCACTTTTATTGTCCATAATTTTAACATAAGATATTGCTTTATTAACAATATTCTCAGGAAAACCTAATTCTTGTAATTTATCTTTCCCAGAAGTAAGAGTTTTATCGTATTGATTATCAAAATCCAATATTTTCCCATAATCATGTAACCACACTAAAATCTTTACCAAGTCTCGATCAGCTGAGGTATATTTATCACATAATTCCATTGCAATTTTTTCTACAATGTTTAAATGATAATTAACAAACCATTTATGATGAATAAAATTAGAATCATTAGATGCATTAATAACTTCTTTTTTAAATTTAGATATTAATTTTTCCATATGTTAGAATTAATTAAGAGATTATTTAAATTTAATTAATCTAAAAAAGAGATTATCAACAATATTCCAAAACATTTTTAAGCCAACTAGTTTCAAGAAAATAAGAATTTAGTTAAAATAAAAATGAATCAAAACAAAATAAAACACTTAATCGGAATTTCATTATGTTCATTAGTTTTAACTTACCCTTCAACAATTAATCCATCTCCAAACTTAGATCCAGAAATTCTTAATTGTTACAAAATTTCACAAGAAGATATTGAAGAGATTAAACAAGAAAAATATTCATTGTTATTAATTTACAATTCTAACCCAGGTCCTGGTTCAGTAAATAATAATCAAGCAAGCTTAGCAGCTTTCACATCATTCAGTAGAAATACCCAAAATGAAAGAGAGAACAACACCTACTTATTTGATTATAATGAATTAGAACATGGGGAACAATTTATCCAAAATGAATTTAACATACATAACCCACCAGCATTAATTTTTTATTGTGATGGGGAATTATTCAGAACTTACCAAGGGATTCCTTTAAATTATGGAGATACTGATTGGGTAGCAGCAGGTTTAGAGAAAGGTTATGAGGTATATTTGAAAAAATGTGAAAAAAAGATGAAGAAAAAAAGAAATAATTAAAACTCACAAAAAGATATATTCTCAACAATACAAAAAAAATATAAAGCATTCTTATGAACTTACTTAACATATGAATTTTACCAGAAATATTACAAGAATTAAAAGTGCTTGGCCACGAATGTTACAATTATATATTTCTAGTTTGATTATATACTACATTGGACTCCTGATTATTCGTAATGTTTCACATTATCAAAATATGTTAAGCGTTGCCACACAAAATACATTTGTTTGGTTTTTTATGATATACCTTATTATTTCACCGTTATATTACATTTCATTCACCATAAAAGATTCAGTGAATAAACCATTTATTCTAATCAGAGCAATATTAAGAATTTTTACAACACGCAAATTTTTCAAACAAAAAAGTGAACGTACTGCATTCTTGTTTATGGTTGTAAAAATATTTTTCTTGCCAATGATGATTAACTTCTTCTTTAGTAACGCAGGACATTTACTTTACCTTAAAGATAATTTTTCATGGTACCCGTTCATTTTTACATTTATGTTTACTTTAGACACTTTAATATTCTCATTTGGTTACAGTTTTGAATTTAAAAGTTTGAAAAATGTTGTTAAGTCGGTTGAACCAACCTTGTTTGGTTGGGCAGTAGCAGTTGCTTGTTATCCGCCATTCAATTGGTGGGTTGGAAATTATGTCCCCTGGGGCGCAAACGATTACGCTACATTCTGGAGCCCAACCTGGACATTAGCACTAAGAATAATCATAGTTGTACTACTTTCAATTTATGTTGTGGCAAGTTTATCGTTAGGAGCAAAAGCTTCTAACTTAACTAATAGAGGAATCGTTACAAAATTTCCTTATTCAGTTGTAAGGCATCCAGCATATATCAGCAAAAATTTAATCTGGTGGCTAACACTGTTACCAGTAATGTCTTGGGCATTTTTCTGGGGAATGACCGTATGGTCAGTGATATACTTTTTCCGAGCAGTTACCGAAGAACGACATTTAAGAAAAGATCCAGATTATCGAGAGTATTGCAAGAGAGTAAGGTATAGGTTTATTCCTGGTATTTATTGAAATTTGGCAATAAATATTTTTCAGTAAAATTAACTACTGCGTTTTGTTGTTTATCTTGCCAATGAACTGCTTCAAAAGTAAATGAATCCAATTTAGGATGAGATTTATTTTGATCATTAAGATACCACATATTACCCCACATATTTGCCAACCGGATTATTGACTCACACTCATAACCAAATAATTGTGAACTCACTTGTTTTGAATTAGAAACAATTTCACTAAACCCTTGAATTTCTTTACCAATCAAAAAATCAATTAATTGAAAACCATCTAACATTCTTAAAGAAAAACCAATATTTTTACACGATTTTTTATATCCAATTAACAAGTTTGCAACATCACTATAAAGGTCACCTGAATCATCAAAATACCTTTTCTTAATTTCTCTTTGATTTTCTTCTGAAGGATTAAAATTAGATTCAAAAACACCATAAATTTCTGGATCATCTTTCTTGGCTAAATCTAAACTAGATTTCATCAAATTAAAATTATTCTCCCTAGAGTGGGGCACTACACATAAACCAGTCTTATTTAAATTTGAATAAGCATGAAAGCTGTGTAAATCAACATACATATTTGCATTAGAAACCCTTATCAAATCACCTGAAACAGAAGTCCATTGAGCAATATTTTCAAATATCCCACAAATTGAAGGAGGAAATTTACAACCAACATGTTGTGATTTAAAAATTGAAAGTTTAATAAGATCTTCACGAGAAAGGGTTTGTAAATATCCTAAAGAAGTTTCACCAACCTTATCAATCTTTGCTACTGCTAATCCATCATACAACCACAATCTTCCTTGTCGAGCACAATCTATACCTTGAAATATTTGGTCAGGATCTTTTTGACCATACCTTGCAATTAATTTATCTGCAACTGAATAAGAAAAATCATTTTCCCTTACATGTGTTCCTGCAACAATTAAAATCCTTTTATCAACCACAAGTGTAAATTTGTTGGAAATTTTATAAAAATTACTATAAGATCATTATTTTTAAGAAATTTTAAAATAATAAAAAGAAAAAAAGAAAAATCAAACTTTATTCCGCTTCTGCTAAAGCTGCTTCGATTGCTGTTTCAAAAGTACTGTATGGTTGTGCCCCTTTAATTAATTCACCATTAACTAAAAATGCGGGTGTTCCAGTAATTCCTTTACTAGAAGCCATGCCTTTATCACTGTTAATCCAATCAATATATTCTCTTGAATCTAAACACTCATCAAACTCATCAATGTCAAGATCTAATTCTTCAGCTAAAGTATCTAAATAAGAACTACTTAGTAAATTTTGATTTTCAAATAAACCATCATGATATTCCCAGAACATTCCTTGTTCACCAGCACATAATGATGCTAAAGCTGCACCTTCTGCATTAGCATGAAAACTTAATGGTAAATGTCTAAACTCAATTTTTACTTGACCAGTTTCAACATAATTAGTTTCAATTTCTTTCATTGTAGTCCAACCTCTTGCACAGTAAGGACATTCAAAATCAGAGAATTCAATTATAGTTACTGGTGCATCAGCATCACCTTTGTAATAACCATTATCCTCAACACCACCAGAATTATCAGTGATTACTTCAAAAACTCCTGCCCCAGTCAAACCAGCTCCGCCAAAATCAGAAAAATCTGGTGCTGCCACAATCCAAACTAATGCTATTGCTAAACCAATAATTGCAAATGTTTTAATTTTTTCTTTCATTAAGATACACCTCTTGTTTTAATGTTTGATTTACAATTGTTACATATTTCAATTAAAATAAAGTAATAATATGCTAATACTTGCCATAATTCATTATTCCTTTTTATTTATTTCTATATTAAGGAACATTATTTAGAATATAAACTGATAATTAAGTAGATTAATTTATTTACATTAAAAATTTCAAATATAAAAAATCAGAATTAATAAAATAAAAAATAAAATAAATATTCACTTAAAAGTCATCATCAGGATGTTTCTTACCATGTTTATGCATTATAAAATAAACTCCAACACCAACAGTTATTGCTGCCAACACTAAAATCATAAACATGTAATAATTATTCCAAAATTCTTTAACTTCAACAAACATTGCATTTAACTTAGCACCTTCAGATTCAGTGGAAGGTTCTTGCACATTAGATTCTTCAGCTACAACTTCTTCAACACCAACCTCTTCACCTAACAATTCATCCATTAATTCTTCTTCCTCTTCTTCCACCGCAACAATGCTATTAGTAGCAGTAGTAGGTACTAAGTCACTTGTACTTTTTACAGTCACATATGCAGATAATCCAGTGTAATTAATAGTTCCGACTGTAGCTTTGATATCATAATCTTCATCACTATCAACATTGAACTTACCTGAACTTCCTGTAGACACTGTAATTTCTGAGTCATCAATACTTAACCTAACACTGTT
Source organism: archaeon (assembly GCA_018696395.1). Taxonomy (GTDB): domain Archaea; phylum Nanobdellota; class Nanobdellia; order Woesearchaeales; family GW2011-AR9; genus JABHQR01. The sequence continues at coordinate 16,330 of JABHQR010000014.1, read as the reverse complement.
CAAACTAACTTCTGAAAGAGATAAGTAATAAACTGTTTCACTTATTGTTACTTTAAACCTGTCACCAACACCTAATTCTTTAGTAAAACCTGCACTGAACTCGTCTGTGTCAACAATGTAAGTACTTCCGCCACCGGAACCACCACCGCCACCTGCAGCTGCACCGCCACTAGAACCACTACTAGAAGAACTAGAAGAAGAACTAGATGAACTACTTCCAGTTGCACCTAAATACGCGGAGAAGCCCAGGTCCGAAGGTACTGTAAACTCTGTACAAGCATCTGCAGTGTTGTAAGTTGGCCCACTAATTACATAACTAGTTACATCAGTACAAACATCAACACTAGGAGTTACACCATCAGCACAGTGGTACAAAGTATCATGATTACCTGGCACACAGATAGTTATTTCATCAGCCATAAAGTCACCCTGAATTTCTTCCCACTTATCAGTTGCCATACCAACATAATCCACACCTTCAAGGAAATCAGAATCATTTAATTCAGCATTAATTGAACCTGCAGGATTACCACTACCCATGGTTATTGACCAACCATCACCTTCAAGTTCAATATCCATGTCATCTTTGTCTTGGTAACTAACCTTCTTACCAGCATTTTCACCACAATTTTGTTCATTAATAACTCCACCTGTACCTGTCTTAAATGATTTGTCATCTCCTTCTAAGTTCACATTGATAATATAACTACAAGCGTCTCCACATGCTGCCAAGTTAGCTTCAGTAGTAAAATTCCAACATGCAGTTAGACCACAAGGATTACCTGCTTTATCACAAACTTTCAACTTATAGTAATAATTTGTAGCATTTGTTAAGTTGTACCCAATAAAGTTCTCGTCAATTGGACCTTCGTGCCACATTTTATATGCTGGAACTGCCGAATCAGTAATCCCAATATCATAAACCGTTGCGTTTAAAGTTTCACAAGTAACATTTTCACCATAGAACAATAAAGTTCCATTTGCTGGTTCTGAAGTATCATATGTAATGTAAGCTGCATCAACATATTCAACAACTTTCTTAGTACTTACTGTTGCCATAGTTGTATCATTTACAAAAGTAAAGTCCAAAATACTTCCACCACAAATTGGTTTTGGTGCACAATCAATGTCATTACAATCAATATCATTATCCCCATCATTATCAATAGTATCGTCACAATCTTCCATACCTGATGAACCTTGCATTACAAATTTACAATCTGGATCCATTGAAGGTAGTAAACCATCACCATCACTATCACTAAATCCCCAACAATCTTCTTTCATGATATCTACTGAACCAGGAGTGTAAGTTCCAGAAGCGGAATCAAAATAAGTTACTCCATCACTCAGATTAATTATACCTATTACAATGTCAATGTCAACACCAGGAGTCCATTTGCCTGAATCTTCTAAATCTTCTTTATCAAACATTAACACTGGACCACCAGCTTCACTACAAGAGATACCAGGATCAGTTGTCACATAAACATCAGAATTAACCCAAACACTATCTGAACATTTTTTCATATCTGTTTCAATCCCACTTATAGTATACTCCACTATTCCTTTAAGATCAAACCCTGTTCCTTGCCCATTACTTCTAGTACAACCACCTGTATCTACTCCATCACTGTTTAAGTAAACAACAAACTTAGATGGCATTTCTCCATCACCTTCATCAACACTACCTGTTTGTTGGTTAACTATCCACTCACCTTTACACATCACAGAATCTTCAAGGCCAACTACAAAAGCTCCAACACTAAATACTGCTGGATCATCTTTCACACCAAATCCACAAAAGTCAGTATGATTTGATATGCCTGTTTCTGGACAAGTATCAGTAGAAACTTCTACAGGAGGTGAATCCATTTTTGCAAACATCATTGCATCTTTTTTAGAATTACACCAACCAGTCATTTCTGTACAACCAGATATGTCACCACAAGTTTGGCTAAGGACAGTACTATTATACTCACAAGTGTTCAAACAAACTTCTACTAATCCACCAAATAAACTTGCCCAATTACAACCTGAAACTGCACCACAAGCACCTGAAGTATCAAACAGATAACATTCATCTATCTTATTAGCACAGAATCCACTACCACTCCATTCATCATCAACCCAAACACAACTTGAATTGGCATCACAATTAGTTTCTCCAAAATAAGTCGTTTCACAATCAAATGGTAAAGAACTGAAGTCTACTTCACAACCACCACCAAAACTTGCTGATTCCCAAAGACAAGCTGATTGTCCTTCACATCCAGATTGATCATTGTCAAAACTCCAACAATCTTGACCCATTGTTATGTTAGGTTCACACCAACCAGATTTATAATTACACTTATTATTAGTTCCACAAGAATTTTCGTCTAAAGAAAAACATTTTGGTTCACACCAACCACCATTAGGTGCATTAGTATCCTTTTCCCATTTACAATAAGGTTTATTATCGTTAGTTTCACATTCAGACTGACTAGTAATATCCGAATTCTGGCACAATGAAAACATTTTAAATTCACAGAAGCCACCTTGCGGATTATTCTGATCAACTATCCATGCACAATCTGCGTTACCAGTACAACCACCTTGACCTTTTCCGAAACAACTATCTGCTAAAGTAAAGTTAATATCACACCAACCACCACCAGAGCTTTGGTCTTGCCAACTACAAGCACCACTTTGGTTATTACAAGCTGTTTGACTATTATCATATTGCCAACAAGTTTCCCAGACAGTACCACACCAAGATCCACCCCATGGATCTGTATTTAGATTACAGGAATTACCATAATCATCAGTACTTCCAGCACAATTATCATTGGTGAATTTCCAACAATTAGCCATTCCATTACCCATGTCACATTCAGGTTCGAACATACATTCTGAATCTTCACAATCTACCATTCCATTGTTATCATTGTCTATACCATCAAAACAAAGCTCTCCATTGAAATTTGCTGGTTTACAAACTTTCCCGTTTTCATCCCAGTCACATTTACCTGCTTCGCCTAAACCATAACTGGTACATTCATCTTCAGAACATTCCCCACATTTTTCACTACAAGTTTTTTCATTCTCTTTAATACAAGAGCCTTGCGAAATGTTTGCCAAATTTGTAGCCCATTTACAATCTTGTTGACTTTCTAAACAAGCAATTTTTTGTTCGTTTTTCCCAGTACTAGTATCATCTTCTATGTCATTACATGATGAACATTTACTATCACATCCACCAGAAGTGGCAATAGCAGTACTGAAATCACAATAACCAAATCCATTAACTGCAGCACTATCAGTTTCCCATTCACAATTTGCTGAAGAACCTTCACATGATTCTTGAGCTACTGTTGCAGTATCCCAAGCGGAACCATTGTTTTGATATTCACATGCCCAACAAGATTGTGCACAAAATTTTGTCCCAGTACCTGTTGCTTGTTCACACCAACAATCGTTCCTGAGCATATCATCTGAACCATTGGATAAAGTCCCCATATCGTCACAATAATTTTCACAAACCCATGCACCACCAATCGCTTCACAAGTTTTCTGAGTACCCGCATCTTTAAATCCTTCAACTGCAAGATCACTTTTGAACTGACAATCTTCATTAGTACTATCCCATTCACATGGCATCAACCAAGGCCAACCTGAAATTTGTCCACATAAGTCTTGACTATCAATGGAATTATAATCTTCACAGAAGTATGCACCGATTGGAGGATCTTCTAAATTATCATAACATTGTTTACCAGTATAACTAGTCGTACAATTACCATTCCTCCATTCGCAACAAGTTCCTAAGGCGGGAATATCCGTACAGATTGTTTTATTAGTTATGTTCTCACATTGAATGTTAGCACTTTCTAAGCTCGCAAGATTATCACATTGACTAGTAGTTGAATTCCAACTACATATTGAGATATTACCACATAATGCTTCTTCCTGATCAAACAACCAACATTGTGGATTAAACATTGTGAAATCTTCATTATCGTAATCTAACCCAACTACATTTTCAGGATTTTTACAAGTATCATCATTATGATCCCAAATACACCAATTTGTATCTTGACAATCTTTCTTTTTACCATCATTATCTGAACATGCTCCTCCTGATTGGTCACACCAACCATTATTATAATTACAAGTTAAATTATACTCCGACAACGCAGTTACAGTACAACCAGTTTCATCTCCATCATATAACCAACATGCAATTTGTTCACACCAAGGATCATCCCAAACACAACCACTTTGAGCTTGACAGGTACTTGAGTTAGTATAATCAAATGACCAACAGTTAACTTCTTCACACCAACCCCAATTGTCAACTTTCCAATTAAATCCTGCAGTTACACAAGTTTCATTAGTATCAAATTCCCAAGATCCTTTTTCATAACAGTAATCATACTGAGCGTTCCAAGAACAGTTTGCAGTCAAACAAGTACCATTAGTTGAATAATCCCAACAACTTTCTTCGTAACAGTAACCCCAAGATCCTGCATCCCAATTACAATCACTATCTGCTTCACACACAGTTTCATTTCCTAATACCCAACAACCCTCTTGATAACAATAATCCCAAGTAGAATCCCAAGCACAGTTACCTATTCCACTAGCATCAGCATTACAAGCAATGGAATCAGCATAATCCCAACAACCTACTTGCTTACACCAAGCGTTATCATCCCAGAAACAATCACTATCTGCTGAACAAGAAGAATTATCTTGTTTATTCCAACAACCATCTTCAAAACAGTAACTTCCCGAATCGTCCCAATTACATTTTTCTATCGCTAAACAGGTATCATTAGTTGAATAATCCCAACATCCTTTTTCATAACAGTAATCGTATTGAACATTCCAATCACACAATGCTGAAGAATTACAATCACTGATAGTATCGTAATTCCAACAACCTAAATCAAAACACCAACCATTATCTTCCCATTCACAACTAGTTGCTTCAGTACAATCTCCTTCAGTACCATAATTCCAACAACCTTCTTTATAACAGTAGTTCCAATCTTCGTTCCATACACAACTTCCTATTCCACTAGTATCGGCATCACAACCACTTTCAGTTGAATATTCCCAACAACCTTCTTCATAACAATAATCATTTTGTTCATTCCATGTACAACCTAATGTACTTGCCCTATTACAATCTAAACTATTATTATTTGTCCAACAACCTTCTTCATAACAATAATCCCATGTAGAATCCCAAGCACAATTATCTAATCCATCTGCATCACTAGTACATTCTGATTCTGTCCAATAATCCCAACAGCCAGGTTCTTTACAATAACCCCATTCTTCCCAACCACATTCATCACTTTCAGTACATTCAGAATCACCACAACATTCACTTCGTTCATCATTTGCCCAACAACCTAATTCATAACAATAACCAGTCCAACTACAATTATTTTCTTTACAAGATGATTCGTCTGAATTAGTCCAACAACTTAAAGAATAATCTCCAGTACAATAACTGTTCCAATCACAACTACTATCTGCCACACAAGTCGTATTGTCTTCATAATTCCAACATGCCTGTTCTTTACAAGTGTAATAAGAATCCATTTCACAGCCATCTGCCGCATTACAAGCAGTTGCATTATCCCAATAGTTCCAACAACCTTCCTGACTACAACTATAGCCGTTCCAATAACAACCTAAACTTTCATTATATTTTTCGCATGAAGTTTCTGTTGAAAAATCATAACAACTTTTTTCACCACAATAATTCCATTCGGCATTCCACTGACAACCATCACCGCCATTTTCTCCACAATCTTTTTCAGAATCATAATTCCAACAACCTTCTTCTTCACACCAACCTGATCCTTCCCATTCACAACTGTTTGATGTACATGCAGTTTCATTGTTATAATCCCAACAACCTTCTTCTTCACACCAACCATTATTATTCCATTCACAGTCAGAATCTAAATCACAAGAACCTTCACTATTATAACTCCAACAACTTGGTTGGTAACAGTTCCAGCCATCCCATAAACAACCACTTACATCTAAACAAGTTTCATTAGTAGAATATTCCCAACAACCAACTTCATAACAATAACTTCCAGATTCGTCCCAAGAACAACTTAAACTAGATGATTCACATCCAGATTGATCATAATAATTCCAACATCGTTCTTCCTCACACCAACCTTGATTATCTAACCACACACAATCCTCGCCAGTATTACAAGCAGATTCGCCATTCAAACTCCAACAGCCAGATTCTTCACACCAACCCCCATTAGAGTTCCACTCATCAACATTCCAAGTACAATCAGCTGATTCACAAGAGGATTGAGAAGAATAATCCCAACAGCCTACCATAGAACAAACACCCCATTCGCAACCTGCAGTTTCACAAGAACTTTGGTCAGAATTTGACCAACAATCACGATCATTAAAGTCATTTGGTGCACATGAAGTTGCTTCCCACCTACAACTTAAACTTTCACTGTTACTTTCACAAGTAGAACTATCAGTTCCATCAAATATCCAACATTGTAATTCATCACATTCACTTTCTTCAGTATCCCAATAACATCCTTCTGATTCACAAGTACTTTGAGAATTTATGTCCCAACAACCACTAGTATCTTCACACCAACCACCACTAGTACTCCATTCATCTTCATACCATTCACAACCAGTAGCTGCGTTACAATCAGATTCACTATTCCAATAATTCCAACAACCTTCTTCTGCACACCAAGCATCAGAATGCCACATACAACCTGAAACCGCATCACAACCAGTATCATCAGCATAATTCCAACAACCTGTTTCTTCCATACAACTCCAACCATCCCAGACACAACCATTTGAAGAGTGGTCATTACAATCATTTTGGTCATTATAATTCCAACAATTAATTTCTTCACAGAAAGAATTTCCTACCCAATCACAACTTGAAGCCGAGTTACAAGTAGAAGAATCACCATAATTCCAACAAGCAGCACCATCTTCACACCAACCAGAACCTGCGCCGCCGCCAGTTTGCCAAGTACAAGCTAAACTTAAATTAGCAATTGCATTATTACAATCATCTTGCTCCCAGAAGTCCCAACAACTTACTTGGAAACAATTTTTACTCCAGAAGTCCCACCGACAATCTTCTTGAACTACACAATCAGAATTATCATCATATTCCCAGCAATTTGTTGCTGAAACTGACATTGACATTAATATTAAAAAAATTACACTTAACATGATTATATAAATATTTTTAGTTTTCATTAAAACACACACCTCTTTTATTGAACTTTTTTATCTTGATTATTTTAAATTCATAAACTGTCACTTAATAATATTTTAAAAATATCTTAATTAATAAATAAAATGTGTATTTAAATGTTCCTGCGATACTGAAATTGATTTCTGAAGTTAAAAATGATTCTAGAGAATATCAAAAGTTCATTTAACAAAACAGATAAAGCTTTAAACCACAAATGATTATAATTTAAGAGATTTATTAAATTTAAAATATTAAATATTGATTTTAAACTCATGAAATTAGTTGCAATTAAAAATAATTAATACAATGATAGTTTCAGAAATAACTATTCATCATTATTAATTGCTAATATTTATTGCTAATTTATTTTATTTTGAATTTATATTTGATAATAACAATTAATATAAGCACCAATCAATTCTACCTGGAGATGAGATTCGCACATTTAGCAGATTTACATTTAGGTTCTTGGAGAGATCAGAAAATTAGAGATATATCTACACAAGCATTCCTTAAAGCAATTGATGATTGCATTTGTAGAAAAGTAGATTTTGTCTTATTTGCAGGAGATTTATTTAACACCTCAATTCCCCCATTAGATATTCTAAAGATTGTAACAAAAAAACTGAATGAATTAAAACAAAATAATATACCACTATATGTTATTGCTGGTTCACACGATTTTTCGCCCAGCGGAAAAACGATCCTAGACGTATTAGAAAATGCAGGATTAATGATTAATGTTTGTAAGGGTTCAGTTAATCCTGGATCTAAACAACTTGAACTTAAGTTTACAATTGATTCAAAAACCAAAACTAAAATCACAGGAGTCCTAGGAAGAAGAGGTTTGTTAGATAAAACATATTATGAAAATCTGAATAGAGAAGTTCTTGAAAATCAAAATAACAATAATGAAAATTACAAAATTTTCATGTTTCATACTACTATCACAGAATTAAAACCAAAACACCTTGAAATCATAGAATCACAACCAGCATCTTTTTTGCCAAAAGGATTTAATTATTATGCTGGTGGACATATCCACCACCCAACTAAAATTGAAGTTGAAAACATTGGAACATTAACTTACCCAGGAGCATTATTTCCAAACAATTTTTTAGAATTAGAAAAGTATAGCAATGGTGGTTATTATTTAATAGATTATAATGAAAATATTAACACTCAAAACATTGAATGGGTACCAGTAAAAATTATTGAACATGAAAAGTTAATTTTAGATTGTAAAAGAAAATCTGCGATTCAAATTAACCAAGAAATTAAAAATCATTTTTCAAATAAAGAAATTAAAAATAAAATTGTCACAATCAGACTATTTGGAGAATTAATTGAAGGAAGAAGTAGTGACATCAATTTCCCAGAGATCACTGATTGGTTTTACCAGAAAGGAACATCCTTTGTAATGAGAAATACATCTAAATTATCAAGCAAAGAATTTGAAGAGATTAAAATTAATACCAAAGAAACATCTTTGGAAGAAACGGAAGAAAAGATTATCAAAGAACATTTACAACAGATTAATTTATTTGATAAAAACAAAGAGTTACAATTAGTTAAAGAATTGATTCAAACACTTAATACCAAAAAACAAGAAGGAGAAAAGAATTATGATTTCGATGAAAAAATTTGTAAAGAGATTGAAATTTTAATGAATCATTAAATTAAAAAAATTTAAAAAAATTAAAATGATTCTTTCTGTGACCTAGAACCTAAAAAATAATAAACAAATCCCGCCACTATTAATAACCCTAAGACAATTATTCCAAACCACATCCAACTGAATGAAGAACTAGTCCAATTTTCTAACAAACCATCATCAGATTCATTAAAATCTTCACTTAATTCAAAATCATTTTCTTCACCATCATTTGAAGATATTGAACTAGAATCATCACTGCTGGAATCATCTGTTGAAGAGCTATCACTTTCACCATCAGAAGTTGAGATATCTTCATAAAGCTCAGAGATACCATAAATTGTTAATGTTGCAGTTTCTGAAGTAGTGTTTATTGAACCTAAACTCACATCATAATCATAGTAACCATCACCATCTAAATCAAACTTGATAGTTTCACTCTCACCAACATCACCAGAACCTAAATCATCTGACCAGTTCAGTTCAACACCATCATCCTCAACTTCAACAACAGACAGATAATAACTGTCACCATCAAAAGTTACTTTGAACCTATCTGATCCTTCCATCTCTTGAGTAAATCCTTCTTCTAATTCATATTCATCAACTATGTAGGTTGAACCACTGGAACCACCGCCACCACCTGAACTGGATGAACCACTTCCGCCACCAGAAGAGCTAGAAGAAGAACTGCTAGAGCTAGAAGAAGAACCTTCAGTACCATAAATACTAAAATTAGTAAAATGTTCTACAGTAAACCAGAATGAAGTCGTAGTGTTAGATAAATTACCACAAGTACTACTGGCACATTCAGCACCGTTCATGTAAGGTAATGGGTCAGTTATCCCATAAGTGTATAAATTGTCTAAAACAATATTGTAGAACGTTAAATTCGCACTTTTGTTTAACCAGGATGTTGCAATTGAGTTTATGATAATTGAATTATTTCCAATTAAAATGTCACTGTTTAAATTAGTACCATTCCCTTCAGTTGCGTTTAAAAACTGTACTTGACCATAAGTGCTATTTTGTAAAACAATGTTAGTTGCACTAGTAAAATTGTAACTATCAACAACTTGGTCTATAAAATGGATTATTAAACCACCATCACTCCTTGAATTAAAAGATAAAAGACTATTATTAACAACAGTATTGTTGGTAAAATAATTTGACCCATCATCAATATTAAAACCATAAGGATTGTTATGCACTAAGTTATTAGTAAAATTACTAAAATCATTAAAATTATTTTTAATAAAGAAACCACCAAAAATATTTTGGTAAACCTCATTCCCATAAAATAAATTATTTCCTATACTAGAATCAATCATACCAAAACCATATCCTGAATTGTTAAACACAAAGTTATTTATGAAATTATTATCATCAGAATTGCCATCCACCAACACACCATAACTAAAATTAAATAGATTACAATTAGTGACATTAATTTCATTAACATCTGTTAAATCAATCCCATTTTCTGAACCATCACCAGTTAAAGTATAACCTTGACAATCTAAAGTAATACTATCATTTTGAATGGAGATACAAGTTCCAGAAGACGACACATTACTTTCAAGATAATAATTTGAACCACTTTCAGTTAAATTCCCACATTCAGTTAAAGTTATACCCTCACCAACACTATAATTTGAAAAATGTGAAACATTGAAATAATAAGTTGCCCCATTATTGGTCATTGTCCCGCAATCTGTACAATAATCACCATCAACGTGAGGCTGAGGATCTGTTATACCTAAACTAGGAAGATCAATATTATATAAAGTTAAATTAGCGCTAACGTTAAATCCAACACCTGGGTCCAAAGAAGTATTGATAAAAATAGAATTACTTTCAATTCTTAAAATTTCAGATAGATTTCCCCCTGATTCTGTAAAGTTCGTTAAGAAAATTATTTTCCCAAAATTATTTTCAATGCTAAAGTTAAATAAGTTAGTAAAGATATAACTTATAATTGATTGATTAATCAATTGAGTAGAATTACATCCAGAAATTAAGTTAAAATCTTTGTTATCAGCAACAATAGTATTGTTATTAAAAACATTACCAACACCCGCAGTTAAAAAATTAAAGCCATAATCAACATTTGAGATCATATTACCAGCTAAATTATTTTGATTTGAAGAAGCAGTATGAAACCTAAATGCATTTGATGTTTGAGAGACATTGTTTGAAGTAAATTGATTATTGCTACAATTTCCCAGATAAATACCAGTAGTAGATGCATTTACAACATAATTATTACTAATAGTAGAATTAACTAACTTAGACAAATAAATTCCCCCATTCGTAGAAGAGTTAATCACATTATTGTTAGAAATGGTATTGTTAGACATATAGCCTGAATAACCTACCATATAAATCCCTTCACCATCAGTAAAATAGATAGAGTTATTTTCTATTAAATTATTGCCACCATTTCTGAGGTAAATCCCATGACTTGAAGAACTGTAGATAGAATTATTAATTATTTGAAGACTACCTGAACCAGAACCATAAATACTATCTGAAAAGTTATAAATATTACAATTTTGAATAAGATTGCCACTTGCACTACCCCTAACCATAAACCCATAATCTGACCCAGACCCATTTCCTATCATAGAATAACCATTACAATCAATAATTATGTTATTATCTCCGTCTAAATCAAAACACCTATCATCTAAAACTGATGCATTATGATAAAGATCACCTTGTAGAATGTAAGTTTCACCACTTGTAACATTATCACCTAAACACTCAGTCAAATTAATATCTGCACTAACCACCCCAACAAGAACTAAAAAACTTAACATAACTATTGATAAACATAATATTTTCTGATACATATTCCTTAAACCCCCCTCGTAAATTAAATTAAAAATTAACCTAATCCCACAAGTTAAAGGTAAAGATTATATAAAGATTACTTTTCTAGAACATAGTTCCATTACCACAAAATAACCATTATAAAATACTAATCCAAACACAGATTAAAAAACAAAACTATTTTAAACACTAATTTTTTCTTTGATTAAGTTATAAAGAATAAAAATTGATTTAAATAAAATCGTAAATTAAACAAAAATGATTAAAAAAATAACAAATAAAACAATTAGTAAAATATCAAAACTAATACCACTTACTAAAAAAAGACCTAAACTCAGAAGTATCACTGACATTAATTTAATTGGTAAAACAGTTTTAATCAGAGTTGATTTTAACGTACCAACAATTAAAAAAGGAAATAGATTAATTATTAAAGATAACGAAAAAATTAAAGCAAGTCTAATCACCATTAAATATTTTCTTAGAAATGATTGTAAAATTATTTTAATGACTCATTTTGGAAGACCAAAAGGAAGAAACCTCAAATTATTAAGAACAAATTTAGTTGCCAAAGAATTAAGAAAATTATTACCAAAAAATAGAATTATCAAAGTTGATGATTGTTTAGGTCAAGAAGTAAAAGATAAAATTGAAAAAGCAAAGAACAAAGAGATAATTTTACTTGAAAACCTTAGATTTTATGATGAAGAAATTCAAAATGATTATTCATTTGCTCATTCATTAGCTAACTTAGCAGACATTTATATTAATGATGCTTTCGCAGTATCTCACCGAGAACACGCTTCAGTTTGCGCTATAACTAAATTTATACCGGCTTACATGGGATTATTATTAGAAACAGAATTGTTAAATTTGAACAAAGCATTCCGACCACAAAGGCCATCAGTCTGGATCATGGGCGGATCAAAATTAAACAAGATTAATTTGATTGAAAGTGCAATAAAAAATGCAGACAAAATTCTGATTGGAGGGGCTTTAGCATTTCCTTTCCTTAAAGCTAAAGGATATAATGTAGGGCATTCATTGTGTGACCAGAACTCAGTTAAAATTGCAACAAAAATAATAAAAAATAATAAAAGATACAAGAATAAAATTGTTCTCCCAATAGATTTTATTTGTTCAAAAAGGATTGCAAAAAATTCTAAAGCTATTTCTAAAGATTTCAATAATATTGAATCAGATGAAATTGGTCTTGACATCGGACCAAAAACAGTTCAATTATTTAATTTCCACATTTTAAATGCTAGAACGATAATATGGAATGGACCACTAGGTTATTTTGAGATTAAAAAATTTCAAAAAGGCAGTCAAGAAATTGCAAATTCAATTGCTAAAAGTCAATCATTTAGCATAATTGGAGGTGGAGAAAGTTCAGAAATGATTGAAATGTTTAAACTTAAAAAGAAAATATCACATATTTCCACTGGGGGTGGAGCATCAATAACATATCTTTCAAACAAAAAACTTCCCGCAATTAAAGCATTATTAGATAATTTTAAATTATTTAATTAAATTGTTTCACTCATATCATTTGAATCATCAATTGTATTTTCCCTAATGCCTTTTTTTTCTTGATTTGACTCATTTTCATTTAATCTCTTTAATAAAACTAATTCACAATCAACATCTAACTTATTTTTGAAAATATCTTCAAATTGTTTTTTCTTAAGGTCAATCATGTTTACACATTTTTCTAAACTAAGTTTTAAAGTTGAAATTGAATCATTCAATGCTTGCTCTTTTCTTCTAAAATGTTCTAATCTATAATTCATATCTTCAACTTTAGCAAAAAAGTCATCTTTTAACCTTTCTTGAGGCAAAATTCTTAACCGTTCATTTAATATATTCCTTTCTTCAATTAAATGTCGTAATTTCCCTTTTTTAAACTCGATTAATAAAGTATTAAAATCTAGTTCATCACCATCAGATTTCTTCAATTTACCTTTTTCTAAAGAAGCCCTAACAAAATCTAATTCTTGTACCAGTTTTTCACATTTTCTTAAATTGAAAAATGCAGTTATATCTTCTTGAAATTCTGTGACTTTTTTAATTGTTTCAATTAATGAATAATCAGAATTAAAATCTTCTAGTTCTGTTAAAGACTTTTTTATTTTTGATAAATAAAGAAAAATTTCATCTTCAATTTCTTCAACCCTATTACTAATTTTTTCAAAATCTAATAAAGCAGATTTTTCAGGTTGATGAAATTCAGCTGAATCTTTCAAACTAATCAATCTCGTTTCTTTTTCTTCTTTTCTTTGCTTAATCTTCTTCAAATTATTTAATTTAGAATCAATATTTTGTTTAATTTCATCTTTCTTAATTAAAAATTCTTCCATTTCTTTAACTGACCTAGATAAATTAACTAAATAACTTAACTTACTTGCTTCCAACTTTGAATTTAAATCATCAATCAATTTAAGAACATAAGAATATTCATCATTAATAACAAATAATTTTCTTCCAATTAATTCTTTTTTTCCTTGGTCTAACATTTGACTGGAAATTTTTTCTTTAAATTTTTCAATTTTTCTTGATTCAGATTCAAGTTCTAGGCTTAAACTATTAAAATGAGTCCTAACTATAGATAATTGTGCTGTCAACTTATTTGAATTATTAAAAGAATTAGAAACGTTATTTAAAGTTGAACCATGATTAGAAATTAAAAAATTGGAAGGTATTTTTTCAATAAGATTTCTTTGTTTACTGATTAAATTAAAAAATTCAGCATCTAACATTGAATCAGTAGATTTACCAACCATTTTTTGATTTGACAGATTATTGCCCACCATTCCAAATTCATTATTAACACCAATTAAAAAAGAAGATAAATAATTTTCCTTATCATTAATTTTACCATTCAAATGATACATGAAATCGCCCATAGAAACTTTATTGAACAGTTCACTTGTTCTTTTTTCGATAAAATCATGAGATTCATTTAAATTTACAACATATTTCTTTTTTGAAGTACTAAATTTGTTTAATATGCTTGATAATAAGTTTACAAAAAAAGACATTTCATCATCACCCCAGTTATCATAATCATAAACTAGATTTATTTTAAATTAAATTTATTAAAAACAAGATCACCCCTATTTTGAACCATATTAAATATTGAGCCATCACTTTGAACTGATTATTTCAATAACGTCACTGTTATTTAACAAATGTTCTTTACCAACAGTAAGTTTCTTTTTAATATCTTTAGCCCTAATAAATCCTTTTCCTAAATCTGTATGAATTCGATAAGCAAAATCCAAAGCTGTGCTATTAGGTGGCATTAAAAAACAGTCAGGTATTACATTCCCATCTTTATCTTGGAGAGTAGCACCACCAGGATAAACCGCTATATATTTTATTAAATTAAATACTGCCTGATTAATAGTTTCTTGAACACCAGTTCCAAACTCAAATTGATTTAAAACTGATTCTTGGATAAATTTTAATGCTGCAATTTGCTTATCATTCATTTCACTAGGTTCTTTAATATTAAAACTCTTCTCTCCTGGAATATATTTAATCAAAGACAATTTTGCAGCTTCCCTTAAAGCAAGCTCAGATTCTGAACTTACTGGTATCAAGATAATATCTGGAAAATCATCTTTTAATTTATCAAAATTTTGCTTTCCACAAGAAACATCCACTTTATTACATGCAATAATCATTGGTTTAGTAATTTTTCTTAATAATATTGCTAAATCTTTTAAATTATCAGAAGTCCATCCGTCAGGTTTTTCAATATCTAGTTCTAATTTTTTAATCGCATATTCAACAATTTCTTCATTAACTTTTAAACCACTTAATTGTTTAGCTAAAGCAACAGTAATTTTACCTTTGTCATGCATTACTTGACGTGAAAATTTTTCCCAACCTTTTCCCAAAATTGCAAGATACCACATATCAAGTTCAGTTTCTAAAAATTTAATATCATTTGCTGGATTATGAGTGCCAGGCCCAACAGGTTCACCTTTATTATTAGTACTACCTGAAACATCAATAACATGAATTAAAACATCTGCCTGCCTTAAATCGTCTAGAAACTGATTCCCCATACCTTTACCCTCATGGGCACCAGGAACAAGACCTGCAACATCAATCATTTGAACTGGAATAAATCGAGATTCACCTAAAACAAAACCATCCCTTGGATTAGAGATCCTACCAAATTCCCTAGCAATATCTTTCTGTTTAAGGTAAGCTACACCTACATTAGGTTTAATCGTAGCGAAAGGATAATTTGCAATTTCAACTTCAGCTAAAGTTGCTGCTTTGAAAAAAGTGCTTTTTCCAACATTAGGTTTTCCAACAATTCCAATTTGCATAATTATATGTTAAGAAAAGAACTTATTTTTAATACTTACTGTTTATACACAAATTTAATTATAAAAATGATTAGAAATTATAAAAAGAAAAAAAAGAAAAAATTAAACTTACTGTGCTTCTGCAGTGTATGTAAAGGTTGCAGTTTTTGTACCAGTTGGAGCTTCCTGAGGAATTGTAATCTCATAGAATACTTCAAAAGTATCAGTCCCATCAGTAGGTTT
>JABHQR010000017.1 GCA_018696395.1 archaeon | reverse complement strand
AGTAGGCTTACTAATTTTCTTAACAGAACGTTTTGTTTTTCGCTTAGCCATCCTTTTGTTCACCTCTTATATTTAAGTTAAATAATAATAACTTTAACAAATGTAAACATTTTTCATTTATAAAAGTTTCTAAAAATGAAAAAGAAAAAAGTAAGTTAATATAAACAAAAAAAGTGCATTTAACTAAAATAATGAAGTTAAACAGAACAAATTAAATTAATAATAATAATAATAATAATAATAATAATGATAATAATAATGATATAACTATTCTAATGGCACCCCACTCCAAAGAGACCATTCTTCTGAAGGAACATATGCCCCAACAGTAAAATAAGGTGATTGAGTCATACCAAAATATCCTTGATGGATATTACCCCACCCTCTCGCATTAGGAGTTACACCAGAACTAGCACCATACACTGGACTTCCAAAATGTTTCCAAGTTTTCATCACACTATGAAATCCTGAATTATCAGTAGTGTAATCCGCACCAGGTTCAACGATCATATCACCATCAAAACCGTTCTCTTTTAACTTTTTAATAATCCTCTTAATAGGTGTATTACCTTCACCTGGAGCTAAATGATCATCTTGATAACCATAATTGTCAACTAGATGTAAATGACCAATCATTTTCTTTTTAGCCATTTTATCAATTGTTCCAACCATCCAATCTTCAAATTCCTTATCATTTTTTTCTGGAGAACTATCAGGATCACCCTTCCAATATTTCCGCCACATATTCATATGCCCAGTGTCAAATGTTACTTTAAGACTTTTCTCAGCCATTTTTTCAGCTTCAGATTCATTATACCCTTTTTGTTGTAACATTGTCGCCATTCGATCTCTTGATCCTTGAAGGATATGCATTAACTCATCAGGATGAGAACCATAACTTTCAGGATACAAATTTTCCATGGCAATAAAAAGATCCCTCTTCAGCTTACCTTGTTTTTGTAACGCTTTACTTTTTTCCATAGCATACAAACCAGCCCTAGCATAGGCATCATAACTTTCTTCCATTGCATAAGATTCTGCACTTTGGATATTTCTGATTTGTTCTTCAGCTTCCATTGCTTGTGCCCATTGTGCTGCCGCAGTTTCTTTTGCGTGTTTAAAATTACTTTCAACACCAGCAAGTTGTTTTTTTATTATTTCAGTGGGCATTTTAGCGTCAGTTGGAACTAATCCAGCCGCTAATTGATCAACTTGCCTTTTAAGTTTCCATTTTTCTTCTTCATCAACTGTTTCTTCAATTTTCTCATAAAATACTAAAGCTTTCTTTAATTTCTCCATTTGTTCAACAGTATCATTAAAACTTCTCCCATAATAATGTGATAAACCACGAGCATTTGCAGCATTAGTTTCTAAAGTTGCAACAATGTATGCTTCTTCTGGTTTAACATAAACATCATCTTCTCTTTTGTACTGATTATCTAAAAATCTTCTCCAGATAGAATTTTGTCTTTCTGTTTTACTAAGTTCACCATTTTTCCATTTTCGCCAAACATCTCTGGCTTCTTCAGTCATATCTTTAGCTTCATTCTGGAAATCGTCCCATTTATACTGTTTAGCTTTAAACACACCATTCTCTTTATCATACATTGGAACTCTTTCTGCCCGACTGACCTTATTGCCCCAATAATCAACATAATCACCTTGAGAAACTTTATTTCCATTACTATCAATATACTCTTTACCACCTTCCTTATCCCAAGCTTCATCATTATCAGATTCATACCTATTCCAGATAGGTTTTGCAATTGCTTTCCCCTTTCTCGCTTCTGAGACCAGCCCACCAGTTCTCCTATCCACAACACGATAACTTGCTCTTTCTTCTTCACCTGGATAAGATTCAAATTTCCCATCTTTGTTCCATTGGGCTTCACTAATTGCTCTTTGAAATTCCCCAGTATGTACAACTATTGGACCACCTTCTGCAACGTCAGATGCAAATTCTATCGCTCTTTTAATTTCCTGAACAGATGCTTCTTTCTGTTCACGAGAAAAATTACCTTGCCTATCTTGACCAGCCAATCCCCAAACACCAACTGAAGCGTGAGTAGTAAAATCAATTCGATTTGCCTTAGCCATTTCTTTTAAAGCTTGTCTTTGTTTCTGCCCATACATCCCAGGAGTATGTCCTTGACCACTACCTTTACCTTGACCCATAAAACCCAATTCAACTTTTTTAGAACCGGCTCTTAATTTACCTTGGACAGCAGGAATGTTTGGCACTGGCCCCAACCCTAAACTCATACCAATGTCACCAGCAGTCACACCAACATCATTAGTTTTTTGTGAGGGTGTATTTTCGGGCATATCAATCATACCAGAATCATATTCTCTGTCCATCGCATTAAAATAACCTGTGCCAAATTCTACCATATAATAGAATTATAATTTTAAGGTATATTAATTTTTCTCAATAAGTGAGACAAAAAATTTAGATTATTAGTTAATAATTGATTGAAGAAGTAATTAAATTAAAAATAAAATCTAATTATTTATTTTAAATTATTAACCTAAATAATTTAGTTATCTTTCCGATTTGGGTCATATATTGTTGCTCCTGATTTATACAAGACATTTACTTTCTCTGCTATTTCTTTACTTAATATTGCAGTCTTAGCAACTTCTTCAGTTAAAGTATAACTCCCTTGTTCAACATCATTCATTTTTTGATCAATTGCTTGATTGATATATCTAATGTTACGATTTTCTTGTTCAGAGAAATAACCTTTTTCAACGCCAGTTTCATAAATCCCCTTAACTTCATCATACAGTTGAGTGATAGGAATTTGACTTAAATCTTCAACAGAAGCACCATAAGAAGTTGGATTAATTTTTTGCATTAATTCAGGATTTATCTGTTCCGAACTAACTGTTTCCTCTAATGAATCTTTTAATCCAAAAGATTTGGTTTTTTCTTCTAACCCTGATTTAATAGATTTATTTTTATCATTTTTCTTATCTTCATCGTCTTCGTCATCACTTTCATTCTTAGAAATTTGTCTTTGAGTCATTACCACTAATTTTTCAGATTCACTAAGATTTTTAACATTCTCAGCAGCAACTTGAGGAATAGGAACTTTTTCTTCAAATATCTTTTTTGAACTAATTTCTTCTTCAGTATCAAATATTAATTTTTTAGCTTCCACTATTTCTTTCTCTTTTTCTTCTTTCAATTTTTTAAGTTTGGCTAACCTTTCTTCAGCATTCAAATCTTCTTTTCCCATTTTGTAAACAGACCTGCATAAAAAATAGATTTATTTTTACCAATTTACTATGTGTTAAGATCACATATCGAGGTAATATAAAATACTTCCCAAAAACATATTAAATTTTTAGAAGAAATAAACTAAACATCAAAAATGAATAATAATAATAATAATAATATTTAAACAGTTACCAAGTAATCATCCTATGGGATTTTTTAAAATTTTTATATAACAACCAAGAAGGAGCCATTATAGCTAAATAACCATTACCTAATTTTTTTCCTTCAATCTTTTTATTTTTAGAAGTACTTTTCTTTTTAAAATCAATAAAATCTCCAAATGCTCTTTCTAAGATAGACTTCTTTTCATTAACTTTTCCACCTTCAGTCTTCTCAGTTTCATTTATCCCATCAGCCTCTTTCAAATATCTTTTAAGTTCATCCCCTAAAGCTTCCATTGATTGCATAACTGAACCAGATAAATCCCCCATCAACATTAAATTTTCTTCTTCCTTCATTTCTTTATATTTTTGAATTTCTTTTGGTCCCCAAGGGTAAACTCTCCAATTCATTTCGTAAAAACCAACATGCACCGGGCCTCTTTGATAACCTTCTTGTACAAATTTCATATGTGGCCTTGTCCGATACCGAAAACTCATTAACAAACAATGGTTCAAATTACTATGCCGACCGATTAATTCAATGTCTATCATTGCCCCCTCAAATGAACCAATTAAATCAGGAGAATCTTGATGTTGTTGCCTGGAACTCAACTTATTTACATTTCTTAAGTAAGGTTTCATCCAAGTGATATACATCTGAATAATATCATAATGTTGCTTCAAATATTTTATCATAAATACTCTTCTGTTTTCATGTTCTTTATTGGTTCTCTTTTTCCATTCCATGTATTGCCTAAGATGTCTTGTTAAAACCCTAGTTACATTTTCATTAAAAGTTTCCCTTAAAGCATTAACATACCTACTCATCTCTTCAATATTTTTGAAAGGTGGGGCATCAAAAAATAAGTCTGGCAAAGTTACAAATTCCAATTCTCGTGACATACCATAAACTGAAGCTGGACTTTTCCCGCCACCTTGCACTAAATCTACAAAAATACCTTTCAAAGTAATTTCAGCAGCTTTATTTCTTTTAGAAATTTCTTTATCTAACTGAGAACCACTTTCCCGATAATAGGTTAACCTCTCATCAAGTATTCTTAATTCTCTGATCATCTGAAATAGTTCTTTAACCATTTTACCAACTTGTGCTAAATATTGGGAAACTTTATCTTGTTGAATACCTAACCTTTGTTGAGTTACTCCAAAAAAAGCAGAATTTTCAGATGCAGAAAAAACATCTTCAATTTTTTCAACAATTGCAAAATGTGTTCGCATATTGTCCATAATCCAATAGTATGGTTCTTCAATATTCAAATCTTCAATTTCATAAGCTAATCGATATTTTAGAATTGGGGCAGGATAACCTAATTGGTGAAAAGTACCATTATCAATTACTTCAGATACTTCTTGCTTAAAACCATGCTTTTCCAATAATTCTGCACTTACCATCTATTTTCCCCTAATTTTAATATATCAAACAATTAAACTATCTTATTAATCTATCTAATTAAACTATAAAATAAACTTTGTATATTAATTTTACTGTTTTAAACTCAAGTTTAATAATTTTTTTATTTCTAAATTTCAATAATGGTTAGAATTATTTTTTAGTTTAAAAAACAAGAGATTATTTTTCAAAGTTAAATTAACTTCAAACCCAAAACTAGTAAAAAAGTTAAACCAACTAGAGGTATTGTTTTCATTAAATTCATTTTTTTCTTTCTGCCTTTGCCAGTCATTTATTTTTTTAGCATTTTGAACAATTATACAGATACCATCTTTTTTTAGAACTCTTTTAATCTCTTTTAAGATTAAATTTAAATTTTTAACATAATTAAATACAAATATTGCAGTTATAGAATCAAAATAATTATCTTCAAAAGGTAATTTTTCTCCTAAATCTCCTTCAATCTTTTTGATAGCATTATCATTATAACTTAACATTTTTTTAGAAAAATCAAATGCAATTGAGGGGATGTAACTAAATCCACCTGCACCAAGATCTAAATTAATATTTACTTTATCAATTAACAAAAGAGCCAATAATTCTTCTTGGATCTGTTTTCTTTTATTGGCACTAATTTTATTACACCACATAAACGCTTCAGCATTCCAAAAAGAGACATCATCTTCTGGCCACCCTTTTGCCCAATTAACATCCCTAGACAAATGTTTCATTTCAGAGATCAAATTATCAAAATTATTATCTTTAAAATCAATATATTGAAGGTCTAATAACTTTGAAATGAATTCATTTTCAGAGATTATTTTTATTTTGTCCAATTTAAACTTATAAAAGTTTAATTTAATAAAAATTTAATGTGATATATTATAAAAATTTAAGAAAAAAAAGAAAAAATTACTGTGCTTCTGCGATATAAGTAAATATTGCAGTTTTTGTACCTGTTGGGGCTTCCTGCGGAATAGTCAACCCGAAATGAACATCAAAAGTGTCAGTCCCATCAGTAGGTTTAAAACTATCACATAATTTAACTGTATTTTTACTAGTAGTATTAGCTAAAACCACATAACCTGTTTGTTCACCACTAATACAAGAATCTCCAGCACTTTCAGTCATTTTCACATCAACTTGAGCATTATCACCTGGACAAGTTGAACCACTTGCACCACATAACCAATGTTCTGAATCATCCTTATCCATAGAAACAGTAACATTAACAGTTGTTGAACCAGTATTATTTAAAGTATGTTTATCACTAATAGTAGGAGTGCCACCAGTTGAATTTTTCCAACTAACCACAGTACCATCAGTTGTGATTATTCCTGTCGAAGAAATACCATCTACATAACCCGCTCCTAGATCAATAGCATTATCATCTAAATTCAAACCCACATTAGCCAGAACTTCTAAAGTAGTGTTACCTGTATCAGTTGCACTTGATGTTACTGCACCACTTATAACCATCCACTTCCCACCAAGTTCACTTATTTCATTCACACTCATGATTGTCCCAGTTAAAGAAATCACTAGTGCTACTGCAAGTAAAGCAACAATTGTTTTATTATTCATCTAAAATCACCTCTTATAATTAATTAATAAAAATAGTTTAAATATATAAACCTTCTTAACTTGTTAAAACATTAAAAAGTACATTTAACAGAGATAATAGATAATAATTTAAAACAAAAACACTGCAAAACTGGATAAACCAACTAAGATAAATGCGGGGATATAATTTACACTAATCAATATCACAGATAAAACAAATACCCTTCCAAGAGAAATAAAAATTTCCCGTGTAATAAAAAATTCAACTGGATTTCCTTTAGCTTGATCATAAACCAAAGCACCCATTGGAGCCGCCCTAGCACCATAAACAATTGATTGAAGTACTGAAATACCCAAAAAACCCATAAATGTTGTTAAAAATCCCCTAAAAAACCAAGTAATTGCCTCTATTGGAGCTACAAACCTGATTATACCCCGCTTATTAATTTTAGTATCACTAACTTTCCCCATTACTAAACTTAATATTGCTGATGCTAATCCTGCGATTGTTCCAATAACACCCAATGAGAGATAATCGTTTAAAGTTATAAATATGAAAAGTGGCCAAAGCACAGCATTTGCCATAACCCAAATTCCCCGATAAGTAAAAAATAATGAATTCTTAAAATAACTTTCAGACCAAAGTGATTTTACTGAAAAATGATATTTTACATGCCTTTCCTTACTTGCAAAAAGAAACACTGCTGAAATTAAAAGTGCAATACTTGCAATTATAAACACTACACCAAACCCTACAAATTTTATCATTGTCCCACCTACCAAAGGTCCAACTAAAGTTGCTAAAATCATAACTGCTTGTCTTTTACCAACTTCTTCTCCACGGTGCCCCCTATGACTAATTTTTCTAAATTCAAGGTGCATTCCCATCCAAAAAAATGCTAAAGCAAAACCCTCCAATGTTGCAATTAAACCCAAAGGGATACTAACAGATGCTAATTGGTACAATAAATAAAAGTAAGCTACTTGAAATGGAACACTTAACAAGATACTATGTTTAAGACCAAATTTAGAAGCAAACTTTGCAGCAAATGGTGATGTTACTGCCAAAGTTACTGAAAAAATGATATAAAATGCTAAAGTCTCTTGTAAGGAATATCCCAATTCACTATAAAGATACATAGGAACAAACAAAGAAATTAAAGATAAAGCAAAAGATCTTAAAGCTACTGAAAGATATATTTGGTTCATTTCCTTTCCAGGAATTAATTTCCACCAAAAATGGTGATGATGACCCTGTAACATGATATAAGAAAAACTATATAAGAATATAAGTTTTTCCCTATACTCTAGAGTTGAGAAAATAATTATTTTGATCAAATCTAGAAAAAAGAAATAATCTTTTTTATGGTACAAAAAATCATTGATTTGTTAGTACTTTTTTTAAAAGTTTGGGCTTGTGGCCTAGTAGCTATAACTTCCGCCTGACTAAAAAGCTTTGCTTCCTTTAGAATGCGGGAGATCCCCAGTGCAAATCCAGGCAGGCCTATTTATTTCTACATGACTAGAAAAATTAATAAAATATCAATTAAACAACCAAGTTATGCTCAAAGTAGAACTTCATACCCATTGTAACTTAGACCCAAAAGACAATTTAATTCATAGTGCAAAAGAATTAATTGATAAAGCTAAAGAACTAAATTTTGACGTTTTAGCAATTACTTGCCATCACAAAGTAACCCATACTAGTGAATTAGAAAATTACGCAAAAGATAAAGGAATATTGTTAATTCCGGGAACAGAATTATCTATTGAAAATAAAGATGTTTTAATTTATAATGTAACTAACGAAGATATAAAAAATATTAAAAGATTTGAAGATTTAAAAATTCTTAAAAAAAGTAAACTTGAAAAAAATGAACCAATTTTAATAATTGCCCCACACCCGTTCCACGGGGACAATTGTTGTTTAAAAGAAAAGATAATTGAAGAGATTGATTTATTTGACGCATGGGAAATTTCTTTTTTTTATCATGCATTATGGAACCCAAACAAAAAAACAAAAAAATTATCTAAAAAATTTAACAAACCATTAGTTGGAAATTCAGACGTGCACACTATCAAAGATTTGGGCAATACATTTTCTTTAATCAATTGTGATAAAAATATCAATTCTTTATTTTCTACAATAAAAAGTGGAGATATAAAAATCATATCAAAACCGATCAGTACCATGAAAGTCCTGTATATTACTTTTAGAATCATAAAATCAAAGTTGAGAACAATGTTAAGTGAATAAAAAATTTATTTAAAAAATCTAAAGTTTTATATACTAAAAAACTCTTTTATGACCTGTGCCAACTAAAAAAGTTCCAAGTGATAGATTAATACAGATATTTGATACTTTCTCCCCAGCTACTGTTAAGTATAAAGATATTTTTGATATGAAAGAATTTTATACTGCTTTAAAATTTTGGTTACATGAGTATGGTTGGACTGATGACTTCAAAAATTCTCCAAGTAATGAATGGTTCGAAAAATATTACTCAGAACGTCACACTGGTAGTGTTAAAGAAGTAAGAATTTGGTGGAGGTTAGCTAAACAAGCACCTGGATCAACAAAATTAAAGTATTATATTGACATGAATTTTCATTGTATCGCTTTAGGGTCAGCAGAAATAATTAGAGATGGACAAAAAATTAAAACAAATAAAGGAGAAGTTGAGTTGAAAATTTTTGGATCTATTGAAAAATTATATGAAAAGGAATTTGAAGAAGACAAATTATTAGGAATGATAAAATCTTTTTTTACTAAAAGAATTTATGATGGTTATTTATCAGAAAGTAAAAAAGAGTTATATCAAGAGATTTATGTTTTACAAAATTTCATCAAACAATGGTTCAAATTAAAGAGATATTTACCTTACGAAGAAGCAAAATCATTTCACCCATCACAAGCATGGCCATCACACCTTAAAAGTTAAATTAATGAAAGATAATAGTAACAATGATAATTATTTATTTAAAAAAATGCACCTCAACATGTAATTGATGAAAACAATAATTTCCTTACA
The DNA here is from genome assembly GCA_018696395.1 of archaeon. Taxonomy (GTDB): domain Archaea; phylum Nanobdellota; class Nanobdellia; order Woesearchaeales; family GW2011-AR9; genus JABHQR01. The sequence continues at coordinate 163,335 of JABHQR010000017.1, read as the reverse complement.
TCATCAATTAAATGATAGAAAACTTAATAAATCAACTTCTAGTTTTGAGTTTTTGTTAATTTATTTAATTGTAATAAATAAATATTTTGCCTCAGTAGCTCAGTGGCTGGAGCACTTGACTTGTAATTATCTGTTGTGTTCCCAATGGACTTAACAGCACAATAAGATATCAAGAGGTCGGGGGTTCAACTCCCCCCTGAGGCTCTTTTTTTATTATATTAACACCAAAAATTTATCAATCAGTACTTTGAATAATAAACCCAATACCAATATTCATTTCCTTCTACTTGTTTAAACATGGGGATTATTTGATTAAGTTCATAGAATTCATGTAATAAATCATTTTCATAAATTAAAGCACTTACCGAATCAAAAGGAAAAAATATTTCTTTATCATCACTAGCTACCCTAAGTATAATTACATCAGGTCGCTCATTAATGACATATTCTGAACTGAACCCATTATGGGCAAGAAATTCATTATTCAAAGCTAAAAGGTCAATCACAGAAGATTTTGAGTAAAAAGGGATTATCCCACAATCACCTAATGCCACAGTTAGATTTTTGTCACTAAAAGAAATCCCAAGAGGGATATTTACATTTTCTATATTTAAAACATAAGTTTTAGTTATTTCATAATTATTAGAAAAGTTGATGAAATTGACACCTAATATACATACACAAAAGATCAGAAAAAACATTTTCAATAACTTATTTTTTCTAACAATACTTTCTCCAAAAATGAAAGGTATTGGTAATGCAAAAAAAGGCAAGATAGGAATAACATATCTCAAGATATTACCCATGATCGGGTTTATATTAAGAAAAGTTAAAAAAAAGAAAAATTGAATCATAAAAATATAAGTCCATTTCCAGTTTTTATTTTTCATAAAATAAAATAACCCAATTAATATAAATGGAGAAAATATTAACACAGTACCAATAATGTAATTTAAACCACCAAAAGGCATGTTTTTTACATAATACGTATTTGGAAAGAAAAAACCGTAATAATTCCACCTCCAAAAAAAGTAAATTAAGTAAGGGATAACAAAAATTAAAATCCAAACAATATTTTTCTTTAAAGTATTTATTAATTTATAAATTAAACCTTTTGTTTTCTGTAATTTATTTCTTTCGCACATATAAATGTAAAATAATCTAAATGATAAAGATATAATAAACAAAATAACTCCCTCAGACCTAGTTAAAGCTAAACATAAAAACAAGATTGAAGATTTATATCCTTTACCAAATCTTAATTCAACAACAAAGTAATATATTGAAATTATTAATAAAAATGTGAAAAATGAGGTTTCCATTGCTGAAACAGACCATAATGCAAAAGGATAAGATAAAGAAAGAAAAAGAGGTGGATACCAATTTAAATTAGGAGATAATTCTTTACTAAGTTTATAAATAGCAATTACAGACATCAATCCAAAAATCATGCCAACAATTTTCATAAACAGATAAATATTCAATCCAAAGATTAAAGGTAATGTTGCCAAAATAACCCATAAAAAATTGGAATATCCTTCTACTGGATTTTCACCAACATTCCAATTAAGTTCCCCATGATTTACTAAATTTTCAGAATAACGAAAACTGATAAATGAATCATCAATAGTATGATGAAAAAATATTAATTGAAGTGAGAATAAAATGATTAAGCAAGCTAGTAAAATTTTAAATTCTAATTTAATACTTTTAATTTTTACCCAACATGTATTAAAGACCATCATTGAAGAAATTTAAAAGGTAGTTAATTAATATTTCTAAATAGAAATAGCTAATAACAAGAACTATATTAATCAAGGATTATTTTTTATCCAACCATATTGCCATGACTTGAGATATTCTTGGGTCTTTTTTTTAGAAGTTCCAGAACCTATGTAAGCTTCATATTCCCAACAATACCTCCAAGAGTTATACAATATTGGAAAACAAAAAATGTACAAAAATAAAAATTTAATTAATCCTACTTTTCCCTGTTGTTCAAGGTGAATATTTTCATGCTTTATGATCCGATTTTGAGAAGTTTTAGAAAAGTTATAAAAATTATTAGAAACATAAATGTGAGGATAAATAGTTGTTGTAACATTAGGACTTGCAAATATTGTTAACCACCATAACCAAGATTTATGTTTAATCATTTAACTAGCCTCATATCAACAACTTGACCATATACTTTTTTCAACATATCTAATAAAACCTACTTTCACCATTTTTTCAATTCTTTCTCAACTCTTTCAGACCAACTTTTGACTATCCCGATTAGCATCTCTCGAAGTTCTCTTTTCTTTTTAATTTTATATAAGAAAACATATCCCCCTGATTCTAAATTATTTTGTGACCTTTCTATAACTTCCTTACTATGCAAATTTTTTACAGAACGTTGGATAGTACTTAAATTAAGATCTAATTGTTTAGATAATTCTTCAGTAGTGTACCAATCAACACTATTCTTTAACATAAAACGTAATAATTTGCATTCTGATTTAGTTAAAGCCAAACCACAACGAATTACTTCATCAAGACTAAAACGTTTACAAGCAAAATCTAACATATTACATACCTCCAATTTTAAGATAAAATATTTTAATAATCAATTTAATTGAACTTGACTTAATCAAAATTAAAAAGATTATGCTTTTGAAATGATCTCTTTAATTTTAGATTTTAAAGCATCTTTTGGTAAAAAACCAACAGTTCTTCCAATTTCTTCTTTACCATTAAATACAACTAAAGTAGGTATTCCTTGAATTGAAAACTTACTTGCCAATTCCGATTCTTCTTCAGTACTTAATTTCAAAAATTTCAACTTATTTTCAAACTCAGAATCCCCACTTAATTCTTCAAACACTGGGCCCATCATTTTACAAGGACCACACCAACTAGCCCAAAAATCAATAATTTTTAAACCATCACCATCAAATAAAATTTCAAAATTTTCTTTATTTAATTTCTCTACTGCCATTTTTAATGTCCTCCCTATCACAAAGTCAAAAAATAAGACTTTTTTTTGTTCACAGTACTGTATTTTTTAAGATATACTTTAAAAAGGTTCTTAAGTACTGTTTTAAACTCAATTTAAAATGCAATACTGTTCATTTTTCATTAAATCATTAATTAATTCAAAAAAATCCCCATCTGACTTTACGACATAATCAAATTTTTGAAATGATCTTTCATAATGGCCATCATAATAATTTAATAACATCTCTTCAATGAATTCATCAATCTTCTCAGAATCTAATAAAAAATTTAATTTTTCTAGTTTTTCTTTACCTAAATGTTTTTTAATTAAATCCAATTTATTTTTAACATCAATAATTTTAACTTCTTTAAAATAAGTCTCTTTAAGAATTTTAATTCTTTCATTTAATTTTTTATCTAATAGTACTGCTTTCCAAGGCTGTTTTATTTTTTTAAATATATTTTTTGGAATTTCAACTTTACCAATTTTTCTAGATTCACATTCAATTACAATAAATTTTTGATCTTTTAATTCTTCTATTTTTTTAAGTAAAAGACTTTCAAACTTCTTTTGACCATTTTGTTTCAAACCAATATCACCCAATATTGAACCCCTATGTTGAGCCAAACCTTCTAAATCTAACCCATTCGATAATTTTTTAATAATTTCAGTTTTTCCAGAACCAGTTAACCCAAACAAAACCAATGATTGAGGTAATTTAATTTTCTCTAATTTTTCACGAACAAATCTTCGATAATCCTTATAACCCCCATCTAATTTCAAAACATTAAGACCCAAAGATTTAAGCAATGAATAAACACTACCAGACCTCATACCACCCCGCCAACAAAAAATTACAATTGGTTTATTAAATTTACAACTTAATTCAGAATATTGTTCAAAAATGTCATTTAATCTTGCAGAAAAAAATCCCATCCCCACTTTAATTGCTTTTTCCCTTGATTCTTGTTTGTAGATCTTCCCAACAATTGCCCTTTCATCATCAAGAAATAAAGGGATATTTATAGCACCAGGGATTGTATCTTCTTCAAATTCTTTTGGAGATCTTACATCTACAAAAATATTATTTTTATGATTGTAAATCTCTTCAATTTTAACCATAATTATCACAGAACCCCATTACATTATATAACTTTAGTTAAAACTTTTATTACAGATATAAAAAAAGAAAAATAAGTTACTAAAAGTCACTACCTCCACCAGAACCACCAAAGTCATCACCATATTCTGCAAACTCATCTTCATCACCCTTATCCCTAGATTTCATAAACAAGAAAATCAAAGCACCTAAAGTTAATAAAGTCACTAATATGATAACCCCGTACAATAAATAAGCATTAATGCCTACAGGTTCATTTTCTACAATAACCTCTTCAATTATCTCTTCAATTTGACCTTCAACAACAGAAACATTAAACGATATTACATTTGAAGAACTTCCATAAAAGGTCTCAATATCTAAATTATATTCACCAACACTAACATTAGTTAAATCTAAATAACCTTCAGTTGCACCATAATTTTGTCCAACAACATTCCCTGTAGAAGTTGTTACGTAAGCTAATTCTTCAGAAGAGTTTTTATTTTTCAAACTTAAATATGAATGAGTATCTAAATTTGAAGCCCAATGATTAAAATACCTTAAAGAGATTTTATTAATTCCTCCAGTTATCAATTCTAGAGGGTCTACCCTATCTACTTCAACATATTCTGACCCAACATTAAAATAATATATACTAGCAGTAGTAGAATTATCATCATAAAAAACATCACCATAAGCATAATAAGATCCAATTTCAATATCAGAAGTATCCCATTCTGCATAAAGACTAGCACTCTGACTTTCAGTTAAACTAGAAGCTTCAGTTAAATCTACAACCCAATTATTATCACTTAAACCATCAGAAGAATCTGTAATTGTAATATTACCACCCACATAATTAATTATTTCGGAACCATATGAATGAGCATTAACAGTAAAATATTTCTTTTCACCTTGCATCACATTCCTATCTGCTTCTTCCACACTAAAACTTGCTTCTAAATACTTACCAGGATAAGGGACTATCATTTTCACTCTAGATCTAATTGCAGCAGTAGCTGCCATCATTGCTTTACCATAAACTTCTTCAGGAGCTTCCTCAAATAAAACTATAAAATCATGCCAACCAGGAGAACTACCCATATCAGGGATTGTTAATTCAATTCTAACAGTGCAATCACCATCACAATCAATCCTCCAAGAATTTTCTTCTTCATTATATTCTTCATCTAAAACTACAGCTCCCACTGCTAAAGCACCTTCAGTAGTAACTTTTAAACTATCTACGTTTGAGATGTAATAATCTAACGTTTCAACATTCCCAGGAGAATAACTTATTTCAGTCCTAGCACCCATCATGTTAATTGAGTTAACATTTTCAACGTTAATTAAACAAAAAATAGAAATTAAAAGTACAATTATTAAAATATTCAATTTAGATTTAATCATCTTAACACCTCTTCATATAATCAACCAAGTTAATTTTATTATTAATTTAAATTATTATAGGATTTATTAAAAACTCTTAGTTTATAATATTTTCTTATAAATTAATTGTAAAATTGTAAAATTTAACTTTTATTTCAAATGAATTGATTACAACTAAACATCACATTAAAATGATATTAAATTAAAATATTATTTCACTTACAATGTAAGTAAAAAAATAGACCACTACAATGTAAGTATTGTTAGTCAATTGGAAAAGTTTATATAACACCACAATGTAAGTATAAGATATTAATACTTAAAATGGAGACCAGAATATTTGAAAAATCATCATTAGCTATTCCCACGTCTATTTTTAAAAATCGTAAATTAAGTATTCTTGAAGCAATTGTCGTCCACTTAAAAGAAAATAAAAAAATGACTTATGCTCAAATTGCCAGATTATTAAATCGTAATGATAGAACAATTTGGACTGCTTATAATAGGACTTTGAAGAAAAAAAATAAGAGATAAATGAAAGTTATAAAGAAATCAAAAAGGAAAAGTAACCATAAAAAAGAACAAACTATTAGTAAATCAAAAGATAATAAAAGTGTACATAGTAAAACAAATAATTTTACACCAAAATTAATTCTTGTTTTCACAATTATACTAATCATATCAAATGTAATTGGTGTTTATGAAATGGCAAAGCTTACTGGAATGGCTAGTCAGGAAAATGAAGGTGGTAATGTTTCTATGTGCATTTTAGGAGAACCAGTAATTTCATCAATCTCAAACCAACAAGCAAGTATTGGAAGATTATTTAATTATTCAGTTAATTGTTCACAACATTGTAATGAAGAGTTAGAATTTTATTATTTAACAATCCCTACATTAAGCTCATTTTTTATTAATACGAGTACAGGACAAATAATTTTTACACCAGTAGAAGGACAAGGAGGAACATACGATATTTATGTTTATTGTGATAAGGCCGCATTTGACCCAGATTCAGAAAGTTTTGAACTAACAATCAGTTCAGAATATTTAGGCCCTGAATTTTTAACAGGAACTTTAAACGAAGATAATGAAAGTACAGATCTTAATTGGAGTTTTGTAAATGATGCAGATTATTACAACATTTATTATTCAGAAAACATTTCAGAGATCATGACATTAAATTTGGATTCAATACCACCAACAGTAACTAAAATAATTAATGTCAGTGCAACTAATTGGACGGATTATAATGCTAGCGAAGTTCAAAAAAAGTATTATACTGTTAGTTCAGTAGAAGGAAATAATGAAGGTTTATGTCAAGACATACCAGTTGGAAAGTTTACTTATTATTACACTGCCCCAGTCTCTGGAACATATGGTACCCTTGCATCAAACAGGATTTCAATTTACTTAAACAAGAGTTATACTGCAGAAGAATTTTTGCAAGAGATACCAGGTAGCCTAAATCCAACCATCACTAGAATGGATAAATCATTTAATAATGGAGAATATTTTACAACTCATGTCAGAGGATTAAGTGATGGAAATAATTACAATCTTGATATCTCAAGAGGTTATCAAATAACAGTAGACAATTATTTTAATCAGTCAATTGTTGGAAAAGTTTATTCTCCTGAGTACAGATTAAATTATACAGCACCAAATTCAACATACGGCACATTGGCAAGTAATTGGAAAGGTATTTTCGATGTCAACAAGATATATACTGCAGAAAGTTTTTTACAAGAGATCCCAGGAAATTTAAATCCAACCATTTCAAGATTAGACAAATCAGATGGATCAGGAGAATATTTAACTACCCACGTAAGAGGGTTAAGTGATGGAAATGATTTCAACATGAACTTAGGTATTGCTTATTCCATTACTGTTGATTCAGCATATAACCACACACAATGTATTAATAATAGTGCCTGTTTTGAATAAATGAAATAAAATATAAATTAAACAAAATTTACTTGAAAAAAAATATGAAAAATAAACTAACTAAAATATTGATTTGTACTTTAATGATCATATTATTAAGTTTGACTGTAAATTCCATGTCGAAACCCATTGCAGGGATTATTAACTTTACAGATTCAATTGAGACTACAGAAGTGACTATCTTTGTAGAAATTGATTCACCATTTCAAGAAGGGAAGGAAATTTGCCAAATTAATCCACTTATTAACAGTGGAGGAGATGGAAGTTTTAGTTCGAATTTAGATAATTTGGTCTTCATAAACTTTCCGACAATGGATTGTAATGGTTTCTGGCAAGAAGGAAACCCGATTTGGTATGAAATCAATTATAATGAAGAGATATTTACCTTAGATAAAGAAACTATAGAATTAGGAACAGGACTACAATATTTATCATCTATTTTAATTGAACAAGACACACCAGAAGATGAAAGTCCAAGCTCAGCCCCATCATCAAGTTCAAGTAGTTCATCATCAAGCTCATCAGGAGGTGGAGGAGGAAGTGAATCAAGAGGTAGTTCATCAGGTGGAAGCACAACAACGCCAGAAAGTGAAGAAGACAAGATTAATGAAGATACAATTAAAAAAACAGACGATGTAATAGACCTAGGTAATTATCAAAATCCTTTTTGGTCAAATATAAAAGTAAATTTAACGATTGATAACCAAGACAACCCTACAAAATCAAACATATTAATTCAAAACTTAAGTATTGAATCAAGTTATAATATTTATATCATACTTTTTGAACAACCCAATAATGAAATAATTAATAAATTTGATTATAAAACTAACAAAACTACAGAATACCAAATAGAACATTTATTTAATTCAACCACATTAGAAGATGGTTGGTATAGAATAAGATCATTTATTTACATTAATACCAATGATACCGAAACATTAGCTTCAATATCTAATGGGGAAAATTTTTACATAAAAACAGATTTCATTGAAGAAACCACATTCTTTTCCAGAATTGAAATACCCTATGAAATGAATAATGTTAGTTTGACATTATACATAACCTCAATCCTGATAATAGTAGTAGCAATTATATTAATCATTTTAAAAAGAAGAGAAAATAGAGATTTTTAATTTATTTTTCATTCAATATTTCTTATTGACTGTTTGTTTTTAGATTTTTTTCTATTTGAAAATAATTTCAAAAATGAAATAATTATTTCATAACTTAAAACAATATTTCATAATTAGAAACATTTAAAAAGACTAAAATAATAACAAAACTATGCCTAATTTGTTAGATGGCCTTGTAGAAAAGAAAACATTAGCTATTTTGAAAACTCTTTCTAATAATCAAAACCAGATTTATAATTTAAATTATCTTTCAACCCAATCAAAAGTGTCAATTAGTTCTACTTTTAGAATTGTTAAAAAGTTGTGTAAAAGTAAATTTATTAAAGAGATAAGAATTGGAAAAACAAAATTATATCAATTTTCAAAGAATAATAAATCAAACCAGATTAAAAAATTAATCCTTACTAAATTAAAAAAAGATGAATAGATATAACAATACAAAAAAAACTGTACTTAAGGTCACATTATTCTTAATAGTATTCCTTTTTACTATGTCAATTGTTCTTGCCGCATCAAAACCTATTGCAGGTTATGTTAACTTAACTAATGGTGACATGGCTGAAAATGCCACAGTGATAGTTTATGTTAACACAACTTTTGGATCTTTAAATCCTTGTTATACTTCCCCCTCAGTTTTAAGTGGAAGTGATGGAAGTTATTCTACAAACCTGGGTAATTTGAAAAGAGCAGATAATGGACTTGATTGTTCAGGTTTTTGGGCAACAAACGACCCGATATGGGCAGAAATGAATGGCACTAGTATTAATCCAATCCAAGGTAATGGTTCAACTAATGGGGATACAATAAGTTTAGGCACAGGATTACAATATCTTTCAAATGCAACTCTTGCTGCTGGTCCAGACCTTACAAACCCAATAGTAACATCAATCTTACCACCAATTGGAACAGATTCAACAACAGGAGATGTAGCTTTTATTTACAATGTAACGGATGAATCTGAAATCAACAGTTGTTCATTAATATTCAATGGGACAATTAATTCAACAGACAATTCAATTACTAAAAATGTTAACCAGACTTTTAACTTAACAACCATGGCTGATGGAATTTATAATTGGTCAATCAATTGTACAGATTCATCAAGCAATGAAGCACCTAGTTCATCAAAAATATTGAATGTTTCTAAGATAGGACATTTAGAGGTTACCTTAATCACCCCTGATTCAAATGGCAATGTTTTACAGGACAAATATTTTGAATTTACTTCAGAAGTTAATTGTGTTGGAGGAAAATGTGGAAATATCATTGCCTATCTTGACCCAATAGATCCAAGTTTAGTTCACACCCCAACCAAAAATAATGTTGTAACAACAAGTACTTTTTGGACAAATATGATTACTTTTTTCAAAACTCTCTTTTCAGGCAATTTGATCACTGGAATGGCAACTGGCTATTTAGTCCCTACTACCCCCACTGACCCATTCTGGACTAACAGTACTAATCCTGCTAATTCCAGTGATTTTGCTTGTCTTGAAAACATGCAAGCAGGAGATTCTTGTAATACCACTTGGTGGGTTAATGCTACTGGGAATATTAGTATCACTAGGGAATTTTATACTATTTATAATACAACTGATAATGGTGGAATGGAAAATGAAAGTTTACACATCGATTTAACAATCCTTGATGGAACAAATCCTAGTGCAACTGCTTTTATTGCAACACCCTCAACAATTAACCAAACTTTTACTACAAATATAACTGCAACAATTACAGATTTTAATGGAATTGATACTGCAAGATCAAAAATAACATACCCTAATAATACAATATTATATTATAGTATGGTTAACACAAGTGAACAAAATGATGTTTGGTATTATGAATTTACACCAGGAATAAGTTATCCCCCTGGAATTTATAACGTACAATTGGTAACTAACGATACCTCAGGAAATATTAACAGCACCTCAACTACAAATTTCACAGTTAATGATATTACTGCACCAACTTGGTCAAATAATAATAGTTCACCAATAAGTGGGTCAGAATACATCAATTCACATCAATTTAATGTTACTTGGACAGACAATATTGAGGTTGACACTGTTTTATTTGAACACAATTTTACTGGAACCCTAACTAACTATACCACATCAGGCAATAGTGGTTCAGAATATTATTACAATTATGCAAATATTGCAGTAGGAAATTATAGTTGGCGTTCATATGCTAATGACAGTAGTGGAAATTGGAATTTAACAGACCAATTATTTTATGAGGTTATCAAAGACCAATCAACCGACCAGATACATTTAGCATTAAATGGGCTAGAAAATAATAAAAATTATACTTATGGAAATAGTGTTAATGTAACAAGTTGGAAAGACGTTTCTGAAGGAATTTTAGAACTTTATCGAGATGGTTCATTAGTTGATAATGGTACAACACCAATAGAAAATAATGTTCTTCCTGCAGCAACATATAATTACACATTAAGCTATCCTTCAACACAAAATTATACTTCTGGAAGTACAACTTATTTTGCAACTGTTAATCCAAATAGTACAGTTATTACATTACAATCAGACCCTAGTTTTACAGTTTATAATCAAACACAAACTAACATAAGTTGTTCAGCAGACAATAATGAAATTAATGTCACATTATGGAGAAATAATACTTTAATTGGAAATAGCATTGGTGGGACTATCAATGATGTTAATACATTTGCAGTTGGAACATATAGTTATGTTTGTAATAATAGTGCAACACAAAATTATTCTGCATCTAATGAGAACCAAACATTAACAGTTACTGGTAAGAATATCTCAGTTTGTAGTTTAAGTTTTGAACAATATTCACCACAAAATTATAGTACTGCAATCAATGCAAGCTGTAGTTGTACAAACACTGAAACTGGTGCTAACCTTTACAGAAATGGAACAAATATAACTGATGAAATTGGAAATGATATATTACTTGCAGCAGGAAGTTACAATTATGTATGTAATGTTAGTGAAACACTTAGTTGGAGTTTAGGAAATAATGAGAGTACATATGTACTAAATAAAGCTATAAGTAGTTCCCAGATACATTTAGCATTAAATGGGACAGAAGGCAATAGATCTTACATTTATGAAAATAACACTAATGTGACTAGTTGGAAAGATATTAGTGAGGGTAATTTAACATTATATCGTAATGGAACTTTAATTAGTAGTAGTCAAACACCTTATGAAAATATTTTATTATCAGCAGGATTATGGAACTATACTTTAACATATGATGAGACACAAAATTACAGTTCATCATCAATCAATTATTTTGCAAACGTATCAAGAAAAAATACAACTTTAATGTTAAATATAAATCCTTCAACTTCAGTTTACAATGGAACCGAAACTAACGTCAGTTGTTCAGCAGACAATAATGAAGTTAATGCCACACTTTGGAGAAATGGAACTTATGTAAATTCAAGTATAGGCGATACAGTTTATGATATTACAACACTTGTACCAGGAATTTACGATTATACTTGTAATAATAGTTTAACACAAAATTATTCTGCATTTGAAACTTCACAAGATTTAGAGATTACAGATAAAAACATTACAACTTGTAGTTTAAGTTTTGATCCTACTTCACCACAAAATTATAGTACTGCAATCAACGCAAGCTGTAGTTGTACAAATAATGAAGCTACCGCCCAATTATATCGTAACAATGTTAATGTGACAAATGAACTTGACACGAATGTCACCTTGGCTGCAGGAAGTTATAATTATACTTGTAACGTTAGTGAAACTGATGGTTGGACATCTGGAACCAATTCTAGCAGTTATACAATTAGTCAAACATTAAGTATTGTAAATTTAACAATTAATGGTTCAAATCAAGATTATGTTCAGAATATAACATTTAATACATCCATAAACTGTAACTTAATTGAACCAAATTCAGGTTCATTAACCCTCAAAGAAAATGGAGATATAATTGCCACTGGAGATTCACCATTAAGTAATCAAATAGAATATTACAGTTCAGAAGGAAATTATTTAGTTAATTGTAGTTATGGTGGTAATGAAAATTACACTATTGGATCTGATTCCCATTACGTTAATGCTACATTTTCACCAATTTTTTCTGTAACTTTAAACAGCCCTAGTTCTGGAACAAGTTACACAGATACTAACCCTACAAATGTTAATTTTAATTGTTCAGCATATGACCCAAATTATAATTTAACAAACATAAGTATGCATATCACTAATTCAAGTAATTTAGATTTCAATTTAAATCAAACCTCAAATTTAACTGGAATGAACAGTTCAGGTAATTGGACCCTAAGTTTACCAAATGGAAATTATACTTGGAATTGTTTAGCTTATAATGAAAATAATGATTCAAGCTGGGCAAGCCCAAACAGCACATTAACTGTTAATTATCAAACACCTAGTTCAAGTACTTCATCTTCCTCTAGTTCTTCATCCAGTTCATCGGGAGGAGGAGGAGGAAGTAGTAGAACTGAATGTAATGATCGTAAAGATAATGATGGAGATGGAAAAATAGATTATCCTGATGACCCAGGATGTAGGTCAAAAACAGATGATGATGAAACAGAAACAGTTATTAGGATCCCAGAAGTTACAGAAATAATAAAAGAAGTAGAAAACACAATAATAATCAATAATACTGAATATGTAATTATTAATACAACAAATGAAACTATCATCAAAATTGAAAAAGAGATTGAAGAACCTAAAATTATTGAAAAACCTAGAAGCAACATTGCAGGTTGGGCATTTTCAGTAGGGGGAGGAATCATTACACACAAGTTTAAGATATTATATTCACTTTTAACTATCATAATATTATTTGGAAGTTTTGGATTAGCTTATTATTACAAACATTGCCATAGAAAGATATTATTAGATAGGTCAAAAGTATTAGATATAGAGATTATTTCAGCAGGAAAGACATGTAATGAAAATACTTTAATAGATAAAAATTTAGGATTACAAGAATTAATATACCAAGTAGAAATTGGTGTGGAATGTCCTAATGGGTTTAAATTAAGACATGATTTCTTTGTAGCGGATAAAGAAGTTTATGAAGATGAAAGAGACAGATTAATGAAAATGAAATTATAAATTATTTTTTGTAATTGTTTAAAGACGCAGATAAGATTTATAAATGAATCATTGTTCTGAGATATTAAAGCCAACGCGTGATCATAATAGATTATAGCAAAGCTGCATGAGGCAAAAGAAATTGCAGTAGAATTGTTAATTCTACTCAAAAGTTTAAAGATTTAATAAGAAAAATAAGGAGATTAAAAAAATGAGTGAACAAGAAGAATTATTAATTGATTCCAATGAATACTTAAAATCAGGGATTCATATTGGAACTAAATTTAAAACTAAATACATGAAAGAATTCATCTACAAAACTAGACCAGATGGATTAAGTGTTTTAAATTTGAAAAAAATTGATGAAAGGATTAGAGTTGCTGCTAAAATGATTTCACAATATGAAGCTAAAGACATTTTATTTATCAGTAGAAGAGAAAATGGTTGGAAAGCTTTGAAATTATTAAAAAAACTTACTGGAATTAACGTAATTTGTGGAAGGTACCCACCAGGAATTTTAACTAACACTAACTTAGAAACTTTTATTGAACCAAAATTGTTAATTGTATGTGACCCTTGGCCAGATAAAAATGCTGTCCAAGACGCTTCAAAGGCAGGAATCCCAATAATTGCTTTATGCGACACTAACAATGAATCTAACAATTTAGATTTAGTTGTCCCTGCAAATAACAAAGGTAAAAAATCAGTAGGTTTAGTAGTTTATTTATTTGCAAGAGAATTTATGCGAAATAAAGGAATTCTAAGAACTGAAGAAGATTTACCAATCTCTCTTGAAGAATTTACTGAAGAATAAAATTGTTCTTTTTTATTTTTTTATTATTAACATTTATTTCTTAATTCCCAAAAATTTATATACACAGATAGTATTATTTAATCATATGCAACTAAAAAGAGGTATGGCACCGATAGTAGCAACATTGTTACTTATTTCTTTCGCAGTAGCCCTAGGTTTAGTTATCATGAATTTTGGTCGTGCCCAACTTGACCTAGAAGCCCAATGTCCAATAGATATTGGTTTAGAATTTTCTAAAATTAATAGTATTGAAGAGATTTGTATTGATACAGAAAAGAACGACATATATTTTGTAATAGAAAATGGCATTAACACTGAAGTTGAAGGAGTGGTCGTGAACATAATTGGAACAGAACGAGCAGAATCATATAATTTAGAAGATGCTTCCATGTTCAAAGCTGGGAATTACATGACCCACATAGGATATAACGAAGAGCTTAGTGGAGAAATCAAACAACTTAAAATCATCCCAATTATCAAACCATTTGAAGAAAAAGAAATTTGTACTGACCAAGCCCTTGTTGTTGAAGAAGTAAGGGAATGTTAGAGATTTTACTTTTGACTTCTTTCTTCATAAATTCTTAACTCTTTATCTTGGAGATTTTTATTATAATTCATTTCTTCTAAATGATTCATTAATTGTCGAATATAAGTAGCAATTGGCTTACCCCTATTTTCAATTGCAAATCTTTCCCTAGCACAAGTAAATGCAGCATATTGCAAATCATCTTTAAGATATAATCCCCTCTTATCAATAAAATCACTTATTCCTACAGCTTCCAATTCCCTAGTATTAAATCTTTTACTTCTCCTATTCCTAATTAATGTTGAACTTACATCTTCTATTGGAATTTCCAATACCTCATAACTATCTTGCAATTCCATATGAATCATTTTATGTTCATACTTAGATACACCACCATACAAATCTAATAAATCACTCAAACTAACAACTTTTTCACCATCATTTGTTTTCATTTTTCTTTCTGAGACAATAAAGTGGTGTTTAAACAATTTTGAAAAAATTTCTTCAGAATCAAGCCCTCTTGATGCATATCCCAAAGGATCGATAACTTTCTCCATAACATCAGAACCAACTAAAAAGTAAATGTTAATACCAGGATAATATTTTTGTTCAATTGCATCAGCTAAGTCTACAAACAAAGGTTTATTAAATAAAGCTAGACCAACATTTTCATAACAACTTGCAAATCCTTCTAATGAATGAATTCGGTCATATATTGCAGAATTTTTTCTAAAATCAACTTTTTTATTAAAATGTAAAGTTGAAGTTACTATTAATAATTCATTTAAAGAAAGTTCATTAAATCTTAAAGACTTTTCTTTAACTAAATTTAACCCCCTTAAGAACAAAGATTCATGAGCAATACTTAAAGGGTCATAAGAACCTAACGCTACAACTAAATTACTGACATCGTTCCTATCACGTGAATATGATTCTCTAACATGTTCTAAAATATTTTTTCCTAACTTAGCTTCTTCTTGCAATTTTAATCCAAGATTAAACAATTGTAAACTACGAGCAACTTCAGATATATCTAAATGTCCATTCATTATACAGTACCATACATTTTTTTCAAAGCACCATACATATGTTTACGTACAATAGCATTAAATTCAGATCTAAAAGGAGTATCAATAACATAGCTTTCGTCTAGTTTAACTTCATCTCCAATAATTCCACAGATATAAAGTCCAGGTTTTCTTCCAGACCTAGGAACGTCTGTTCTTGGAGCAGCAGAAGTTTCTGCTAAAGAATAATGAACTCCAAATTTATTTGCAATATTTGTTGCACTTTCTAATGCAACTTTTGAATTCACAAAACTTCTTTGAACATTTTCACCTAAAATCTCTCTTGACTCTTTAGAATAAGGAATAACTCCCACTTCAAAATACGAAGATGAACAAGGAAAAGTTAAAATTGGCATTAATCTTGCACTTAATTCTAACACACCTAATTTCATCCCTTTTTTTCCTTCACTAATTAATATTTTATTTAATCCACTCGATAAGAGATATTCAGAAATATGAGCTTGGTGTAATGCATCAGCAATATTTAATTCAAGATTATTAGCAAATTCATAAAGATTTGCGATATGCCGAAACAACTTTGCATCAGCTAATTCTTCAGAATCATAATTTTGTTTTCTTCCAGAAATTGACCATTCTTCCAAACTTGCTTCTGCTTCTTCAACCTTAGATTTCCAATCGCCCCGACGAATTAATAATGATTTTCTAGTTTCAAACATCAATCGAAGTTTATTATTATGTTTCTCAAATATTTCAGCTGGTTTTTTCATCTTCAGATACCTTAAATAAAGTTTATCGTCATCTAACTCCCATTCAAAGCAACTAAATGATCTTTCCCATGACTTACTTGCATCACTGGAAATTCAGCCATAACATAACCCATCGCATCTTTCAGAAGTTTTTTATCATTGTAAACTTTTAATTCAACAACATAAAATGACCTATCTTGAACTCCTAAAACCTTGTCTGTTGATACAAACAAACCCTCTTTTCCATTTGTTGCAAAAGACCTAATAAAATTAATATCTAAACCTTGTTCTCTGCCTCTAATCTTTTTCATAACTTTCCTAGATATTTCATCTTGAACTTGATCAACATCTTGCGGCATTTCTTGATTATTCAACAAGTGATAAATTTTTAATTTCTCTTGTGGAAAATAATTAAACTGTTCAACTGCTTTATTTTTTATTCTACCAGTATTAGTAAATACTAATTGGGCAGTTTGCATCCAATTACCATCTTCTAATCGCCTTTTCCTTAACCTAAATTTAGGTTTTCTTCCAGAATATTCTTTAACATCAGGCTGAGGAAAATACCGATCATAATATTCCATAGAACCTTGATTTCCAGTTAAGCCAAATCTATTAACTACCGAATCTAAAACATCTTGTGGATTTTTATCTGCACTAATATAGAACCTTGACTCCAAATATTTCTCTTCTTCAAATCCAGCTTTTCTTAAGCCCTTTCTGAACAATTTATATTTTCCTTCTTCAAGTGCTACACCACCAGCAGTTGCAACAACCAAACCGGTTCCAAACGCAAAAGGAACTAAAAAACCAACTGGAACTTCAGAATACATTTCCATCAAACCTCTCATCAATAAAGTATAAGTAGTATCATGAAAAACAATGTCTAAAAATAAATCTTCATTTCCTTCACTAATTGCATTTTTAACATGTTTCTTAAGATCTCCTCTTAATCGTTTAGGAGTTTCAAAATAATCATATGCTCCCTTACATCCATTTACAACATAGAAAGCTGGTTTTTCCAATATTGGGCCAGCAAGTGAAACAACCCAAGGATTTAAACCCAAAGATTGAGCTATTAATGTTCCTGCTAAGTTAAATCCAAAAGCTAATCCCTCACCATAACCTAATGATTTAAATTGCTCAATAAAAGGATTTGATGGTGAAGTGATAGGTTTTTTCGCTAATTCTTTCCTAAGATTTTCATTAATTGTATCGTCTAATGCCATTTGTTAACTAGAAATAAGGGTTTTTTATAAAATTTTGCACATCAGAAGTACTTGAAAGTAGTAAAAATAAAATGATTATTTAGGGTCAACCCATAAAATAACTTCTTCAGACAAATCATGAAATTCATAAATCAAGTGTCGTAAAGTCAAGAACATGAACATTTCATCTTTATTTAATTGATAATCTTTCTCAAACATTTTTCTTAAAGAACATTTAATCTCTTTATATTCATAAATTGGTTCAATCTCTTTCTTATGTTTAATAGCACGTAATAAATTAAATGATTTAATTAATTCCCCTAAAATTTTTACAAATAATTTTTTCTTCACACTCCTTATTTTAGGTTTACTTTTTGCAACGTCTTTCGCTAAATCACTAATCTCTTCTAAGGTTCTAACAATTGCATACATACTTCCAATTTTTCCAACTTCAATTCCTTTACCAACATTAAGAACCCTCCTACAGAAAAGATCAATTCTAGTCATGTTAATATCAATTAATAACATTCTTTTCAAACAATCTTCATTTTCTGTTTTAATATAACATAAAATTTCATCAAATAAAGTTGAACAAATATTAAACATCCTAACTATCATTTGATCAACTTCTTCAGGTTTAGATTCTGCGATACATTTAATTTTACAAAATTTATCTCTTTGCTCAACAATCTCAAAACCTCGCCAAGCAGTAATATTTTTTTGAATATCTTCCATAACGTTATAAGAATCAAAAGTAATGTTCATCACATCATAACCCCTTAAGTAAGGCATGTTAAACAACCTACGAACAAACATCTTATCACCACTAATTGAAATATCTATTGATTTAGAATCTTTTTTCCCTTCACCAGAAACTAACAGATTGTTCCCTTGTTCAGTTACTTCTAACTCATCACCACTATGAATATGTTGTTTCTTAACCCAATTCATTGGTAAAGACATAGTTAATGATGAAGGCCCATGTTTTACAACTTTTCTTTTCATTTTATTATTTTGATAATTTTATTTTTAATTTCTTTTTTATTAAACGAGTTGACATTTGTTAATGATTAATATAGATTATAACCACAATATAATCAGTATATATACTGGTTGCTTCAAGTATATATAATTCTTTCGCTTAGTAAATAGTAAAAAAGAAAAAGGGGGAACAAAATGAATGAAAACTTCACTGGATTAAACAATTTATATGAAATTTTACAAGTACAACCTAATGCTTGTCAAGAGGTCATCAAAGCATCTTATAGGGCATTGCAACGTAAGTATCACCCAGATATTTCTAACAGTGGAAATTTATCAAGTTTAGTTAATCAAGCAAAAGAGATCATATTAGATCCACAAAAACGTTCTTCATACGACCAACAATTACGGGAAAGTCAACAAAAAATGATAGGAAATTATCAAGTCATAAGCCAAATTAGTCAAGGAAGCATGGGTGTTACTTACAAAGCAAATCATGTATTACTTAATGAATTTGCTTGTTTAAAGCAGAATATTAACATTAGTCCTGAAGATACCATAGTTATGGCTCATGAAGCCAAATTATTATGGAAATTACATCATTATTCTTTACCAACATTAAGAGATTATTTTAAACTTGATGATGGAAGTTGTGTTTTTGCCATGACTTACATTGAAGGCCCAACTATTGATAAAATTGTTGAAAAACATGGAGGAATAGACCCTGAACATGTTTGTTGGATGACTCAAAGACTATTAAACGCTCTTAATTATTTACACTTTAATGGAGTTGTTCACTGTGATGTTAAACCAAACAATATAATTGTTAAACCACAGGAACACAATGCAGTATTAGTAGATTATGGATTCTCTTCAATAAAACCTAGAAGTTACACCAAACCAACAGGTTATACACTAGCATTTGCTGCACCAGAACTTATTGACCTTAAACCACCAATGCCACACACCGACCTATATTCATTAGCAGCAACCATGATTTATGCATTAGGAGGAAATCCAATTGATAAAAGTTATCCAACAAATACACCAGAGAAAATTAAGACTTTCTTCAACCAATTTATGCATGACCATCCCTTAGCAAGACCATCTTGGGAGGATAAAGATTTAGTCAAAGAACTTTCTGATTTACGTCAACAAATTTTTGGTCGTAAACAGTCAAATAAAGAAATGAGGGTATAAAAAAAATGAAAGCAATAACTACAATACCACCATACGCACCTTATCTTGAAGATATTGTGCAACACCCAATTGTTGAAGGCCTAAGATTAAACACAGTAATGCCAATTAAAGAACCATTAGAAGAAATGTTATCAAGACTAAAATCGATTGCTGGAAAAAAACCAATCTGGTTAGACTTAAAATGTAGACAATTAAGAGTTTCTAGAGGAGCATATTTCAATGCACCTAAAGAACCAACTGTAATCGAAGTTGAAGGAAAAAAAGTTGTCCTCGACCCTAGTAATCCAAAAGCTTATGGTGAATTAAGAACACCACCTTGGTCAATAGTAGAACTTGACCATGAAATTGAGCTTGACACTACCAAACCAGTTAAGTGTTACCTTAACGATGGCTATCAAACAGCTTACATTGCAAAAGTTGATGGCAATCGTTTAATAATGCTTGATGGGCCACAAAGAATTATTGGTGGTGGAGAATCAATCAACATTTTAGATCCCAGTTTACGAATTAAAGGTTACTTAACTGATAATGATAAGAGATATATTGAAGCTGCAAAAAAAGTTGGAATCCATACATACATGTTATCTTATGTTGAAGAATCAAAAGATATTTCTGATTTATTAAAACTAGACCCAAATGCTAAGATAGTTGCTAAAATAGAGTCAGAACGTGGCCTTGATTTTGTAAAATATGATTATCCTGCAATAAAAAATTATGTAGGTTTAATGGCTGCAAGAGGAGACCTTTATGTAGAAGTTTCTCGCCCTCACAAAATACTAAATGCTACTAGGCAAATAGTTAGGGCAGACTCACAAGCAATATCTGCTTCAAGAATATTTACATCTTTACGTGATAGTTATATGCCATCATGTACAGACATTAGTGACATTGGTTTCTTACGAGAGATAGGATATAAACATATTATGGTTGGTGATGACATCTGTTTCAAAAAAGAATCTTTATTCTCTGCTTTAAATTTACTTCAAGCAATCAATAAAGATTATGTTCCAGATAATTATTCAACTCAAATTCCTAAAATAACACAGTTAGGAAAAATAAAAAAAATAATTGGAGGTTAAAAAAATGTCATATAGTTGGGGAAATGATACCAGTGCAAGTTGGGGTAATTCTAGTAATAGTAACAGTGAAGGAGGTGGATTCAGTTACGCATCTGCAAAAGCAAAGTATGATACTGACAAAGGTTATGCCTGCGGTTGTACAGGAAGTTGTTCATGTGGTTCTAAAAAAAGTAAGCTTTCACAAAACATGGATCAAGCATATAAAATGTCAACAAGAATATTGAACAACATCCTTGAACCTAGTGAAAAAGATTTAATCAGTAGATTAACTGAAACAGACTTGTTAGTTGTACCAGGACAGTATGATTCTGTTGAAAAAGTTTTAGCTGCATCAGGAAGACCTTATAGAATGAACACAAACTATGTTGAACTAGATCCAAAACAGATAGTAATGTTCAACTGCCCAGGGGGCAATCACCGATTAAGGTACAAAGGGAAAACAGGAACTGACGCATTAAGAAATTTTACTGAAGATGGGGGATTTGTAATAACAACAGACTGGGCATTGAGTGAAGTGGTAATGAAAGCATTCCCTGGATATATTGAAAGAGGTAAAAGAAATACTGGAAATGATTTAGTAGAAGTTGACTTAGTAGCATCCGGATCACCTTATACTAGGGGTTTAGGAAATGGTTCACTAAAACCAATTTGGTGGTTAGAAGGGTCTAGTTATCCAATCCACTTATTAAGGAACGAAAATGTTGATATCTTGTTAGGTAGTGAAGAAATGAAGTCTAAATATCTTGATATGCCAATTGCTGTAAAGTTTCCAGTAGGCGAAGGTAGAGTGGTTCATGTAACAAGCCATTTTTACTTACAAACAACAAAAAGTAAGTATGCTGCCCAACAACATAAAACAGGCCTTGACTTTGCAACAAAATTTTTAGGGATGACAGAATCTGAAGCTAATCAGATTGGAAATTTAGAAAGTACTAGCTTTGGAGCACTTGAAAGTGCCTACACCTCAACAAGGTTTTTACATAACATTTTCCTTGAAAAGTTGCGAAGAGAAAATCAGAAATCATTTACTGCCCAACAAAAACAGTTGAAGGCAACATTTTCTCTTGAACAATTAGCAGCATCACCAGCAATGTCAGTAAGAGCTTTACCAAATTCGAAGAAAAGTACTAAACTAATACCTTAATTTTTTTATTTTAATTTTTAATTATAATTTAATTAAAAAAATCAAATATGATCAAATAAAAAAATGGATCTTGAATTAATAGATAAACTTATTATTCCTAATGGGCATGGTTATATATTTAAAACTCCCGAAAATTTACCTGTCTTTGTTAGTGATACAACCTTAGAAGATAAAGAAGAGAATTTATCAAAATGGAAAATTGGTGTAAGTTTAACATCGGGTTGTAATGTAAATTGTATTTACTGTTTTACTAACCACTTTAATCATTTCAAAAAATTATCAGTTGATGAAATTGTTGAGCAAGTAGAATTTGTTTACAATTTACCTGAACATTCACAATACAGTTTTGATCAAACTAAAATTGAATTCAAGGAGATGGGAGATCCTGCCTGTAACCATAAAAATTTATGTGATTCCATTAGAAAATTAAAATCAAAATATGATGATATATTATACGTTGTTTCAACTGCAGGAGTTCGTAATTACAACCTTTTTGAAGAGTTAAAAAAGGTCCATGATGAAGGAGCTAATATAAGGTTACAATTTTCCTGCCATACAACCTCTGATTTAGAAAAGAAAATTTTAAGTCCAAAACTAAAAATGTTAACTAACCAAGAGATTTCAAACATAATTAATGATTGGTATGATGGAAATTCAAAAGTTACGTTAACATATGTTCCATTTAAAGGGTTTGAATTTGATACAGAAAAAATCAAACAACTATTTGATACAGAAAAAGTGTTTATAAAAATTTCTTATGTTGATGAAACTGATTTCACTAAAAAAGAAAATTTATATAATATGCCAAATAAAGAAATAACACTTAAAGTTCAACAATTAAGAGATTATGGTTTCAGTTGTGCATACCGAAACAAACAAAACATTTAAAACTACCTCTTAGTAACAACCAAAAAATGACAAACAATATTGCAAAATTGTTAGAACATAATGGATTTAATAAGGTCTACGAATTTGATGGATTAAATTATTTAAGTAAAAATATCCGAGAATTTGATTTAGTTAGAGAAAATGTATGTTTAATCCCCTATAAAAAGAAAGATTCTGCAAGAACAGATTACTGTTTTGAAGTTTATAGAAAAAATGGATTTGACAATAAGTCTGAAAGAGATAATAATCCAAACATAAAAGGTTTAGAAAGTACTATTGAAATACTAATCAGTCAAGCAGTAGCACATTTAGATCATGATGGCGCTTCTAATCCAGTTCATTATGAAAGATTAAATGGCGCAATGTTAGCTTATGATTCATTAGATACTAATTACATGATAAAATTGAAACCAGGACATTTTTCTAGCGAAATTAAAATAGAGTTTTATGTTCAACGGCAATAAAACAATTGTTTTCTTCAAAATTATTAATTTGGAATAGAAAACTTTAATTAAGTAATAAGTTAAACAAAATTTATGGAAATAGAAATCTTCTTAGATAAGTCAGTAGATGAAAATGCAGGATTATACTTTGAGAAAGCTAAAAAAGCTAAAGCTAAATTAGAAGGCGCAAGAAAAGCATTAGAAGAAAGCAAGACTAAATTAGACCAGTTATTACAAGAAGAATCAAAATTCATTGAAGAAGAAGAAAAGAAAGCACTAAAGCGAGACAGAAAAAAAGAGTGGTATGAAAAATTTCATTGGTTCTTTTCAACAGAAAGATTTCTTTGCATTGGCGGTAAAGATGCCACTTCTAATGAGATAATTGTTAAAAAACATTTAGATAAAGAAGATTTAGTTTTTCATACAGATATGGCAGGAAGTCCTTTTTTCATAATCAAAGATGGCCAGAAAGCAGGAGAAAATACTATCAATGAATGTGCACAAGCAGTAGCAGTTTATTCTAAAGCATGGAAATTAGGTCATGGTACAGTGGATGTATTTTATGTTAAACCAGAACAAGTAAGTAAAGAAGCTCAATCAGGAGAATTCTTAGCTAAAGGAAGTTTCATGATTACAGGGAAGACAAATTATCTAAGGCCAAATTTAAAATATGCCATTGGATTAGTTAATATAGTGAAGAAAAATGAAGATGGTTCAAACATTGAATCTTCTGAGATTATTGGTGGACCGATTGAATCCATCAAAAAACAAACTGAAAATTTTGTAGTTGTGATCCCTGGAAGAGAAAAAAAGTCTGTTACTGCCAAAAAAATAAGAGCTAAACTTAAAGGAGCAGATTTAGATGATATTACAAAATTCCTACCATCAGGTGGAGCCGAAATTAAAAAAGATAAAAAAGAAAAATAATTATTTTATTTATAGCCTACCCGGATTAAATTTGGGATATGCCACATTGGGAAAATTTCCATCAGTACTATGTTGCTTTAAAAAATTTCTATCATTATTTCTAACACGACAATTACATTCTTCAGCATATCTGATCTTAGGCAATAATTCATTTAATTTGCCCTGGTTGCCTGCTTCTTTATATTCTTTAAATGCCCATTTATAATCATGAAATGCAAAACTCCAATCATAATATTCGTACTGGTTACCTTTTCTTTGCTTTACAATTAGGTCTGCTTTCATTTCATAACATTTTCCTGCTAAATCAAATAATCTACCATCATGAAATATTCTTCCTGCCTGGTCAAAGTAACGCCCCACAGTTTCATTGTAACCGCTTTTCCCATAATTGACCGCTAAACGCATTAAACTCATTCCAATTTTACGATAACCATCAATCCCACTTTTCTGATAACACCTAGCTGCATCATGAAGTGAATTATTATCTTTTTCATAAGCTTTAGCAGCTTTTTTCCATAATTTTGCTTTTTCATAACACTTTGCTGCTGCAGTGGACCAATCCCTTACATCAATTAAATAATCCCCTCCTTTAGCCCAAACTTTTTGTGCTGAAGTGATTAAACCATTATCATAATAAACCTGACCAGCATAAAAAATAATATCTCTTACACCCCCATTATGTAATATTTTTGAACGACTTACAACTATCCCCATCAACCTTTTAATTTCTACTAATGCACTTTTTGGTAAACCTCCTCTCAATTTAGGATTTAAAAATTGGCTTAAAATAGTAAGTTGTTTCTTATAAGAATTAACATTTTTATTTGAAGAATTTAAAGCTTCAATTTGTATGCCAAAACTTGCTCTAATGAATTGAGGAGTGATTTCTCTTTTTGCTTGATGTTGGTTAAATATTTTCTTTGCAACACCTAAATCAGAAGATAAAGCATTTAACCATTTAACAGCTTCTAAAATAACATTTAATAATTCATTTACTTTTAAAGTAAGACTTTTCTCAAGGTTTAATAAATCTTCTTCTTCTTTATCAGATATGTCCCACTCATCTTTATTTAACCTAATCTTTTCATCTTGAAATATTAATTCTTTGATTTCATTTAATTTTATTCTTATTTCCCCCCTAAAATAAGATGCAGCAAATACTAAATGATTACCTTCAATATCTAACCTATGTTGAATCTCTTTAACTTCTTCTTGAGCCTGTTGTAATTTTGCACCTAAATCACCCACATTACTTTGTATAATTGAATTGAAGTAATCATTAGGCAATTGATAATTTTCACTAAATTTAAATTCTTTAATAAGTTTAAGGTTTCTTTCAAATTTTCTTTCACTTCTTGCAGCATATAAATAATCATGCATTGCAGATTTTACTTGTTTAGAAGCTTGTCCTTTTTTCCAATATTTCCCACCAATAGCTTTCCTTAAAGCATTTAAATCTCCTTGAAGATCTTTAAAGTAATTAAATTCAGAAGCAAGCCATTTTACTGCATTATCAACAATTGATTTATGTTTATCTTTAACCATTAACATCACCTTCTTTAGATTATTTAAGATTAGTACAAATTATAAAAACTAATTATAAATTATATTATGTAAAATAACTTAAGTTATTTAAATTTATTCTAATTTATACACCATAATTTTAATTGTAAACTACCAATTGACACATTCAATCATACAATAACATTTATATACTAAAAAATAATTCTAAAACTATGGCGTACTCAGCAGCATTTTATATCCAAATAGGGGTTATTATTTATGTGATGGTTATTGGAGTCATTTTTGCTTACGATAGATATCTTAATAATGCTAAAGGTGAGCTTGCATCAAAAGAGGAGGATTTATAGAAAATGGGTTTCTGGACATACGTATTAGTTACAGCTCAAGTTACAATCACAGTAGTAATCGGCATGGTTCTTTTTGAACAATTGTTTGATGACCAAGAAGAGAAAGTTCCTCAAAAAGTTAGAAAAACAAGGAAGAAAGTTACAAGAAAAAAAGCAACCAGTACTAAGAAAAAGCGTTAATTTTTTTTATTAATTTAAAATTATAATACTCCACGCATTTTAACTTTCGGATTTTCTTTATCACAATAAGGACAATTCCTAGGGATATTATTAAGTGGATGAAACTTAAATTTATAATTACAATTAGAACATACCATTTTTACAAATATTGATCCGGGTATTCTTTCAATTCTCGGTCTGTTAGGGTCTGCCCTTTTAGACCTTGTTAATTGTTCTAACAATTCATCTTCTTTGTCCCAACCAGGAGGTTTTTCTCTCTTTGGAGATTCACGTTTCTCAAACATTTTTTGAATAGAATTTTTCTTTCCACTAAAACAATTTGGACATACCATTAACCTAGCTTTATAATCAAGTTTAAAAGAACTTGCTGGAGCTTTCCCACCACAATTTTTACATACTGCTGTAACTTCACCTGGTTTAATCATCATATAGATATAAGGAAATATTTCTCATATTTATATCTTTAGATTGTAGAGGAAATATATTAATTAGTTAAAAGATTAAAAAACATTTTTTAGATGATTTCAATGATCACAATACAAATTATAACAAAAAGAGATAGAAATATTTTTAAAATATAATTTTTATAATTTTGTTATGGAAGAAATTTTCAAGATAAAAAGATTATATGAATTAAAAGAAGTAGAAAGAAAAGGAGAGATTAATGGACGTCATGAAACATCTGCTGAACATACATATAGTTGTTTGATTCTTGCAAAATACTTTTTAGATAAGATAAAACAACCAATAGACCATCTTAAAGTTATGAATATGCTTTTATTCCATGACGTTATTGAAATTGAATCTGGAGACACATTTAATCTTGAACACAATGATGAAAACTCAAAAGAACAAGAGTTAAAAGAAAAAGAATCGTTAAAAAAACTTAAAAATCAAATTCCTTTGAATATGTCTAAATATTTTGAAAAACTTTTCTTTGAATTTGAAGAAATGAAAACAATTGAATCCAGATTTTGTAAAGCAATTGATAAACTTGACCCTGTTTTTCATAATCTTTATGGTAAAAAAATCTGGCAAAAAAATGGTTTTAATGAAAAAATTCTTAGAAATAACAAAGAAAAATACTTCAAAGAATTTCCAGAAATTATGGGGATTTTTGAGCAGATTCTTGATTATGCAAAAGAGAATAAATATTGGTAAACATTTAATTTTATTGAGCCTAATAAGTAATTTAAAATAATAGCTTAATTAAACTTAACTTTCCCTAACTGAGAATATTTATCTTTAAGATAATTATTTTTCAAAATGTTGGTTATAAAATCATCCAATTTAGGATAATCCACTTTAATCTTAGCATACACAAAACCTTCTTTATCATAATTTTCCAGGTTAATTTCTTTAAATTGTTTAACATGTTCCTTAAATTCTAAAGGTGGGCCTTTTCTTAATTGATAGACCGGTAATTTCTTTTTCTTAACAATAAAATAAAATTTAGCATTTTCCCCTTGTTTCCAATCCCAATCTGAACTTAATATTTTATAATCATTCAATTTTTTATTAACATAATCGTAAACTTTCAATAATTTAGCTCCTGCCACATCTCTTTTATTATCAATCGCTTCCAACTCAAAATAACATAAATAACCTTTCCTTTCCTCAACTAACTTTAGTAATTTGGAATATTTTAATTCTTTTGTTTCAAAATATGTTTCATCCGGAAATTCTAAGAATTTTTTTGCAATTTTCTTGAATAAGTTAAACTTACCTTTAGAAAACGCTGCTGCTGCATTTCTGTTCTTATCAACAGGATCAACAACCACTAATGGAGAATTAAGTTTAGAATTGTTCAAGTTAAACATAACCATATGTTTAGTTTTATGATAATTTTCAATATCAATCACAGTTTTATCTTTCCATTTTATTGATTCTTGTAGCAAATTATCAAAAGAACCATAATTTACTACTAAAATTTCTAGAACATAACCTGAAAATGCACTTAAATAAGACTCAGCACCATAAAGTTTGTTTGCTTTACAAAATCTTTTTGCTAATTTAATTTCATCTTTAATTTTTTCTGTACTTTTATTAACCCATTCAGCATGTAAAGGAGAAACATCGGTAATATTAATTGCTTGACTAGCATTTTTAATATTAAGTATTGGTACAAATTCAAAAGTAATTTTATTTAGTTTTACTTGAAAATAATCTCTGCTACCATGAACTCGTTCAATTTTTTCTTTAAATGTTTGTTTTAATACTTCTTGTAAAAGTTCTGAAATGTAATCGGATTTGTATTTATACTTAACATAATCAAACTGAACAAAAATGTCAACTTCCTTATTGTTACTTAACCAAGTATTTTTAGCAGTACTCCCACCAACTATAGCTTGAGCATAAAATTTAGATAAGTTTTTGTTAAGTTTGGTAAGAACATTTTTTACCAGTTTATTTAACTCACTAGATTCTTTAGAGTTAGGATTAATTTTCTTTAATACCTTTTTATAAACTTGTTCTCTTTCAACTTGAGTTTGATTGAATTTACTCATTTTTTTAATAGATATAATTTATTAAGATTATTTATTAACCTAACATGTTAATTATATTCTCTAATCATAATGTTATACTATATTTATTATCACTTTTATAAATTTACCCATATTAATTTTATTCATAAATAGGGGTGACAAGGATTTTTATAGATGTTGATATTACAACTTGATTATGGCAGTATTTCAAAAAAGGGTCCATTGTTCAAAGTGTGGCCAATTAGTTCCAAAAACCGCAACTCGATTGATAGACCCATTAGCAAGAGTAAAAGAGTTTGAATGTTATTCTTGTTTCAAAGATGATAGAAGTAGTCCTCTTGCTAAAAGAAATGATAAACCAAACAAAGTAGAATATTTTTGTGGTTATTGTAAGTATACCTTTAGTTCTAGGAAAAGAGTTTGCCCTTACTGTGGTAAAGCTGACAGATTAGCAGAAAGGAACATCAGAGTTGTTGATTTGTTGTAAAATTAAATTTATTACTTCAAATACACATATTTCTTTAACATAAAATATAAATAACATGTGAAATTTATTATTCATGATGGTAAATATTAAAAAGATATTAAAAAACAAAAAAATAAGATTGTTTTTTCATACTGACTTAGATGGAACAATCTCAGCAAATTTAATCCAATTATTTTCTGGAGCTAAAATCATCAAATTTGTACCCTGTCCGTTCCAAAACTTCCCTAAATCTGAAAAACCAAAAGGAATTGATTTAGATGTTTTTGTTGATTGCAGGTCAAGAAATAAAGATGAAGATGTAAGAATTGACCACCATTCCTCTGGTGAAGATGAAGAATATCTTAAAAGAGAGGGAATAATATTGGATCCAAGTTATAAAAGTGCAGTATCTTTAGTTGCGCATTACCTAGGGATTAAAATCAACAGGCAAGTTCTAGATGAGATGGATAAAGCCGATTCAGGTCAAAAAAATGTTTTCTCAAAATTTACAATGGATAATCATACAATCCATAAAATTTTAGTTAATGATTCTCATCGATTTAAATCAAGTGATTATCTTGATTATGAAATATTCAAGGATAAACTTCTTAGTTTTATGGAAAAAGGTTTCGCTATTGAAAATTTAGGAGACACCCCAGAAGGTTATGAAGAAAAGATGAAAATTAATTATAGAATTGTAGTTGAAGACATTATAAAAGAGGGTAAGCCACTTGTCAAGTTAGTTCATTCTCCAACTCACGAAGGTATTTTCTTAGAAAAAATATTCAAAATAACAGATAATGATTTCTTTGCCCACGTTCTCCCATATGTTAACCAACATTATGAAAAAGAATGTGAAAGAGTGAATATGGGTGCTTATGTTATTATTGGATTTAGAGCAAGAAATTATGAATTTGATGAAAAATTAATCAAAGTAGTAAAAAATAACCACCCAGAACCCTATCAATTATTTATTAAAAGAAGCAGAGTTAATGCTCATTTAAATATTGGAAATATTATTACTGAAGTTAAAGAAAAACTAGGAATTACTAATGGTGGTGGAAGAGATTCTGTTGGTGGAATTAATACAAGTGATAAACAAAAAGCAATTGATGCATTAAAATTAATCACAGAAATAATTAAAGCACAATGTTAATTTTTTTAAATTATTTTTTTTATTTATCCAAAATTAGAAAATCAAAAAAAATTAATAAACAACTTTAATCTTTTTAGCAGAATCACTTAACCTTAAATTTACAAGTTCATACTTCTCAATACCTTGCGCTTTTGCCCAAGCTTGTGCAGCTTCTTCTGACTTGAAAGTCTTAGGTCTAGTCTTATGAACACTCTTATTAAAATTGATTTTATAATTTGTATTTGAACTAATACAAAGTTTTCTTTTCATCCTAGTATGTACTTTTGCCATATAACATCATTTTTAAGCAAGTATTTATTAATTTTTCTAGTTTATTTGCTTAATATGCCAAATTTGATTGTTCTCAGAAGCAGAATTGTAAAACCAAAAGGAATGAACAAAGATCAAATTATCAATGAAAACAAGGTTAAAGAACTTTTTTTTCGAGGGGATTATGAAAAACTGGCACAATTAGGCCATATTAAAAATAAAGATAAAATTTCATTAAATCAACAAAATAGTAAAGAAAAAGTCACATTATTTTATCCTGGTTCTGGTACAGACATCTTAACCCCACTTATTTATATGGAAAAACTGTTCCCCGAAATTAACAAATTTCAATTTATCCTTATTGATACTTCGAATCATTTAGCCCAGATTAAAACTATTCTTGATGATGTTGGAATTTCATTTGAAGAAAAAAATAAAACAGATAATCAAAATTTTAAAAAAAACAAACAAATCTCTTTTTATTGGAAAAATCAATTAATTAAACTCAACCATTTAGTTGATAATGCTTTTCAAAAAATTGAAGATATTGAACCTTTTGACATTTACTTTGAAAAATCGTTTAGAATTATGAAAGATGACTGTTTAGATTTTGAAGATTTAGTTGTTTCAAAATTAAAAAAAGATGGATTTATCATTTCAGATTCTGGTTTTTTAGGCAAAAATTTAATCTACTTTAACATTCCAAAAGAATTTAGTTCATACCATGAAATGGTTTTAGCACAGAAAAGTTCAAAAACAAACAACAATTCAAAGATCTAAAATGATTAGTATTAGTTCAATTAGTATTAACTTAATAAGTATCTTTACTTTGTTACAGTATTTATCATTATTAACATTGTTAGTATTTCTTACATTTTCAATTTCTAATTTATGGGCATTAAGAAAATTAGAAGAATTTCCTAACCTTACAAAAGATAAAGATTATCCAATGATTTCAGTTCTGATCCCAGCCAGAGATGAAGAACTTAACATTAAAAAATGTGTTAAATCATTGTTAAACCAAAATTATCCCAATTATGAAGTTTTAGTTCTTAATGATAATTCCACAGATGAAACTGAAAATATTTTGAAAAAAATTGAAAAAGAAATTAAAATTAATTCTAATTACAAAGATAAAAAATTTAATTATTTTAATGGAACTAAATTACCCCAAGATTGGTTAGGTAAACATTGGGCTTGTCATCAACTTGAACAAAAATCTAACGGGAGATTATTATTATTTATTGATGCAGATACTTGGCACCATCCAGATACCCTTAAAGTTGCTGTTAATGCTTTATTAAGTGAAAATGTAGATTTTGTCACTGTTTTGCCAAAAGAAGAAGCTAACACTTTCGCTGAAGAATTGTCAATGCCATTAATCCCATGGAGTTTACAAACGTTCATGCCTTTAGCTATTGCCAAAAGATCTAAACGACCAGCATTGTCTGCTACAATTGGCCAATTCATGTTATTCAAAAAAAGATCTTATCACTATATTGGAGGTTATTCTGCAATAAGAGATAAAGTATTAGATGATGTTACCTTTGGAAGAAAAATAAAATCTTTTGGATTAAAATGGAGAATATTTGATGGGAAAAGGTATGTCCATTGTAGAATGTACAGAAATTTTAAAGACATATTTGAAGGATTAACAAGATCAATTTATCCTGTTTTCAAAAACAATATTTTTTATTTTAGCATTTCAATATTATTTTTATCATTTACTTTTATTGCCCCTTGGATAATATCATTGTTATATGGTTTAGAAATAATCTTAACTAATTTTATTAATCAATTCAGCGTTAATTTGATAATGCCAATATTTAACATACCAACATTAAATTTCTATTTAGCATTAATATCAATATTAATTACCTCGTTAACTTGGATTATTTCTAATCACAGGTTTAAGTATTCCCAGTTTATCACATTAATTCATCCATTGATTATTAGCACCATAATTTATTTAGCGATAAGTTCTATGATTAAAAATTTTCAAGGAACAGTCACTTGGAAAGGTAGAAAAATAAAATTTTATTAAGAAATTTTTATAAATTGGCAGTTAAAATAAAATATCATGTATTCAATCAATCAAATTTGTGCAGTAGAAGTTACCGAATATAAGTATACTGGTTCTTTTCGTATTGGAGATATGATCCAACAATTTGAGCAAAATAAATATTCAATTGAACAAGCAAGACAAAAATTACAATTAAAAGAAGGCTGGGTTACATTACCAGGAACAGTTGATTCTTTAACTAAAGGTATCATGAATGGATCATCTTGTATTTATATGGATGAAGATAAAGTTTCTTTTAGTTTCAATACAAAAATAAGTTCTGTAATTACACATAGAATTGAAGGAACCCATTACCAAATTCCCTGGGAGAATTATGTTAAATTAAAATATCAAATTCTT
Organism: archaeon; assembly: GCA_018696395.1. GTDB lineage: Archaea > Nanobdellota > Nanobdellia > Woesearchaeales > GW2011-AR9 > JABHQR01. Next base: position 129,874 of record JABHQR010000017.1, on the reverse strand, counting down.
AAAGAAAAAAATGTAAAAAAGGTTGGAACATCGATTAGTACTGAATTAGAAGAGACATTGTATAAAGAATTGAAAAATAATTCAAGATAAAAATCCCTAAAAGACCACATTAAACTTTTCTCACTGAATCTAAAACTTCCCTCTTAGTCATTCCTAAATAATTGTCTTCAGGTTTAATTAATAAGAATCCTTGGACGTGACTAGTTTCAAACCCCAAATGGTCTCCTTGTTTATCATACAAAGCATTATCTGACCTACACCCATAAGAACAAGCTGAAGATGCAATTTTAAAACCATTAATTCTATCATTAACAATTTCATCATTTTCCATTAAAAATAACATGTTTGGATTTTTAGATTTCCAGAATTCTAACATAAATTCAGCAATCCGAAAAAATTCTGTACCAGTCTCACCAATAAAACCAGAATCGTGATCAATCAACATGTCTGCATTAGAAGTGTAACGTGAACTAATTGTCCTGGGACCTGTCATACATAAAGCATAAGTAATGTTAAGACTTTTATTTATCCCTGAATCAGTTTGATAACTTAAACTAATTTTTCTTTCTCTCCCTTCTTCAATATTTTGATCTTTAAATTCTAAATTTTGAAATAAACCTCTATCAGTTAACAAAGCTAAAGCTTCAGTAAATTCTTGCATTAAATCTTCATCAACATCAGTATAAACATAATTAGCTTCATTAACATTTGTTTGTTCTAATAACTGTAATCCAATTTCTAAAGGAGAAACATGATTACCACCTGCAACATAAACTGCATTAAAAATTTGTTTTTCTTGATTTGAAAAATGTTGTAAATACAATTTTACAGCTTCCGAATAAGCATCAGCATTATTAAAAGATCTAATATAATCAAAAAAGTGCCCTTTTTTATCTGCAATAATATAACTACCTAATTTTGATTTTGAGAATGTATCTGGGAAAAGAATTCCCTTAATTTCAACATGAGATTTATTTATTTCACCAGTTCTAATTTTATCTTGTTTAATTCCTTCTTCTATTCCAAAACTGGTTATTTTTCTTGCTCGTTTAGCTAACTGAGCAGTATAAGACCCATCAAATCCTTGATTAGATAAAGTTTCTGCAAATGATTGTAATTCACTTTTCTCATTTCTCTTATGATTAATTTCATCTGGGTTTTTTTTTGGTGGGTTAAAGAACAGGCCATATAATCGTTTAGCTTGATTAACAAAAGAATTATCATTAGCTTTATAACCAGATTGATAAGAATTAATTAACAAATCAATAAAGTCAATATCAACAAAATTTGTCCCACAAACTATTTGAACTAATGATTGAAATATTTCATCTTGAAGATAAGTTTCAGGAGAATGTTCTAAGAAATTATTCAATTTAGTATAAGCCCCATCGTTAACTACAACTTTGATTTCTCCTTTGTTAATTTCTATTAATTTATTGATAGAATCTTGCCCAGTTTTTTCAACTTCAAAAATATCATAGAAATAATCTCCTTCATTAGCTTTTTTAATTGACTCTGATATTAAACTAAAACTACTACCTGACATATCCCTATAACCACAACTGATTAAATTATTTAAATCTTTTACAGTTGGAAAATCCCCCTCTTCATATTCCCTAATTAAATTTCTAAAATAAAAATCATTTTTTCTTTGTCCAGGAATATTAACTTTAGCAACAGCATAAAAATCAGATTTTTTAAGGAAATGTTTCAATGTTGGCATCATATCAAAAAGATCATGATGAGAATTCAAAAACTCATGCATACCTAACTTATAATTATAACTTACTTCATCCATAACTTTCAAATCTTTTAATCTAATTCCCTCCCTATATGCTTGAACAATACTTCTTACAGTTGGCACAAAGATTGCTGGATTGCTTCCATCAAAAATATGATTACAAAATTCCCTAAATTTTCTTTTTTTAACAATTTTGAGATTATTTTTATCCTCAATAAATTCTTCTAAAGATTTATCGTCTCTTGACATAAAAGAAGCTATTTCAATGATTTTTCCACTTTCATCTTTTCTTTTCAATTTATGAAAACCTTCCATAAATCTCATCCAGACTCTAAAATCATGGTTAGCAAACTCTTTGTATGCTTCATTAAGTTCACCATTTAAACCAATAAAATCCAAATCTAATGATAATAATTTTCTTTGATATAGTTCTTCCTTACAAGCACTTAAACTTAAAGGTACTTGAGTTAAAACTAATGATGCTAAACTTCCTTGCAAAAATTGTCTCCTAGTTGAAGTAACCATTTTATTATTAAGACACAACTTAGTTTATAAAATTTTAGGTTTGTTACTACTCTAAAGGAAACCCACAGTAATTACTACAAATATTTAAATAAAATTAAAAAACGCAATAATTTATGGAATTACTAAAAGAAATCAAAGATAAAGAATACCCAGAAGATGAATCAATCTTAAAAATAAGAGAAGCTTCTAGAGCAGTGTTATTAGATGAAAATAACTTAATACCTTTATTATTCGTTTCAAAAAAGAATTATCATAAACTTCCAGGAGGAGGTATTGATAAAGGAGAAAATAAAGCAAAAGCTTTAGATAGGGAATGTCTTGAAGAAGTAGGTTGTGAAATTAAAGTTACTGGTGAGATTGGTAAAATCGAAGAATTTCGTTCTAAATGGAATTTAAAACAGACATCTTATTGTTATCAAGGTAAAATCATTTCTAAGGGAGAACCTAATTTTACTGAAAAAGAAGCAAGTCAAGGTTTCAAAATAGTCTGGTTAAAAATTGATGAAGCAATTTTACAAATTGAAAATGATAAACCAGAAGGTTATGAAGGCACATTTATTCAAAAAAGAGATTTAATATTTCTTAAAAAGTTTAAAAATATTATAGAATGAAACTTATAATAGTTAGGCATGGAGAAACTTTTGAGAATACAAAAGGTATATCACAGGGACATATGAATTCTCAACTAACTCTAAAAGGTATTGAACAAGCTAAGAATGTTGCTAAAAGATTAAAAGGGATTAAAATTGATATTGCATATTCCAGTGATTTAGACAGATCTCTTAACACTTGTAAAGAAATTTTAAAATATCACGATAATATTAAAATAATTAAAACACAAATTCTAAGAGAACAAAGTAAAGGAATTTTTGAAGGAAGAACACATAAAGAAAGAAATGAATTATTTAAAAATGATAAAAAACCATTTCATTTATGGCACCCAGAAAATGGAGAAAGATTAATTGATGTATGGAATAATGTTAATCACTTAATTGAAAAGATTAAACAAAATTACAATGATAAAAATGTTTTAATTGTAAGTCATGGCGGACCTATCGCTTGTATTTTAACACATTTGCACAAGAAAAAAATTGAAGAGTTTGGAAAATACTTACCAGAAAATACAGCAATATCTGTTATTAATATTAATAATGATAATATTAACTTTAAAATAATTAATTGTAATAAACATTTAGATTAAAATTGAAGAAGTTAACAACAAAATTCAAACAGATATTTCACAATAACTACTTGAAAGGAAAAAGTATATAAATTATAAACATTTACTTATTCTAAGTATTCTAATTTGGTTTGAAAAAATGTCATACAATAGAAATCCACTAAAGCACAACAGATTCAGGAGACCAGATGGTAGTCTTGACTTTAGTAATTTTTGGCCTAATCGGAGAAAATTAGAAAAACAAGACGAAATAGATCCTGAAGAAAGATCAAATGCTGAAGTCGCCCAATCTATATCAACAATTGTTAATCATATGGGTCAAACAAAAAAGCACCCTCAAGAAAGAAATACAAACGAAGTTAAAGTTATCAGAAGAAATACAACAAGTTATTTAAGTCAAAATGATAAAAATGCTTGTATAGTATTAAACAATTACTTAATTGACTTAAGAAGTTTAGTATTAAATCCATTAACAACAACAGGACACAATTTAAGTGAAATAAAAAATAGTCCTTTATTTCTTAGAGAAATTAATCAAAGGCTCAAAAAAGATCTTGTGAAGAATTATTTGTCTCAAAAAGGAATTAAACCATTAGGTTTATACAGTTTGTACCTAGACCAAGGGTTACTTAAAATAAGAGATAAAAAAAGAGGTAATTTAAGATTAAGATTAGATCACATTGTTTCTTGTTCAATTCAAACAACACCACGAATTAATTCAATTCATGATACCGACTTAAGGTTAATACATTTTCCAAGCCCATCTGACTATGGTAAAGTAATGTACCAGTTACATAATCCTGAAACTCAAGAAGTTGTTAAAGCAGGACTATTTTACCGAACAAGAAACAATTTTAGAATATACGAAGTGTTAAGGTAAGATTTAGTAGAATACCTAAATTATTTTATACTCTAATCAAATTCTTAATTTTATGGAACTAAAACCAATTCTTTATGCTGGTGTTATCATAGGTGGAGCTGCTGTCCTAACTACCCCATTAGGACCAATATTTGAAAAAATGGGTGAAGTTTATGAAGGACCCATTGATGTTCAAGGAATCAAACATATTGATTTAAAAAGAGTTGTTGATCCATGTATGAGTTACAGTTGTTTAAAATATGATGGAACAATTCTAAAAGTTACTTTAGATAATGGAAGTGTTGGAAGAATCAGAGATTTTGAGGGAGATTTCATATACAACAATAACGATAATAGCACCCTTCCAAAAGGAACAAACCTTCAAGAGATTTTAGATGCAACTAAGGCAATAGCACCAGATAAACTTTATAATAGCAGATATAGATAAAAAAATAATTAAGCCCAAATTGTTAATAAAAAATTATTTTATTCTAAAATAGAAATTTCAAATTTTTCATATTTGATTAATTTTTTAAGAATAGATCTTATTTCCTTAGATAATTCTTCTAATTGATTTGCTAAATCTTCAAGTACTCTACTATTCATTTTTTCTTTTTCAGATTGACTTTGTATTTTTTCCAAAGTATAAGAATATATAGTCATTTTATTAACTAATTCATGAAACAATTCTTCAGATTTAGTTTTAGATTTTTTTAAAGAACCATCCAGAAGATTCAGAGAAACTTCAATTTCTCTTTTATCTCCTGCTTCAATTGCTTCATGAAGCCTTTCAAAATGAATTTTATGAAAAATATGCATAACTTAAACTAAGTTTAAAAGGTTTATATTATTTTCGGTATTAAGAAATATTAAAAGTATGGCCATTTGATCATATGAACAAGATAGATAAAAGTTTAGCATCAAATTAGACTAAATTATCAATCATAGATTCAATATGGGCTAGATCTTTTTTTATGTTTATGTTAGGTTTTCTTTTTAATGAATTTGTTATTGCTAGTTTTATGATAGGTTCATATAAAGAGATCCTAAACCTAAAATGATCTTCATCAATATCAACTCCCAACCCCCTCATTTCAGAAAAGTATAAAGGAAGTAAATTTTTATGTAAATGATCTCTAAAAGCAAAATCCCATGCTGGATCACCCACCATTGAAAAATCTAAATCAATTAAAGCACTTACACGTTTTCCATCAATCAAAATATTCCCCAATGAAAGATCTCCATGCAATAAGTTACATCTTAATCCTTCAAAGTAAGTCTTATATTTTCTGAAATATTTTTTTAATTTTGATTGTATCCTAACATAACTTTCAGATGATAAGGATTCTGAAATATTTTCCTTTGTAACATACTGATATATTGATTTAAACCAAAAAAATGTAAATCTTCTTAAAAATAGATACCAGTTTGTATGTATACCTTCAGGTTTATCACCATTAAATTTAAGATATCCTCCGCCCCTTAAATTAACGTTATGTAAATAGGAGATTATTTCTGCTAAATGTTGCAAGTGTTCAATTTCATCTTTAACATGTTTAATCTCTTTTCCAGGCATATATTCTTGAACTGTATAAACAGTATCTTCAACTTGACCATAAGTTATCATTAATGCAGTTGGAACTTTAGGGTGATGTTTAAGAAATTGTGATAAAAAAAATCTTCTTTCAGCATTTTGAAATTGTTCTATTGTATGTGAATCCTGTACAACATGAATTACTAGTTTACCCACACTAGATTTAACAAGATAAGTTTTACTGTAAGCACCTTTTCCAAGTTCCGAAACCCCAGAATGTAAAAATAAATCAATACTTTCAGTTTTTAATTTAGCTTGTATATAGGGTAACAAAAAATGTACATCTAAAACCATTATTAAATTAAAGTTAATTTTTATATTTAAATATTTTACTTAAAATCACTTATTTAATTAAAAAATTAGTAGTAATATAAAGAAGCTCAGGCTTTACACCTGAGCATGAACGCCGACGCCCGGATTTGAACCGGGATATCCAAAGGAAACTGGTTCGCTTGTTCTCAATTAATGATTAAGTTCAAGACCAGCGCAGTACCAGATTGTGCCACGTCGGCAAGTTTTGTTCTTAGAATATTGAAATTAACAATTGATTTATAAAATTTTAGTTTCAATTTCCTACAATTGCCCTTATAGCCATTGTAGCATAACTTCCCTTATTTAACTCAAAACTGACTTTTACTTTTTTCATATCAGGATTTAAATCATCTTCTTCAATTTTTCCCAAAACTAAATTTTTAGTTTCAACAATTGCTTTTCTAATATCTCCTTCAGCGCTTAACTCTGGTATCTGTTTAATTATAAAATCTTCATAATCTAATTTTTCTTTACGCATAACTTTGTTAATTAAAAGTTTTATTTCTTGATTTCCTTTCCAATCATCTGTATGAAAACCAATTAAAGGAAGTTCTAAACATAAAAATTGGTCAGGATAATTTACAAACACAAATTCTCCTTGAGAATATTTAATTTTCCTATTAATATCACAATTATTATCCAAATAATCTGCTAAAATTTTATTCCAGAGATATGATTGATATGCATGAACATAAATTTTTAACAATTTTAAAGATAATTTTTTCAAAGCCACCACATAATCATTAAGATGTTCTTTTAGATGTTCTTCACAGATAAAACTATTAATTTTTTCTACTGCAAGTTTAAAATCTTTGTTAATAAGGTCCCTTCCGATTTCAACATTATTTTTAGAAAATCTTTGTTCATCAAAATAGTTTGGAAAATATTTAACCTTAAATAATTTAATATTGCCATCAAGATTTCTGATTACAATTTCAAATTTGTTACCTTCCAAATCACCTAAACTTATTTTTTCATTACAAAAACCTAAAAATTCAATATCAATATTGTTTCCAAGATCTAAACTTAAAATTTTATTCTGGCCAACATTTTCTAAAGAAAAGTATTGTTCAGTAACCGCATTTTTATCTTTGTTTCCTGCAAAACCGATCTGTTTTTTATTGATATGTAATAATTTAGATAATTTATTGACAATATCTAAAGTGTTAAACCCATTCTTAGTTATTTTAACATAAGCATATTTCCCACTTTCTTTAAGATCTAACTTCTTAACTTCCTTTACAATAAAATCTCCTGGTATTTGTTTAAGGTTGTACATAAATTAACAATTTAGGTTCATTTTTATAATGATTTTGATTAATATTAAAATTAACCATCAAAACAATAATCTTTTAAAAACCATAATTATTATTCTTAATATGGATATTTTAATTGAAATTGCAATAATTATCTTTTCTAGTTTAATCATTTATTTAGCAGGAAATAAGTTTGCAGAAAGTTCTTCCAAAATAGGAGACCACTTTAAATTACCAAGGGATGTTAAAGGTGCAACTTTTGATGCAATTTCAAGTTCATTACCTGAACTATTAGTAGCATTATATTCAGTAATTATCTTTAAACAGTTTGAAGTGGGTATTGGAACTATTGCAGGTTCAGCATTGTTTAATTTGTTAATTATTCCGAGCATTTGTGTTTTTGTTGCCCCAGTCACATTCAAAGTCTCGAAAAAAGTTATTAGCAGAGATGCATTATTTTATTTGATTTCAATTTTTACTTTGATTATTCTGATTATTTATTTCAAAGAATGGGGATTAATTATTTCAATATTACTCTTATTAATTTACTTAGTTTACTTAAAAGAAATAATAACCCATACAAAACTTCACAAAAAAAACTTTAAACAAAATAAACAAAATGAGATTAGATTTGTAAAAGAGATTTCAATATTTTTGGTATTAATGTTAATCATTGGAATATTTACATTCTTTTTAACAAATTCTGCAATTAATTTATCATACGCATTAGGAATATCTCCAATAATTATCGCCTTCACCATAATTGCTGCAGCAACTTCTGTCCCTGACACGGTCATATCTGTTATCAATGCAAAAAAAGGAGATATTGACGATGCAACTTCTAACGTGTTTGGATCAAATATATTTGACATATTAGTTGGAATTGGACTTCCACTTCTAATTTACACTCTTTTCAAAGGCCCAGTGTTAATTGATTTTGTAAATTTAGAGATCATTTTAGGTTTATTAGGTTCAACTATACTTGTTTTATACTTCTTTGCTGAAGATCACACTTTAAACAAAAGACAAGCAATTACTTTAATTATAATGTATTTTTTATTTTTGTTATATGTTATAACTTTAGCTTTGTTATAAACCAAATTATGACACACAACTACAAAAATTTAAATATATGACAATTAAGAAGTAGTTACAACGCAAAAGATTAATAAATAAAATAATTCAGGTGAAACTATAATGATAATCAACCTATCTAAACAAAGGGAAGAATATTTCAGAGACTGGCAAAGCCTAGACGTATTAAAACATTTTGACTTATCAGGAAAACATACCAAAACTGTACTTCAAGAACTTTCTTCTCAACAAAGATTAGTAGTTGGAACAAAAGAAGGAAAATTGGAAGGTTTACTTGAAGGAGATTATACATTAGATAGAGTTCACGTTATTAAAAAAATCATAGAAGAGATGGATGAAAACAGTTTATTAGTTCTCCCAGAAGAATATAAAATCCCATCTCCAAAAGCAAGAAGAGAGTTAGTATATTCAACAAAAGGATTATTAAATTTAGATTCTATGCATTTGAGAAGAAGAATTATTGATCAAGAAATCCCTTCAGGACAAATGTTATCTGCAAAAAGAAAGCAAGGAAGAGGTTGGTCTGATGATGAAAATCAAGTTATTGAAAGATTCCAATGGGCACCAGAACGTGTTTATGAAGTTTTGTTTAATTATTTAAACGAAAATGAAAAATTGCACAACCAAACTTTTGTTGCTAGATCTTGGCGTGGTAAAGACAAAAGAAGAAGAGTTGCATCATTTTATCGAGACATTCTAGGAACAAGAATTAGAGCATTTCAAAATTTAGCTTATTTCAAAATTGGAGAGAACATTCTAAGAAAAGAACTTAGAAATAAAACTAGGTTAAGAAATGGACAACCATTAAATGAAGAACAATTACAAAATAGAAAAGAAAAATTAAAAAGATATCAACCAGCTGAAAGACATTTAAAACCAATTTTGGATAAATTAGATTGTAGCATTTGGGATTTTATTGAAACGCATTATGAAACTGATAGAGGTACTAGAAGAGTTATGGAAGTTCCATCTATGACTAGGCCAATAGAAAGACCAAGAGGATTCAAATTTCCAAAAGGAAAACAATTACATCAAAGAATGTCTTACGATATTGAATTATTTAACATTCCTTTATTTGAAGAAGGAGACCTTAAATCTATTAGTGAGATTTGGAATTTAGCAACTGAATGTGGTTCAAAAGATTTCAGATACAGAAGTAGACATTATCGAGAAGAAGCACATAAAGGCAGGGAAGATATTTTGTTTACTAAACATGCAATTGCAGCGTATTTAAGTTTAATTACAACAGTGAATAATGATTACAAAGAAACTAAACATAAAAAAGTTATTGAACATTCACCATTCCTTTTACCACTTAAAAAAACTTTAGATTTATTAGATATTTTTGAACATAGAACTTTAGTGTTAGACCACACTGATAAAGATGGATTAACTAATTCAACGCCTAACCATACAGAGATAGATTCATTATTGATAGATTCTTGGAAAGTTTATCCTTACAATGAACTATGCACAACAAGTCAAGAAGTGTTTAAAAGAAATGTTGGCAATGTGTATAACGCTTTGTTTAAATTTGAAAGAATTTAAACAAAAATAAAAAAATATTCTTACTTTGCTCTTTTATCCCCATAAAGACGAGTTATACGAGCACGACGAGAAGGATCTTCCTCCTCTTTTAGAACCTCTAAAATGTTGAGCATAAGTCTCAGCATTTTGGATAGTACGATTTTTAAAAAAAATTCTTTTAAATAAGCCCATAATCATCACCTACATTATTTTAAATTAAAATTACTTGTTAAATAAAGTATTTGTTATTTATAACCTGTTTGATAATTAAAAAAAAAATTAATTATTTTCTTTCCGATTATAATGTCTTGGTGGAACAGTTGGTTCCCATTCTCCAGGTATATCATCTTGGTAACTTACCATAAATTTATGATCAATTGCATCCCTCCTATTCCTTTCAACTGACGCCATATGGTATGACACAATATAACTCCCAAGATACAGATTAATTTTATAATATATCTCAAAAGTAACATTTCCTTGTTCATCTGTTTCAGCTTCTTTAAAAGAGATATCACCAAATTTAGCTTCAAGAGCAGACTTAAATGTTTTATTTAATTCTTTAAGCACAGCTTGACCTTCAGCATCTAATTTATTAGTTTTTTTATCAACAAACCTAGAAGCATAAGAGCCATCTTCAAATTTATATTTATCACTTTCATTCAATGCTTTTGTAATAGAGTTTATCTCTTTAACCATCTTAGGCCTTTTACTTTCAACATATTCCCAAACCCATTCCTCAACACCACCATATTCTGTCTTAAGTTCTTTTATTACTTCTTGAAATGCAGGAACTTTTTTCATAAACCCGTTAATTTCTTTTACTACTAAGTCTAGTTTAGACTGAGATTCAGGGTTCCTCTTTAAATCAGTAAGGGCTTTTTCTAATTCACCACCACGAGAACCATACTTCACCAGAAATGCATTATATACATTAACTTGTTCTAGCCATTTTTTGAATTTTTCTGTTTCTTCAGGTTTAATTTTAGTTACTTCTTGAGAGATCTTGTTAAAATGTTCAGTAAATTTATTATAAGATCTTTCTGCTTTTCTCAAAACTCTTTCTTCTCCAAAAACACCTTTCAAAGTTCTAAGTGCATGATTTGCAAAAATTTTAATTGTTTTTTTATCTTTTTCTGATTTGTTTGCATGTTCAACCATCTCAAACAAACTTCTAAATTCATAGAATTCCCTAATTAAATATTGGTATAATGTTTCTAATTCTTTCTTAACTTCTTTCAATTCTGTTTTGTTCATTATCTATTACCCCTTTAATTAATTAAACTTAATTTACTTAAAGAAAGTTTTAATGTTTATAACTATTTTGCAACTAAAAAAAGAAATATTATAAATTTAAAGAAAAAAATTAAGGTATAAACCTATCAGGTGTTCTTGGGAAAGGTATTACATCTTTGATACTATCTAACCCACACATCCACTTAACTACTCTTTCTACACCAACACCATAACCAGAATGCGGAACTGAACCATATTTTCTTAAATCAAAATACCATTCATAGTTTTTGATATCTTCCCCTTCAGCTTCTAATTTCTTAGTCATTTCCTTAATGTCAGTACTTCTTTGACTTCCACCAACAATTTCACCATAACCTTCAGGAGCTAACATATCGAAACATAACGCTTCATCTTTAACTTCTTCATCTGCTGGCTTGTAAAATGCCATAACTTTAGTAGGATAATGTGTTACAACAACAGGAACGTCAAAATGTTTCATTAACTCTTCTTCTTCTACAGTTCTAAGATCTTTTCCGAAAGGAACATCCATACCACACTTTTCTTTCAAAACTTTCAAAGCTTCTCGGTACTTAATTGTTGGCCAATCTTTTTCAACTACAAGTTTTAAAATTTCTGGATCTCTTCCTAAAAATTTTAATTCTTCAGATCTTTCCCCAATTACTTTTTTAATACAAAATTTCAATTCTTCTTTTGCTAATTCAGTAATTTCATTTAAATCAGCCCATGCAACTTCTGCTTCAGCCATCCAAAATTCACATAAATGTCTTGAAGTACGAGATTTCTCTGCTCTAAAAGTTGGCCCCATATTGTATATTTTCTCTAATGAAAATACTGCTGCTTCAGCATATAATTGCCAAGATTGAGCTAAATACAATTTATCTTTGTAATACTTAACTTCAAACAAAGTACTTCCACCTTCACATTGACTTGGTTGTAAAATCGGAGAATCAAAACGAAAAAACTTTTTCAAACGAAAAAATTCATCTCTAGCTTGAACATATGTACTTCTAATTTTCAGAATAGAAGTCATTCTTCTACTCCTTAACCAAAGATGTCTGTTATCTGCTAAAAATTCTTTACTTTGGTCTTTAGTAATAGGATAACTATCACTTTCACCAACAATTTCATACTTTTCTACTTGAATTTCATAACCAGTAGGTGCACGATCATCTTTTTTGATTGTACCTTCTAATCTCATAGAAGTTTCAATTTGAACATGATCAATATCATCCCAACTATTTTCAAAATTATCTTTTTTTAATACACATTGAATAGTATTGGAACTATCTCTAAGAACTATAAATTTTAATTTGTTGCTACCTCTTTCTCGATGGACCCATCCTCGAATGGCAATTTTACCTTCACCTTGGTCCATTGCTTCCTGTATACTTTTGTATTCTACCATTTTCTTCACTAATTCACATTTTATATAAAAAATTACCTATTGAAAAAAAGAAAAATTGAAATTATTTAAGATTTCAAACAACTTACAATAATTCTATTTTACAGGTTTTACATTGTTGTACAAACTCTTCTGGCCAAACACTTGCCTGAACTTCGCCAATATGTGCTTTATGTAAAAGGAACATACAAATTCTGGACTGGCCTATTCCCCCACCGATAGATAAGGGGATAGTATCTTCAATAATTCCTTGATGGAATTCTAATTGTTCCCTACTTTCCAAACCCAAAAACTTTAATTGTTTTCTCAAAGATTCAGAATCTACCCTAATACCCATTGAAGATAGTTCTAAAGATTTTTTTCTGATATCATCCCAAACAACGATATCACCACATAATTTCCAATCATCATAATCTGCTGCCCTTAAATCATGAATTTTACCTGATTTAAGTTCATGACCAATTCCAATCAAAAATACAGCCCCTAATTCTTGAGATATAGCGTGTTCCCTTTCTTTTGGTGTTAGTGAAGGAAATCGATCTTCCAATTTCTGTGTTGTTACAAAACTAATCTTTGGAGGCAATCTTTTAGTTAAACCAAACTTTTCTTGAACTAATTGTTCAGTTTCTAACAAAGCTTCATAAATTAATTCAACTTTATATTTTAAAAAATCAATCCTTCTTTGATCCTTACTAATTACTTTTTCCCAGTCCCATTGATCAACATAAATGCTATGTATCTCAGAAACATCCTCATCTTTCCTGATTGCGTCCATATCAGTATAAAGTCCAGTTCCAACAGTAAAACCATACTTACCTAAAGTGAACCTTTTCCATTTAGCTAAACTATGTACAATTTCTACACAATCTGAAAATTTTGTGCTAAATGAAACAGGCATTTGTGTTCCAGCCAAATCATCTTGTAATCCCTTATCGACTTCTTTACTAACATGCAAAAACCTAGGGGCACTAACTCTAATCAAACTTAACTTTTCAGCAAGTTTCCTTTCAAAAGTGTCCTTAGCAAACTTAATTGCTTTCTGTGTTTTGAAATAATCTAATTTTGGTTGGTATTGTTTCATTCTTCTAATACCTCAATATCCTTTTCAAATTTTTTTTGATATTTTGTCTTTATGTAATCCATATAACTTGCTACTACCATTTTTCCCCCATCACCTACTTTCAACCATTCTCCCTACCATACTTGATAACAGAACTAATTTAAATAAATAGTCCAAAAAAATTGGAAATTATTGCAAAAAATAGGAAGATTTAAATAATAAATGGAACATATGTTTCATTATGAGTTATAAACTCGACAAAAAAGATAAAAAGATATTAGAAATATTAAAAGATCATGCTAATTATAGCACTAGACAAATTGCTAAAAAAACTTTATTCCCCATCACAACAATACATAACAGAATTCAAAAACTTAAAAAAGAAAAAATTATCAAAAAGTTTACAGTTGAATTAGATCACCCAAAAGTTGACAAAGGTTTGTTAGTTTACATTTTAATTTCCGCTAGTTTACCCACACTTAAACAAAAGAAAAAAAGTCAATATGATTTAGCTAAAGATTTACGTAAATTTGAATTTGTAGAAAAAGTAGACATTGTATCAGGTGGAACTGACTTAGTAGCTACAATCAGAGTTAAAGATGTCCAAGAGTATGATAAAGTTCTGTTAGGTAAAATACAAATGATAGAAGGTATTGATAAAACCCAGTCATTGATAGTAATACATTAAGAATAGATTCTAACATTTTTGAAATTTCATCAAAATTAGTTAATATTTTTATAACTGCCTTACTCTAAACATAAACATGCATATATTTCAATATTTAGAAAATAATCAAGTAGTTTACAAAGAAGAACGTAAACATAAATCATTACTTAATGATGTTACTAATAGAGCAGTTATTATTGCAGGAAGAAATTATGGTAAAATTTATCGTGAAGTGAGTTTACTTAATCAAAATAGTAATAACGAAATTGGAAGAGTGGATTTAGTAATTCCTACCGATTTAGAAGTTATTTTAATAGAAGCAAAAGTTTCCAGGGGAAAAAAATATTCTGAGATTAGAAATTTAATCAATGGCCAGTTAAGAAAAGGTTACGATTTCTTTAAAGAAAATTTCAATATTGGACCAAGAATGTTTGGTGTGTACAGAAACGAATGGGCAAAAGATAATTTTCATTATTATGAATTAGATAGGCCTGAAGAAGATTCACCTCTTTATGTTAGAAAGTTAAGGTATTAAAAAATAAAAATTAAGGAAATAATTTTTTATCAAAAAATATTCTACCTTCATCTCCAGAATTTATAACACCTTGTTCAAGACACCCCATTCTCCCAGTATCACCACCTAAATTAATTACAACATCTTTTTCTTCATTAAATTTCCCTACGTATAGGTAAATCACATCATAATATGTATCTTTCCAGATTTCACCAGTTTTATATTCTCCTTCAATAACTTTCATAACTCTTTCAGGAAAGTTTGTAATTTCATAACTATCTACAAAAAGATTTCTTGGATACAAAAATGCATGTTCTGCATATTTTGGAATTTTTATGGAGTCATAAGTACTTACTTCAACATCCATTAATTGTACTAAATCTATTCCTGAAATTATTGAATCTGATTCCACCATCAGATTTTATGTTTAATTTAAATTTAAAAAAATTTATGTTTTACTAACTATGCTTTATATTACTAACTTTTTAACATTTAATTTAATTTCATACTAAGAGCAAAACTTAAAAAAGAATACCTTATTTAAACACGTTAAGGACCTGTGGCCTAGTCTGGACATGAATATATCATGGGACAAATCGGGCAACTGCCTCCTAATCCTTTTTGGATGAGAGAGCAGTGGATCGGGGGTTCAAATCCTCCCAGGTCCGCTTTATCACAATTACCAAAAACAAGGTCTAGCACCCAGTGAAGAACCCTATGAGTAGTTCCAATCTGGAATAATCGAAGTAGTCTGAGGGTGGATAAACTTGTTAATTCAATAAAAAGGTTCTAAATAGATTAAAATAACTACACACCCACATATAAATTTATAAAAAAATAATTAAAATAAGTCTGCATGAAACAAGAATTAAGTTCAGTTAATGATATACCAAAATTTTCTATAATCATTCCGGCCCATAACGAAGAGGATTATATTATTAAAACTGTACTTTCTACATTAGGCCAAGATAGAAATGATTTTGAAACTATCATAGTTGTCAATGCTTGTGAAGATAATACAGAACAAAAAGTTAATTCTTTTATTGAAGAAACTCCTTTCCAACATATAGTCAAAAAAGTTAATTGTGAACATGCTAATGTAGGAAAAGCAAGAAATGTTGGTGCTAAATATTCTAAAGGGAAAATATTAATATTTTTAGATGCAGACACATTATTAGAAGAAAAATCACTTAACAAAATTGAATCACAATTCACTAAACTACATTCTGTTGCATCATGTAAAGTAAAACCAGATATTAACAAAATCAAATTTAATTTCTTAATGAACTTAAAAAACTTTAACCATACTAACAACATATATCATGGTAGTTCAGGAATAATAGTTTGTAGAAAAAATGATTTTGAACTGATTGGTGGTTTTAATGAAAAATTAACTGTTCGAGAGAATAAAGAACTTATTCAAAAACTTAAACAAAAAGGGAGATATATTTGTATTGATTCTTATGTTACAACTTCTATGCGAAGGTTTGACCAATGGGGGATTGTTAAAGCAGCATATTTCTGGACAAAACAACACTTTTTAACAATTACTGGTAAACTTGAGAAAACTGATTATGAGAAAATAAGGTGAAGAAATAATTTAAAAAAATAAAAAATAAATTTAAGAATCACTCAAAATACCCCTAATTAATTCTTCATAATAGCTTCGTATTGACAATGCTTCTTTAACCTTAACTTTGATACCACCATAATATTCAAGAGTTCTTTTCGTATCCCCATGTAAAGAAAATTCAGTACTATCTTTTAAAGTATATACTGTTCTTTTAAGACCTGAATCAACATATTCTTGATCTACTTTCGCATCAATGTGATAAGTCATCACCCCACCTTGAATACCTAAACCATGTTCCCCAATAGGTTTTAGAAATTCTTCATCAAAATGCCAAAAAGGAAACCTTTCTTCACTCACGGCCCTACCTGCAACAACATCACCTCTTAAACAATATCCACCTTTAACTTTATGGTGACTTGTAGAAAGGTAAATTCTTCTATCTTCACCTTCACCTTTACGAAAGTACCAACTCAGTTCATCTAGCAACATTATTCTTCCTTCAGAAAAAGCTTCATCCATCTTTAATAATAATTTATGATAATCTACTTCTGGGCGCATACTACCACCAATATAGATTAGTCTTTTCTCACTTTCTGAAACATCACTTGAATCAACAAACATATCAACAAAAGGACAACTTTCACTTAATTCATCTGAACAATAACCAAAAATATATTCAAAAATCTCACAAGCTAATTCTCTTTGATAGTCTCTTGTTAACTCTGTAACCATTTCATCAACAGTCTTACACCCACCACTAACAAAAAGTTTACCTTTTTCTCTTAAAATACTTCTTTCTTTTATTTCAGAACCACAATAGAATCCACCAATAATCTTAGACTCTGAAGAAGCTATCACTACATCTACTTCATCTTTCCTACCCCTAATACCGGACCTACACCCACAAAGATAACCATCATAAATTACAATTGGTTTACCTTCCTTTAATGAACTGATAAATTCCCCCAAATCACTTGTTTTATATCCTTCTATTCTTTTATCCATTTTTTTACCTCCTTTCAAAACAAAATAAATTATTTTGTTATAAGTGAGTAGTAACGCCAACTCATTTAAAGTTATGTCGTAATAAACCTTACGATAAATTTAAAAAGAAATAAACTAACCACTTTAACAATGTATGAAGAAGAACTTAAGGAGTTGGGACTTACTAAAAATGAAGCTAAAATTTATTCTACCCTATTAGAATATGGAATCTTAAATCCGACTAAATTAGCTGAGAAAACTGGCCTTCACAGATCTTACATTTACGATACATTAGAAAGATTATTAGAAAAAGGCATTGTAAATACAATTTTAATTGCTAAGAAAAAGAATTATCAAGCCGTTGACCCTAAAATTTTAAAAGAATCATATGAATTAAAACTTAAAAAAATTAATGATATACTCCCTCAATTATATGGATTATTTCAAGCTAATTCAAATGAAACAAACGTTGAGTTACATAAAGGAAAACATGTTTACAGAACCATGATTAAAGATTTGATTTCTAACTTAAAAAAAGATACTACGATTTATCTACTAGGGGTCAATGAAGAGATTTTAGAAACAGTAGAACCGATATACCTAAAACAATATCTTAACATCATCAAAGATAAAAAAGTAATTGAAAAGATAATTATTTCTAAAGGTAATAAAAAACTAAAAGAAAAATATTTAGAATATAAAGAACTTGACAACAAATATATTGGAGATACAACAACTATAATCTATCAAGATAAAGTATTTTTATTTATTTTAGGCCACCCTTATTATTTGATAACTATAAAAAACAAAAGTGTTGCTAATACTTACCTTAAACAATTTGAGTTATTATGGAAATTTGCTAAGTAGAACACAAACTTTTAAAATACCACCTATTTCTTTTTAATTCATGATAATCACATTATCCGGAAACCCAGGAAGTGGAAAAAGTACTGTCGCAAAAATTCTTATTAAAAAATTAGATTTTGAAAGAGTTTATGCTGGTGGTATAATTAGAGATATGTCTAAAGAACAAGGAATTACATTTGAAGAATTTCTTTACAAACTTAAGTCTGACCAAAATTTAGAAAAACAAATTGATCATAGAGTTGGAGAAGAAGCAAAAAAAATAGCTGAACAAGGCAAAGATGTTATCGTAGAAGGCAGAGTTCAATTTCATTTGATACCAGAATCAATTAAAATTTATGTTAAAGTTGGCCCAGAAGAAGGTGCAAGAAGAATTTTTAAAGATTTAAATGATGAAGAAACTGCTCAACAAAGAAATCAAGAGATGGTTGCTAATTTACAAGAGATGATTAACAATAATGAAGTACGTGAAACAAAAGATGCTGAAAGATACTTAAAATTATATGGTGTCGACCATCGAAAAGAAGAACAGTATGATTTAATTGTAGATACTACATTTACATCAGCAGAAGAAAGTGCTCAAAAAGTGATTGATTATTTAAAATCATTAAAGAAAGAAGAATAATTTAAAAAAGAACTAATAATTACCTAATACTAAAATATTATCAGGAATTTTTATGTATAATTAAATAAAGGTGTTTAACAATGACTGAAACAATTAAAGAAAAAGATTTTATTGAACTTGAATTTACAGGAAGATTAGCTCAAGATAATTCTGTATTTGATACTAATAATGAAAAGGTTGCAAAAGAAAATAATTTGTTTAACCCTAAAGTACCTTACATCCCAGTAATTATTTGTGTTGGTGAAAAACAAGTTTTACCAGGATTAGATAAAGAACTTGTAGGAAAAGAAATAACCAAAGATTATAAAACTGAATTTAGTGCTGAAGAAGGGTTCGGTAAAAAGGATGTTAAAAAAGTACAGTTAGTACCATTATCAACTTTCAAAGAAAATGAATTACAACCATATCCTGGATTACAAGTAGATTTTGATGGGAAAATGGGGACAGTAATGAGAGTTTCTGGTGGAAGAGTGATGGTAAATTTTAATCACCCATTAGCAGGAAGATCTTTAGTTTACGAATTTAAAATTATTAAGAAAGTAACTGACTTAAAAATACAATTAGAGTCTTATATTGTTAAAGCCATGCAGTTACCTAAAGAAATGATTAAAGTTGATGTAAAGGATGAAATTGGGATTGTAGAAATTCCTTTCGAATTACCTGAACAATTCACAAAACCAGCAATTAAAAAAATATTAGAATTAATCAAACTAAAAAAGATTGAATTCAAAAAGAAAGAAATTGACATGACTAAGCAAGTTGACCAGAACTCTCAACCGAGGGTTTAAATTATTCTTTAATTTTATTTATTTTCTATATATTTCCATATACCCAACATTATAATCACAGGTATAAATAATCCACCACAATAATATTTATATAGAGTTAAAGATAGATTTCATTTATAATATTCTTTGAGGGGATAAAAGAAAGAGGTAGGTAGAAAATGGAAGATTATATTAATCAAAATAGTCAAAATCAAGCATCTCAACAAGCTAATCAAAATTATAATCAACAAAATTCTCCACGTCCAGCACCACAACCAGCGCCAAGACCACAAATCAGAGCACAGGAAGTGTCACATAAAGTTGCTAATATGGATGTAGATGAAGAACTTCAAGAACTTATTAGACAAAACACTACCAGGATTAAAGTTATTGGATGTGGTGGTGCAGGAAATAACACAATTAACAGAATTTCTGAAGTTGGTGTTAAAGGTATTCAAACTATCGCCATTAACACAGATGCACAAGATTTACTTTACACTTCTTGCGATAAAAAATTGTTAATTGGTAAAGAATTAACTAAAGGATTAGGTGCAGGATCAAACCCAAAAATTGGTGAAGAGTCAGCTAAAGAAAGTGAACATGAGCTTAAAAAATTGATTGATGGGTCTGACATGGTATTCATTACTTGCGGGTTAGGTGGAGGTACTGGAACAGGTTCAGCCCCAGCAATTGCAGCTTTAGCCAAAAAGTTAGGCATTCTTACTGTTGGCATTGTAACCATTCCATTTACAATGGAAGGTAACCACCGATTTGAAAATGCCATGATTGGTTTAGAAAAACTAGAACAAAGTATTAACACATTAATTGTTATTCCTAACGAAAAATTGTTAGATTTAGCACCACACTTACCATTACATACAGCGTTCAAAGTAGCTGACGAGATTCTAACTAATGCAGTAAAAGGTATTGCAGAACTGGTAACTAAAACAGGATTAGTTAATCTTGACTTTGCTGATGTTAAAGCTATTATGAGTGAAGGTGGAGTTGCTATGATTGGAGTTGGTGAATCTGATTCTGAAGATAGAGCAAACGAATCTGTTCAAAAAGCTTTAGAAAATCCTTTAATTGATGTTGATATTTCTAATGCAACCGGCGCATTGATCAATATTTCTGGTGGAGATAGTTTAACATTAGAAGAGTCCAGAAAAATAGTTGAAACTGTTGCAGACAAATTAAGTGATCGTGCAAAAATTATTTGGGGAGCACAAATTTACAAAGATTTAGAAAAAACTATTCGAACATTAATTATTGTAACAGGGGTTAGTTCTGAACAAATTTTTGGTGAAGATCGAACTTATTTTGGTCAAAAGAAAGATGCCATGCAAAGTGAGTTAGGCATTGATTATATGGATTAAGAGTTTTTGTAATTTTTTTATTTTATTTCTATATTTATGATTATTAATCTGCTATAACTATTTAGTAATTATTTTAACTTTAGAATAAACAATTTCAATTTAAATACATACAAAATTTACTCTTCAACTATTGTTCCAATAGCCATCTCAAATTCAGAATAAGACAAGTATCCATCTTTATTTCTATCAAACAAGTTAAACAATTCTCCTTCTGACCAAATATCCCTATCTTCAATTTTTTCTAACTCATTGGTGGAATATCCAGTTGGATTTTGATCTAAAGTAGATTTTGCAATTGCCATACCTTGTAAAGAATTTCCAGTATCACATTTTTCAATGCTAAGAACATAAAATAAACCTAACGCAATAACAACCACAGCAATAAATACAGAAGCAAATACAAATTTTTGGTTAGATTTCACACTTTTATGATTAACTTGATTACTAACCTTAACATGATTCTTATTACTAATTTTACTCTTCATACATCAACCTCTAATCAAGTATGAATATTCTAAGGTTTAAAAAGATTACTATAAGAAAAGGCTTTGATCATGTTAATCTTAACTTAACCACGCATGCATCAACTCCTTTCCCACACATCATCACCAACATAATGAATATTTTTAATGACTTTACCAGAATCCATATCTTTCATTTCTTCAGAAGAAAATAAAGCAATACCTACTGCTAAAGGTTTTTTATTATTAACATCAACTATTACAATAAAAGAATCTTTATTTATTCCTTCTTCGATCTCAACTATCCCTGGTCTCATTATGTCTGCACCATTAATTATGAACTTTATTGCACCCATGTCAATAGTAATCTGTTTTAACAAGTTAGGCTGATCTTGTAAAATTTTCAAATTAGGAATTAATTTATTCTCAGAATAAAAAAATGATAATTGGTCATTGACAGCAAAACCTTTCAGTTCTTTATCTTTACTTTCCAAAGATTCAATTTTATCTTTTTTGGAATATTCAATATTAAAACCAAAATATTCTAATTCTTTATTCAAATCTTTCGATTTAATTCTTGTCTTTTTCATTGGTAATTTATTCCACACAATAATCTTGATATGCTTTTATTAGTTTAAAATAATCTGGTTCTGGAAAATCCCACTTTTCAACCAACTGTTTACCCATAGGATCTTGTTCAATGTCAATCCAACATTTCCCTTTGTATTTAATCACAGTCCAAGATTCACAACCAGGTTCTGTCACAGGCAAAAATTCAGCATTTTGTTGAAAATCTTTGACATGCGCACAACTATAAAGTAAACTCAAACTTAAGAAAGTTTCTAATTTCATCAAATTGAAGAATATGTTTGAAATTTAAAAAGATTGTGTAATAAAATACAATTATCGTGCGAATCAGATATAAATCAATTTTAATTGTACCTGATAATGTTTTTATTTTCATAAAGCTTTAAAAACAAGACAAAGAAATCCTATATAACAATATGAAAAATTTAAAACTATTTTATCAACAAAAAGAAGAAGATACTTTTGAGGTGATCTTACAAGCAGAAAGAATTCAGTTTGGCGGTTTAAATGGATATCAAGCACTAGGGCCAATTGAATGGGAAACTAGAAATTATTTCAAAACTTTAGCAGATAAAATTGCCCCAAAAAAATATGGTGATTGTTTAAAACATGTTTATATAAGAGGAGTCCATCAAAGAAAGGATCGCGTTATTGAAGTTCTCCCAAATAAACAATTACATTCTTATCTGTATGTATGTACAAATCAAAGCTTAGAAATAATTAAAGAATACTGTACAGAAAAAGAGATTAAAATCCAACAAGGAATAGAAAATAAAGTAAGAGATGCCTTTTTTTGAAGTAAAAAAAGAACTTCAAAAAATCTAAATATCTAAATCAGTAACTTCTTTAGCATGTTTTTCAATAAAAGCTCTTCTAGGAGGCACTTCATCACCCATCAAAACAGTAAATATCCTATCTGCTTCAACTGCATCTTCAACATTAACTTGCCTTAACATCCTAACTGAAGGGTCCATAGTAGTATCCCACAATTGTCTTGGATTCATTTCCCCCAGACCTTTGTACCTTTGAATTGCAAAACCATCGCCCATTTCTGAAATTACTTGTTCCTTTTCTTTATCAGTATAAACATACACTATTTTTTTACCTTTCTGTAACCGATAAAGAGGTGGCATTGCAATATAAATATGTCCTTTATCAACCAAATCTTTCATATATCTATAAAAGAAAGTTAACAATAATGTCATAATATGTGAACCGTCAACATCTGCGTCAGTCATAATAATAACTTTATTATATCTTAATTTATCAAGATTAAATTCTTCACCAACACCAACACCAATAGCAGTAATTAATGTTAAAATTTCTTTGTTAGCAAGAACCTTATTTAACCTAGATTTTTCAACGTTAAGAATCTTACCACGTAAAGGTAAAATTGCCTGAAACTCTCTGTTACGACCTTGCTTTGCCGATCCACCAGCCGAATCTCCCTCTACAATATAAAGTTCACTTTTACTTGAATCTTTACTTGAACAATCAGCTAATTTACCAGGCAATCCAGCACCATCAAGCACACTTTTTCTTCTTGTTAAATCTCTTGCTTTTCTTGCTGCTTCTCTTGCTCGAGCTGCATCAATTGCTTTGTTAATAATAGTTTTCACCACATTAGGATTTTCATCAAGGTAAGTACCCAAATCTTCACCAACTACTGAACTAACAATTCCAAACACGTCACTATTACCTAACTTAGTTTTTGTTTGTCCCTCAAATAAAGGTTCAGCAACTTTCACAGAAATAACTGCAGTAAGACCTTCTTTAACATCCTCACCACTAAGTTTAACATCTTTATTCTTACCACTAATATGTTTAGCATAATTGTTTAATGTCCTAGTAATTGCAGTTTTGAAACCAGATAAATGAGTTCCACCTTCAATAGTATTAATATTGTTTACAAATGAAAAAACATTTTCTTGATAACTTGAATTGTAACATAACGCTATTTCTACATCAACACCATCCTTTTCCCTCTGAAAATAGATGACTTCATGTAATGGACTTTTATTTTCGTCAAGGTAACTTACAAATTCTTTAATACCATTATCATATTTGAAAATATCAATTTTAGGTTCTTTAGTTTCTTTACCTTCTTCTGCTCGTTCATCAACAAGTTCGATTATGACTCCTTTGTTCAAGAAAGCTAATTCTCTTAACCTTTTAGCTAAAATACTATGGTGAAATATACTGTTAGAAAATATTTCAGAATCAGGTTTAAATCTCACACTAGTACCAGTTTGGTTACTTTTACCTTTAACTTCTAATTGTGTTAAAACTTTACCCTTGGAATATTTTTGAAAATGAATTTCTCCTTCTCTCCTGACTTCAATATCAAGTTCTATGGACAAAGCATTCACTACAGACAATCCAACACCATGTAATCCACCAGAAACCTTGTAAGAATCTTTATCAAACTTCCCACCAGCATGTAATTTTGTTAAAGCAACTTGAACTGCAGGAATACCTAATTTTGGATGCATTGCAACAGGAATACCTCTCCCATTATCAATTACAGTTACAGAATTATCTTCATGGACAATAACTTTGATTTTATTACAATGTCCTGCCAAAGTTTCATCAATAGAGTTATCAACGATTTCATAAACTAAATGATGTAACCCATACATCCCAGTGTCACCAATGTACATCCCAGGCCTTTTTCTTACTGCTTCTAATCCTTCTAATACTGTGATTTGACTAGCACCATAACTAGACTTAATTTCAGACTTATCGTTAGATCCAACACCAATTTTTGGATTGGAATTATTACTATTATTTGATTGATTTTCTTCAGACATTTTTGATTTAAATTCACCCCTAAATATAAAAGCACATAAAAACAATTTATCGTCGATAAATATTAATTAATTACAACTGTTTTACCTTTATAAAGGTTTGCATTTTAGAAAGAAAATTGACACACGCCATTGATTTTAAATCAAAAGACAAAAGACCACCAAAAATGATATGAAAATCAAGCTTCTTTTTCATAAATCTCAAACTCAGGATTTTCTTCATTTGGAATTTTTTCAACAGTACTGAAATCAAAAAAATCAAGCTCTTTTAAGTACTGTTCATCACTTAAATCAGAATTAAGATTAACACCAGTATACACCATTTTTTTCTTAGCATCATCTAATATTGAACTAATTAAAATCTTTTCCATACCTTTATTTAATTCAGATTTTTTTATTGCTAAGAAATCTAAATAATAAAAATCACCAGGATATTTTTTAAGGATATAATTAATGACTTTATTATCAAGTAATTTTACTTTACCTAAATATTTCTTATTATAAGCCACTAAGAGACCTATAAATCCAACCCCTTCATCTTCCAGAACATAAACTGATTTATTTCCTAAAATTCTTTTCTTGAACCAATTATCACCGAGATAAGATGAATTTACTATAACAACATCATTGATAGTAGAAATTAACATTTCAACATCTTTATCATCCGCAACCCTAATTTTCATTACAATACCCCTTTTGGTTAAACATAACATTAACGTGGAATTTATACTACAAAAATTAGAACTGATATATAATTCTACCGAAAAAATAAATATAATTTAACTAACTTACAACTTCAAACTTCGTCTGCACGCCAATGAGGTAATACTTCAATTTCTTTTCCTTTACAATCAGGACCAAACTCATCTTTTCTTAAAAAACCTTCCCATGCAATCATTGCGCCTTGGTCACCAGCCAAACTCATTGGCACATTATAGAAATTTGCACCACGTGCTCGACACATTTTGTTTAACATTTCACAGAACCTTTTATTTGCTCCCACCCCGCCCACTAAAACTAAAGAACCCTTATTAACATGTGCTAACGCTCTTTCAACTACTTCCGTTAACATTGCAAAACAAGTTTCTTGAATAGAAAAACATAAATCTTCCTTAGAAATTGGTTGATCAAGTTGTTTCTGCATTTTTTGAAGTATTATTAGATCTTCTTTACTAATATAATCTGGCAACTCAACATTTTTTCCCTGCTTTTTTAATAACTCTTTTTTAGAAATTTTACTTTCAAACAATTGTTGACATTTAGTTAAAATTCCAGAAAAACTTACATCCATACCTTTTACTATGTATGGTAATGTCACATAATTTCCCACCTTAGATAATTGTTCAATTTCTGGACCTGCAGGAAAACCTAACCCAATAAAACGACCAAATTTATCTAACATGTTTCCTAATCCTAAATCTAAAGTTTCACCCACTACCCGATACTTCCCACCATCAAAAACAATAATTTGTGTATTGACACCAGAAACATAAAGATAAACTGGATCTTCTTTTAGTTGATTAACAACTTTACCAATACTCAAATGAGCAGCACAATGATTAGTAGGAATTAATTTTTTACCATTAGTTTCAGCCCATTTCTTTACTATATGATAACCTGCCCACAACGCAGGATCAAGCCCAGGACCAGCTGAATAAGCCACCAATCTGACATCCTTCCAACCCATACCTGATTTGTCAAATGCTTGCTTCAAGACATCCTCAGCCACATTGTTATGGTGTTGAACAATTTCATCAGGTATCATCCCTTTATCTTTAGAACTGTAACTATCTTTTTCATTAGCAAGAACCTTACAACCACAATCACCAATATTTTTACCTTTACCAATAACTTCAATTATCCCCACACCAAAAGTATGTGCAGTACATTCTACGCCAAGTATTATCATGTTAGGTTAAAGAAAAGAACTTATTTAAAAAATTAATTGAAAAAAAAGAAAAAAAATTAACAAGATTCACCTTCACAAACCCCATCGGTGTCTGCAGTGTCTGCAGTGTCGCCATCATCGTCAGAGTCACCTTCACCGCTATCATCATCATCATCCGAAGATTGAGTAGCATGATATTGGCCATCTCGACCAATTTTGAAACTAGTCTTGGTCTTACCCCCTAAGCTAACTAAAGATACTAATCTCCCCATTAGATCCCCATCACTACCAGCATTACCAACCAAATTACCACCATCACCTAAATCTAAATCTTCAACAACAACTAAACTTCCCTCTTCATCTAATAACATAGTGACTTCAGAACAATCATTATTCCCAAAAATCATCATACAAATAGCTACAATTGCTAAAATACCAACAATTAAAGAAACCACTAAACTAATCTTAGCATAATTACATTCTTTTTCCTTACAAACATCCAATTTTACTTTTTCCTTAGCCATTATTTCACCTCTTTTTACCCTAGCATAAATTAACTAAAATATTTAATCTAACATTAAAGAAAAACTTTAAGACTTAAAAAGGTTACTATTAATTAAAAAAAAAACTAAGAATAAGAAAAAAATAAAAACTCTACTTACTACTTGCTGCTTGCCTTTCTAAATCACGCTTCTTAGAAATTGCACCACTTCTTACTGAACTTTGTGCTGCTGCAATGATTTCGTCTGAAAGAGCTTTTATAATAGAAGTTTTCTTGTTAAAAGATTTAGTGTAAGCACTTTGAGTCATGTACCTTAAAGCTAAATCAACTCTTCTTTGAGGCGCTACATCGACAGATTTAGGATACCTAGCTCCACCATACTCAACAGCGATTACTTCAGAACGAGGTGCAGAATTTTCTACTGCTTTAACCAAGATTAATATTGGGTTCATGTTAAGTTTCTTTTCAGCCATTGCTAAAGCTTCTTCAACTACTTTTAAAGCTTGATTCTTCTTACCAGTATTATGGCCAGAACTCATAAAATGAGTTTTACCTTTATGACCCGAACCCATAAGTTTTGTAGCTAATCTTTCCACAATTGAAGTGTAAGATTTATGAAACCTGTTACCAGCATATCTTGCTCCAGTTTTTGGTGCAATTCTTGGTTCAATCCTAATGTATCTTTGTAATCCTGCATCTGTAACAGTTACGCCATCAGTTGACCATCTATTAAAAAATTTAAGTTCTTGCATTTTAAAATTACCTTCTTGCTTTCTCCAATTTACCTTTTAATAAGGCATTTAAACTTTGATCATTAACTTTTAATACTTGCCATCTTACTCCAGGAATATCTCCTTTCGCACGACCCATTTTACCGCCGATACATTCTACAATAACTTCATCGTGTTCATTGATAAGTTTTTGTGCACCATCACCGGGCATAAAAGCAGTAACTTGTTTACCATTCTTTACTAGTTGTACCCTAGCACACTTCCTCATAGCAGAGTTTGGCTGTTTTGCTTCAATTTGAAGTTTTTCAAGTACAATTGCTTTAGCTTGAGATGACCCTTCTAATGGATCTACTTTCTTTTTCAGTAATGTTCTTCTAGCTTTTTTGAAAGTTTTTCTTCTTTGAGCTAATTTTTTTGCTGATCCTAATCCTTTTGGTTTGTTTCCCATGTAATACACCTTTTATAAATTTTAGTTAAACCTTCGTTTCTAAATGTTTTATAGTATTATTTTATATTTTCATGCTAAATTTTTGAATACTCCACCTACCCAATTTTAACATCTTTATTGAAAAAGCGACCGACAATATCATTCAGCATCTTCAAATTCTTGGCATCGCGACCTATTAATAAACTTTTCGTCTTTTTACTTGAATCTTTAATGATAACATGATCATCAAAAACTTCAATATCTTCCACTTGTAATGGATAAATTATGTTTTTAATAAACCTTTTAATGTCAAGATTATATTCTGCTAACTTAATTTTCTTCCCAACTCTTTCACTGAACCTTTTGATTGTTTCACCATTTTTCCCAATAGCTTTTCTTAAAAAACCAGGAGATAATACAACATATAAAATATCCCCTCCATCAAAACACGCTCTCACTTTAACTTTTGCCAACCTTTCAAACATAGGTGTGTATGCAAAAGAATCCATATCAACCTTCACTCTTTTTGCCATTTTTAGAAACTCTTTAAATTTAAAATAAATAAGTTTAAAACTTAATCGAAAAGTAAATTAAAATGTCTAACAATGTTAAGCTTTTAAGCCTAACACTGAAACCATATAACCTTTCTTAACAATAAGTCCAATTTCTTCATTATCCTGTCCCAACTGTATTAATTCAACATTTGCTAATTTACAGTAATGTTCCAAATCTTCTTTAATTGCAGGAGCAACATTTCTTGCCATAAAAACTTTAATTAATCCACTCAACTTCAAAGTTTTAACAACTTCATCATTACCTATTAACACTTTATTTTCTTTAAGTGCTTGTTTAATGATTTGAACATTTAAATCCAATTCTTTTTTCTTTGCCATCTTTTAACTAATTCCCCATATTAACTCTCTTTTAATTTATTATAATAATTGTTTAAATATTTTCAATACATAAATTTCAACATATTTAATCATTTCATTTTTGTAACTAAACCAGGCAAACCAGTTCCAATTGGTACAGGCTGATTTACCATAACGTTTTCTACTACTGACCTTAACCAATCCTGTTCACCCTCTAAAGCTGCATTAATCATATGTTTAATTGGTGTTTCAAACGAACATCTTGCTAGCACAGATGATTTATCACTAACAACACCAAACCGAGTAATACCTTTTACTGAACCAGATGAACACATTAAATCTGCTACCATCATAATATGTCTCATATCAATACTCAAACCTTGAGATTGAATTACTTTTGAAACTTCAACCATTATTACTTGGCGTGCCCCTTCAATACCTAACACCGCATAAGTTTCAAAAATATCGTTAGAAGTTGTCCTTTCAACATCAACTTCAGGCAGTTTATAAATCTCCTTTAAATTAGTCCCAGCAGTTAAAATTATATATTCTTCATCCCTTTTAACTGGCATGACTTGTTTAATTCCTTTAACTCCCCTGATATTAATTTTCTTGACTTTTTCTTTCAAAACATAAAGACCTTTTAATTCTTCAGATTTGGAAGTTTTAGATTTGAAAACAATTTCCTCTTCTTTCTTTTCAATGTTAAAACCTTTAATTTTAGTTTTAACTATTTTAAATATTTGATCAAATTCCAAATTAAAGTTGGTTAACATTCCTTCATTTAAACTAATTTTCAGTTCTTGTTCTAAAATATCAATAGTAATATCTTCAATTAATTCCCCAAGCATAGTTTCTTTAATTTGTACCGCAACATCTTTAATTCGATCAATAGTATTGTAAGGTTTTTTCAAGAAAATTTCCATAGTAGGGGTTTTGATATTTTTCCTTGCATCAAAAATTTCAATAATTCTTGGAAGACCAGTTGTAACTTGAACCTCTGCTACCCCAGCTAAGTGGAAAGTGTTCAAAGTCATCTGAGTACCAGGTTCCCCTATACTTTCTGCACTAACTAAACCAACACATTCACCTGGATTAACTTTACTGTCATCATATGAATTGTAAATTTTTTCAAATACTTCTTTGATCTTAGCTTTAGTTGCAGATTCTGGTAAGTTCTCTTTAATATCATTTAAGATTGATTCAGGCAATTTATCTGAATACTGATCATATACTTCTTTTAATGCAGCTTTCATTTTTTATCCCCCATTACAACCTTGATTATACCCTTTACATCAACTTCACCATTCTTAGTTTTAGATACGTCAAGACCATCTTCACCATAACTAAATTGCACAATCCTAGAAGCTGAATCTCTTACAGTTCCATCATATTCTACTTTAAGATCTTGCATTGCATTAGACAATCTCCTATACAAATAACCAGACTTAGGTGTTCTTAACGCAGTATCCATTAATGCATCTCGACCAGTCATTGCACCAAAGAAAAATTCTGAAGGATTTAATCCACTTTTAAAACTGTTTTTTACAAACCCTCTTGCTTCAGGTTTCAAATCACCTTTACTAAAATATGACATAGTTCTTCCTTTAAACCCTTTCTCAATTCTTTTACCTCTAAATGCTTGCTGACCAACAATAGCACTCATCTGTGCAATATTAAGAACATTACCCCGGGCCCCACTTCTAGCCATTACTAAAGCAGCATTTTCACGAACTTGTCGAATTGCTAAATCTCCACTTTTATTTCTAGCTTTGTTTAGTACTTCTAAAATTCTTAATTCTAAGGTTTCAGAAACTGACCTTCCAGGTAAAGCTTCAAGTTCACCTTTGTAATATTTTTCAATTAACTTGTTAGCCTTATCTATAGATTCAGTTATGATTTCTTTAATCTGAACATCAATATCTTCTAATAAATCTAAATCCCCAATACCTATTGAAAATCCTCTTCTTAACAAGACATTAATCCCTAATTTTGAAACTCTTTCTAAAAATGTTGCAGTAAATTTCGGACCATAATCAGCATAAATATTCCTTAACATTAAACCACTTTCTTGACCAAGGTTAGCTTTATCCATAAAACCTTTCTTTAAAATCCCATTAACTATTTCAACATCATTACCACTTTTATCTTTACCATAAAAAGTAAAGTCCGATGGAATTAACATAGAAAATACTTCTTTACCATCAAATTTATCTTGTTTAGGCAATTCTGAAAAATCATCTAAACCACAAGTATAAAGTAGATCTATTGTTTCTTCCCTACTTAAAACTAATTCTTTAGTTAACAGATAGTTACCTGTAATGGAATCATGAATACAACCCACTACACTTAATCCATCCCTAGGACTAATTAATTGAGTTTGTACTAACATTAATACTTCAGCTTCTGCTCTAGCTTCTTCTGTTTGAGGAAGATGCAAGTTCATCTCATCACCATCAAAGTCTGCGTTATAAGGGTGACATACTGAAGGGTTTAACCTTAATGTTTTTCCAGGAAGAACTTTAACTTTATGAGCCATCATACTCATCCTATGAAGTGAAGGTTGCCTGTTAAACAGCGCAATGTCACCATTAACTAACTGCCTTTCTACAACATAACCAACATCTAATTCTTCTAAGATTTCGTCCATTGTTTCTTCAGTGATAGTTTTTCTTCTTCCATCTGGTTTAATAATATAATTTGCACCAGGATATTTTTTAGGTCCATTTTTTACAAACCTTAACAGATATTCTTTATTCCATTCAGTTACTCTTTCAGGAACAGTAAGATGCATGGCAATCTTTAAAGGAACGCCAACTTCGTTAAGACTAATTAATGGATCTGGACTGATAACTGTACGTGCAGAAAAATCTGTCCTTTTACCAGCTAAGTTATGCCTAATACGGCCTTCTTTACTTTTAATCCTACCAGTTAAAGTTTTAAGAATTTGTCCACCACGGTGCCTTGCAGGTGGTAATTGTGACACACTATTATGGAAATAAGTTGTAACATGATATTGTAACAAGTCCCATAAATCTTCAATAATAATCTCTGGTGCACCAGCATTAATATTCTCAAACAATCGCTGGTTAATCCTAACTACATCACCTAACTTATGAGTTAAGTCATCTTCACTTCTTTCACCGGATTGTAAAGTAATACTTGGCCGCATAGTTACAGGTGGAATTGGTAATATGGTACCTATTAACCATTCAGGTCTCATAGTTTCAATATTAAAACCAAACAACGGTAAATCATCATCATTAAGTTTTTCTAACCTTGCTCTAACCTCAATTGGACTTAATTTATTTT
Source organism: archaeon (assembly GCA_018696395.1). Taxonomy (GTDB): domain Archaea; phylum Nanobdellota; class Nanobdellia; order Woesearchaeales; family GW2011-AR9; genus JABHQR01. The sequence continues at coordinate 97,108 of JABHQR010000017.1, read as the reverse complement.
CATCTTCATAAAAAGTGTAAGGTTTTTCAATTTTAATTTTTTTCTGTTTAGCACTACAATGAGGACATTTCCCTTTATTTTTATATTTTGCAACTAGTTTTCTAACTTCTCTACGTTGAGCATCTAAACCCCTTTCTTCACCGACAGTTACAAGAAATTTTATTGTTTTCTTAATGTCTTCTTCAGGAATTAAAACCCTACCGCAAGAATTACAACATGACCTTAACAGATCATAAATTTGTTTAACAAAAGAGATGTGAATCACAGGTCTTGCTAATTCAATGTGTCCAAAATGACCTAAACATTCTTTTAATTGACCACCACAAGTTTTACATCTTAGCCCAGGATCAATTACTCCTAACCTAATATCCATTAACCCACCATCTACAGGATAACCTTCCCGATCATAAAGTTCTGGTGTTACAACCTTAGCAGCAGAAGTGTCCAAAATATTTTTTGGAGATAAAACTGCAAATGAAATGTAATTAATCTTTTTGTGAATACTTTGCTCCATTTTGATTTTTACCTTTTCTTTTTTCTTAATTGTCTTTATTATAACAGTATGAATTCAATGAATTCAACCACAAATTAGTATTGTTAATATTTGTTCATCAAATTAAGTTTAGTGTAAATACCTAAACTTCTCATTTCGTCAAGTAACAACTTAAACGCATAACTCATTTCGATGTTTGAAACATCAACACTATCTCCAAAAACAGGAGATACCGGAATGTTATTTTTCTTCAAATCATAATATCCCATTAAACCAGACTTCTCACAAACTGGTAAAACTACCCGATCCGAATTAAACCTTTCTTTAAGTAACAACGATGCACCATGCGCAACAAAAGTATCCTTCTCCATCTCTCCTAACCTTAAACCACCTTCTTTAGCCTTACCTTCAGTAGGTTGTCTTGTTAATAATTGGATTGGGCCCCTAGCACGAGATTGCATTTTATTAGCAACCATATGTCTTAATCTTAAATAGTACATATTACCAATATAAATTCTAGCGATCATTTGTTTACCAGTAATCCCATCAAAGAAAAGTTCAGTACCATCTTCCCTAAAACCTAAATTTGCTAGTTCTGACCTTAATACTGCTTCTTTTTCTCCTTCAAATAAAGTTGCATCAACATACCTACCAGATAAAGCACCCACTTTAGCACCCACTAATTCTAATAAATGTGATACAGTCATCCTTGAAGAAACCCCATGCGGAGTGAAAATTAAATCTGGAATTACCCCCGAATTTGAAAAAGGTAAATCTGCTGAAGGAATCAATATACCTGTAACTCCTTTCTGACCATGTCGAGATGTAAACTTATCCCCAATTTCAGGGATTCTTTCTTCCCTTAATCTTACTTGAAGAAGTTTATTCCCTTCTTCACTTTCAGTCATCATAATAAAATCGGCAATACCTTTTTCACCATGTTTAAGCACAACAGAACTTTCTCTTCTTGTTGCAACAGATAGATTGTATTCGTCTAAATTACTTAAAAATCTTGGAGGTGAAGTTTTACCAATAACTACATCACCTTCACCCATTTTTGCTTCTAAATGAACAATACCATCTTCTTCTAATTTGATATAATCTTTTTCGGAACGATAACCTTTTGTATCTTTATCAGGGATACATAATTCATCAGTTAAACCACCACTATATCTCAACAATTCAGTGGACACTGGCCGGAAATAAGTACTTCTTGCAAGTCCCCTTTCAACAGAAGATTTGTTTAAAATAACCCCATCCTCCATATTATATCCTTTGTAAGACATAATTGCCACAACCATATTTTGTCCAGCAGGATGTTCAACATAATCACTTACAGAATGAATTTTTGTTTTAATGATTGGAAATTGAGGATAATGTAATAAATTAGTGTCAGTATCAATCCTAATATGATAATTTGCAGCATAAAAACCAATTGCTTGTTTTTGATTTTTACTACCAATAATTAGACGTGAAGATTGGTTATAATTTCCAAAAGGAACTAAACCAGTAGTAAGTCCAATAATGGCCCCTTTAGTTATTTCCAGATGAGTATGTTGACTAGTTAATTGATCATCATCATATGCAACTAATGCATTTTCTTCTTCTGAAGCATCAAGGTATTCAATAACACCTTGCCTAACTAAATCATTCCAAGTAATTTCACCTGCATCTAACTGTTCAATTTGTTTCTCAGTTAGCAAAGGTTTTCCTTCTTTAACAATTATTAATGGTCTAAGTGCTCGACCACCACTGGTATTGATGTATATTTCAGAAAATTCTTCTTCATAATAGATGTTAGCCTCTTCAGCAATGATACCTTTTCTTCTTTGATCTTTAAAATCTTCAATAAATAAAGGTGCATCATCTATTGTACCCACAAATTTATTGTTAATGTAAACTTCTGCCATTTTTATTTTCCCAACCTTGTTAATTTGTATAGTGTGTTTATATCATGCATTTTTGTCATTTATTTAACTTTAAGCTACCTTTAAACCAAGTTCTTTGATTTTTTCAAAAACTTCTTTTTCCCCTAGATTTTGAGATATTGAACATAACATTGCTAAATTCTTTCTCAAACCAATAGGGGAACCTTCAGGAGTTTCAATAGGGCACAATCTTCCAATATGTGTACAATGTAACGCCCTTGCTTCGAAATTTTCTTGAGAACTAGATAATGGACTGTTAACTTTTTGTAAATGAGATAACATTGCTAAAAAGTTTGACCTATCAATCCTTTGTGAAACCCCTTGTCTCCCACCAACCCATTCACCAGTTGCCATAGAAGAATAAATTCTAGAGGTTAACAATTTCTCACGAATAATTACCCTTATTGAGGGTAATTTACCTCGCTTGATGATTCTTTGAAAATTATAAAGAATGTCACCAACTAAAACTTTGAAATTTACTCTAAATAAATCTAATAATAAGTCGCCACTCATTCTTAATCTCTTATTCATGTAATGGTCCTTATCATCCTTTGCTCTTTCCCCTTTACTAATTTGGATAAACTTTTTCAACATTTTACATAAGTTTCTTGCTTTATCCATTCTAGAAGATTTATCCATCCCAATATGTGGAAACAAAAATTTATCTAAAGTTTCTTGAGTTCTTTCTACCCTAATTTCTTTAGTTTGAGTAAAACCACTCTTTCTAGCGATATAATCAATTGCATCTTCAGAAGATTTAATATCTGAAAATTCTAATAAGTTAAGTAAAACTTCATCATACATTTTATCAGGAGAAATCAATTTCATAATTTCTTCATCTTTAAGAACACCTAAAGCTTTCAAAACTACAACTATTGGAGCAGTTTTGATCCTAGTAAATGACATATAAAAGAAACCATTTTTCAATTCAAAACTGTGGGGGATCTTATATGACCCTGCTGAAGAAAATACTCTTCCAACATATTTACCAGTATTATCTTGTTCAATAATTAAATTATTTGCAGCCAAATCTTCAATATTTACAAGAACTTTTTCAGTTCCGTTGATTACAAAGTATCCACCTGGATCAGTTGGATCTTCACCATGTTTAACTAATTCATCTCTAGACATGGCATGTAAATTACAATATTTACTTCTTAACATGATAGGAAGTTTACCAACTTCAGCAACAAAATTTTCTCTTTGAATTTCATTAATATAAGTGCTAACTTCTAAAAATATTGGAGCAGAATAAGATATTTTTCTTAACCTGGCCTCACTAGGAAAAATTGCTCTTTTACTACCATCTGCTTCAATAACTTGTGGTTTACCAACAGAAATTTTACCGAACCTGATTTTGAAAGATTCAATATTATGTGGGATAATACTTGGTTCTGCTTCTTTATTCTCTTCAACAACTTCTTTTAATCCAGAATCAATAAAGTTGTTAAATGATCTAATATTGCTGTCAACAAATTTTTTGTCAGCAAAGTATTTTTCAATTAAAATTGATCTATCCATTGATAATCACCCTATAGTATATAGATGTCCCTGCACTTGAACTGTCCCTAGTAATTTCAACCAAATCACCTACTTGAGGAGATAATTCTTCTAATGCCGGATCACTTTTCAGAATTTTCGGTAATTCCATTGCAGTTAAATTATATTTATTGAGAACTTTTTCCTTTTCCTTATCCGAAAGGATTTTATGTTTGGGGACTAATTTATGTTTTCCTTCTAGCGCCATTTTTGCCTCGTTCTTAGCCAGTTACACCTACCTAAGACCCCTTTTTTTCGCGAAATTATAAGTGGGAAGGAAGTTTTCAAAACAAAGTTTTGTTAACTCCCTAACCCTTTGACGGGCCGGAAGGGATTTGAACCCTCGACCGCCTGATTTCTGACACGAAATTACAGAGATTAAACATCTCTTCAGTTTCGCCTAAAAGTCAGGCGCTCTACCAAGCTAAGCTACCGGCCCAATATTTTTAACTTGGAACGCCCTGGCCGGGGATTGAACCCGGATCGGGGCCTCGACAGGGCCCCATGATAACCATTACACCACCAAGGCATATTTTAACATAGCACTCTCTAAAACCATTGATACTTTTGTCCTAGAATAAACTGTGCCACATCTTTTGCGTAAGAAAAGTGCCCATTTATAAAGCTTTCGGGGAATTTAAGTAAAAACACAGTTATTTAAGGGTTTTCGAGTCAAATTAGGGCTAAAAAGAGACTTATTTCAAAGGATTATTTTCTTCAATTGGCAACTTTACGTAAGAAATCAAATGTGAAGAATTTAACACTGAAATTAATGTTTTATCAGTTTTGTTCAAATAAACAGTATCAAAACCCCAGTTATCTCCCCTAAAAATTCCCCATGAACCATTATTAACTTCATTTTCGTAATTAAAATATGCTCCCTTAACTAAACCATTTGAAGGAACATGAATATCACACACACAAAAATCTTGTTTTCCCATTCGAATTATTTTGCCAGTTTCAAGATCTTGATAATGTACAGTTCCAAAAGGATAAACATAAGGGACATTCCTCCATACTTTTTTATTTGAAAAATCAATTGGAGACAAGCAATCACCAACCTTAACTTCTAAACCACCAACAAGGATTGGTTCAGGACAAGAGTGATTTTCAGAATTTTGAATTAAAATAGTTAAGTCAGAATTATTTTCAACATACAACAAAGACAAAAATGAAACATAAACTAATTTTTTCAAAAGCATTATTCATAAAATGAAAAAGTAAAGATATTTAACGTTTGTGTCTTAGAACTTGTCGATTCATCTCACTAACAATCATTTCAATTCTTCTTTCTCTAAAATTATTTAATATTTTATAAATTTGTTTTCCTGGACGGTAATCTGCCTCAGACATAGTCATAGCTCGCTTCTGTTTAGTTAGTTCTAAAGCTAATGCAAATGATTTATCAGAATTAGGATTATAAACAATATGATTTTCACCATCCCGATCTAATACGGTTGTCCCCGCTGCAACATCAGTAAATCCATCAGAGATATAACATTTGTTTGGAAATGGAACCCGCCTTAATTCATGGGGGATTCTTTGGTTTACATCAAGTTCAGTATAAACATTAACACCTTTATTTATTTCAAAAATAAATCTTGTTTTTTTAGTAAACCCTATTGCCCTCCCAATCCTTGCAATGAGTGGATCTCCACTTGGACCTTGCCTTTCTACAAATTCCCCACCATATACCCCATCTAATGCACCAGCTAATTTTGAACTCCTTACCATTTCAGTTAAACCAGTAGTGATCACATAATGTTCAACTTTTATGCCATATTTTTGACAAACAGGATCTTCTTCAGTTAATCTTTTCATTTCATATAAAAAGTCAGGAATACCAGGAAAAAACTCTATTGTTTTTCCAAACTCCCTTAACATCCCATTATTCAACCCAGGAAATTTATTATCCCAGGCATAATCTATCATTAAATTCATATAAGCATTCTCTGAATCAACTTCAACACCTTGTTCTTCTTTAGTCCTTTTTCTATATTCGTCTGCTTCACCAAAAAATTGTTCAGAAGTAGTACCAAAATGTTCAAACAATGGTTTCTGCATGTCGTAAGGAGAAACTGTATGATCAAAGTCCCACAAATAAGCGATAATATTTTGTTTCATTTTCTTTCCACCAAGAAAATTTTTAATTAAATTCAAATTTAAACATTTAGGTACTACAAAAATTAGGAAGAAATAGTTACTTAATTCAAGAATTTGGTGTTCTATCAAGATAAGCTTTTACCATTTGTTCAAAGGTAGTTAATGAATCACAATACAATTCTAACATCCCAGGGGTGTCATGATACATTTTATCTAACTCTAACAAGTTGTTGAATAAGTATTTTATCTTTTTTAAAGGTCCTACATCAACTTCAGGAAATTCTGTTGCAATAGCTTCCACTGCAGAAAATCTATTTACCCTTAACTTATCATCATACATAAACATAATCTGTTTAGAAGCGCGACTAGTTGAATTTAAAGAAGAATTAAATTTTTCAACAAAAGTTTTCTTATCTTTTTTTAGGTAATGATTTGAAAACAATAAACCATTACGTATCTTTCTCAAATTAAAAGCTAAAGGATTTTGTTCAGGATGTTTATATTCCGCATAAGTAAATTGAGACAAATAATTTTGACCAATTAAAAATTTACCTTCACTCTCAAAATAATCTTTAAATGAAGAGTTATAAGAATTGAAAGTACCATCTTGCATAGTTCTTAAATCTGAAACAGTTACTTGAAAAGGGACATTATTTCCAGCTAAAGCATAAGCTAAAATTTCTGAACAAGACAATAAATTTTCTTTGTTAATTATTATGTTGTCATTAAAAATCCAAACTGAATCAATATCACTCCTCCCAAGATTATAATCTTTCCTTACATAAGAACCATAAATCATTAAAGCCACATTTGGAAGGTTTAATTCTTTTAAACCAGAAGTTAATTTCTCCATGAAATCAACATAATTTTCTTCTTTAGGCCTATCTTCGTCATATCCTAAAACCATAATTAATTTTTAGTAAAGTTTTATTTTTAAAGATTTATCGGATTAAATATCTAGATTAAAATTCAATTAAAAAGATTAGAAAAAAATTGAGGAGATCTAGAACAAATCTCCTCATTGAGTCCCCTCTCCCGGATTTGAACCGGGGACCTTTCGGTTTCGACTGACTCCTTATCATCATAGTCGTTAAGACACATCAAAAGAGTTTCTACAGCCGAACGTTCTAGCCACTAAACTAAGAAGGGCTGATTAAAATAATAAGAATTATGGCTTGTTTATAAAGTTTTTTCTAAAAAGACAACCAATTTAAAGATTAGTTATTATTTTAAAATATCAAAAAAACCAACAAATTTATTAATGAGGTATCTTTTTTGTAAACAATTATGCGGTAGTAGTATAGTGGTTATTATACGGCCTTGCCAAGGCTGTGACCAGGGTTCAAATCCCTGCTACCGCATATCATACTTTCTGTCACGTGATGGCGATCGTAGTTCAACGGTTAGAATGGGGGACTGTGGATCCCCAGATCGGGGTTCGATTCCCCGCGATTGCCCTTTTTACAATTTTCAGGTTTCAGACAATTCACTTGCAAATTCTGCTGCAAGTAATTTATAATCTAATCCCAACTTACATTTAGGTATAGTTTCCAAAGTATACTCTTGATTAATTTCATCTGCATCATTTACTCTTACCCAATCTAAATATTGTATTGCTAAGTTGTTTGCATTCAAAGAATTCTCACCATCGCCACCAGCATGATCCTCTTCACCTTGCATAATCAAAAAATGACTAACATTAAAATAAGGGATAAACCTTTCAGCTTCTCTCTCAAACCAAAAAGTGTCATTACTACATTCTTCCCAAACATCTGGTACTGCCCCAGAACTTAAATCACAACCTTTAGTTACTGCATTTCTGTTAATTGGCCCTTCCCACTCAATGTAATATTTCAAAGGCACTTGATACCTTGCCAACATACCTGAGATTCCAGCAACGCCATAAGAAAATGAAACTGCCCCAATATTATTTTCATCAATTTTTTCTAAACTTTTAGCTAATCGATAAGTTTCATAAAGTCCATCCTGACCAATGTAACCATTGAAATCTTCTTCACCACCACTTTCCCCTCTACCATCCAAACTTACTGCAATAAAAGCAATTCCTTTATTCAAAAAAGGTGTTACCGTAGATAAACCATGCTTTTCACCTAACCCTCCTGCTAAACTGATAATTGCAGGATAACTTGTTTGATTAGTATTTGGATAATAAATTGTCATGTCTAGTTCTACATCACTAGATGGGTTAGTTATCAAATAATCTTGTTTAAGAATTATATCTTTAACAACTTCTTCCTGAACAAAAATATAATCTACTTCCCAAGTAGGTTCATCTTCAAATTCTACAATAGGAAATTCTGTACTGGCCTCTTTTACAATTGAACAAGAAGCTAATAATAAAATTGTTAGTAATAAGAATAATTTTTTCATTGGGAACACCTCATTGATAATAATTGAATGAATATAATATTAATACTTTTATCTTTAATTTATTTTATTGTCATTAATAAGTGGCACCTAAAACGAAAAGTTTAAATAGTTTAACATTTTAATATTTAATATGATAACACAAACCAGAGTTGATTGTATTCACTGTCAGTGAAGTTTCTACTAATTTTAAATCTAAAAAGTTAAATTCTAAACACTATCATTTATAGAGCGTAAGCTCCACTCATTGTTACAATTTCTTTTCATGGCTATAGTAGTGTAATGGTTAGCATATTAGACTGTGGATCTGATGGTGCGGGTTCAATTCCCGCCTATGGCCCTCAAACATCAAAAAAATGAAAAAGTCAAAGAGACTATAAACATGGGAGAAAAAATAAAATGACATACGAAACAAAAAAAAGGAAAAAACTAGAGGCTAAGGTGCAAGGCACTGATTGTATTCACTGTTAATCTTAACTTAGATTTTACTAGAAATAAATACTGTGAAGAATCTTTCCCAAAAAAGATATTTATGGGTTTTGGATATAACCCACAACTTTATTGTAATGGAGAAAGATTAGAAATGTTGGACTATTTTTCTTGGTTCAATAAATTCTTAAAACTAGGAACAGAAGAAGTTTTAATTTGGGATGCAAGTTGTTATTCCATTGTTAACAAAATTAATAGATTCGCACCTAGAGAGACTTATTCTATCCTAAGCAAAGATCCCTCTGGTAAACAAGTAATTGAATGTTTAATTAAAGAACAAGAAAGAAGTCCAAACATAATATCCCCAAAAACAGAAATTGGAAAATACAGAACAAATTGTCAATTAAGAGAACAGTATTTTAGAAAATTTATTGAAATTCTGAACATTGATGTCAGTTACTTAAATTCCTGGGATGTATTCAGAAAAGATGAGAGATATACTGAAGCGTTAGAAAAATCATTAGATTTCATAAAATTCTTAGAAAAAGACAACCCAAATTTAGTTAGAAAAATTTATTTTAACAGAACCCCAAATCCTGCAACTAGACTTTACTTGCCACTAGAGATTGCTGAAGCAATTTACCTTGAAGAAACAAAAGGAATTAAAACTAAGTTTGGTCCAATTTCAGAACAATTCTTTGACATTGCTATTGAAGAAATGTTTGAACAGCTAGAACTAGGATATTCTACATTAAGGTGTAAAATCACACCAGGAATTGACAGACCAGTTTATCTAGGAATTAAAGAGGGTAGACCATTAGGAAGTAAAAGCACTTATCGGACAATAAAAAAAGTGTTAAAGTTTAATCCTGAATTAGCAGAGTATTTAGATTCTATTTGTGAACCATTCAAAGGAAGATATGATGATGGCAAAATTGAAACATTAACAGGATTTCTTAGAAGAATATCTAAACAATTAGAAGGAAAAAAAGAACAAATTAGAGGAAAGAAAAATGGAAGATAAATACAATAATAAATTCAAAACAGTAGGGATATTAGGAGGGATGGGACCAGAAGCAACTGCTAGTTTATATCTGGAAATTGTCAAAATATTTCAGAAAAAATTTAACGCTAAATACGACAAGGATTTTCCTCCTTTTTTTATTTACAGCTCACCTATCCCAGATGTAGTTGAAAATCAATTTAATGAAGAAATTTTGATAAAACTACTTCAAGAGGGTGCTAAAAAAATTGAATCTGCTGGAGCTAATTTCATGGTGGTAGCTTGCAATACTGTTCAAAAATATTTGCCAAAAATAAGAGAAGTTTTAAACATTGAGATATTAAGTATCCAAAAAGAAACAATTCTTGAAGCTAAAAAGAGATGTTACAAAAAAGTAGGATTATTATCTACAGAGAATACTATTAGATCCAAAGTTTATAACACAGAGAGTAAATTATTAAATGTTGAAATAATTTATCCTAATAAAAAACAACAAACAGAAATAACATCAGTGATTATGAAAATTTTAAGTGGTAAAAAAACATTAAGTGATAAAGTAAAATTAATTGAGATCAGTTTAGACCTACAAAATAAAGGCGCAGAAGCGATCATATTAGGGTGCACTGACCTACCTTTAATTTTACAAAAAGATGATACTGAATTAGAATTGTTAGATACAACTAAGATCTTAGCACAAGCATGTGTTAGAGAAAGTTTATTTGAGGCTAGCAAAACTTATATATCAAAAACTATTAATGATAACCAAGAGGACATATCAAGATGAAATTACAAACTGCAAAAGGGATACAAGACATTATTCCTGAAGAAAAAATTATTCAAAATAAAATAGTTCAAGATTTGAAAGAAACATTTGAACAATATGGTTTTTCACCATTAGAAACACCGATCATTGAAAGATTAGAAACTTTATCAGCAAAATTTACAGCAGGTGAAGCTTCCGATGCATTGAAAGAAACTTTCAAACTTAAAGATCAAGGTAAACGTAACTTAGGGCTTAGATTTGATTTAACTGTCCCTTTAGCTAGGTTTGTGGGGATGAATCCGCAATTACCAATGCCATTCAAAAGATATGAAATGGGTTCAGTTTTTAGAGATGGACCAATTAGAACCGGAAGAGTCAGACAATTCTTACAATGTGATATCGATACTATTGGAACTAGTTCAATGCTAGCTGAAGCAGAGATATTAAGTGCTGCGGACAGTGCTTTCAAAAAAATTGGTTTAGATGTAAAGATTAAACTTAACAACAGAAGAATTTTGAATGGAATTCTTGATGAATGTGGAATTAAAAAAAAAGAAGAAGCCATTATTGCAATTGACAAACTAGATAAAATAGGACAAGAGGGTGTTATTGCTGAATTCAAAGAAAGAAAAATAAAAAGTTCAGAAAAGTTGTTTAAGTTAGTTAAACCAGGAATAAGTTTATCTGAATTGAAAAAGAAAGTCACTTCAGAAGAAACCCTAAAAGGGATTTCTGAATTGGAAGAAGTGTTTGGTTATTTAGACAAAATGAATGTTTATTCTATTGTTTTTGATGTGTCTCTTGCCAGAGGATTAGCATATTATACTGGTCCAGTCTATGAAGTTTTTGTTAAAGATGGAAGTTTAAAATCTTCTTTAGCTGCTGGTGGAAGATGGGACAATATGATTGGAAGTTTTTTAGGAAAAAATTCTATTGTTCCAGCAGTAGGGGTTTCGTTTGGAATAGTTCCAATAATTGAATGTTTGAAAAAGAAAGAAGAATTCTCACAAAAATCTTTAACTAAAGTTTACGTCATCCCAATCAAAACATTAGATGAATCTTTAGGTATTGTTCAAGAATTGAGATCTCAAAACATAAATGCTGCTGTTGATTTGTTAGACCGTAACATTAGTAAAAATTTAAAATATGCTAACAGTTTAGGTATCCCTTACGTGATCATAGTTGGTAAACGTGAATTGGATGAAGAAAAAGTTTTACTACGTGACATGAAAAGTGGAGATCAGTTTGAGATCAGTGTTAAAGAAGTTGTGAAAAAGATAAAATAATAAGCTAACAAATAAATAAAAATGAATTTAAATAAAGAACAAAAAATGAAATTTATTGGATATATGTTAGTATCTGTAATGATCATTAACTTAGTTCTTTTTTCTTTTAACTTAACCCATTGGATTGTGTTTTGGGGTGTGATTATCTTTGGTGCAATTTGTGTTTATTTTGTGTTACCTTGGTTAAAAAAAAAGAATTAATAAAATAACTTAATACCTAGTAAACACAACTACTTCTTTCCCTATAATAACAGAATGCTCTGCTTGACTTACAACACCACCACTAACATCCCTTAAAGGTTTATGAATGATTAAATTACCAGTCATTGCTAATCTTCGTAACGCAAATTCAGTTCTTTTAGTGCCACACTTTTTCTCTAACCAACGTTTAGCAAAAGGTAATCCTTTAAATTTTTTAATTTCATCCTGTACTTTCCTAGTAATGGGGTCACGTACAGCTGCATGAGACTTCAATGTGAATATTGTGGCTTCACCTTCATCCTTAACCATCCCTGCACCAGTACTAGCAAAAGGTTCTATTGCAATTACATCACCTTCTTTCAATTTAACATTACTACCATTATCAAAATTAGGGATTGAAGGATTAGTATGTATTTGGTATAAACCAAGACCATGACCACTAAGATTTCTCACAGGTTCAAAACCATACGATTTAATAGTATCTTCAATAACCTTACCAATTTCCCTTAATTCAACACCCGCTTTAACAATTTTCAAAGCATTGTTCAAAGCATCCCTACTTGCTTTAACTAAATCTTCATACTTACCACTTAAATCTACAGTAAGAGCATTATCCGCTATTTGACCTTCAATATGCACACCAACATCTAATTTAACAACTTGTTTAGCTAACACAGTTTCATCAATTAAGTCAGAACAACTATGTGCTGCAAACTGATCTAAAGAAATTTGTGCAGGAAACGCCATTTCGCCACCAAGTTCAATTATTTTATTCTCAACTGCATCAAGAACATCAATAACTTTAGTCCCTGATTTGATTAAACTTTTACCATACTGTAACGCTTCAGAAGCAATTTTTCCTGCTTTGATATGATTTTCAATTTGTTGTTCAGATAACATAATTAACACTTAACCTTCACTTATTTTTAAAATTATCTTATAACTTTAGCTCCCCATATTGTAAAATCAAACTTTTCATTTCTTCAAATTTTACATTCATTAGATCCCGACTACTTGCTTCAACATTAAGTCTTAATACAGGTTGAGTGTTAGAATTCCTGATACTTGCTCTCCAACCGTCACCTAAAACTTCCACACCATCAAATTCTTTGATTTCACAATGACCATACTTCCCCTTAACAACATCTAAAACTTCATCAACACCATCAACTACAAAATTAAACTCCCCACTTAAAGGAAACTTATCAGAATAATGATCAATTATTTTTACTAGGTCTTTCTTAGTAACAAATTTTAACATCATAAGAATTGTTAAGATTGAACTTTCAGCAAAATTATTTTCTCTGTAAAAAATATGACCACTACATTCAGCTGAGAAAATAGAATTTTGTTTTCTCATTTCTGCTTTGATTAATGTATGACCTACTTTTGACATAACATGTTTAGCATGATGATTTTTAACAGCATTAACAGTAGCTAAATAATATCTTGGATCGTGCACAATAGTTTCATAATTAGCAAACACCGCATTATTTAAAACATAATCAGTCATCATAGCAGCAAAATAATACCCATGTAAATATCTTCCTTTTCTATCTATAAAAAATACCCTATCAGAATCACCATCTAAAGCAATTCCTAGATCTGCATTTTCTTCAATAACCCTTTTTTTTAAATCTTCAACGTTTTCTTCTTTAAGAGGATCAGCTAAATGATTCGGAAAAGTCCCATCAGGACCCCAATACATCTTGACAATTTCAAAATTATTATTTTGTAAATAATCATTAATCACTTGGTCAAAAACATAACCACCAATACCATTACCTGCATCAATAACTAATTTAATTGGTTTAATTTTACTTTTAACATTTTTTACATCAGTAAGTCCTGCCAAATGAATTACATGTTTATGATACTGTCCCCATAAATTAACATTGGTAATTTCACCGTTCTCAGTAACATTACTTATTTCATCCATCCCATTAATAACTAAATCCCTAATTTTATCCAAACCAGAATCTAACCCAATTGAAACTGATCCTTTCAAAGTGATTTTCATACCATTATCTTCACCAGGATTATGCGATGCAGTAACCATTATTGCTAAATCAACTTCCGGAACAAAAGAACTAGCAAAATAAGTTAATTCAGTACCACACAAACCCAAATCATAAATATTAATTCCTTGCTCAATTAATGATTGAGCTAATTTTTGAAAAATAATATTACTTGAATTTCGCATATCTTTACCAATAGCTACAAATTTTGGTTTAAAATGAAACCCAATAGCTTTTCCAATCAAATATGCTGAATCTTCATCCCAATCTTGACCCCATCTGCCACGTATATCATAAGCTTTGAAAATGTTAGGATTTATCATTTAATTTACACCTCGTGTTTAATAAAAATAGAAAAATAATTTTCAAGATAATGTTGTTAAATTTTAAAATTTTCTTCTGCATGTTGATACTTTTCTAAAGTATCTGTTGGAAACCATTGTCCTTCATGTTTGTACGCAGAAATTTGTCCGAAACATGCCATTCGTTCAAAAAGATCTCTTTCAATCGAAGATTTTCCTTGCGGCAAATAATCTAATACTTCTGGTTCGATCACGAACGCCCCTGCATTTATTAAATTTGAAGGTGCATCTCTTCGTTTAGGTTTCTCTACAAAGAAAGCAATTTTGTTCTTTTCTAATTTTGCAACACCAAAATGTTCAACATCTTCTCGTGGAGTTAACGCCATAGTTATTTTAGTCCCATTTAATTTGTGAGTATCAAAAAGTTTAGCATAATTAATGTCCATCAAATTATCCCCCCAAGCAAGAATAAAAGGTTTATCTAAACATGTTACAGCTTGTTTAACAGCCCCCCCTGTACCTAATGGTTTTTCCTCAATGGAATATGAAATGTTAACACCAAATTTAGAACCATCGCCAAAGTATTGTTGAATTTTATCTGCTTTATACCCTATTGAAAGTACAAAATTTTTAACACCATGTTTTTTCATATGTAAAATAGAATGTTCAATCATTGGTTTACCTTTAATTGGAAGTAAAGGTTTTGGTATTTCTTCCGTTAAAGGCCTTAACCTTGTTCCTAAACCGCCAGCTAGAATTATTGCAGTATCAATCATGTTTATTGTGCCTCTCTTTTTTAAGTTTTATTTAATTAAATTTACAGATTATTTTAAAAAAGTAAAAAAAAAGCCATTTTGGCTTTGAAAAGAGGTGATTTCGGAGGTTAGATAGATTTTGTTTTATACCATTCTAACAGGGCTAATCATTTATAACCTTTATGGAATAATGATTAAGAAAAAAAGCATGGAAAAAGGGAAAGAAAGGAAATTTTAACTTGATTTGGAAAAAGTTGAAAAATTTACAATAAGATTGGTTATACTATATTTTATAGAATGCAAGAAATGATTTTTTTTAAGAATAAAGTTTATAAGAGTTAAAATATTCCCTTAACATTCATGGGATTCGTAAAATTAATCTTAGCAGGAAAAGCATACCAATCAACAAAAAAAGGTTTAACAGAGGGATTAAGTAGAAGAACCCCTGAAGAAATTGCTGAAGAAGAAAAAAGACACAAACAATTTCTTAAACAAGTAGAAGAAGAGAATAGGTTAAAAAACCAATATTACGCATCATTTAAGAAAGATGTAAAAGGAGTTTATAATAAAACTAACCTTTACATTGATTTAATATTAAAGTTTAATGAAGATTTAAAAAAATCAACACATTTAGATCAAGAAACTAATGAACAATTTTCTAATTTCATAAATTCTTTTGATGAAAAAATGACCTTAATGAAAAAGATTACTAATGGACTAATCACAAATAAATCTTACATTCCTGAAAAAGTTAATCAATCTAAGGAGAATATATCTAAATTAATTAAACAACTTTCTGATGTTTCTTCAATAATTAGAAAAGAAACAAAATTTAGTGAAAAAATTACAAAAAAGTTAACTAAAAGACATGGGTCATTTTATAGATATCCACCCATTGCAACACAAGAAAAACAAATCATTGAATATATAAAAATATTTAACCAAATTTATGCTAAAAACAAATTTGAAACAATAAGTTTAGCAAAAAAATTGAAAAAAGAAAGAAGTAAGGATCCTCAAAAAGTAGTTTCTGAAGGAATAAGGCATATGGACAGATTACATCAATTATTCAATGATACTGTATCTAAATTCATTCGAGGTTATATTGGTGATAAAAAAGAGATTTCTGTTGAGATATATTACCTAAAGAAAAGAAAAGAGTTTTTTGGAACCGAAAGATACCATATTGCTTTGTTAAGGAAATATTTAAAAAATGAAGAAGTTCTTTTAATTCAATTGTTAGAACAAGATTCTAAAAGAAAAAATAAGATAATAGGTGAAAATATAAAAATCAACAATGATCACATGTTAAAATCATATCAAATTGTCAAAGGATTTTACGAGGGTTTATCTTAAAAATTCCAAACACAAAATATTAAATAAAACTTCAAAATAATTTATTTTATGGCAGAAAGACATAAAATAATACCAGCTTCTTATCTCGTTTTATTTAAAGAAAATAAAGTAATGCTTCTTAGACGACAAAACAGTGGTTATTGTGATGGGATGTACAGTTTAATTGCTGGACATGTTGATGAAGGTGAAACTTTTACTCAAGCAATTATCAGAGAAACTAAAGAAGAAGCAGGTATTGAACTTCAAACTGAAAATTTAGAACTAGTACACATGATGCATAGAAAATCTCATGTTAATAATGAAGAAAGAATTGACGCTTTTTTTATTACTAGAAGTTGGGAAGGTAAAATTACTAACATGGAACCACACAAATGTGATGATTTAAGTTGGTTTGATTTAGATAATTTACCAAAGAATATTATTCTTTATATTAAAGAGGTTTTAGTTCATATAAAAAACAACAAATATTATAGTGAAAACGGTTGGGATATTAACAATACTTAATCATAACCAAAATATTTATAAATAAGCCTTGTTCTTGGTAAGTTCGGACGGCCAGAGTGGCGTGGTTCACCTGTTCCCTTTTCGAACACAGATGTTAAAGGCGCTTACGTATTGTCCTGTACCGTATTTTATATGGGAACGGCAGTAAGCTGTCCACCTTTTTTTCTCTAACGACATAACTTAATTGGTTACAATTATTTGTTTAAAGAAATCATTCTTTCCTATAAACTTTAAAGATAAACATTATCTACAAAATTACTTTAATTAATCCTATGATAGCTGGGATTGATTTTGGAACATCACTTGTAAAAGCAGCTTGGAGAAATAATGAAAAATTTAAATTTTCTTCAACTGCAAATACCAACTTAGAAGAGATTGTTAAAGAACTAAACAATGATAGAATTACAAAAGTTAATATTGTGGGAGTTGGTTATTCCAATAATTATGAAAAATATTTCAAAGATTTTGAAATAAATATACAAAAAAAAGATTTAATAATTCAAGAGAAAAAAATACAAGTTGCAGGTTTAAAAAAATTAATGCAGTATAATGGAGAAGACCTAACAAACTTTATTCTTGTATCTATTGGTACAGGAACTTCTTACTCATTAAGGTCCCATGGTTTTACAATCCCTGTACCCCTTGGAAATTCATTGAGTGGAGGATTTTTAGAGGGAATTGGAAAACATTTAGGAATTGATAATTATCAAGAGATGTCAGAAATGGCAACTAAAGGAAAACCCCTTAACATTTATGTGAAAGAGAGATTACCAAATTTAGAAGGAACAATCATGGGAGAATACGTCATTAGCCATTTTGCTAAAGCTAATAAAGATTCTTCAAAAGAAGATGTCCTAGCAACCTCAATTGATATTATCAGTTCAACTACTGTCAAAGATCTTGCCTTATTATCACACTCTTCAAAATTATTCAAATGGACCAATAACATAGTTTATATTGGTTCACCAGTAACTAACTTCCCTTCATTGAAAGAATCTTTAGAAAACTATTCCGCTATGTTAAACAAGAAAACATACTTCCCAAATAATGGAGAATTTTCTTTAGCGATAGGAGCCCATTATATGTAAAAATAACATTTTTCCCAGTAACTTTTATATAATTTAAAATATTGTTAGTTTAACACTATGACTTCAAAAGATGACCTTGACAAGTATAATAAACCAGGATTAGCAGTAGACGTAATTCTATTTACAATTAAGAATGATGATATTAAAGTTGGTTTGATTAAAAGAGAAGATAACCCTTACTTAGGAAAATATGCTTTACCTGGAAGATTTGTACGTTATAATGAAAAAATTGAAGATACGGCTAGAATAGCATTGAAATTAAAAGGTAAAATTAATCCTGGAGAAGTTTTCTTAGAACAACTTTATACTTTTGGACAAAATTTGAAAAGAGATACCAGAATAAGAACAGTTACAATCGTATATTATGGGCTTATTGATTCCAACAAAATTGATTTTCAGGAGGGTAACTTATTCACTTGGCATTCAGTTTACAATTTACCAGAAATTGCTTTCGATCACAAAAGAATTATTGAATATTCTATCCACAGATTACGTAAAAAAGTTCAAGAGAGTGACTTTGCATTTCAATTAATGTCAAAAGAATTTACACTTACAGAACTTCAAAGAGCTTATGAAGTTATTTTAGGTACAGAATTAGACAAACGTAACTTTAGAAAAAAAATTTCTGAATTACACATACTTAAAGATTTACATAAAAAGAAAAAAGGTCCTCATCGACCCGCAGCATTGTACTCATTCACACGTCAAAGAAACGACAAAAGTGAATGGAAACCAGATTTCTAAATTTTTTTACTTAAAATATCTTAGTCATAAATATTTATAAATAATCCAGTGTTTAAAACTTCCATGACAAAATCAATTGAAGATTTAGTTCAGGGAAAATTAATGAAAGAGAAATCTCTTCCAGAAGGAAAGTTACAAATTAGAAATTATCTTAGTGAAATAACAAAACCAGGTAAAATATTATACAATATGCACTACTTAGGTCATAACTTTTCCATATGTTTCTCATCAGCATTCCACGAACACCTTACTAAAGAAGATTATGAAAAATTATTCCAAACAATTGACAGTTATGAAACATTCAGAGATTTAAGTTGCAGATATAATGAAAGAAAAACTGAAGAATATTGGGCTAAAAGGTTAGGCGCTACTTAACTAAACATTTTCTTTCAAAAACCAACCAACACCCTTAACTTTAAATCACTAACTTTAATTTCTGCTTTAGCGCCCATTGGAAATGTAGTTGTATGTTCTTTATGACAATCTGCAGAGATAATCCCATAATCATCATTATAAGAATGAATTTCCAAGATTTGACCTTTGTAAAGATTAGCAACACTTCTTGATCGATGTTCAGTTAAAATCATTTTAGCAGATTCAGACCCTTTAGGAAATTCTCCACTTTCATTAAAAATCATTTCGTAAACATTATTATACCACGACCCTTGATTTGAACCTGAACCTGTTGCAACCAACAAACCAGAAGATTTGTCTGGAAATATTTCTTTACCATCTAAATAAACAACATTTCTTGACATTTGCATTCTAGCAGATTCTCCAACAAAATATTCATCAATAGCTGGAACCAATAATTTTCTGACACTACTATTATACTTAACTGAACCTTCCAAAGTAGTCCATTGTTCAACAGAATAATTTTCAAAACCTTTATTTTCACCAAAACCACTTGCTAGTTCAGAAGTAACACCTTCTAAAAATTCATTAACTCTAAAAGATAATAGTGCTCCAGTACTTTTATCAGGATCAAGAACCACACCTGCAACATATTTCCTTTCTTGAGGATTTCTTTGTAAATAAGATAAAACTTTTTGTGCACAATAAGTAAAATGATTATCTCCTCCTAAAAATATAAACAAGTCTTTACCCCTTACTAAATCATTATTTAATTTAGACCTATCAACAACAGCATCACTACCAAACAAATTAACAACACGAGAGAGATTAGCTTTCTGTTTATGATGACTTATTACAATTTTATTATAAATCTCTTCAGAAGAAAAACTCTTTTTAACAAAATGATCTGATCCTTTTTCTTCAAGTTCCAATTCATACCTACTTTTACTTGGTACAAAAACTAAATTTTCTAATCCCATTTTAGTTTCTCCTCCTTGTTAAACACCATCACTTTTTTTCTTTAGTTGCTCAACTTATAATTGATTTTCTACCCTTAATTATAATCATTGCAAACAATAATATTAAAAAAATAAAAAATGAATCACTTGTAATAATTATCTGCTATCGCTTTCAGCAAGTTAAGACCACTTATCACTGAATCCCTCTTCATACAGATATCATCGCCTAACATGAAATTCTGATACCCCATCCTAATCAGGTTATCAACATCACCGATATCATTACAACTAGGCTCCAAACTATAAGATAAAGATGGAAAGATTCTTGAAGCTACAATTGCGTTATTATCTTTCATAACAATTTCTTCCACTGCTTTTGTTACATAATGCGGCATTTCAAGTTCAACAAACAAATCACCTCTTGCTGCCATTAACCGAGATTCATCCTTCCACACATTACGAACATAACCCATGCCTTTCTGAGATTCAATCTTAGCAACAATAATTGCATCTGAAACTTTCTCTTTTAATCTAGTCACATCATCAACACTTTCCACAAAAGATAACATATATGTTTTTAACCCAACTTTTTCAGCAGCTTCAATGTATTTTAAGTCAGTTTTGGTAAAATGTCCTTCCACATTAAGCGATGGATGAACAATGTTAATAGATTCACCAGGACCAACCATTCGTTTAGGCCCATCTTGCATGATTAATCTATTACCATCAACTTCCAAAATCTTTGCACGTTCTTTCCCATCACTAAAATAAGCAGTCACAGGAGTATCCACGTCAATATTATGAGTTAATTCAATTTCGGTAAAAGGTGGAATACCATAATTTTTTACACGTAACTGCCGATACTTTAAATCAATCCAAAGATCTTTCCCATTAGCCTTATCTTGCAATTGTTTTAACAATTCCTCCAAACTACCTTTCGTTGGCATAACTGTATTCAACCTAAGCCCACTTACAATGGGATGATTTACAACTTCTTCAATAAAAGGTGCATAAGGAGGAATTGTTACAATTGCTTTTACCATTTTTATTTATCCAATTTATTTTTATATTAGCATGTTCAGACTAGTTTTTTGCTCACTGCTCCACCAACAGGCCCAGCTGTCGAATTGAAAGTCACACTTTTCATATCTCCACCTAACACAGGAGACCTTAAACACAAGTAAGCAACTGTGTTTAGGGTACTGTACGCAGCTTCTAATTCTGCAACTTTCATATCATCCATTTCAGGAGTTTTTTCAATTTTCATTTTTTCCAGAAAAGTATCAAGTCCTTCTTTGTCTTCTTCAGTTCTAAGATGAGTTCTTTGCAATTCAAGGTGGCTAATAAAATGTATAACTTCACCTTTACCTTCCTTAAAACCAACTGCAACATAAGGTTGACCATACTTTTCTTCCATTTCAGAACTAGTGATTATAGCAGTAACACCTTCACCAATAGAATAAATGTCACTACTTCCTTCCAGCCACCATTTAGGCCTACATTGTGCATAATTCATTCCAACAAATTTTCTACCTAAATCACTACAACATTGAATTTCTACAACATCGTCACCTGTTTTAGCAGTTTTCTGTACCTTACCTGGAAAAACTTTTTCAACCAAACCAACTGCCCAATCTGTACTGATCAACCTTCCTCCTTCATCAACATAATTATGTATTGCATTTTTGGTTTTGCCATCAACAGAATTGTATGACGCACAATTAACAAACATAACTCTCCCACCATTATGTGTTGATATTTCAGAACTGGTGATTGAAGTATAAGGAACTTTAATTGTATCTAACAATTTTTCTACATGATCATAAGTTCCTTGAACTACTACAACCTCACCAGGTTCAATTTCCCCTAACTGTTCAGCCAAACCAGGTTTGTATAATTTACTAACCTGTTCAAAAATTTCCCCACTAGTTTTATACGCTTTATCCATTCCGGAAGTGCTTAATCCCATTTTATTTTCCTCCTATTTATTTTCTATTTATTTCAATCAAATTTCAAAACAAAAAATTAAGGTTTACTTACCATTGATGCTAAGTTTTTACTTTTCATACTTGGTGCATCACCAACAATTGAACTTCCCACCATTGTAGATTCTAAATTATCAAAATCAACACCAGGTGCAGCTTTCAAAGACATCATAACAGATTCTTTTCCAACTGAGTCTTGCCTAGCACCCAAATTGTTTTCAAAATCTCCAAAATAACCCCACTTCTTTGCTACAAGGCCCATAGCAACATCAACTACTCTTTCTGGATCATAGATTGGAATTACTTTCTGTGCTCCAAGAACTTCTTTCCATTGCCCTTCAATTTCTTTATCAAGACCATGGCTATAACTTTTCCTTAACAAGTAAACATCATAACGTTGAGTTAATTCTTGAATGGTCTTAGCAGAATCTAATGGACCTTGTAATTTATCCCCAATTAATTGTTCTACTTGGCTTGGATCAACATTCTTGTAAAATTTCTCATCGCCCATTATAAACAAGAAAGGTGAAACTGCATTAGGAGTTTTACAATGTTCATGAATAAAGTAACTAAATAATTCATAACTTTCTCTAATTCCAGGACCACCTCTTCCTTCAGGATGTAACGCTTTCAGATAATCGTCAAGTTCCACACCTTTACCAAAAGCAGAAATTTGCAATGGCCAATCATCAGAGATGGCATCACCAATCACTGAAAAACTAAGTTCAATTTCTGGTTTATATTTTGAAAGTGTTTGGTAAAACAAAGGTAACCTATCAAATATTTCTCCTGGCCAAGATTGCATTGAACCCGTTCCATCTACTGCTAAAATTATTGGATTCTCACTTTCAGAATAAAGTTTTTTACCTTTAGGATTAACTAAATCCAAATTAGGTTTTTTTGTTCCAACATATGTTCGAGGCCCTTTATCTGCAGCCTCCTTTTTTAAGTCATCAAGGTAAGGTGCTTTAGCCGAACCATAGTTATAAGAACCTGGTTTTTTCCAAGTACTTGTATCATCTCCCCAACTGTACATTTTATGTACCCCCATTTATATTTGATTTACATATAGCTCTCGCTAACTCATACGAGATCTCAATTAATATTTTCAATTATTAACTTAACAAATAATTAAAAATCAACAACCAACAAATCATTTACTTTTTATTGACCTCCTTCTACCAAACGCTTCTAATCTAGCATCTGACAATTTTTTAACTAAATCTTCCTTATCCCAATTAGTCCTATCAGCAACATTATATCGTACTAAACCATTGACAAAATTTTGTAAAGATTTGTGGACATAAGGAGGATGAATTTTAGCAACTGGATCACCACCCCAAGCATATATCATAGTTAAACCTAAAGAATATAAATCAGATTCTGGCAAAGGTGGTTTCCCAGAAAGAAGTTCAGGTGCAGCAAAAACTTCAGTGTATCCTACGGCTTTTGAATCACTTTTAGGTTTGATACTTGACAAACCAAAATCAACTAATACAACATTATGTTCCCAAGGTTGAATCATCATATTAGGTGGTTTAACATCACCATGAATCACCCCTTTATGGTGCAAATAATATAATCCCTGTAATGACCTTTGTGCAATCCAAGCAACTTCTTCGGGGTGTAATCCTTTATGCTTTTCAACAATTTTATCAAGAGTTCTTCCTTCAGCAAAGTCCATGGCAAGTACAATACTCCCATCATCAACACGATAGAGATCTCTAAATGCTGGGAAAGAATAATGACTAATTTTAGTTAATAGTTCTGCTTCCCGCATTAATAATTTTGCATCTTCATCAGTAATGTTAATGTTCTGTTTAAGACAAGCTTTAATATTATTGTTAAGGACATGCCTACCCTCATAAGTCCTACCAAATCCACCTTCACCAATCTGACGAATGATTTCATAACTCCCTAAACGAACCATTTTTTTATTACCTCACTTTCTTAAGATTTATTTTTCCAAAGTATGTTTATACTCTTGTTCCAAATTTTCTCTTTGAACATAACCAGCCCCTAAAGACTGACTCAAGTCACCACTACTTTCTTCAACCAAACAAGATAAAGTTTGTAAACCGAACTCCCTTTGAAATCTATCAACTAGTTTATTTTCTAACAGATATTCAACAACAACTTGTGGGACCATTTTTTCCCATAAATCAGAATTTTTAGCCATTTCAACTCTAGCCATTGTACCCCTTAACCAAACCCATTTTTCAGGGGGGATTAATTCTCCAGGATGAACTATTTTATAATCAGCCCCTAACAAATTTTTAGAATAAGGATTTCCTGTAATAAAAGCGTCAATTTTACCTAAATGTTGCTTAACTTCATTTTTCCATTTCTGCCCATCACTAAATTCAGGAATATGAGCATAATCATTAATAGTAAATATTTCATAATTATCATATCCTTGAGAAGATAAGTATTTGTCAATCATATTAACAGACTCTTCTGCAGTAAAAGGGTTACGAATATTATACTTGTTAGCACTGCCAACTCCAATGATTACATACCCTGATTGTTGACATAATGTTTCTAACATCATTGCCCCCCCAATATGTAATGGACGAAAACGTCCAATAACACCTAATCGGGAGTATCTTTTTTTGTTACTAGATATATCTTTATCAACTTTACTAGAGCCCCCTTTATCATTTTCCAAAATTTTTTTAAGTGAACTTTCTGGGAAAAAGGTAGTATTATCTTTCATTTCATTTCACCCTTTTTTAGATCGTACAATTTTCCAACATTTTCAAGATATTGAACAATAATTTCTTCATGATCAAATGCAAATAATCTTTTACCTAACATCCCATTCAATTGACCATAAGAGACATGATGTGCATTAGCAGCATCATCTCCTGCCCTCAATTCACCATAACCTTTACCGACATAAACAAAACTTAAAACTCTAACTCTCGGATCTCTATCTGGCTGACCTTTAACTAAGAAAGGTTTCTCTTCATTTCCAACAATAAATTCTAAATTAGTCTCTTCTTTGGTTTCTTTCCTTGCATTATCACCTAAACTAAGATGTTTCTCTAAAAAGCCCCCAGGTAAAGCATAACCAAAAGGTGGATTTTTTCGTTCAATTAACACTATTCCCTCTTTATTATTAGAACAATACTCAATAATCATATCGGTTGCATTGTAAACTTTCTGCGGCCTTTCATTATTTTGTTCACTCATTTTTTTTACCCTCATTTATTTTAGTTAAGATTATTATTTCATTCGTAAATCAAAGTTACAGGTGCTGCCCTTGGATGAATTAAGTTAGCTTTGTCAATTGCAATGTTATGCCTTCTCAAAATGTCATCAATCATATCTTTAGAATTACTTAATTTAGGAGAACCATACAAATTTGCATATTGAACAATGTCCTTTTGAGAAAGACCAATTATTTGTTTGTGACCATAAAGTTCCTTTTTTTCAAAACCCTGCATTAATCCTTCACTTACTAATTCCACAAAATCATAACTGTACCCCAAATCACCAAAATCCGTTTGTCCTGGTTCAAGACCAGCACTAGGAATTTTTTTAGCAATATCAGAAAAACCATGGTAATCTGCTATTTCTCTAACTAACCTTTTTGGTAAATTACCTATTGGACTTAAGTGTACCGCCCCATCACCAAACAAAGTGTAATAACCGATTCCAAAATCTTCGTCACGATTACCAGTACCAGCTAAAATTTTTCTTTCAGTTGCAGATTTAGTAGAGAGAATATTTGCCCTAATTCTTGAGACCATATTCCCTTTATGATAATTAAATTCAAAAGCTTCAGGATTAGTTAACTTATGTGCTTCAACAATCCCTTCAATACTATGAACTTCATACCTAATACCTAACTGTTTAGCAATATCAACACCATCTTCAGTATCCTTGTAATGATTAATTTTTGAAGGTAATATGTAACCAACTAATTCAAGTGACTGACCATTACTAAACAGATTATATCTATCAAATGCACTTTTGATAATTGCTGCAGTAGCAGTTGAATCAACACCACCTGATAAACCGATCACACAACCAGTTGCTTTTCTATTTGTTACATCTTCAAGAACAAAATCTCCAATTTCCTTATTAACTAAATCCGGGTTCATTTTCGCCAATTTTATTTTTCTTTCCGCCATTTTATTTATCCTCCAAACTAGAATTTACCTCCCAGAACTTGTTCAAGAGAAACAATTTTAGCCCCAGATAGTTTCATTTCTTCAATTGCTGCCACAGAAGATTCTTCAGTAATACCTTGGATTGCATCTTCAACAACATAAGTTTGAATTTCTCTTTTTTGCATACCTAACACTACTGCCTTAACACAATAATCGGTTGCCACACCATAAACAATCGCTTCAGAAACCTTTGCTTCATGAAGAAAAATATCTAAATGAGAATTAGAAAAAATATCATAAGACTGTTTTTCAAAATAAATACCCTTTGATTTTTCTTGTTTTAATTCATTTAAAGCTGAAGTGATATTTTCAAGATTTATACCAGATAATATTGAATGCCACCAAGAGATTCTTTTTTCAGTGGTAAAATTTTGATAAAAAGAATCAATTTTGTCCGGACTGATTATTGACTCATACCTCATCATATATTTAGAAAAAGAGATATTTTCTTCCCTAAGACAAGGGATGTATAGGTCATCAGTACGATGTGAAGAACCATGCACATCAAAATAAAGAGGACTTATAGAAGTTTCAGATATCTTTTCAAATCCTGCAGTATCGTCCATACAATGATCAGGAAAAAGACCACCCCACCTTTGTAATTCTAATTCTTTTTCTTTGTATTTCTCAGTTCCAAAATGTCTGTCCACTGAACCAATTATCGGAATGTTATTATTTCTAGCATACTGAGTTAATTTTTTTAAAGAAAGCCTGATTTCTTCTGCCCCTGGGACATACAAAGCTCCATTTTCAGACATAAAATCTACTTGTGTATCGGTATCGTAAAATATTCTCATTTTCTTTATCCCCCTATTTTCCAATCACCAACTGTCTCCAAAACCAATTCCATCTGAAAATACAAAAAATTCAGTAACACCATAACTGCCACTAATCTTTCCCAAACTTTCACAAACCAAAACTGACTTTTTCACAATTTCATTCTCAACATTTTTCATTCTCAATTCCTCCGATAAAAACCATGTTCCTCCATGATTTGTTGTTGTGTTTTTAACACTAACGAGGAGATTAAAATTTCATAATCTCCTATATTATTAAACCTAGAAAGTTGTTCTTCTCTTCGTTGAGAAATTCCATTAATAGTTGGAAAATTATAAACTTGTTTTCCTCCTTTAATTATTGAAACAAGTAATTCTTCAACAGTATCATTTTCATCTAAATATTCACTTAAATCTTCCCCTTCAAACGCAATGATATCCTTCTTGTAAAAACCATCTTCTCCAACAACACGATAAACTTGTTTAATTCCAGGTAATGTGGCTTTACTAAATTCTTCAGATAACTTTCCTTTCAGAATCCAACCATTATTTTCTTCATCACTACTTACTTCTTGATTATTATTATCATTTTTGTAAGCAGCTAATTTGAAAACACCTGGTACTGGTTTAGGTGGATTAACAACATAAGTTCCAACTAAATATTTATCAATGTCTGCTCTTTCTTTTTCCAAGACATCAATCTTACCCGCAGTTAAATCATCTGAAGCTACCAAAACATAACTTTCTCTAGCATAACCTTTTTCTTGCAATTTATCATGAATCCATTTAGCTTGTTGTAATAAATCGCCACTATCAATCCTAAATGCAAAACTATCAAAATTTTCCTCTTCAACAATTTTCAATGATATTTCAAAAGCTTCTTCAACATTGTAAGTATCTAATAAGAAACAAACTTTATTCCCAAATAATTCAGATTGAGCTTTAAATGAAGAGTATTCATCTGGATGTAACATCACATAAGAATGACCATGCGTACCACCCACTTTTTCATGATAAAACATCCCATATGCAACATTAGAACTTGCAGTAAAACCACCAATTCTTGCTGCACGAGAATTAAATACCGAACTTTGAGGACTTGTTGCTCTCCTACTTCCCCCCTCAAGTAAAATTTTATTAGCTACTTGAGCAATATCATTTGCAGTACTTGCCACATTAGTTTGAGGATTGATTGTATTAAGTAATAAACTTTCAAACACTTGTGCTTCTTCAAATTTTTCATGAACTCTTAATTGATGTTCTTGCGCAAAGAATATAGTACCTTCTGGCATAGCATAAACATCACCTTGAAAAGAAATATTTTCTACCCAATCTAAAAATGTAGTATTTTCAACACCTTGAACTTCTTGCATATAATTTCTTAATTTTTCAGTTCCCCTAGCTTCTAAAAAATATGCTGCAACTTGTTCTAAACCAGCATTGATTAAATATTTTCTTTGTTCTAATTCATCATACTTAACACCATCTCTTTCAAATCTTCCAACAACTTTATTTGTTGGCATCCTTCTAACTACCATATCAAATACTGTATCTTTACCAACAATATCTTCAAGGATATTAGCTTCTGCCATAGAATACTCATAAAAATCTGCAACTGCTAAAGCTAAATCTTTAGTAAATTCTAACATATTTGGTTTCCTTATATCAGATCCGATATTTTCTTCATTAATCATTTTAAGCAACCTCCATCAATTTTGATCCAAACATATAATTTACATTAACTAAATTAATTCCAAATTCCCCTGCAAGAGTATGATAAGAATTGTAAACTGAATGTTTCAGTCTTTCAAAAAATTCTTTAGTATTGAAATGTTCACCAAGTTCGTTTATTTCTAAATCTTGATAACATCTTTCAGGTAAAATGTCGTCACTTTCATTGAAACCCAATTTATAATCAATATTTCTTGCTAATAATGCTACTTTCCTAGCACAATTTTTCAATTCATCAGATGAAGTTTCAACACCAGTAAGCAAATTTAATTGTTTACTAACATCACCTAAACTTACTTTTGAAAATTTACACAACCCGTTCATATCATAAATAATTGGTATAACACCATCAATTATATTTTCTGACCACTCCTCCACTGAATTATTTGCAGTTAGTTTCCAAGAAGAATTATAAGTCATCATAGAAGTATGAGGACCAGCAATTGCAAAAGCATATCCTGGATTTACTTGCCCTAAATATGCCGCAAGTTCAACACCTTTAACATGCATTGCATTTTCAGTTTGACCTATTGATTCAGAATATCTTTTCACACCTTCTTTCAAACCATGTTCGCCAGATGCAATTTTCTCAATCATCTGTTTAGCAAATTCAAAATTGCCAAACTTCCCTTGAATTTCCATTTCATAACCTAAACAAACACCAGTTGACATAGCGTCCATTCCATAACCATCTGTTAAATTTATTAATTGTTGAATTTGTTCCACATCATTAATCCCTAAATTTGGCCCAAGCAAAGAACCATTTTCATAATCTAATTTCCCTAAAACTTTTCCTTCCTTAAACAATTCTTTCCAACATTTAATCCCACATCCAAGACATCCTTTGTCTTTAATTTCAATTCCATCTTGTATTAAGTAATCTCTAAACAAATTCCTGGTATTAACATCATTACCTTGACTAAAATTTTGATGAATTCCTGCACTTAAATATTCTAAACTTTCAATGTTAGAAAAAAAAGTACCAAGTTCCCGATATTTCCTAGTTCCTTCACCCCTAGCAATTTCTCTGTTAATTTCTTTAACATCATTACCCAGACTTTGAGATTTGTAATGTGTCCTACTTACTTCTCGTTCACCTTTAACTACAATAGCAACTAAATTCTTTGAACCCATTACTGCCCCCATTCCTCCTCGACCAGCAAATCTCATATGGTTAGTTCCTTTTCTCAATTGATCAGAAGTGCTAAAAGCAATGTTAGCACACCTTACCAAATTTTCACCTGCAAGCCCGATTACTAAAAAAGAAGCATTGTCATACTTTTCAGAAAGAGAAGATATCTTTTGGTCAGTTGTATTTCCCATAAGATCTCCTGCATCTTGAAAACTTGTTTCTAACTTTCCACTTGAATAATCAATTACTAAATAAGAAGGATTTTGACATTTCCCAATAATGTTTATTGCATCTAAATCACAATCCCTTAATGCAGATCCAAAACCCCCACTTGCAGTTGAATAATAAATTCCATTAGTTCCAGCATTACTAGTTTTCAATGGACTTAAACTACTTACATAAGTTCTTTTAGAAGTCATTACTTTTGATCCAGTCAAAAAACCGATATCAAAACAGATCAAATTATTAGGATCATAAGCATCAGTTAGACCAGGATTGTAATCAATGTGGTCATTTAATTTATGTACTGCTCGACCAAATCCCCCAATTATTTCTTCAAGATTATATTCTTCCCTTAACTTAAGATTCACTTGTTCTAAATTTAAATTAATGTTTAATTCTTTAGATATTTGTTTTCTTTTCATTTTCAAGCCTTCTTGGTTTGTTTTTGTCATTTTTACACTAAGTGTGAGATTAAAAAAATCTTCTCGTGGAAAAGATCAATTAAACACTTTGTTTTTATCACCTTACGTTAGTGTACAAGTAACACTTATATTTAAATGTTTCGGATATTTTGAATATATTTGCTAAAATTGCACATCAACAAGACAAACTAAATTCTAATCCAATAACAATATTTCATAACACTTAAAAGTAAAAAATAAATTCTTTCCCTTAAGATGAAAGCATTAATTCTAGCTGCAGGGTATGCCACTAGATTATATCCATTAACTTTAAACCATCCAAAACCTTTGTTAAAAGTTGGTGGAAAGACAATTGTTGAACATATTGTCGAAAAACTCGAAAATATTTCTGAACTAAATGAAATTTTTATTGTAACTAACAACAAATTTTATTCTCATTTCGTTAAATTGAATAATAACTTAACTTCATCAAAAAAAATAACTATTGTTAATGATGGAACTTTATCAAATGAAGATAGATTAGGAGCTATCGGCGATATCAACTTTGTTGTAAAAAAACATAACATTCAAGAGAACTTATTAATTATTGGGGGAGACAACTTATTCGAAGATAATCTCAAAAATATAATCAATTATTTTCAACAAAAACAAACATCCAGTATATTACTTAATGATATAAAATGTTTCAAACTTGCCAAGCAGTTAGGGATAGTTAGTGTTAATAAAAATAACAAGATAATTGAATTTATAGAGAAACCTGAAAATCCAAAATCCACATTAGCAGCAACATTAGTTTATATGTTAAAAAAAGAAGATTTGGAAATGTTACAAGAGGCATTAGATAATAAATTTGCAGATAGAGCAGGAGATTTCATTAAATATCTCTCAGAAAAAAAAGAAGTTCACGCTTTAACTTTAGAAGGAACTTGGTTTGACATAGGTAATATGAGCCAATTAAAAGAAGCTGAAAAATATTTTGATAATAAAAATAAATTGATTGATTAAACCAATTAAATTATTAAGAGGTCACTTGAACTCATCTTCCACAACCTTTTTAAGTAAATTTCTAAGTATACTTGATAATGGAAAGTATAAATATTAGAGTTGGGGGAGAAGCAGGACAAGGAATTGCTACAGTGGCTAAGATTATTTCGGAACTTGTTATTCAAAAAGGTTATTCCATATTCTCAAGTAAAGAGTATATGTCACAAATAAAAAGCGGCCATAATTTTCACAATATTAGAATTTCTAATCAACAAGTTTCTGCCGATGTCAATAAAATTAACATTCTTGTTGCAATTAATAAAGAATCTATAATTAAACACCATCAACAAGTTAATGAAAAAGGGATTGTACTTTACGACAGTTCCATTAATATTGATGATATTATACCAAAACAAAATGTGAACTACATACCAATTAATGTAAAAGAAATAGAAAATGAAATAAAAGGAAAAAATCTTAATAATATAATATATATTGGGTCAATAATTAAACTATTTAATATCCCACTTTCTGAACTGATAGAAATCTTAGAAAATAAATTCAAAAACAAACCAGAGATTAAATCAGCATTAATTAAAGCAGCAGAATTATCTTATAATAATTTCAATGTTTTAACTGAAATTAAACTTCCTGAAATTAAAGAAGAAAAACAATTAATTAAACTTTTTAATGGAAATGAAATCATTGCTAAGGCAGCTATTGATTCTGGCTTAACTTTTCATTGCCAATACCCAATGACGCCGGTTACAGGGATTCTTCATTCATTATCTAGAGAAGCTACAAAAAATGATAATTTAACAGTGATCCAACCAGAAGATGAAATTGCTGCAATTAATTTTGCGTTAGGTGCATCTTTTGCAGGGGCAAGATCAATGACCGCTAGTTCAGGTGGGGGATTTGCTTTAATGACTGAATCAATTAGTTTAGCAGGAATGGCTGAAATTCCATTAGTAATAATTGAAGGTCAAAGGCCTGGACCAGCAACAGGTTCCCCAACAAAAACAGAACAAGGTGATTTAAATTTTGTACTTAATGCCGGACATGGAGATTTCCCAAGAATCATTATTGCGCCAGGATGCATCAAAGAAGCATATTTAGAAACTAAAAGAGCATTTCATCTAGCAGAAAAGTATCAATTACCAGTAATAATATTAATTGATAAACATCTTGCTGAAAGTATAAAAAGCATCAAATTTTCAGAGAAGGATTATAATTTCTTAAAAGAAGAACTTTCAATTAAAAGAGGAATTATAAATGAAACAGAAATTAAACAAAATCAATTAAATAAGAATAATCTTTTTAAAAGATATAAATTCAATTCTGATTCTTATTTAAGATCAATACCTGGGAATGAAAATGGCATATTCACATGTACTGGAGATGACCACGATGAAACTGGTTGTATTACTGAAAATCCTAAATGCAGATTAGAAGGTATAGAAAGAAGAGAAAAAAAATTAAAACAAATCCTTGAAGAACTAGATAAACCAAAATTAATTGGACCTGAAAATGCAGATTTAACTGTTGTAAGTTGGGGTTCAAATAAAGGTGCAATCTTAGAAGCTGTTGAAAACATAAATAATAAAACAGATTCAGAACAAAACAAAAAAATTAATGTGTTGATGGTTAAAAACATGTTTCCTTTTAAAATAGAAGAAATAACTAAAATTCTAAATTCATCAAATAAGCTTGTTTTAATAGAAAATAATCAATCATCTCAATTAAATCAACTTATTAAAAAAGAAACTTGTATTGATATCAAAGATAAGATATTACGTTTTGATGGAAAAACATTCACAGTTGATAACGTTTATGATGAATTAATTAAGAGGATTAATTAAAATGGTAGAATTACAATCATTCAACAAAAATGAAAAACCAAGTTGGTGCCCTGGCTGTGGAAATTTTGCTATTTCCCTTGCCACAAAAAAATCAATTTCAGAATTAAATATTAAACCAAAAGATTCAGTTTTAGTCTCAGGAGTTGGTTGTTTTGCTAAATTACCATACTGGATAAAATCTTACGGATTTGTAGGATTGCATGGGAGATCCTTACCTGTTGCCCAAGGCACAAAATTAGCTAACAAAAAATTAACAGTTATTGCTTATGGTGGAGATGGGGATGGATATGGAGAAGGTGGAAATCATTTTATCCATGCTTGTAGAAGAAATGTCAACATAACTTACTTAGTTCATAATAATTCAGTTTTTGGTTTAAC
Organism: archaeon; assembly: GCA_018696395.1. GTDB lineage: Archaea > Nanobdellota > Nanobdellia > Woesearchaeales > GW2011-AR9 > JABHQR01. Next base: position 63,225 of record JABHQR010000017.1, on the reverse strand, counting down.
CACCGGCCAATATTCACCAACATCTAAACAAGGTAAAGTTAGTAAATCCAGCCCATTGGGTGCTAAAGAATCACCACTTAATCCAATCGCACTAGCAATTTCTTCTGGAGCTAAATTTGTTGCTAGAGGATATGCTGGAGATATTAATCATTTAACTGGCCTAATTAAGAAAGCAATTCAGTTTGAAGGATTTGCATTTATCGATATTTTACAATATTGTCCTAGCTTTGGACATGATATAAAATATTATAATGAAAGAGTTTACAGATTAGAAGATAATTTTCATGATTCAAGTAATAAAATTTTAGCATTACAAAAAGCGTTTGAAATTGAAGAAAATAAAAATGACAGATTAGCAATAGGTGTATTCTATAAAAGTCAATGAATAAACACACAAATAATCTAAACTAGAGGGATATTAAAATGAACATTTTAGTTACAGGTGGAGCAGGATATATTGGCAGTGCTGCAGTAAAAAAAATAATTCAAGAAGGACATGAAGTTATTGTTATTGATAATTTATCTAAAGGGAAAAAAGAATTAGTTGATGATAAAGCCAAATTTTATGAGGGTGACTTAATAAATCTAGAATTTCTAAAAAATGTTTTTTCAAAGCATAAATTTGATGCAATAATGCATTTTGCTGGATATAAAGCAGCAGGAGAATCCATGATTAATTTAGAAAAATATTCTCAAAATATTACTTCCATGATTAATTTATTAGATAATATGGTTCAATTTAATGTTAAAAAAATAATTTTTTCCAGTTCTGCAGCAGTTTATGGAGAACCACAATACACACCAATTGACGAGTCACACCCATTGAATCCAATCAATTATTATGGATTTACTAAGTTAGAATGTGAAAGGATTATTGACTGGTATTCTAAACAAAAAGGGATTGTAGGAATTTGTTTAAGATACTTTAATGTGATGGGAGATGCTGGATTAAACTATCGTGATCCAGATGCGCAGAATATTGAACCAATAATTTACGAGGTATTATCTGGAAAGAGAGAAAAATTATTAATATTTGGCAATGATTATGAAACCCCTGATGGGACTTGTGTAAGAGATTATATTGACATTAAAGATTTAGTTCATGCACATACCTTAGCCCTTAATTTGAATTCTTCAGATATTATTAATTTAGGAACAGGAAAAGGAACTTCAGTGTTAGAATTTGTAAAAAAATATAATATCCCTTATGAATTTAGTTCCAAAAGAGAAGGTGATCCAGCAACATTAACTGCAAGTTCTAAAAAAGCAAAAAGATTGTTAGGTTGGATTCCAAAAGAAAAAGTTATTAAAAATTAAAAAAAATATTAATATAATTATTTATTTTCAATTTTTATTTCATTAACTTTTTTTAATTCTTTTTCATTTGACTTTTTTAGATTAATAATTATCCCAATTAGGGCCACCATTATTGGAACAATATAAGTAAAACCAGTTATATTAAAACCAAACAAAGAAAACCCATAGTAAAAAAAGGTTATTACAATTAAACCTAATGCAAGACCAATAAACAAAATTCCAATTAAATCAAATTCTTCTTTAAATATTTTTAATGCTATCAAATAACCGGGTAAGTGAATTAAAAAAGAAAGTTTAAGAGAAATTATTAAAATTCTTAAAAAACCACTTTTATAAAAAAAGACTTCTAATAAGATTAAAGTCCCAATTAAAAAATAGACAAAATATAATAATTCTTTTTTCTTAATATCAAATTTAGGTTTCATTTTTATTAGTATCATCATTATTAATTGATGAATTTACATCTCTTCTTCACAAATATTAATGTTCTTTAGCAAAATTATTTGGTCCCCATAATTGACCATTTCAAAATCTTCTGAAATTTGAGTATTTATAAAATTACTTAATAAAATATAATGTTCCTGATCATAATATTGTTTATTTATTAAAATATAATCATAACTACAAATCTCTGCCCCTGAATCCCTCCTTCTCTCACAATATTCTATCTCATCTTCATTGGTGTATATAGTTAATCCATCTCTACTTTTCTCAGGGATAGCACAATAATAATGAGAATTAATTTCTTCCAAACCAACTTGTTCTTCTTGTGCTTGTGAAAAATGAGAGAAATCATAATAGTGCATTCTTCTATTAGCTGACAAAACAATACTGTTCTGAGTTAAACTTGGATCAATTATTAAAACATTAGAATCAAAGGGAGTATCATCATGTAAATACATTAAATTGTCCCAATATTCTGGACTTGTAATTGACATGTTATTGTCTGAGAATTCCAAAATATTAAACATTAATAAAATTAATATTGCAAAAGCAAACAGAGTAATGATACTTTTGTTTAGTTTAACAATTTTCTTAGTTAAAAAAATAATTATAAAGTAACCAGTTAGACCTATAAAAAATGCTATAAATAAAGGCCAAACTAACCTAAATTGATTGATCCGGGTAAGACCAATGAGAGGGAGCAAGAATATAATAAAAAATGAAGTGAATAAAAAGAAAGTCTTATACTTATAAGATCCTCTGTTTTTCCAATTTTGAATTAGATAAAATAAAGCTAACATAAATCCAACTAAAGCCACATACCAAAAGATTCCAAAATTACTAGCATAAGGATTAGCCCCATACAGATGATATCCTTCTGCAAAACCTAATGTACTCAATAATTTTGATTCAGAACTTCCAGAAGTTCTAGCGACATAATAATTTAAAAAATAATGTGAAGTAATTATAAGTGAAGTAATTCCAGTTATTAATAAAGTGATAATATTTCTTTTTAATTCTGACCATTCTAAAATAAGTTTAAAAGTAAACAACAATAAGAAAAACATTAATAATGCTGGAGAAGCTAGAATCAAACTTGATAATATTAAGACAAGTAATATTGCCCTTTCTTTAGTTAGTTTAGTTAGAAAAAATAAAAAACCGACTACTAAAATAAAATACATAAAATAAGCTTTCCAAAAACCCCAAGTAATACCAGCTACAAAAGGATTAGTAAATAGGAACAAAGTTACAGGCAAGAATAAAACTGCTAAAATCCAATTAAATTTGTTTAATATTACATATATTATACTAATTGATAGAACAATTCCAAGAAGTAATCCAAATAATGCTGCAACATGTGATTCTATACCAAATAAATTAGAAATAAATGCAACATAAAATAACATTAAAGGTGGTTCTCTTGGAGAGAATTCATCTCCAGTAAATCCAACATAAAATTGAGATTCATGATTATAATTACCGTTCTCAATCACATCATCAATATAAGCTAAATGAGCATAAGCATCTGATGCTAAAAAACTATTTGGAGTAGAAGAATCCAAACTATTTTGGAAAAAAGAAGGATTTATTACAAAAAAGATTAGAGATATTAAAATAATTAAAGGAACATATCTTAAATATTGACCTTTTTTCATTCCCATAAACTTTTAAAATAACTTAATATTTAAATGCTTATTGGTACACCAAACGATAATTTAATAATACATGAATTGTATATATAAATTATTAAAATAAATACTTAAAAATGAATGTCTCAAAAATCAAACATACCATTAGAAAAAATATTCCTTACTTTACTAAATATATTAATAGTGGATTATTGAGCATGGGTGTGGATTATTTAGTATTATTCATATTAACAAATTATTTTGGCATGTTTTACATCTATTCAGTTACATTTTCATACCTATCTGGTTTTATAACTAATTTTTACTTAAACAAGTATTGGACTTTTAAAAAGAAAGATGATACAAAAACCCAGTTTATTAAATATTCTGCATTAGTGGCTTTTAACTTTGTTGTAACACTTACTTTAATGTATTTATTAACATCAAACATGGGAATTAATTATTTGATTTCAAGAGGGTTAGTACTATTTTCAATAATTTGCTGGAATTATCTGATTTACAAACATTTCATATACAAGTAATCAGAATTTTACTTTAGAAATATGATCATTTTTATATTGAATTTTAAAACCACAAGTTATTTAAATTATTGTAAAAAACAGTTTAATATGGATATACACAAATCCAAAATATTTGTTACAGGGGGCAGTGGTTTTATAGGTAGCCACTTAGTAGAAGAGTTAATACATAAAGAATGTGAAGTTACTTGTTTTATAGAATATAATTCTGAAAGTCACATTGGATTATTGACTGAATTAGATAAAGAAACACTTTCAAAAGTAAAACTAATTTTTGGTAATCTTTCTGATGCTGAAACATTAAAATCAGCAATGCAAGGTTGCGAATATTTGTTTCATTTAGGTGCAATAATTTCTATCCCTTATTCATACCAAAGTCCAAGACATACTGTACAAACAAATGTGATTGGAACTTTAAATGTTCTTCATGCAGCAAAAGAATCGGGAATTAAAAAAATGGTTCACACTTCAACTAGTGAAGTTTATGGTAGCGCACAATATATTCCAATTAACGAATCTCATCCTTTAGTTGGACAATCACCCTATTCTGCAAGTAAAATCGGAGCAGATAAAATTGCAGAATCATTTTATTTATCTTACAATCTTCCTGTTGTCACAGTAAGACCATTTAATTGTTTTGGAGATAGACAATCAATGAGAGCAGTAATTCCGACTATAATTACTCAAGCCCTTAAAGGTAATGACATCAAATTAGGTAATGTTGATACAACTAGAGATTATACTTATGTTAAAGATACTGTTCAAGGATTTATTAAAGCTATGGAAACTGAAAATAATTTAGGTAAAGTCTTTAATATATCTTCAAATTTTGAGATTTCTATTAAAGAAATAGCTAATAAAGTAATACAACAGGTTAATCCAAACTTAAAAGTAATTATTGATCAAAAAAGGATTCGTCCAAAGAATAGTGAAGTATTAAGATTATGGGGAGATAATACTCTTGCAGAAACTGAACTTAATTGGAAACCTAATCATTCTTTTGATGAGGGTTTAAAATTAACTATAAATTACTTTAAAACAAAACTACAAGATTTAAGAGTCGAGGAATATCACAAATGAAAGCAGTAATTATGGCAGGCGGTCTTGGAACACGACTTAAACCGTTCACACATGTTTTACCAAAACCATTGCTTCCCTTAGGTGAACATTCAGTCTTAGAGATTGTAATCTCAAAATTAAGAGACCATGGTTTTGATGAAATTTTTCTTACAACATACTACAAATCTAACCTTTTTGAGTCATATTTAGGAGATGGTTCAAAATATGGTGTGAAAATAATTTATTCCAGAGAAGAAAACCCATTAGGTACTGCGGGTCCTTTAAAATTGTTAGATAAACACCTTAATGAACCTTTCTTAGTAATTAATGGAGACGTATTAACAAATTTAAACTTTAGAGAACTCATGGATTTTCACATTAAAAATAAATCTGATTTTAGCTTAGTTACAAAAAAAATTGACTTACCCATGGATTATGGGGTAGTTTACAGTAATGAGAATAACGAAATTCATAAGATTGAAGAAAAACCTAAATTAACTAAAGAAATAAATGCTGGAGTTTATATCATCAATCCTTCAGTCATAGATTTCATACCAGAAAATCAACATATGTTAATGACCGACTTACTTCAAGAATTGATAATTGATCCCAACATTAAATTATACAAATATCTTAATGAAGAATATTGGTTAGATATGGGTCAAATTAAAGATTACGAAAGAGCTAAGAACGATTTTGAAGAAGGAAAAATAATTCTTTAAATTTATTTTAAAATGGAAGTTAAAGATATTTTAATTACAGGTGGAACTGGATTTATAGGATGGCAGTTAGCTCAAGGATTAGCAAAAAAAAGATATAATGTTACAGTCTTAAGTAGAAACAAAATTGACTTTAAAATACCAGGCATAAAATTATTGAACAAAGATATCATTGACTTAAAAAAAGAAGACATCATTAATTTTACTCACATATTCCATTTTGCTACTGCTACAAATAATTCTAATACAGTTCAATCCTATTTAGACGATATTAAACTAACTTCACATTTACTTGAACTAATTAATTATACTAACAACAAAATTAAAATAATTTATTCTAGTTCTGCAGGAGTTTATGGTTTTGAAAAAGATAAAAAATTCAAAGAAACAGACAAGTTAAATCCCCTTACATTTTACACTTGTTCAAAAGTTGCAGGTGAAGATTTAATAAAAACTTATTCAAATAAAAATCCTAACATAAAACACTTGATTTTTAGAATTTCTAATGTATATGGTCCAACTCAAAAAGAAGGAAGGTTAATTCCTGATTTAATTTCTAGGATTAAGAATGCCAAAAGGTTAGAAATTAATGAATTAACAGTTCAAAATTGTGACTCATCTAGAGATTTTATATTTATTGATGATTTAGTCAGGTATCTTATCTATTTATTTAATTTTAAAGAAAATTCAACTTATAATTTAGGAAGCGGAGTAAGTACCAAAGTAAAAGAAGTTGCATTAATCATCCAAAAAGAATTAAATCAAAATTTAAAAATAATTTCAAAAAATAACCCAAACCATAATTGTTTAAACATTGATAAATTGGATACAGAAGAAGAAATTAAAACATTGCCAAATCAATTTAATTTGAAAGAAGGTATAAGCATAATATTAAACTATGGTAAATAAAGGGATTTCAATAATTGTACCAATTTATAACGAAGAAGAGACTATTGAAGAGCTTGTTAACAAATTACAACAACAATTTTTATCATTAAATATTGATTTCGAAATAATACTGATTGAATCTGGTTCTACAGATCAAAGTAAAAAGATATGTGATGAATTAGAAGATAAATTTGAACAAGTAAAAGTAATTCATGAAGGAAATAAAAATGGCTATGGTTCAGGAGTAAGATTAGGTTTAGATTCTGCAAGATATGAAATATTAACTTACAGTGATTCAGACTTACCTTGTGACCTTTCTTATTATCAAAAAGCCATTAACTTATTAGAAAATAATGATTTAGTGCTAGGATTTAGAACTGGTAATAGAGAAAATTTTGCTCGTTGGTTTTTCTCAAAAGGATATAATTTATTAACCAAGATTCTCTTTAATTTGTATGGAATTAAAGATGTTAATTTCACATTTAAATTGTTCAAGAAAGAACATTATGATAAAATTAAACTTCATTCTAATGGCTGGTTTATTGATGTAGAATTATTATCTGAATTAAAAAAATTAAAATTAAAAACTTTTCAAATGCCAATAAAGTATGTTACTAGGCAAAAAGGAAATTCTAATGTTAATATTAATTGTAAATTAATTAATGGATTTTTGAAAGAGATATACCAATACAAATTTAATAAGTAATTAGGAACATAAATTGACAGATACTAAGAAAGTTGTAAGTGATGGAATATATATCATGATTGGCTCAGTGATTGCTTTTATATTTAGTTATGCTTTTAGAATATTATTAACTAGAACTTTTTCAGTTGAAGAATATGGGTTATTTTATTCTATATGGACATTTATTACTTTTTTCTTATTTTTCTTATATTTAGGTTTAGATACAGCATCAACATATTATATAGTTAAATATAATGTTATAAAAAATTATAATGAAATTAAATCAGTTATCTTAACAACTTTATTATTCCAAACTATTACAAGTGTAATTTTCATTATTTTAATTTTCATATTTAGTAATTTTTTAGAAATCAACTATTTCAATTATGAAGGTTCTTCTTATATTTTAAGATTTTTTTCAATTTATTTATTATTTAACGTTTTTAATGTGATCAATATTTCAATTTTATTAGGATTCCAAAAAATGAAACATTATTCATTTTATGCTCCTTTACAAAGTGCATTATATTTCCTAATAACATTTTTCTTAATTATACTAGACTTTGGGATTTATTCTCCATTCTGGGCATATGTATTGACCTCATTTATATTGTTCTTAATATTCCTGCCAATTTCGCAAAGGATATTCCCAATTTATAGATATAAATTTAACAACATTAAAAAAACTACATGCCATCTATTCTCTTATGGGATCCCAGTTATTCTTATTGCTATAGGTTCAAGATTAATAATACAAACAGACACATTAGTATTAACAAAGTTATCTTCTATGCAAGGAGTGGGGTTATATCAATCTGCGATGCCAATTGCCACAGCATTTACTGTGCTTACAACTGCCATAACAATTGTGTTATTTCCTTTATTTACAGAATTATGGCACAAAAAAGATTTTAATCAAATTAATATCTATTTGAAATATATTTACCATTACCTCATCGCAATATTATTACCAATTATTACAATATCAATCATTTTTAGTGGAGAGATATTAAATTTAGTTTTTGGAAAAGATTATTTCCCTGCAAAAATGACATTGATAATATTATTATCATCTGTACTATTTAATATATTTAGTTCCATAAACTTCCAAAGCTTATCTGCATTTGGAAAACCAAAATTAGTTTCAAAAATAATTCTATCGGTTGCATTATTTAATTTAATATTTAACATTATTTTAATTCCTATTTTAGGAACTAGTGGTGCAGCCTTATCAACAGTAACAAGTTATTTAATTTTATATTTTGTATCTCAAATTTACCTTAAAAGAATTATAAGTTTTAAAGTTAAATTAAGCAAATATATTTGGCTAGTATTAATTAGTTTATTTTTAATCGCATCAAGCTATTATTTTGTTCCTGAAAATATCATAATTAAATTATCATTTTCTTTGTTGTATATATTAATTTATTATGTTTATATATACAAAACAAAGTTTATTAATTTTAAAGAATTTAAAGAATTGATTCTAAATTTTTTATTTAAAAATAAAGTGAAATAAAAATGTGTTTTAATGTAATTTAGACGCTTTTTAATAAAATAATAATCTCTTTTAAATTGTTAATTTTAAATTCTGCATCTAATTCTGATGAAACAACCATATCTTTGAATGGGCCTTTCATGATCCTAATTGTAATTAATCCTGCTTCTTTTGCGCCAATAAAATCAACTAAAGGATTATCACCAACATAAATAACTTCTTTATTTGAAAAACCTAATTTACCCAACATCTCAAAATAAGATTGAGACTTTGGTTTTCTATTAATATATTCAGGACAAATTATGACCTCAAAATATTTTTCTAAACCCAACAATCTAATTTTGTTCATTTGGGTAGGATATTTTCCGTTAGTAATTATACCTAATTTATACTCTTTCTTTAATTCATTAAGGGTTAATAAAGTATCATCATAAAGTTCCAGTTCAGGTTTATGTGAATGAAATATCTTCACCATTTCTTTTATTAAATTATCTTTAGAAGGGGGAGTTATATTTAATTCAGTTATAAGATCATCAAATAGATGAGAATACATACTTTTATTTTCATTAAATATTTTAAAAAGAATGCTATAAGTCTCATTTTTTTCAACACCATACTCTTTTTCTAAATAAAAACTAATATCTTTAAATGCACCTAACCAATAATTAGTATTGTCATATAAAGTATCATCTAAATCAAAAACTAATGCTTTTATCATTTTGTTCATCCAAATCATCCGAATATTCATAAAATTCTTTATAATATCGAATCATCTTCATACCATTTCTAATTTTTGTAGGTGGAATTTCTTCATTTAAAGCTAATTTCACACCATAATAAATTAAATTTGCACCAGCAGCTTTACAAGCAGCAATACTTGCAGCAATACGAGTATTTACTTCGTAAGGAAATAATTTTTCTTCTTTTGAATATTTAAACTGGATATTAACATTATAACTTAAATTAAATGCCTCACATATTTCAGTGACTTTTTTGATAACTAATTCATTCATATCTACTTGACCAACAACTGATAAACCTGGAACCGGCATTAACCTTAATTTTGGAATTATGATTAAAGGTTTCCCCTCCTTGACTAAAACATCAACACTATACTCTTCGCCAGGAAGATACTCCATCAATACAATAGAAGGAAATTTGTTTTCATTTTCATCACCATTAACTAAAGATTCCTTAATATCTTCTAATGTTGCATAAGGACTACCTGCTTTCTCTTTTAAAAGTAAATCCCTTTTATTAATCCCACTTTTTATAATCCTCATACCCCTATTTCCTCGACCTAAACAAGGTTTCATAACAACTGGAAATTGAGGATAACCCAAATCAAAACATGCTTTCTCAAATTCTTCTAAACTCTTAGGGATAAAATAATTAGCGCAAGGCAATCCTTTTTCTTTTAAAAAATTTAGAAACAAACCTTTATCACTTGATTTAATAGAAATATCATAATCATTAGTAACAATTTCAGTTCCGATTTGTTTAAATTTACTCTTTTCTTTCCCCAATGCTAAAAATTCTTCATCTGCCGCAGGAATTAAAATATCAACATTACTTTCTTCACATATTTTAAACATTGAGATAACATAATCTTCCGAATCTCCTTTTGGAACTTTGAAAAACTGATCAACTAACCTTGAACCAACACCTAAATCTGAAGCGTCAGTACCTATGATTTTTATTTTTCGTTCTTTTACTTTTCGTAAACAATCAATTTGACTAGGACTAACTAATCCATTACAAGAGGTTAATAACACAGTTATATCTTTCATTTTTCTTTTTGTTCTATTTTATTAATTCCTTTAAATTATTTCATCATTTTAACATTATGATAAGCTTGAATTGGTACATCAATCACAACAGGTTTATCATGATTTAATGAATCTTTTAAAACACTTTCTAACTGTCCCGATTCTTCAATCCTATAACCTTTACACCCATATGCTTCCGCTATTCTTTTAAAATTAGGATTTTCTTTAAATCTAGCATAATGTGTTGTTCCAAGTGCAGTTAATTGTCTTGATTCAACCATACCTAAAGCACCATCATTCATAACAATAATGATTGGAGAATGGCCATATTCTTTTGCTGTAAGCAAAGATCTATCATTCCCCATCTGAAATCCACCATCACCAGTTACTGCAACAACTTGTTTATTTGGTGCAGCAAAACAAGCACCCACTGCCGCAGGAATTGCATAACCCATTGCTGAAAGGCCGTTAGAAAAATAAGTTTGCTTATCACAGTAAAGACCTAATGCCTGTTTATGTAAACCAACATCTGAAAAAACAAGAGAATCACTATTTAAAGTTTCATTTAATATCCTTACAACTTGTACTGGGTGGTAAGGAAACATTTCATCAATATTATCCGGCATCTCTACAACCAACCTCATCTCATCTAATTTTTGATTAGTCATTCTTAATTGATTATCAGCCCCAATTTTAGATAATACATTTCTCAAATCACCAATAACTTCTAATTTAGGGTTATAAATATGAACACCCCTCGGTTCAGAAGCATTTATATGAACTACATGTTTTGCTTCTTGCCACATTTCTGGTGTAACTCCTTCTTCTGGACCATATCCAATAGTAAGAATAATATCTTTCTCGTTTAAAACTTTTTTAGCAACTTTTGAATGCCTACTTAATACACCTATATTAAGAGCATGATTATTAGGCATAGTTCCCTTACCATGAAAAGTAGTGTATGCTGGAATATTAGTTCTTTCTAAAAACTGAATTAATTCTGATGATGCTCCAGCCCTAGCAACACCTGGACCGACAATTGCAACAGCAGAATTATTTTCTTTTAATAAACCTTCCAACCGACTAATTTGAACATCATCTCTATAAATTACTTCTTCATTAATTGTAACTTCAGGATAACTTTCAGCATTATCTGTCAGAACATCAGAAGGGATTGTCACATGCACCGGACCCCTAGGGCCACTTAATGCTTCCACTATGGCCCGATTGACATCCCTATGCATTGATTGTGCACTTCCAACTTGTGAAGCACTCATAGTTAAATCCCGACTATCAAAAAGCCGAACTGTATCAACATATTGATGAGAGAATATAAACTGTTTTGAATAAGGTAACTGCCCACTTAAAGCAAGAATAGGCACATTATCTTGCATAGCATTAGCAAGACCAGTTACTAAATTTGTTGCACCAGGACCTAATGTTGAAAAACAAACCCCAATATCACCTTTTACTCTTGCAAAACCATCTGCCATCATAACTCCAGATTGTTCATTACCAGCATAAACAAAATTAATGTTAGATTGGTCTAATGCTTTAAATAACAAATATTCTCCCTGTATATCTCCTGGAACTCCAAAGATATAATTTACTTTATTATCTTCTAATGTCTTAACAAGTAATTCAGCACCATTCATTTTATAACCCCCAATTTAAAATTAAATGTTTTGATCTTATAATTAGTTATATTAAAAACACTATGTAATATATGATTAAATTTTAGTTAATTATTTAAAAGGATTGTGGAAGTCTAATACTTAATTCTAAGAATCAACATATTTTCCTAACGCATTTAAAAGATTCAACAAACTTTTTACCCACATTTAATCCCCTATATCTTGCAATTAATTTTATCCCTTCCAATGACCGAGGGTGTGGAAAATCTTTTAACTCCGAGTTATACTCTGCCATTGCAGAAATTTTCTTTTGTATGGTTTCAGAAACATCAAAAAAAACATCAGGTGAAAACTTATTTGGAAAGTTCCATTCTGTTGACGATGGGACTTCAAAAGAATATATCTCATTTACACAATCTTTACCAATCGGCCTTGTTGCAGTAATTACTGCCTTATATGTAATTTGGTGATCAATATTAAGATCATTTTCAAAATGAGTGAAAATGATGTTGGGTTTTATTTTATCTTTAACTCCCTCAATTACTTTAACAATATCTAAAAGAGGAACTGAATCAAACCTATTATCTGGAAAATCATATAAAAAAAATTCCTTAACACCAATAATACCATTTGCACTTTCAATTTCTTTTTTTAATGAAATTAATTCACTCTTTCTTTTATGAATATCCCTATTGACATCTCGAGAAGTAACCCCCTCTCCAAGAATTAATGTGTAGACTTCATTCCCCTCTTCAATAAACCTAGCTGCTGTTGCACCACACCCTAATATTTCATCATCAGGGTGAGCAGCCACAATTAATATTTTCATTTTTTTATTCATTTTTTTTATTCATCTAAGATTATTTTGATTATTTATCTTTTTTGTAATGAATTATAATAATTTAATACTTCTTTTGCAACATTCCTTGCGCCTTGCCCATCAATAAATTTAGTTAATAATTCACTTAAACCCTTTCTTGATCCCTTAGATTTAAATTTTTCTAATGTTACTTTCAAATTTTTAGCTAAATTTGGATTTTTATAATTGGTTAAACCAGCTAAACAACCCATGCTCTCAAAGGAATTAGCATTATCTATTTGGTTATCAATTATTGTAATTGCAAAAGTTGGAACCCCAAAACAAGCTAATTCATTAAGAGTTTGACCTGCTGCAGAGATTGCAAAATCTGAAGAACCCATTATTTCTGCCATCCTTTTTCCATCAATAGAATAAAATAGATTAGTATTATTATCTTTTAATTTTTCAATCAATTTGATACATTCAGATTGAAAACCACTACCAACAATTATATTTTTTATGAAATTTGAGTTGATTTTATTTAATTGTTTCATAATAATAGGAGTTAAGTTTCTTAAATCCTCATTACCAAAAGTGACCATAATTTCAGTAATATTTTCTTTAATTTCTCTTTTAGGAGGATTCCAAAAATCTTTCCTTAACAAGATATATTTATTACCAATAAGATTAATCTTACATTTATCAGTTGGATAATTAAAATGATTACTCTTGATTATACCATTTATCACTATTCCATTAGGATAATCTAACCTTCGATAATCATCAATATAAATTGAGAAAAGATTAGACGAAATTTTATTATAAAATTGAAGAGGTGCAAGATAAGAGTCAATTATAATTATATCCTCCTTTTCAATTAGATTAAATATTAAATTTGGGTTATTCAACCAGTCACAGATCAAATAATTTGTATTGCCTAAAGTTTTTTTAATTCCTTCGTCACCATTAACAATAATCTTTATATCATAAGATAACTCTAAAAATGCTTGATATAATGATAAACATCGAGTGACATGCCCAGCCCCAATCTTACTTCCTCCTTCTGTTAGAATAAATATTTTCATTTTTCTTTGTACAATCTTAATTCAACATAATCTGGAAATTCTAAAAAATTTTTAAACCCACTTTTTTCAAATGCTTTTAAAGACGCAAGGTTATTGTTCTTTATTTTTGCAACAATAAATTCTACATTAAAATTTTTTAAATATAAAGAGCAAGATTTGTTAAGTGATTTAAATCCAAACCCTTTATTTCTAAAATCGGGAGAAATTGTTATATCAATTTCAGCATATTCTGGACTTAAATTGATCCCAGGAGAAGTATTTCTATTTTCAAGACAATTATACATATTATTAGAATCCCTATCAAAACGTATTTGACCAATTTTATTTTGATTTTGATCCATAATAATAAACTGGTTTTTTAAAGGATTGTTAATAACATCATTAAACCATTTAGAATGTTCTTCTTCAGAGACTAAATGAGTATTAAAAGCACTTTTCCTAGTAGATTCATCATTACGCCAATTTAAAAGATCATCAAAATCTTCATCTTCAACAAACCGGAGATATATTTTATTTTCCATTAAAAAATCCTTGCTGATTATTATGTTTTTAATTATCAACTAATTTAAAATACTTAATTTAAAGTGAAGAGAATTAATTCTCCACAACTGTTTCATTTATGGGCGTTTGAGGAAGTATGTCACACGATGCCCTTTTACCAACAATATTATCATAAAAAATAGGATCTAAACCTTTTTCTTTTTTACCACATCTTAATGTATCAATATTTTCAGAGGTGAATAGTTCTCCTTTTTTTATTGATTTAATAGAATAGATAAAATGCCTAGCAAAATTTCTCAGTTCTTCTTCTTCTTCAATAACAATTTTATGATTAGAACCTAATGCATCTTCCATTTTCCTAATTGAATCAACCATTTTTTTTAATTCTAAAGGTAATACTGCAAACTTATGATCTGGACCAGCATGATTATTATCAGTAGTATAATGTTTCTCAATAACTTTTGCACCTAATGCAACTGCTCCAACTGGCGCTATTATTGGATCTCTTGAATGGTCAGACAATCCAATTAAACAACCAAACTTGCTCTTCAAAGTATCAATTGTCCTAAGATTTATTGAAGTCATTGGGGCAGGATATTTTGCAGTACATTGTAATAAAATAAGTTGATCATTCCCACATTTTTTAATATAATTAAAAGCTCTTTCAACTTCTTCAAGAGTAGATGCACCTGTAGACATAAAGATAGGTTTATTTTTATTAGCAACGTGTTTTAGTAGAGGAAAATCAGTAATAGAATATGAAGCAATTTTATATGATTCCACACCAACTTTCTCTAAAATATCTACTGCTTCAATATCAAATGGACTTGCAAAAAACATGATCTCTTTTTGATCACAATATTTTTTCAAGTTAGGAATCCATTCATAGGGCAATTCTATATCTTTAATAATTTCATAAATACTTTTTTCATCACCCAAATAATTAGCACATCCTGCATCTTTAACATAGATTTTATCTGCTGAAAAGATTTGGAATTTAACAATATCCGCACCTGATTCAGCAGCAATATCTATCAATTTTAAAGCGTGTTTGTAATTTATTTCATTATCTGGACTTATTTTCCAATTAGCTCCAGCTTCGGCAATTACAAAACAAGGGTTCCCTTCGCCAATAATTTTATTTCCTACATTAATTGTTTTTTTCATATTCAATTTTAGTTATTAACATTCCTGTTTAGTTCTTCTTTGTGTTCAATTACTTTCTTAATTGCCTTAATTATGTCATTCATATCTTCAAAATCTGCTGGGGGCCTACACAAAATTGTTATTATTAATTTTTTAAAATGTTTTTCTTCGGCAATAGGGCAACTCCCAGGAGCATAATTAGCATTACCTGTATAATAGTTATAAATAAAAGGTTTATTTTCATGATAAATTGGACTATAATACAAGGGTTTAGCATATCCTGCACCAAAAGAGATACCTTCTGCAACTAATGCTTTAACAAATAAATCACGCTTGATTCCAATTAACTCTTCATCATACTCAATTGGCAACACATAATATACAGATTTATTTCTTTCTGCTAAAGGAAGAATTTTTAATCCAGGAATTTCATTAATTTTATTGGTAAGATATTCTGAAAGTTTAATTCTTTCTGTATTAAAATAATCTAATTTTTTAAATTGTTCAATCCCAATAGCAGCATCAACTTCAGTCATACGATAGTTCCACCCTAAGATAGAAGAATTGTAACTTCTTGGCTGGCCAGCGATTATAGCTTCCCCATGATTCCTTACCAAACGAGAAATATGTGCAATTTCCTCATTATCAGTTATTAACATTCCCCCCTCACCACTAGTAATATTTTTATTTTCAGTAAAAGATAATATTCCACAATCACCAATTGTCCCAACTTTTCTTCCTTGATATAAAGCACCTGGGGATTGGGCACAATCTTCAATCACTTTAAGATTATTCTCTTTTGCAATCTTGATTATCTGATTCATTTTTGCAGAGTTCCCAAACAAGTGCACCGGAATAATCACTTTACTAAGAGGAGAGATTTTCTTAAGGATGTCTTCTGGATCAATATTATAATCATCATCACATATATCTGCAAAAACCGGAATTGCATTTGCCATTAGTGCACATGTAGCAGTAGAAGTAAAAGTATAAGGTGTAGTAATAACCTCTTCACCTGGTTGGACACCACAAGCAACAACCGCAGCATGAAGCGCAGCTGTTGCAGAATTAAATGCAACAGCATATTCCACATTATGATATTCAGCTACAATTCTTTCAAATTCTCTTATTTTTTCACCACCTAAAAAATGTTTTCCTGGTGCAGCAATAAAAGTAGATAGTTTTCCACTTTCTAGGACTTCCAATACTGCTTTTTTTTCTTCAATCCCAATCATAGGATGTTTTGGGAATGGTTTTTGTCTTAATGCTATTCCATTTAATAATGCTAATTTTTCCATTTTTTTCACCTATTTTCACATTTATCTTTAATTTTTTAATTTATTATTTTGAATTAATTTCAATTTGAGATTGCTCAAGAGGTAAACTAATCATTTTACCTTTTTGTTCAGCAGATTCTTTAAAAGCACAAATTAATTCTAAGGATGCTAAACCATCTTCACCAGAACAAATTGGCTTTTGTTTATTTATGATACAATCAACTAAATGCTTTACTGCATCCACCATAAAATCACGTGATTTTTCTTTTATGGGGCAATTAGTTTGAGATAATTCTTTATATCCTGAGAACAGATCACTTTCTATTATTTCATTATATTCTACTTTGAATCCTGCTTTAGAAAGACTGATTTTCCCTTTGGTTCCGAATATATCTAAATCAAATATCAAATAATTTTTGACATCACATGCTTGAATGGTACAAAGGACCCCATTCTTAAATTTTATTAATCCATCAAAATTAGGATCTTTTTCATTTGGAGAAAAATTATTAGATTTATGAGCTTGTATCCATCCAACATCTCCAAAAAAAAATCTCAATAAATCAAACATATGTGAACCAGTATTAGCAATGCCAGCAGTATAATAAAAACTTGCTTGCTGTATTCTACCTAATTTTCCTTCTTTAATAAAATTTTTAATATTTTGATGAGTATAATCAAACCTTCTTTGATGATCAATCATTAAAATAACTCCCCTTTCTTGACAAAAATTAATCATCCCTTTAGCATTATCTAATGAATTTGAAATCGGTTTCTCACAAAATATTGCTTTTACCCCATTTTCAACTGCAACTTTTACAATTTCATGATGGGTTTCATTCCAAGTACAAATAGAAATAATGTCTGGTTTTTCTATTTCTAACATATCCTTATAATTTGTATAAGTATTAGGGACACTAAATCTCTGAGAATACTTTTTCAAAAAATCTTCATTAACATCACTAAGAGCAACTAAATCAATATTTGAATTGAAAAAATAAGCCCCTGCATGAGTAGATACCTGTTTTCTTTTAGGATCTTCATCAAAACCACATCCAATCCTCCCACAACCTATAACTGCTGCTTTAAATTTCATTTTTATTAATCCACTCTTCTTTAAGAAAACTCATCCTAATGGCATCATAATACTTATTGTTTCGATATATTTCTTGCCTCAATCTTCCTTCATTGACAAAACCTGCTTTTTCATAAGATCTTATTGCACCAATATTTTCATGATTTACACCTAACCAAATTTTGTTAAGATTTATATTTTCAAAAGCATAATTAATTATTTTTTTTGTACATTCAGTCCCAATTCCTTTTCCCCAAAAACTTTTTTCCCCTATAATAATCCTAAATTCCGCTGATCTTAATTGGTGGTTTATTTGATAAAGACCAACCAAACCAATCGCTTCATCATTATTTTTATCAACAATGGCAAAAACAATCTCTTTATCATTATTAATAGTATCAAAATAAAGTTTTTCCATATTCTCTTTAATGCTAGGTTTTAAACCAGTAACCATATAACATGTTACGTCTTGATTATTTGCCCAAAAGAATAATCCTTCAGTGAAATCTTCTTTTCTTATTCCCCTTAAATATACCTTCTCAAAAATAAAAAACTCTTTGCCCATTTTGATTCCTCCATTCAAATTTGTTTAAGTTTTCCTAAATACGGGACTAACTGGTATCCCTTCTAATAATTCTTTAATGTTATTATTCCCTATTCCATCTTTCATTATTTTAAAAATTATTTCAAATGCATTTAATGTTTTATTTATATCTTCATCAGAATGTGATAAACAAAAATTATTAACAGTGCTGCATAAAATACCCATTTTAGCAGTCTCTTGAATAAATAAACTTTTTAAATCATACCATTCATCCCCATCTTTATCATTAAACTCAAACTTATTATGAACATCTAAACCGATACATTTAGTGAATGAATAAAGACCATATTGCTTAGATAATTGGTTATATTTTTCTTTTATTTTTTTCCCTTGTTTCCAACAATGGGCAATAACATTTTTTTCTTTAAACTCCTGAATTGTAGTTTTAGCAGCTGCTAATGAACATACTTCCCCACCAAAAGACATTGAAAAGAAAACATTTTCACATTCTTCCATAATCTCCTTTTTTCCACATAGGATTGATAAAGGCATTCCATTCGCCACACCCTTACCAAATGTTGCTAAATCAGGGGTCACATTATAATATTCTTGAGCTCCACCTAAAGATACTCGAAAACCAGTTACCATTTCATCAAATATTAATACTGCACCATGTTTATGAGCTAAATCTTTCACTTTTTGTAAAAAATCATCTTTTGGCTCTTCAAACACAACTGGTTCCATGATAACTGTAGCAATTTCTCCTTGATGTTCAGCAAAAATATTTTCTAAAGACTTTATATTATTATATTCAAAACCAATTATTAAATCACCCATACATTTTGGAACACCTTTATTCAATGCAGTTGTTATGCCAAACCAATCAGCACTCCCACCATGATAACCACAATAAGCAATCTTTTCCTTTTTAGTATAAGCTCGAGCAATTTTGACTGCTGCACTAGTTACATCAGTCCCATTTTTTCCAAAACGAACCATTTCAGCACAAGGAATGGTTTCAACAATATCCTTAGCTAATTCTACTTCTAAGGGATGAGGTAAAGAAAAAGTTATACCTTCACCCAGTTGTTTAATTATCGCAAAATTTGTTTTAGGATAGTTATAACCTAAAGTTATAGGGCCAAGAGCAAGAATATAATCAATAAATTCATTTCCATCAGGATCAAAAACATGACTCCCTTTACCCTTTTGAACAAATATAGGTGATACTCCCTGAACAAATTGGGTGTATCCTTTACTTAATGTTTGAGATTGCCCAGGAATTAACTTTTGTGCTTCTTCAAAAAGTTCTTTAGATTTATTGATTTTTAACTTACTTGTTTCTTTTATTTGTAATAAATTTCCATTTTTATTTATATTATCATCACAATTAGAATCTATTTTAATATTATTATAGTAATTACTAGTTTTATTGAAGTCATTTTGGTTTTCTTCAATTTTAATTATTTTACCGCATTTAGCAGACTCTTTTACAGCTAAAGCAACATTCAAAACTTTTTCTGCAAATCCCCCCCTACAAGATATTTTATCTTCACTTTGATCAAAATTAACAAATTGAGATAATTCTAAAAGATAAGTCTGATCGTGATTAAAATTATGATTCGTTTTTTCCCATTCTTTTTTCACTGGATTAAATATTTTAAATTCACCCAACTCAAAATCACCATTTTTAGCAAAATCCATTATTAATGTTCCTTTTTCCCCAATAACTTCTACAATCCTAGTATAGGGTCTTCTTAAGAAATCTAAATGGAAATTAATAACACTCTTTTGATTTAATCTTAAAAGAATGTCTGCAGAATCTTCAGTTTCCATTTCTAAATTACTTCTTTTTTCAGCAAAAGCAAAAACTTTTTGTGGTAACCCAAATATCCAAGATAAATAATCTATTTCATGAATCACGTCAAGTATTGCACCCCCTCCTAAAGATCTTTTTGTAACATAGTCTTCTCGATAATCTCTTCCTGGATGACGATCTGGTAGATAAGAACCAAAATTCACATTTACTGAATATATTTCACCTAATTGTTTATTATCAATAACTTCTTTAAGTTTTATAACAAATGGGTGGAACCTTAAATTAAAACCAGCAATCACCTTAACATTTCTTTTCCTTGCTGCTTCTAAAAATTCCTTAACACCTTCTAAATTATGTGATAAAGGTTTTTCAATAAAAATATTTTTTGTATGTTGCAAAGCTTTCATAGCAAAAGATATATGTAAATGATTTGGTGTAGCAATGATAGTATGTGTTGGCTTTTCTTTTTCTAATGCAACATCTAAATTTTGATAACACATTACTTGTGGAAAAATAGTTCTAACTTCATTAATCATTTTTTCATTATTATCACAAACTGAGATTTTACCTTTGAAAAATGAATTGATATTTTTCAAATGTTTATAACCGATATTACCACAACCAACAATTAATATGTTCTTATATTCTTGTTCTTCCATTTTTTTTTGTTTCAATCTTCCTTGGTCTGAATAATTTCTAGTATACCTATTATTGATCATTTCTATTTCTGGGTTTTTGTAAAGAAAATTTTCAATATCTTTCTTTAAAAAAACATTATTGTTAATACCACTATTGTTAAGATTATTATCTTCATGATTAATAAGATTAGAAATAGAGATATTATTATTTTTATATAATCCCCCATATACCTTCTTAAAAAATTCATAATCTTCAGGAGTGTCTAAAGTCCACCTCATTTTAGATTGATCTGATTTATTTGGATAATTTAAAGATTTATACTCTGATTTAGTAAATAAATAAGTTGTAAAACACTCCCTATAAAAAGAATCTTTAACTTCTAAAAACATTTTTTTTAAAGCCTCAAAAGGGATAATTTCTAAATCAAGCCCGTCAGGATATGTTGCAGGATGAACATTACTTAATAGATCATATTGATTTTTATTTTTAAGATAGTAATCAATCATATTATCAACTAATTCTGGATCAATAAAAGGACAATCAGCAGTGACACGAACGAATGTATTAATATTATGTTCTAAACAAGTATGGTGAAAACGACTTACTAAATCCATTTCATCACCACGAGTAAATAATATAGATTCACCCTTAGCAAAATCTTCTATTGCCTGATCTTTTTCATTATTTGAAGTTGCAATAACAATCTTATCAATGTTTTTACACTGTTTAAGCCTATTAACAATATGCCAAAGCACTGGTTTTCCCACTAATGGTAAAAGCACTTTATTTGGTAATCGACTAGCCCCCATTCTTGCTTGGATTATTGCAGTTATTTTTTCATTTTTTGGATTGATTTTCATCATAACTTGGTCATAATTTTGATTATTATGAATAATATGATTCTTTTTAATATCAAATACTTTAAACCCTACTTTTTCATAAACTCTTATTGCAGCTTTATTTTCTGAAATTACACCTAGGTTCACTTCAATTAAACCTAATTTGTTAAAAGCATAATCGGAGATTAATTTTGTAGCTTCAGTAGCTATTCCTTTGCCCCAATAATCCTTATTGCCAATTAATATGCCTAACGTTGCAGTCTTATTCACAAAATCAATTGGTTCTAATTTAATATTACCAATATGTTTATCATTACTTTTACAATATATTCCTAAAAATAAACAGTTTAAATTATTATTTTTATCATTAACATACTTAATTAACTCTTCAATTGTAACTTTTCTAGTTTCAAGGTATAAATTAACTTCAGGATCATTCAACCATTTACAATATTCTTCTGTAACATCTAAATCAGTTAAATTTCTAAGATAGATCAAATTCCCATCATCCATTAATTTTTGATTGCTCAACAGATTATAATTATTCATGTTAATATGATTTATTCACAAATTTAGCTTATAAATTTTATGAGTTATTATATCATATAAACACACTTTTTAAAGAAATTTACATCCTAACATTAATACCAACAGTTTTAAAATAATTTCTTGCTTTGATTACATTTTGATCAGTAAAATGTAAAATACTACCTAATGACACTCCAGATGCACCACCTATATTAATACCATCTTCTAAATCTTTCAAATTACCAACTCCTCCCGATGCAATAACTGGAATACCAACATTATTAACTATAACTTTAACAAGGTCTAAATCATATCCATTCCTTGTACCTTCTTGATCAATAGAAGTTATTAAAATTTCGCCAGCCCCTAACCTTTCAACTTGTTTGGCCCAATCTAAAGCATTTAAACCTGTAGCTACAGTTCCCGAATGGGTAAATACTTCATGACCAAATTTTTCAGTTTTTTTTACATCAATACTCACCAAGATAGTAGAACTACCAAATATTTTTACCGCTTCTTCAACCAAAGTGGGATTTTCTACAGCTGCAGTATTTATAGAAACTTTATCTGCCCCATTTTTTAAAAGCACCCTAATATCACTAATTGATTTTACACCTCCACCAACACACAACGGCATAAAACATTCATCTGCAGTTTTTCTAACTACCTCAAATAAAGTGCTTCTGTCTTCATGATTTGCCATAATGTCCAAAAACACTAACTCGTCAGCTTTTTGAGCATCATAAACCCTAGCTACAGTTGTTGGATTCCCCACATCCCTAAAATCCTTAAAATTAACACCTTTTACACAACGACCTTCTTTGAGTAAGATTATGGGAATTATTCTTTTTTTTACCATCTTTATTGTAAAAATCACAATTATAATTTAGTTTATTGATATTGATAATCTATAAAGTTACTTAATATATTCAAACCATCCCTCTGGCTCTTTTCAGGATGAAATTGAGTTGCAAAAATATTATCTTTTTGGATTGCTGCTACAAAAGGTAATCCATAATCACAAGTAGCAACAATAAATTCTTTATTGTTTTCACTTATATTCAAATAATAACTATGAACAAAATAAAAACAAGCTTTTTTATTAGTTCTTTTAAATAACACACAATTTTCATTAAAAGAGATATCATTCCAGCCCATATGTGGAACTTTTAGAATATTAAATTTCATACTACCTGCAAAGTTAGTAAATTCAAATTTTCTTACTTCAAAAGGAACCCAGCCCAACCCCTCATGAAATCCATTTTCAGTACTATTTTTTGCCAATAACTGCATCCCAAGACAGATACCTAAAAATGGTTTTTTTTTAATTAATACTTCTTCTTTTAATACTTCTAAAAAACCTTTATCCTTCAAATTACATATTCCTTTACCAAAAGAACCAACACCTGGAAGTACAATCCTATCAGCTTTACGCAAGTCATTAGGATTTTCAGAGACAATTACTTCTTCACCTAAACTTTCAATAGCTTTGGCTACTGAACGCACATTTCCCATCCCATAATTTATAACAATTATCATGATACAAACAAAAAAATAAATTGATTACTTTGTTTTATCCCACTTATCTTGGTCCCAAAGTTTCTTACTTGGTTGAACTTTACTATGGTCATGCACATGAGGACTTACAACATGACTTAACGCAATTTTCATAAATTCTTCTTCAGTCATACCCATAATATTTAAAAAATGGTCCAAACTTGCTGGCCTCTTGCCATCATATTCTTCAGTTAATTTGAGTGCAGTTTCTCTGTCCATAAGGCCATTCCTAACATCAATACTAGTTAAATGAGCAGTTCTACCTAACCCTCTTTTTATGAATTTTATATAATCTCTTATACCTTGTAATTGACATTCAATTTTTTCATAATCATATCCTGGAGGAACGCCTTCAACTTCTTCACCTTCCCAATCTAATTCTTTTTTTATAACATCAGAATTATCTCTTGGATTCCAAGGGATAAAACTACCTAAACATACTGACCTACATTTCAATGATCTTAATTCACTAATTGAGGGATATTTAAAAGGTTCTAAATCTCTCATTGTAACTTTATCATCCAACATTCCCAGCATATCTTCTGCAGTAATTCCTAAATTTACAAACATATTAAATCTTCTTTCGTCAACTTCTTCATCATCTTCACCATAGGTATAATATCCACCATATTCAGAACTAGGTTCACCCCAAAATATTAAAGGTATTTTGAATTTAACTGCAATTTGCATAGGATAAGCAAAAACACCAGTATGGCAATGCCAACAAAAATCCCCTTTCCTTTTTAAGGATTCAAGCATAAGTTTCTGGACAATATGCCAATTAGGTTTGAATAATATAAAATCAACTCCCAATTTTTTAAGCATCTTATCACGATTAGCAATTACTCTTGGACGATAAAAACCATGATCAAAACAAACAACCAAAGGTTTAAGACCCAATCTTGTAACAATATGATTTAATGTAAATGAACTATCTTTCCCACCACTGATTGGAACAATACAATCATATTGGCCTTTACCTTTATACTTTTCAACTAATTCATTTAATTCTTTATTTTTAATATCCCAATCTATTACTTCTTGTTTAATTTTAATATTCTTACAAATATTACATACTCCTTCTTCACCAAAATTAATTGATTCCCAAGTTTCTGGCATCACACATTTTGAACATCTTTTCATTTTAATCTTCCTCCTAAATTATTTACTTAATTATTAACACTATAATGGGCAACATTGATTTTAAAAAACATAATTAAAAATTAACAATGGTGCCATCACATATTTTTTTAATTAACAATATTACTTTATCTTGATCATTCTCACCTAGATTAGGATAAACTGGCAAACTGATTATTCTTTCATAAAAACTTTCTGCAATAGGGCATAATCCTCTTTTATATCCTATCTTTTGATAATAAGGGTGCCAATATACAGGGATATAATGTACTTGACAAAACACATTATTGTCCCTCAAGTAATTAAACAAGCTTAACCTTACAAATTTGTCTTTTACTTTAATTACATAAAGATGATATGAATTAAATAAATTTTCGTTCTCTTTAATTATTTCAATTCCTTGGCTTTCTTTAAAAGCAAAGTCATATTTTTTAGCTATCTCTCTTCTTTTATTAACAAATGAATCTATTTTATTTAATTGACTCATTCCTAAAGCACATTGAAAATCAGTAATTCGATAATTAAACCCTAACTCTTGTATTTCATGATACCAAGGCCCTTCATTCTGATTAATAAATTGATTAGAGTCCTTAACTATCCCATGATGTCTTAAAACCAATAATTTATCATAAATCTCTTTTGAATTAGTTGTAATAATCCCACCTTCACCAGTTGTAATATGTTTGACTGGATGAAAACTAAAACAGGCCATGTCAGAAAATTTACAATCTCCTATGTTATAATCATTATATTTAGCGCCAAGAGCATGACACGCATCTTCAATAATAATAAGATTATGTCTGTTAGCAATTTCTTTTATTTTTTCTAGATTACAAGATAACCCAGTATAATGAACCGGAATAATTATTTTAGTTTTTTCTGTGATCTTATTCTCAATCTTATTAGCATCAATCAATCCATTTTCATCAACATCAACGAATACTGGTTTTGCACCACAATATAGTGCACAATTAGCAGAAGCAGCAAAAGTAATTGGCGAAGTAATTAATTCATCATCCTTTTTTAACCCCACAGACAGACATGCTAAATGTAATGCTGCTGTCCCATTTGAAACTGCCACAGCATATTTAGAACCAACATAATCTGCAAATTTCACCTCAAACTCTTTTACTTTTGGACCACACGTAAGAAACTCACTTTGTAAAGTTTTAACTACCTCTTGAACATCTTCTTCACTTATTGTTTGTTTCCCATAAGAAATACTTTGACCGATTTTATTGTCGTTATTCACCATTGTGTTAATTTTTTCTGAATAAAGAGTTGTTGATTATTTCACTAACCTCTTCATCACTTACTAAAGTGTCTTTTGAACAAAAATCACCCATTTCAATTAGATTTAATTTTTTCCCTTCTAACATATAGATAGCATTTTTTTCATTGATATAATCTTGAATTTGAGAAGTTATCACAAAATTATTTTTAAATTCGTAAGTGTATGGAATTTCACTACTATTAATCATTAATTCATGAATCTTTTCCCCAGGCCTTACACCAATCAAATCAATTTCACTCTTATGCCCATAAATTTTATCAAGAACATTAATTAGCTGAGTTACTTTAAATGAAGGTAATTTTGGAACAAATATTTCACCACCAATCCCATATTTAATAGCATCAAAAACTAAATCTACTGCTTGATTTGCAGAGATAATAAAACGTGTCATTTCAGCATGAGTTAATGGGATTTTTTCCTGTCTTTTAATTTTTTCAGCAAAAAAAGGAATTACAGAACCAGTACTTTGCATAACATTCCCATACCTCACACAAGTAAATTGAGGATATGGACCGCCCCTACTATAATTACTTTCTACAAAAATCCTTTCACTTACAAATTTACATGCACCATAAGAATTTACTGGTTCACAAGCTTTGTCAGTTGAAATAAATATTACTTTTTTTACTTTATTTTCAGTACAAGCATTCACCAAATTTAAGGTCCCAATTACATTGGTCTTTATAGATTCGCCTACATTATATTCAATCATATCAACTCTTTTTAAAGCAGCAGCATGAATTACAATATCACACCCCTGGGTTGCCCTTCTTAAACGATCTAAATCTCTTACATCCCCTAAAAGAAATCTCAACCTTTCATCATTATTGAATAATTGCTGAACTTTATAATGTTTAACTTCATCACGACTAAACACTCGAATTGCCTGGGGGTTGTGTTTAAGAATTCTTCGAATCAAACTTCTTCCTAAAAACCCTGTTCCTCCAGTAATTAAAATTGTTTTTCCTTCAAATATTTCCATAAATCCACTTGTTTAGATTTGGCTTTAAAAAGGTTATGAATTTTGAGACTTTGATTAGTAAAGCACCTTACTAATCATTCAAATAAATTATTATAAATTACAGACTTAAATAATGAAATCAGTTTCGCAAATTATTTAAATTGTTTAATGAATATCTCGTTAAAAATGGAAAATATAAAAATATTATTTCACACTGGGCCTTTTGATGGAACTGGTAAAGAAGGAGCTCACCTTACAAAAAAAATGAGAGATAAATTACAAGAATATAATTATGATCCTACTTTCTTCACAGACAATAAAGAATGCGCATTAGAATTAAAAAGATTAAATATTGAGATAATTTATATTCCTGATGAAATGAAAAAAATTAAAGTCAAAAATGTTTTTCTAGAGTTAAGTCAATTAGAACAAAAATATCAATTCAATGCACAGAAGATATTATTTGGTGATACAGACTATTCTTCTATAGATTACAAAAAATCAATGGAAGATATGGTAAAATATTTTTATGTTTTAGATACAATAATTTCAAAAGATAACTTTGATTTTGTTTATAGTTGTGGAAATAAAATGATGGGATTAGTTTCAGAAGTGATTGTTAAAGGGAAAGACAAACCAATTTATGTTGGTATAACTGCAGCTATTTTTTCAAACTGTTTCACATTAAGCAACGATAATTATGGTCGTTTCAATTTGATGGATTATTATTTTAATCAAGAAAAGATAGAACTAAATGATAAAGAAGAAAAAGATGTTAAAAAAGTCATTGCTAATTTTAAAAGTGAAGCAATTACATCAACATTATCTTTAGAAGAGTTATATAAACCAACTTTATCAATAAATAAAGTTAAATACTTTTTTGATAGATTAAAAATTTCTTTTATTGAAAAAGACACACCTTATTTAAATGTAAGTAGAGGGTTAAAAAAATATTTATTAAGATTAATCAGAACAAATTTATTAAGATTTGGTTTTTATGAGAAATGTAAAAATAAACATTTTTTTTATTTTCCACTTCAAACATTTGACGATACAACAGGCAGGGTTTGGTGTAACCACATTGAAAGTAGACTTTCCATGATTAAACTTGTAGCTAGAGCATTACCAGCAAATTGTTTACTTTATACAAAAGAGCATCCTGCAGAAATTGGCTCAACCAGTTTGAAAATTTTACGTGAAATTAAAAAGATACCAAATGTAAGACTATTACATTACGCTGAATCTAATAAAAAGCTAATTCTAAAATCTAAAGGCGTAATTACTTTAGCTGGCACTACTGGAATGGAATCAATATTTTTAGGCAAACCGGTGATTCTATTTGGAAGAAGTTATTATGATTTCCCTTCTTTAGTTACAAAAGTTAATGATTATGAAAAATTAGATGAAACTTTAAGAGAGATTTATAATTATCCAAAGAAAACAAATGAAAAGAAAGCAATACATTTGTTACGAGCATTAAGAAAATCATCACACGAATGTTTATTTGCAATGAAACAATATTTTTATTCAAATGAAATTGATAATAGTAAAGTTCTTTCTGATGAAAATATGTCTGAATATGCTAAAGGTATTGTTAAATTGTCTAAATTAATGAAGACAGTTAAGTCTGAAAAGACATAACTTGTTTTCTAATATAAATTAATTCATATTCAGGTTCTTCCCCAGGAGTAAATGTTGTTCCTTTTAAAATTCTTACATTCCCAGTCACATTATATATCAGATCAAAATTATTATTGATATAATCTACTGATTCTTGATCATAAATTATATCTCTGTTGAAAATTGCACTTTGTATAGAAAGATAATTATAATTCATTTCAAATAGATTATATCCTGATTCTGAGGGATAACACCTATGGCCACTATAATAACATACAGAAGGGTCGCCGACTCTATAAAAATCTTCCCCAGGGGCTAATAATATTGACAATTCATTACCCGCATCTTTGTAAGGATAATTTACATCATAAATGATTAATAAAGAAAAAAATGAGATCAAAATTGTAAGAAAAATTAAAGTTGATATTACAAATTTATTTTTTATTTGCATGATCCCTCTTCCTGCAATTAAACAGATAGGTGGGATGAAAGAGATTAAATAATAATTATTACCAGGGGTGGCTATATTCAAAAAAGAGAGATATACCAAAAAATAACTAATTAACCAATAAAAAATAAATTCGTCATTTTTTAACCATCCTTTCTTTATAATCAGATATATTAAAAACATTGTTAAGAAGATAGGAATTGGATTGACCCCCCCAATTAAATGTATTACCCTATAAATCAAACCGTTAAAGTCTAATATTGAAGAAAGGTTAGTTAACCCCATATCTATAAAATCAAAATTAGTTGCAAAATTTAATTCAGAAACTATTGATTTCACATATTGCATATATAAAAATGTAGGTATTAATGGAATAGCAACATATAAGATCCAATTTTTAAAATTCAAATTAAACTCTTTTCTATTCAAATAATAATATATTATAATTGGAAACAAAATATACAAAGTAGTATACTTACTCATAGAAGCAAATAGCAATGAAAAAGAACTTAAGTAAAAAAATTTAATCTTTTTTGTTCTTTTAAATAAGAAGAACAGATATATTGTGAGGAGAGAGAAAAATATTAAAGGAGATTCACCTTGAACATTTCTGCTAAAGTAAGCCGCCATGGGGGATACAGCTAAAAAGAAAGCAGCAAATAACCCTATTTTTTTATTGTACATCTCTTTTCCGATCAGATATACTAAAACTATTGATAATAAACCCATTATCAAAAATGGTAACCTTGCAGCCCATTCATAATTACTCCCAAAAAGATCCCACGATCCTAAAACTAACCACCCAGGGAAAAAAACATTGGTATTGAAACCTTCCCAATGAGTTTCTGGTACAAAATAATGTCCTCCTTCTTGAAAATGTTGTGCCATACTAGCAAATTGCACTTCTTTAGCAGCATGAAACCCTTCAAAAGGTACATCTAAATGATAAGCTCTCAGAAATAAACCTAAAATGAGTATAATAAATAATAGATATAAATAATTTTTTTTACTTTTATTAATCATTGTTTAAAATCATTTTAGATTGTATAAAAAGATTATGGTTCTTTAGTTTACAATTGAATATTATATCATAATCTTTATAAGTCAACTAATTCCAATATGATTTAATGATAAACATAGAAACAGATAGGAACCATAAATTAAATGTTGAAGAATATCTTAATAATACTCAGAAGGTAATTAATCAAGTAAACCAAGAAGAGATAATTAAATTAGTAAATGAAATTTTAAAAGTTTATGAAAATAGTGGAGCCATTTATGTTTTTGGTAATGGTGGGAGTGGAGCTAATGCTAGCCATTTTTGTGGTGATGTATTAAAAGGAATTTCTTATGGTTTAGATAAAAGGTTTAAAGCAATTTGTTTAAATGATAACAATGCCTCGATGATGGCAATCGCTAATGATATTTCTTATAACCACATATTTGAAGAACAAGTTAAAAATTTTGTTACAAATAAAGATTTGGTGATAGGAATTTCAGGAAGTGGTAATTCTAAAAATGTATTATATGGTGTAGAAGCAGCTAAAATTAAAGGTGCAAAAACTTTTGCCCTTTGTGGTTATGACGGGGGAAAACTAAAATTACTTGTAGATAATTATGTACATATTAACATTAATGATATGGAGATAGTAGAAGACTTACATTCAATGGTATTTCATTGTGTTAAAAGAGTTATAATGGAAAATTTGAAAGAAAAATACAATTATGATTAATAACATAAATTTAATAATAAATTTTAAAGGATGGAATTCGACATTACAATTCTATATTTAATAATATGACTAATCAAAAAATTGATCAATTTAAGGATATTACTTTAATTATCCCAACCCATAACTGTCCCGATTTTCTTAATAGAAATTTATCTTATTTGGATAGCTATAAACTCCCTCTGGACATATTAATCTCTGATTCAAGCACCAAAGAAAATAAGATAAAAAATCAACAAATAATTAATAAATTAAAATATTTAAACATAATTCATGATAATGCTTATCCGTCCAATATTAAGCCATTTTTTAAATGGTATAGCACTACTAAAAAAGCAAAAACTAAATATGTAGCTTTGTGTGCAGATGATGACTTTTTAAGTTTAAAGGGACTCAAAAAATCATTACATTTTTTAAAACAAAATAAAGATTATATCTCGGTTGAAGGAAGAAATATTTATTTCATCAATTATCCTTTATCTGAAAAATATAGTAAATTTCTTTTTTCTTGGAAAGAAGGAGACCCTATTGACTGTTTTGAAAAGGATACAATATCAAGATTTAAAAAAATAGCATTAAATTACCAATTCTTTATCTTTGGAGTACATAGGAAATCTGAGTTATGCAACATCTTTTCTAAAGCATTAGAAACTGATTCCATAGAATTTCCTTTTGGGGAATATATCTTCTCTTTTTTGACTGCAATAAAAGGAAAAGTAAAACGTGAAAATTATTTCTATGCTGCTAGAGATAAAACTATTGATTTTCAGAGAGTTAAACCACAAGTAAATCTGATCCAAGAATATATTGATGATGGTTCATTTAAATCAAGATATAACTTGTTTAAAAAATCAATTGTGGAAGAGTTATCTAAACATTCTAAAATAGATTACAAATCTGCAGATAAAATTGTTGATGAAAATATGAAAATATTTTTTGATTATCAAAAATCAAGAAAATATATCATTGTTCTTAAACGCTTTTTCACAAACCCTACAATTTATAATAACCTTGCTAAAATTTATATTTTAATCAAATGGTTAAAAATTAATTGGCAAAGAAAAAATAAGTTAAAAAAGATAATGAATATAAATCAGGATTATAAAAGGATGAAATATTTTATTAAAAAATTCCCAATTAAAAGCCCCCCAAAGAAAGAAAAATTTATTAAGTAATTTAAGCTATTAAAAAAAGAGTGCAATAAAGAGATTATAAGACTTAAATAGGGATTATATTTACATAAATTTTAAAAGCAGTTCTTGAAATGAAACTAGTAAAATATTAAATATAAAGTAGTTAAAATAATCACTTAATTGAAAAATCAAGATATGTACACAGATTATTGGTAATTAGAGGCATAAAAATGGAATTTAATGAAAAAGAAATAAAAGGAGTTTATGAGATTCAATTAAACCCCCACTGTGATGACAGAGGGTTTTTTATGAGAACTTATGATGAAAAAATATTCAAAGAACATAATTTAAATAGAGAATGGGCACAAGAGAACCATTCACTTTCTAAATTTAAACATACTGTTAGAGGGATTCATTTTCAATTTAAACCAGACACAGAAACAAAATTGTTAAGAGTAATTACTGGAGAAATTTTCTTTGTTGTAGTTGATTTAAGAAAGAATTCCTCTACTTTTGGAAAATGGATTTCAGTTGTTTTATCTGGCGAAAAGAAAAATTTACTTTATATTCCCCGTGGATGTGTACCTGGAATGTGTACTTTAACAGATAATTGCCATTTAGCATACAAAGTAGACAATTATTATGCCTCAAATAATGAAGCAGTTTTAAAATGGAATGACCCAGACATTGGAATTTATTGGCCTACAAATAATCCAGCAGTAATTTCAGACAGAGATTCAAAAGGAATGAGCTTCAAAGAATTTGTTGAAAAACATGGGGGATTAGAACAATAATGAAAATTTTTATTACAGGTGGCACTGGTTTTGTTGGCAAACCAGTAATAGAACGATTAAATGAAAGTGGTGATGAGATATTAATATTATCTAGAAAAAAGAATCTTTTTAATAATGATAAGATTAAAGTGATAAATGGAGATTTGTCTAGTATTGATAATTGGAAAGATACCCTCAAAGAATTTAATCCAGAATTAACAATCCATATGGCCTGGGAAGGAATCCCAGATTATAGTTCTGAAATGAGTATCAAAAATCTTAATAATGGGTTAAACTTGTATAAAGTTCTTGCAGATATTGGATGTAAAAAAATAATTACCACTGGAAGTTGTTGGGAATATGGTGAAAAACAAGGGATTATGTTAGAAGATAGACCACCTAAACTAAATAATTCATTTATTTCGGCAAAAAATTCATTATATAATCTTGGTAAAGAAATTGCTAAAGAAAATCAACAGGAATTTGTGTGGGCAAGATTATTTTATGTTTATGGCCCAGGACAAAATGAACATTCTTTATTACCACAAATAGTTCATAAAATTAGTAAAGGTGAAGATATTCAAATTAAGACTCCATACGCAAAAAATGATTTTATATATGTTAATGATGTAGCAGAAGCTATTTACTCTTTAACCAGAAATTGTATTTCGGGGATTTACAATGTTGGTTCTGGAAAATCAACAGAAATTAAAGAAATTGTTAATATTGTTTATAATCACTTTAAGTTTAATATGATATACTCTCCTGAAAAACAAGATAATAAATTCCTACAAGAAACAAACTTCTGGGCAGATATAACAAAAATTAATAATCTTACTGGATGGACTCCAAAAATTTCAATAAATGAAGGTGTAAAGAAAATGTGTGAAAACATTACAAGTAATGGGAATGTAAATATAAACAATAATAATAAGTGTAATAAAAATAATGATATTAATACTATTAAAAATAATAAAACTGTTCTTGTTACGGGTAATTTAGGTTATATTGGTTCTGTTCTGGTTCCAATGTTAATTGAGAAAGGATTTAATGTAGTTGGATATGATATTAATTATTATGATGATAGCTGTTTATTGTATGATACTAACCAAAAAGCATCTAAACAAATAATTAAAGATATTCGTGATGTTTCAAAGGAAGATCTTAATGGTGTTGATGCAATCATACATCTTGCAGGATTATCTAATGACCCGTTAGGAGAATTTGACCCACAATTAACTAAAGAAATTAATTTCGAAGGAACAATTAAACTTGCATTAATGGCTAAAGAGGTAGGTGTTAAAAGATTTGTTTACGCTTCATCACAAAGCATGTATGGCAAAAGTGATACTGATACAGAAATAAAAGAGGATATGGTCGATACCACTTCTATGATTACAGAATACGCAAAAACCAAATGGGATGCAGAGTGTGTATTACATAAATTACATTCAGATGAATTTACAGTAGTTTGTTTTAGGCCATCAACAGTATTTGGTGTTAGTCCTAAATTAAGATTAGACATTGTATTTAATAATTTTGTTGCTTGTGCTTTTTCTACTGGAAATATAGAAATTAAAAGTGATGGCACTCCTTGGAGACCAGCAATACATGTAAGAGATGTATCTAATGCTTTCATTGCAGGAATAATAGCCCCTAAAGAATTAATTGCTAATCAATCCTATAATGTGGGAATGTCTGAAGGAAATTATACTGTTAGAAACCTTGCAGAAGCAGCACAAGAATGTGTTCCTGGAAGCACAGTTGTTTTTACTGGAGAACATGGTCCTGATTCAAGAACATATAAAGTTAGTTTTGAAAAAATATTAACTGAATTAAAAGATTATTATCAACCTGAATGGGGCCTAATTAAAGGTGGTAAAGAATTGGTAGAAACCTTAAAAAAGGTAAATTTTACTGAACAAGATTTTAGAGGTAAAAATTTCATTAGATTAAACCAATTAAATTATCTTATAAAAGAAAAAAAAATTAATTCAAATTTAAGAACATTAAAGAAAGTAGAAGGTGAGAAAATGAACGATTTGAGACAATATGTATTAACAGAAAAAAATAAAGATGTAGAACAATTAAAAAAAAATGGTGATGAAAGAATTAACCTTATTGCAAAAAATAAATTAAATTATGAAATTGACTGGTTTGGAATCCCAATTATACAAACTCCAGAAGACATCGTTATGATGCAAGAATTAATTTATAATCTTAAACCAGATGTAATCATCGACATAGGGGTTGCACATGGTGGTTCAGCAATTTATTATTCTTCCTTACTAGAGTTATTAGGTAAAGGCAAAGTTATTGGAGTAGATATTGATATTAGAAAACATAATTTAGAAGTTTTAGAGAAACATCCTTTCTTTAAAAGAATTGAACTAATTGAAGGCAGTTCTATTGATGATAATATTGTCCAAAAAGTAAAAGACAAAATACCTGAAAATTCTACTGTTTTACTTTGTTTAGATTCTAACCATACAAAAGAACATGTTTTACAAGAATTAAGAATGTATTGGGATTTAGTAGGAGTTAATAGTTACATTGTTGTTTTTGATACAGTCACCTCTGAATTAGCAAAAAATAACGCTGCAGAAGAAAGATATTTGAACAATGGCCCTTCAGAAGCAATTGACATATTTCTAAAAGAAAATGGTCATTTCGAGATTGATAAAAAATTCAATAAATTATATGTCTCACACTGCATGGACGGTTATTTAAAGCGGGTGAAATAAATGAAAGTAGTAATTACTGGGTCAGAAAGTTTTGTTGGAAAAAAATTAATAGAGAAATGTTTAGAAAAAGGAATAGAAGTGATTGGTTTAGATTATTCTGAAGCCAATGATGTTTCTTATAAGTTCCATAAAGTAGATATTAGAGATAAGAATGTTAAAGACTATATTCCTCAAGATGTGGACGCACTGATCCATTTAGCAGCATTATCAACAGACAATTTATGTAAAGATAAAGCTTATGAATGTTTTGATGTTAATGTAATGGGAACTTTAAATCTAATTAACGCTGCTGCCAACAAAAATGT
The DNA here is from genome assembly GCA_018696395.1 of archaeon. GTDB lineage: Archaea > Nanobdellota > Nanobdellia > Woesearchaeales > GW2011-AR9 > JABHQR01. Next base: position 27,085 of record JABHQR010000017.1, on the reverse strand, counting down.
AAAACAGTTTATTTTTGCTTCAAGTGAATGGGTTTATGATAATTTTGTTGGAACTGGAGAAAAAAATGAAGAATCAATGATAGACATTACTAACTTAAACTCAGAATATGCATTATCAAAATTGGTTAGTGAATGTAATTTAAGACAAAAACATAAACATGGTTTTGGTGACGTCACCATTTTACGTTTTGGGATAATATATGGATTCAGAAAAGCTAATTGGTGTGCGGTAGAATCCTTCTTTGATCAAGTTGAAAATAATAAAAAGATTAATGTTGGTTCATTACAATCAGCCCGAAAGTTTATTCACATATCTGACATTGTTAATGGAATAATTAAATCATTAGGATTAAAAGGATTTAATATAATTAATCTTGAAGGAAGTAAATTAATAACGTTAAAGGATATTATTAATGTAAGTGGTAAAATATTTAATATTGACCCAAATGTAGTAGAAAATAATCCTAATAACATCAGTGTGAGAAATGTTTCTGGTGAAAAAGCAAAAAACATATTAGGGTGGGAACCAATGATTGATCTTGAAAAAGGATTAAGAATATTGAGGGAAGAAAATGCTAAATGATTCTACATTCCCTAAGAATAATTCTAATACTAATAGTTTTAAATTAGCACAAGAAGTAATTCGAATAAGATTAAGTCAGATGTTAATTAATGAATTAATTAAAAAAAAAGAATTTAAAATACCAATCCATTTAGCTTTTGGCCATGAAGCAATAGCTGTAGCAATCTCTAACATTATGGATAAAGATGACCAGTTAGTTCTTTCTCATAGAAATATCCATTATAACCTAGCCAGGCTTAAATTATTAAAGCCCGAATTAGATGAATATTATCTCAAAAAAAGTGGACTTGCAAAAGGGATATTAGGGTCAATGAATTTAGCTAATGAAGATAAAGGGATAATTTATACTTCTAGTATTTTAGGAAATAATTTATCTGTAGCTGCTGGTTTAGCATTAGGAAAAAAAGTTAAAAATGAGACGGGCTTAGTTACAGTTGTAACTGGGGACGGTGCCATGGAAGAAGGTAGTTTTTATGAAACCTTAGTTTTTCTTAAAAGTAATTCTTTAAGCTCATTTATAATAGTAGAAAATAATGATTGGTCTTTAGCTACATCCATCAATGAACGTAGAAGCCATATTGATATTGAAAAATTATGTGAATCAATAGGAGTAGATTATGAAAGATTAGAAGGCAATGATGTTTATGCTTATCAAAAAAAAATGATTGAGTTGAAAAAATATGCTATAGAAAATAAACAACCAATCTGTATTGAAGTAAATTTAACAACTTTAGGTTTTTGGAGAATGAAAACAAACGAATTTCCCTTAGGAAAATTTGTTAATTATCACGCAGGTAACGCGCCAGATATTAATTTATTAGATTCATATAATTTTTTTATTATAGATAACTCTGAAAAAGATCCAGTTTATGTATTAAAAAAGTATTTTGATGATAACTTAATAAATGAAACTTCAAAAAGAATCTTAAATGAATTGAAATGTGAATTAAAAGAGGAAATAAAATGAAGTATATTACTTATGTTAATCAATTAATTAAAGAATTAGTTGCTGAACCAGAAGAGATTGTAATTTTTGGACAAAATGTTAGTGCAGGTTCTTGCATTTCAGGTTTAACTAGAGGATTAACGGTGAAAAAAGATGGTTTAATATTAAACACATCCAATAGTGAAAATTCTTTATGCGGCATTGGTTTTGGTTTAATGTTAAGTAAAGTTCCTTCAATTTTTTTTATGAAACAACAAGATTTTCTGCTCCTTGGTATTGATCACCTAGTGAACACATACAATTTTATTAGAACAAAAAAACCAGAATCTTCATTCACAATTTTCACACCCATTATTGATAATGGTTATCAAGGTTTACAATCCAGTTTGAATAATTTTAGCGATTTCTGTTCTATCGCACGTATTCCTGGTTATGCAATAACAAATAAAGTTGATGCAGAGAAGATATTAAAAGAACATTTAATTTCTCCAGGATTTAGAATAATTGGCATTAGTCAAAGATTATGTTCAGAGGAAATTTTATGTCCTTCATTGGTCAACACTGATGAAAAAGGCAATATTTTCAAATATTATTCTGGAAATGATGCAACCATTGTATGTTTCAATTTTTCATTCCCCCAAGGGTTAGAATTATATAACAAACTTAAACAAGAGAATATTAATGCATCTTTATTCTCAGTAAGTTCTATTATTAATGGAGATTGGAGTAAAATTATTTCAGATACATCAATTACAAAAAATATGATAATATTAGATGACAGCAAAAGTATTAATCTTTCTTGCAATTCTTTAATTAAAGATGTTTTAGAAGTAACTACCCTAAAAAGTAATATATTACTATCAAGAGATTTGTCAGGAGATTGGTTAAGTCCTAACGAAGACAAACTGGTTATAGATCATAATCAGATAATTGAAAAAATTAAAAAAAATAATTTAATTTAATTTAATTTAATTTAATTTTGGTTATAATAAATTATCCTAGTTCCAGCTGTATCAAAATTAAATCTCAATTCATATAACTCACTTAAAGCATTCCTAACTGCTTCTTGTTTTTCGGGAGGAACATAAAAAAGTAAAAATCCGCCCCCTCCCGCACCTAAAAGTTTACCACCTATTGCACCAGCATTTATAGCTTTATTATAATATTCATCAATGGCAGAATTTGAAATTTTATCAGTAATTTCTCTTTTTAGAATCCAATTTTGATGAAGTAATCTTCCAAACTCATCTAAGTTACCTTTTGAAATTACTTCTTCAAGTAAAGGAACAAGATTTTTCATTTTTTTTAAGTTATCAAATTTATCAATAGTTTTATCTTTCTGTTCTTCGAGTATTTTATGAGCATCCCTTTTTTGATATGTGTAAAATAACAATAAATTTTTACTTAATTTTTCTACCACTTCTTTTTTATAAAGAACTGGATAAATCATAGTATCTGAATTTGTTAAAAATTTAATTATATTAAGATTACCATAGGCTGCTGCATAGTGATCCTGTTTACCAATTGGCCTACCAAGCATATTAATTTCAATATGTGCTGCTTCTTCAGCTAAACGATTCTTAGTCACTCTTTCACCTTTTAATGCATATAAAGCATGTAATAAACCAACTGTAAAAGAACTTGAAGACCCTAATCCGGTACTTGAAGGGATATCAGCAAAAGTAGTAATTTCTAAAGGAAAATCTATTTTTAACATTTTAAGAGCTTCACGTATAATTGGATGTTCAATATCTTCAATATTATTTACAAATTCTAATTTATTCCAAGAAATTCTATATTTAAATTCTACAAAATTAAGTTGTTTTTTTACAGTTACATAGATGTATTTATTTATTGAAGTACTCAAAACTTGTCCTTCTTCTTTTGACCAAAATGCTTGTAGGTCGGTACCCCCACCAACAAAACTTACTCTAAATGGTGTTCTTGAAATTATCATTTTTATTTAATCCTCTTCAATTATTTGTATTATTATTATTATTTAAGATATAACTTTTTGCATGTTCTAAATCAAACGCAAAATAATCTGGTTCACAAGGATAGCTATCTAAATATTTTTTATTATAATGATCTCCAACTAAAATAGATTTACATTCAGCATTATATGCTGCAAAAACATCTCTTTCATCATCACCAATAAAAAAAGTTTGATCTAATCTAAATTTAAACTCATTTGCTGCATTAATTAACATGCCAGGATTAGGTTTACGACAGTAACAACCTTCTTCCCAGTGGTGTGGACAGTAATACGATTTTAAAATATTTATCCCATTCTCCCTAAATATCTCTTTCATTTTCAGGTCAATTTTATTCAAATCTTCTAAAGACATTTTTCCCCTAGCTATTCCCGCTTGATTTGAAATTACTATAAATGAATAGCCTTCCTTACTTAATTCATTTAAAGGTTTTAAGATACTTGGAATAACTGTAAATTTTTCAGGAGAAGTTATGTATTCCCCCTTAGGTGCTTTAGCATTAATTATGCCGTCCCTATCAAGGAGAATTATTTTCTTTTTTGAAAGATAAGCCCCCATTAATTTTAACCTATCTGGATCAGAGATACTATAATATTGATGTTTAGTTATTAATCCAAAAGCTTGCCTATGATCAACTAAATTTTTGATAGTATTTGAGAAAGAAAAATTACTTTCATCAAAATATTGAAATGATTTTTTATCTACAATCATATAACCTAATTCAACATATTTTAACCCAGGTGATTGTCTTTTTTTATCATACAATAAAACTTTGTTACCCTCACTTATAATAATATTATTTCCTTCTTTTTTTTGGAATAAAGTTAAACTGATTAAACCTTCATGAGAATTATGAAATTCAATTAATTTGTTAAGATTAAACTGAACAAAATTATCAGAATAAAGTAATAAAAAATGAGTATCAATTAAATTACGAGCTTGATATATTCTTTTACCAGTATCCCATTCAGTATCTCCCCTAGAATACGAGATATTAACTTCCCACCTTGCACCATCTTTAAAATATTCTTCTATATTCTCTTTTTTATATCCAGTAAGAAGTAATATCTCTTTTATCCCATTATCTTTAAGTTGCAAAATTAAATATTCTAGAAAAGGTTTACCATTTACTTCTGCCATAGGTTTAGGAACATGATCTGTAATTGGTTTTAATCTTGTACCTAATCCCCCACAAAGTATCACTGCTTGTTTAATTAACATTTAATCCCCTTAATTTTTGTTATGTTACAATATTTCAAATTGATATATTAAATTTTATTTAAAATATTCTCATACATACTTTTAGTTTTTTCCACCATATCATCCCAGGTATAATTATTTTTGACAAGGTAGTACCCTTCTTCACCAAATTGACTTAACGTAAGATTCTTTATTGCTTTTAATAAAGTTTGTGCAAGACCATTTATGTCTTTAGGATTAACAATGTAACCATTTTTTTCTTCAATTACAAAATCTTTATTTCCACCAACATCAGTTACAAGAACTGGAAGTTTTGCTCCCCAAGCTTCTAACAAAGTTAAAGGTTGACCTTCATAAAGAGAAGGCAAAACAAACAAATTGGAAGATTTGTATTCTTTAATCAAATTATCACCATAAATTTTCCCTCTAAATCTAACTATGTCCGATAGGCCTAATTTTTCAGTTTTTTCTTTTAGAATCCGTTCTAATTCCCCCCCCCCAATAATATGCACTTCAACATTTTTTAATTCAGTTTTAATCAATTCAAGTGCATCCAATAAGTAAGTTAATCCTTTTTGAGGGTGTAATCTTCCTACAAAGATTATTTTAAATTTATCTGATTTATTTGATTCAATACTATCAAATTTTTTAATATCAACGCCATTTGGAATTACTTCAATTTTTTTATTAAAGTTATTATATTTTAGAAAACTCTTATCAACAGTTATTTCTAAATCATATTTAATCTTAGTTTGTAAAAAATTTTCTAAAAAATAAAGAATTTTACTTTTAATATTATTACCATACATTTCCTTGATTACTTCTAAACCACAACCATGAACAGTATAAGTAATTGGTAAACCTAACTTTTTATTTAATATTTTACCTGGAAATCCCGCAAGATTCGCATGAGAATGGATAATATCATACTTTTCTTTTTTATTCTTTTTTTTAACAAATTTGATTAAATCATAACACCATTTAATTCTGGGAAGAAAATTGAATTCTGCAACTTTTCCGACATAATAAATATTTAATTTGTCATTAAAATAAGTTTCTTTCTGGCCCCCATTGTTTCCTTTGAGATTCATTACAAAAAGATCTATTTTACAATCATGATTTTTCACAAGACCCTGACATAATTCCCATACATGTATCTGACCACCCGCCCAAAATGGCTTCCAAGAATCAATTATCATAGCTATTTTCATTGAACATCACTTAATTTATCTCTTAAAAATATTTACATACTTGTTATTAACATTAAATTGATTATTTCATTTTTAAGTATTATGCAAATTAAATACATTATATGAAAATAAATTACTTTTTCTTATAAAAATAAACAATAATGGAAATTAAAACTATTAAAGGAGGGATAAAATAAACGTGATTATTTACATGAAAACCAAATAAAGCTAAATAATAGCTTAAAATACCTAAAATTGCTGAACTTACCGCAATACCAACCACTAATCTTTCAAAAAAATTAAGTTTATCATTAAAAATGTACATCAAACTCAACCCAGGTAAAATAAACATCCAATATAAAGAAAAAATTATTCTTATGATAACTATTAAACTTTCTTTATAAAAAACAATTTTAAAAGAAAGCATCAATAAACAAAAACAAATTATCAGATATTTACTTTCTCGAATTAATTTTTCTTTACTCAAAACAATCACCACCCGGATTATTATTATTTATTATAGACACTAACCCATTATTAAAAACTTCTTCATTATTAACTATCATTTTTTCTCTGATTAGTAACCCATATTCAATCAAAATAGGATAATCTCCTTCAAGATCAAATAAAAAGTAATCATATTCACAAATATCTTGTTCAGTAGAATTTTTCCCATATAATTGATAAGATAAAAAGGATTCTTTGTAAGGCAAATAAGTGGTAATTGGGTCTATAAGAAATGTTCTCTTAATTTCTCCAATTTGTACTGATTCATAATATTCTTCTAAATTCACCCTACTTGTTAATCTCCAAGTACTCCATAACATTTGATCTTGATTATACATATCCCCATAAACAAATAAAACTGTGGCATTTGGTTTTACTCCTTGAAAAAAAGTAATTCCTTCCCAATGATATTGGTCCATAAATCCTTCTCCACCATACGATTGAATATTGTAAGCAAACGAAATAAGCAAAATAATAGTAATCGCAAAGTACAAATAGGTTTTGATATTGCTTAATTTATTGCTCAATTTGACAATGAGATTATTTGAAATATTTATTAAATAAAATAAAAATAATCCAAAAAACAGAGATAAATAAATTGGCCACAGTAACCTAGTTTGAAAAGCCCTATTTCCGATTCCCACATAATTTGAAAACCCAACCAAAACCATAAAAAAGGAAGAGATTAAAATTAAACTCATCTTTTTCTTAATTAATAATAAATAAAAACCAATAATTAATCCAATAATTAAAATAATCATTAATAAAATTCCAAACTCATTAAACAGGACGGTAGGAAACCCAGAAGCTTCTTTCATTATGCTAAAAGTAGTTACACTTTCACCAGAGATTTTAACATAACTGACATAAAATAAAATTAAATAATAAAAAGATAATGGTACAAATATAACACCAGATAATAAAAATTTCTTAAAAAGAGAATAATCCCACTTTTTCATTGTTAAATAAATCAAAATAAAGATTATTCCAAAAATAAATTCTGGGATATGTGATAAAGACATCGCAGCTAAAAAAAGTCCAACCAATAAAAATGAATATTTCATTCTAATTTTACTAATAGACCAAAATAAAGCAACCAAATAAAAACTACCAATTATAAAAATCCATTGACCATGTATATAACTGGTATTAAATGGATAAGAAAAAATCATTAAAACTAAAGGTAATGAAAGTAATGCAACAAAAGGATTAAACTTCTTAGCCATAATATAAAGTAACAAAACTAGTAATGTTAAAAAGAAAATAGTTAACAAAAGTATAATATCATAAATTTCAGACCCACTTATTTCAGAAAACATAACAGTAAGATGATAAAGAGAAGGGGGATTAAATGCTAAAACATTATTATAACCACTTACCATATATGAACAATAATATTCTGACTGGCCAGAAACTGATAAACAATCTGTCGCTCCTTGATGCCAAAAAGGATCTGATGCAAAGTAACCAACTGGGTATTCATGGTCAATCTGATGATTATAAGAAGCCAAACCCATATGTAAACATACTGAAAAAAATAACAAAAGAATAAAAATTTCCAGATATTTTTTAATATTCATTTTAATAATTAACAAAGATCATAACCTTTTTTTATGATTTCATCCCAATGATATTTAGATAATAATTTACTTTGTTTTTTAAGTTGTTCTTTATTTAATTCATTATGCGCCATAATAAAATTTAATGCTTTGTAAAGTTGATTAACATCTTCAAAAAAAATAGCTTTATTTTCACTAATTTCTCTAAAAGGTTTAATATCAGAAAGGATTACTGGTAAATTGCAAGCCATTGCTTCCAAAACTGTTATACCAAATCCTTCTAACTCAGAAGCAGATACATAAAAATCTGAAGATTTCATTATTTTAATAACGTCCTCATATTTTTCTATAAATCCATGAAAAATAATTTTTTCAGATAAATTAAGATTATTTACTATCTTTTTTAAATTTTCTAATTCTGGTCCTGATCCAACAATATTTAATTCCAAACGAGGAGTTTCTTTAATTAATTTTGAAAATGCATTGATTATAATATCCACTCTTTTCATAGGGGTTAATCTACCAACTACACAAATTCTTTTAATTTTACCCACTTCATCAGAATGAGATATTTTTACTTGTTCAATTTTATCAAAATCAATACCGTTTGGTATTACTTTAATATTTTTACATTTAATCTTTCTCTCTAATAATCTTTCTTTAGTGAAATTACTTACCGAAATCACCATATCCCAATTTAATTTAATACTAAATCTTTCCCATATTTCTCCAAAAAGACCAGTTACAAAACCTTTATTTTTTATCCATTCACCAACCCATGTTTCGTGCCAAGTTGCAATTTTTTTAGCTTTAATTTTTTTTCCTGCAAAGTATGTAGGTAAATAGGTTAAGAATGATTCTGCTTCTATTAAATCAACATCTTTTTGCTTTTTTGCTAATTTATAAGCAGAATATGCAAACATAAATCTTTTAATTAAATCACCTTTACTAGAATAAGAAATTTCTGGACCAACCCTAAACACATCACAACCAAATACACTAGAATGTTTTATCTGACCTTGTTGCCTAGAACAAATAACCTTAACATCATATTTTGAGGATAGAAATTTAACTATATTGAAACACCTATTTTCTACACCTCCAGTTATTTCTGCATTTTCTGATTCAGGAAAATATTCTGTTAGTAATAAGAATTTTTGTTTCATTTTATCCATTTGTTATTTTCTTTTCTTAGCTAGTTCTCTGACTAATTTAGTGATTTCCAAATTTATTTCATCAACTTTCACATATAACCTAAATAGTAAATAGAACAGTGCGATTATACTAACATAGATTATAGCATCAACTCCCCTTTCAATACCAAGAATACTAGAGAAAAAAGTAGTAAAATTTGGCAACAACCCTAAAATTATTACTGTCAACCAGATACCTAACCAGAATAAAAATTCTAATTTACTAATTGATTTAGATTTAAGTCTAAGGATAGATCTACTTATTGCAAAAATTCCAAATATAAATATTAAATATTGAATGATTTCCATTTAAAACACAAATTGATTTTCTTTAACTTATTAAAAAAAAAAGCTTATTTATAATAGTTATGAATTTATAAAAATTATAACCAACAATAGATAACTTTATATTTAATAAAATCTGTTTTAATTAAAAATGGAACATAAAACAGAACCCTTAACATACTTCATTACTGGAGGATCTGGATTTTTAGGGATCAACTTAATTAGATTTCTTTTAGATAAAGGTCATAAAATAAAATCATTTGATTTAGTAGATTTTGATTATCCAGAAAAAGAACAAACAAAAAATGTTGAAATTATCAAAGGAGACATTAGAAACTTTGAATTACTAAAAGAATCCATGAAAAATGTTGATATAGTGATTCATTGTGCAGCAGCATTACCATTATACACTGAAAAAGAGATTTATTCAACTGATATTAATGGAACTGAAAATGTTATCAAAGCAGCCCATGAAAATAATGTTAACAGAATGATTCACATTTCAAGCACAGCAGTATATGGAATTCCGGACCATCACCCATTATTTGAAAATGATAAACTCGATGGAGTCGGTGCGTATGGCATTTCTAAAATCAAAGCAGAAAAAGTTTGTACTGATTATCGTGAAAAAGGGATGTGTATATCCATCATACGACCAAAATCGTTTGTAGGTCCAGAAAGATTAGGTGTTTTTGCAATATATTATGATTGGATTAGAAGAGGTAAGAATATTCCAATCGTGGGATGGGGTAAAAATAGATATCAACTCTTAGATGTAAGAGATTTATGTGATGCTATTTATCTATGTGCAACTAAAGATAAAGAGATAGTAAATGACACTTTTAACATTGGAGCAAAGGAATATACCACCATGAAAGAAGATTTCGGTGCAGTTACTGACTATGCTGGATTTGGTAAAAAAATTATTGGAACTCCTGCAAAACCGTTAATTTTAGTATTAAGAATATTAGAATGGTTACACTTGTCCCCTTTATACAAATGGGTTTACGAAACTGCCCCCGAAGATTCTTTTGTTTCAATTGAAAAAGCTGAAAAACAGTTAAGTTATGCTCCAAAATATTCTAACAAACAAGCATTAATTGACAATTATAAGTGGTACTTAGAAAATTATAAAGAGTATGAGAATAAAACTGGAGTTTCACATAGAGTACCATGGAAACAAGGGATTTTATCCATAGTTAGATGGTTTTTCTAAGTTATTTTTTTATTAAATTTTAATTTAGTTCATTCAACTCCAGATTTTATTTGATCAAAATTACAAAGCAACCAAGAAAACACCTAACATAATAAAAAATATGCCTAACCATTTCATAAAATTCATTTTCTCTTTCAAATACTTAACTGATAAGATACAAGTCCAAACATAAGTTATTGAAGTTAAAGGAAATAATGAAGATAAATCGCCTTTATTTAGTATCAACAAATATGTTCCAAATGCAATAGAAAATAAGATCCCACCTATATAAAAATCAACATTTTTTATTAAAAAAAAGAGAGATTGAGAATTATTTGCTGCTCTTTTGAATTTAAGTGAACCTAATGCTCCAAAAAAAGTACTGATTATCATTATTACAATAAATAATAACATTTCAAGCATTTAAACCACCCTTACCTAACAAAAATACCCCTAATAAAATACTTAAAATTCCCCCCCAATTAATGAAAGTCATAACTTCTGATAGAATTAACATTGATCCAATTGCCACCCAAACATAACTTAAAGAAACGAAAGGAAACACCACTGATAAATCGCCTAATTTTAAAGCTTTAATTAAAAGAATGGAAGCAATAAAATACATAAATAATCCAATAATCAACCAATAATTTGTTATTATTGAGATTAATGATAAATTGAAAATTTCAACCCCCCTCTTAAGAAAAAACTGACCAATAGCTACAAGTAAAGTACATATAACCATACCAATAATTCCTTTAAGATTATTATTCACATTATCAACTTATTTGTTAAAAGTTAATATATCTTCCTATTTTAATTACCACGATTAATAAGAATTATAAAATAAAGGTTTATTTCAAAAATGCTTTAAGTATCATCTTAAAAAATATTTTAAATGCATTACTTGTTCTTTGACCATGTTGTAAAGAATAATCTGTATAAGTAATTGTAACTGGAACTTCTAGATATTTTAATTTATGTTTGCCAATTTCTTCTACAATTTCAGAAGCATGTTCCATTTTATCTTGAGATAAATTAATTTCTTGCGCTGCTTTTCTTGATAATGCCCTAAATCCGTTATGAGAATCAGTTAATTTTACACCGTACATTATCCTAAATATAAAAGCCCCAGTTTTAAGAAAAAATTTTCTTAATGGTGGAGTGTTAGAACTATCATCTAAAAAACGACTTCCTAAAACGACTTCTGCCTTTTCTTCAATAAGGGGATTAATTAATTTTTTAATTTGTTTAGCATCATGTTGACCATCAGCATCAAAAGTTACTAAAATTTCTGCCCCTTGATCTACTGAATAATCAATCCCAGTTTTTAATGCTGCTCCTTGACCACGATTAATAACATGTTTAAGGACAATTGCACCAGTAGAATTTGCTTGATCATAAGTTTTATCTTTAGAACCATCATCTACCACAATTATGTGATTATAACCTTCTTCTTGAAGGTTTTTGATTACAGAAGAGATTTTCTTTTCTTCATTAAATGCAGCAATAACTATGTAAATTTTCATAACTAACTTATTCTTAAGAATACTGCTTATAAAATTTGTGAATTATATACTTAAACATAACTCATTAAAAGAAAAATAGATAAATGAAAAAAATAATTTACAATTTACTGGTTATCATTCAACACAATTTCTGCAACCTTAACTCCAGACTCCAATGCCACGTTCATATTCCTGATCTTAGGATGAGTTAACTGAATACCAGTAAAATAAAGACCTTCAATAGGGGTTTTATACCCAGGCATATATTTATGATAATCAATGTCATAAATTGGCTCACCATATTTTGTTCTCATTACCTTTACCCAATTAATTTTACATTGAGGAAAGTATTTTTTCACAACTTCAGTATAATCTTGTTTAATCTGTTCTTCACTTAATTCTAAATCCTCTTCACTTCCACCATACCTAAGACACCAACTAATTTTTTCACTATAAGTATCATTAAGGATTGAATGTTGCATAACGATATGTGCTCTTTCATCAAACAAATTAATCCAATAATTTTTTTTATCAAGAAATTGCTCAGTTGCAAAACAGATACTAACTGCGGGACAATATTTAATCTTTAAAATTTGGTTTTTAAATTCTTCAGGGAGACCTTTAGTGATAGGCACAAATTCTTGGAAAGGAATACTATTAATCAAAAGGTCATACTTAATCTCCTTACCATCAATTTTCATGATTTTTTCAATTAAATCAATTGAATCTGGCTTAGTACTTAACATAATCTTTCCCCCACTTAATTCAATTTTTGACTGAAGGTTATCAATCATCTTCTGATAACCACCTTCTGGAAAAGTAAAATAATCATAAATTTCTTTTTCAAATAACCTATTAGCAAATTGTTTTGCAGAGATCCTACTTAAAGGAATATTAAATTTATTTCTAGAATATAAATTATGAAAAATTTTCTTAGTAACATTTTTCCCAGCATATTTGTTCAACCACTTCTCAGCGTCTAAATTTTCATCAATGTTATCTGGATTCATTAAAAAAAGAGTGTATAACCCAAATGTTCCAAATCTAAACTTTTCAAACAAATTAAGATAGTTAAATTTCAAAAGACCAAGTATTTCGCTAATATTAAACAATTTTGATTTAAATCCTATCGCAATTTTAATTTTTTGCCATTTTAATTTTTTAGAATCCACTTCACCAAAATTTTTAACATATTCTTGTGTAGTTTTATTACTTTTAATTATGTGATGATAATATCTTGGTATAAACTTACCATCTTTTTCAAAATTAGACGCTAAACCTCCTAAAAAAGGTGCTGCTTCGATTATTGTTATATCATACTTCAAAGATAATTTTTCTGCTGCCGCTAAACCAGACAATCCACCGCCTAATATAATTAATTTCTTTTTCATTTTGTTTTAATCATCTTTTTTCGATAAGGATAATATTCTGAATTAATTGTTTCTTTAATTGCTTCTCTAAAAGGAGTATACTTTATTTTAAATGTTTCTTCCCAATTACTCAGTGGAAAATCATCTCCAGCCATTAAAGCAGTTAATTGTTCAGGTACAAAAGGTTTTTTACTGGTTAACAACCCAAATATTTTTAGTAAAAAAAGAAACACAGGAATTGGAATTTTAAAAAATAATCTTTTCATTTTTCTTTCTTGAGCAATTATCTTTAACAAATCAATGAAGTTAATTTTTTCTTTGCCAATGATATTATAAATCTTATTTTCTGGTTCTAGTTCAATTATTTTTAAAACAATTTTACAAATATCTAAAACATATAATGGTTGGCGCATATACTTTCCAGACCCTGGCACTGGAAAAATAGGGCTAACATCCATCAATTTTGCCATGAATCCTAAATGTTTAACATCAAAACAGCCATACATCAAAGGTGGACGAAGAATAGTATAATTTAAATTAGAATTTTTAACTAAATTTTCCCCGTCTCTTTTAGTGTTAGTATAATGATCATCAGCAACAGAGATAACTACAGAAGAACTGAAATATATAAAATTATTAACTTTATTTTTTTCACATACTTTAATTAAATTTTTAGTAGCACCAACGTTATTTTTAATGTAAGGGTCTTTTTGAGGAGAAGAAATTTGAGCATGTAAAGAGATCACACAATCAGATTCTTTAATTAAATCAATCCAAGAGTCATCTATTTCAGATAGATCAGCATGGACAAAATTAACTTTGGGAAACAATTTTTTTCCCAATTTCAGATTATTTTTATTTTTATCTATTGCAATAATATTATATTTATCCCCATCAATAATACTTAACAGATTAAATCCAACCAACCCAGTTGCACCAGTGATAACAATTTTTTTCATTTTAAACATAACACCCCTATTAATCAACATAAGGGCATCTTCCCCACATTTTTTTAATTCTGATACTCTTCTTTTAATTCATACATTTCTGCAACAACACTACCTTCAACTTCAACAACATAAACTTTATCCCATAAATCCAAAAAAGTTTCAGTAATATTCAGAGGAGATATTAAAAGTAAATCTTGCATATAAGCTGATTCTGGTGGAACTGCCACATCATACCGATCATAAACTTCTTCATACTCAATATTATAATCATCCAAATATTCTGCTAAATCTGGCCTAACCCTCATTGGAGATGATAAAAGGTAAGTATCTAAATATAAATAATTGACATCATACTCATTTAATACCCTTAATGTTTCATTAAGATTATCACCATACATTGCAACCGAAGCTTCAGCAATTCTTTGATCAATATCAATAAAATAACTTGCATGTGTACGTCTTGTTAACATTACTTTTTTACCAGATACCATCGCTAACATAAATCCAGTTTCATCATTACTTAATATTGTTTCATAGTTAGTAACATGTGATGACATCCAATCACCTAAATAGTATAACTCATCAATATATTCACTTTCTTCCATCCCATATAATACCCATTGGCTTTCAGAGAAACCATCATATTTCAAATAGATGCTAGGAATTAATAATAAAATTATTATCCCTATTGCAACATGATTATAATTAATTTTTTTGAGTATCTGTTTTGCAATAAAAATAACCCCTACAACAAAAAATACTGGCATGAAAAAACCCAACAGATACAATTTAGAAGGATTAAACCAATAATCCATTAAAGGCCTAGTAATTAAATGATGTTCTAATACAATAAAATTAGAAATAAATAAAAGAGGAATAAATGAAAGTTCTTTACTTTTCTTTGAAAATAATAAAATTAAAAAACCCAATAATGAAATTAATCCAGTTATTAGATAGAACAAATTGCCAGTGTTAAAAAACATTGATTTTATTGAATTTAAAGCCCAACTTAACCCCAAATACTCAACACTAGTATCCCCCCAAACTGTAACATTGTTTACTGAATGAAAATTATATTTGATTATTAATGGTAAGAAATAAATCATTGAAATACCAACTGCAATTAAGATTATTAAATAATATTTTTTAAAGTAATTCACCAGATTACTTATCAAACTATTTTTAATACCTAACTCTTTCTTTTGTTTGTAACAATCTTTAAAGAACAAATAAAGGATAACTAAACCCACAGTTCCGAAAGTAGCTAAAAACCGACCACCATGTACATGAGATATTAAACCTAAAATGATACCTGCCCAAATGGCATAACTTCTCTTAAAATTAATTTCATATTTAATCCAAAAGTGAAAAAATAGAGGTATTAATACTAAATAACCCATTGAAGAAGATTTAAAGGGATAGAAAAACATTATAGCAAACATAGCAAACACAGTAGTTAACGCCAAAGTTTTATTTTTGAATAAAGTTTTTCCAAGCATATACCAAGATATTGCCGACAATATTAAAGCTAATAAAGGAAAAAATAGAAACACAGTATCAACACTCAAACCAGTTAACATAACAATAAAAGCTTCCATTACAAAAACTAAATAAGGATAATATTGTATTTCATTAAGATAAAAACCATCTGACCAGATAGGATTCCCTTCAATAATATTTTGAACAAAACCCCTATCTCGATAATAATCACCACCAAAAATAGGGCTAGGTAAATGTTCTAGATTAGACATTAAACCAAAATAAAAAGTAAAAACTACCAAAATTAAAAATATTAATGACCAATCTTGCCAAGTAAAATTTTTGATTTTACTTTTTAATTTTTCAAATTGTTTATTTAACATTTAACACCAATTCTTGACTAATTATGTTAACCTTAACTCTTCTTTTTAATTATAAAAAAAATAAAAATTTATTTATTAATAAAATTAACTGATTAAAGTAATTAACCAGTTTTGTTACTAACATAAATCAAATGATAACCAAATTGAGTTTCTACTATCTCAGAAATTTCGCCAATTTCTAATGCAAATGCTGCATCTTCAAATTCTGAAACCATTTGACCTTTACCAAACCAACCCAATTCACCACCATTAACTGAAGAAGGACCTTCTGAATATTCTTCAGCATAATCAGCAAAAGTTTCTGCAGTAACAGTCCCTAGGATAGAACCTATTAATTCTAATGCTTCTTCATCTGTCCTGGTATCTGTCATAATTAAAATGTGTGATGCTTCTACCATTTCACTTACGGTCCCAATACTTTCAAGACCACTATCAATATCAGTTGAATCATCAACCACATCAGTATCATCAGAAGTATCTTCTGTCGTTGTAGTACCTACTGGTTGCATTAAAACTTCATTTTCTTGCTGACATTCATAATCAACAATCCATGTTGAAATTTTCCCACCAGTAAATTGTTCAGTTTCATCAAATTGGGTAAAACAAATTGTTCCATGCCCATCAAAATAAAATAATTTGGTAAAAGTACTGTATGCTAATAATGGATCTGAAACTAATGCTGAATAAGAGTCACCAGAACTTGATGGAATAAGAATCAACGACATCCCAATAGTATTATTTTCAAACACCAATTCATTCAAACCGTTTTCATCAGCATAAACTAAAGTATCTGGATGAAGATTAGTTTCTGAATTTGAATAAACTATTGTATCCATCGTAATTAAATCTATTTCAAATGACATTGCACCCTGAACAGTATTCATTGAACATATCAAAATATTTTCTTCATCACCATTATCACAAGAATATAATGATGAATAATATGATGGCCATCCAGAGATCCAATAATCTGCATCAGTTGTTTGAACTTCATAATAAGTTTGATCTGCATCTTCCTCAGACATACCATAATTTTCCATCAAATAATTAATTGCATCATTTTGAGTAAGACCATTAATATCTTGATAAATCATAGCTTTTTCAAAATTCCAACTACCAAAATGACCCCAAACACCAGCTTTACTTACCATATCACTAGAAGTAATGTAATAATCTGTTGGAGCATCACAATGAGTGTATGATAAAACATTTTCTGCTTCTTCATCAGTTAAACTATAATCATTTGTTAAAAATTGTTTCGCTTCAGTATCACTTAAAAGAATTATCTCTTCAATAATTTTAACAGAAGTTGCAGTATTATCAATAATTAAATCAAGTTCTTCAAAAGCAGTATTCTGACCACAATTTAACATTCTTAAAATCCCAGCAGTTGTCTGTTCATTGTCGGTTAAAAGTGATTGACCAACCCAGTATGCGCCATGGCCAACTTGAGTACCACCATCAAATGTTACAGGCCTGTCTGCAATAGCCCTAAACCAATAACCAAAATCCCACCAAGAAGTAATAATGATATCTTCTGGTGCTTCATACTTAATTTTTTCAAGAGTGTCAAACCACCCATCATTCATTGAAGGTACTGAACTATATGCTGAAGCATAACCTGCTTGAATCGGTTGAATCATTAACAACATTAAAATTAAAAATATTGTTGAACTTGCAAGTAATTTGTTTAATTTCAATTCTTTATTAACCCACTTAGTTGCATAATCCCAAGTAATTCCCATAAATGCACCTAACCCAATAGCTAATACAGGTGTTGCTTGTAAAACAAATCTTACCCCTTTAGTTGTTGCATAAAATGAAGCAATGAACCAAATAGTTAAAAATATTGCAACTTCAATATTTCTTTCACCTTTTTTATTTTTAGTGAAAATAATTAATAAAACACCTAAAATCGCTAGAACAAACAGTAATTTCCCACCTAATAAACCGATTACTTGAGAAAAAGGAGCAACATTAAGTTCAGCAATAGTAGTATAAATTTCTGGCCAAACTGAAGTTACTGCTACTTCTTTTAATCTTATAAAATTAAAAGGTCCAAATACAGAGTTTGTAAATAAACTAAATGAATTAAATAAACTTACAAAGATTGCTGAAGTGAAAACATAAGTAATAGCTAAATAAATTAAACTTAAAAAATCATTAGTTTTAACAAATTCTTTAATATTTTTAAAGTTAATAACTGCTAAATAGATTAAATATAAACTGATTGTTGCAATTATAAAATCAAATACATACCACCAGCCAGTCCAAGCAAAACTAAAAATTCCTGTTACTAAACCTGCGAGAGAAATTAAACCTAATTTTTTCTTCAAATTTTCAGCTTCAAAAGCTTCTAAAAAAAGCCAAGTAATAAGTAATGGGAAAAAGACAGTATAAACGTCAGTATCTGAACTTTCACCAGTTGTTCTTTGAACAAAATATGCAGAAACTGCAATTAGTAAAGAAGTAAAAAACCCACCAACATTATTTCCAGTAATTCTTTTTCCAATAAAGAAAGCAGGAATAACTGCTAACGCTGAAAAAATTACCCCCACAAAGAAAAATGTAAACATTATAGGTAACACTGAAAAAATATTTAACACTTTGTGTAATAAAGTTCCAAACCACACATGAAAATTCAATTCCCCACTTACACCCAATGGGGCTAACCTATAATCATCAATAAATTCCCCTTCTTCACTTATAGAAGTCCCAGGATAATCATTCTCTAAAATATACCCAGTTTGACTCATATAATGCCAAGGATCTAAACCTAACAAGTATAAAGTCCCATCACTGTTTTTGTATTGATTACGATATTGTTCAGCTAACGAAGCAATGTCTGAATCAATCTGCGCACTATTATCCTCCAAAAACGTTGTCAACTCTTGCTGAATTAAAGCATTAAGATTGGCTTCTGGAAGGTTAGGATATTGTTCTACAACACTGCCACCGATTTGATTTTGATAAAAGTTCATCACTGTATCTTCTGCCCATTGTTCTGCAATTGGCATTGACAAAGGCATTACCCTAAGATACATAGAAACTGACATTACAAATAAAATACATAAAAGTGGAATTAACCATTTGTAATTAGTTTTAGCAAAAGTTTTTATTTTTGTAAAATCGAATGAAAGGTCAGATTCTTCTTTCTTGATATCTGTTGAAGTTGTATCTTTTTCAGTAACATTTTTTGAAAATAAATTTTTCAATTTATTTTTTATTTCAGAAAAATCAAATGAAAAATCATCATCAACATTTTTTTCACCAAAAATATCATCTTTTTCATCTTCTTCTTTAAAATGCCTAGAAGTTCCAGATTCAACTACTTCAATTTTAGGCTGTTCTGAAATATTTTCTTGATTGGAATCAATTTTGATTTTTGGATTGTTTTGTTCTAAATTTACATCATGATTTTCATTTGAATTATCTAATCCTTCAATTACAACATTGTTAGAATCTTGAACATTAAGTTCTTGTTTTTCTTCTTTTTTTGGTTTTGAATTTAAATTTTCAATTATAATATCTTCTGCCACTTTAATAAAACCCCCTCAGAATAGATTCAGAACTAGCTTTTATTTATAAGATTTATTGAAGTTAAAAGGTTAGTTATAGAATTAAACAAAATTAAAAGAAAAAAAAAGAAAAAAATTAAGGAATTTATTCCTCAGCTACTACTTCTTCAGTTGCTTCTTCTTCTACTACTACTTCTTCAACAACTTCTTCAGTAGGTTCACTAACTGTTGCATCACTGTAGGTTGTACCTTCGATTTCTACTTCTTCACCTGACAATCCACCATTCTCATAATTATGAGATAGTACTTGTCCTGCAAGTCTTGTATCATCGCCACTGTAACCAGCAACAAGCATAGCCATGTAATCACCATTGTCAACCATCTTAACTCTAGCTACTCCAGGTGTGAATCCTTCAGTACAATCACTTGGGTTACCTAATAAGTCAGCTGCTACAGTGTTAACACATGGACCACCAACAACAATTAAGTTCTGTGCACTTAAACTTGATACTTCACTGTCTAGCTTGGTAGCATCAACAATTTGTACTTGAGTTAAAGTTCCATCACTTGAAGATGTACTTGTGGTAGCTCCAGAAGTTATGTATAACTGAACTTCAGCCTGTGTACTTGGCAAAGATAACTCATACTTAGTCGGACTACTATCAGCATCAGTTGTAACTAATGACTCACCAAAGTTTGACCGATAATAACTAATATCCGAATCACTTGAATCAACTAACTGACTTGCAGTCATTTCACCGGCAGAAGTACTTAACTCACCAGTACTTTGCCCAGTTATTGTTGCATTCATAACAAGATATGAAGTTACATCTGAGTCATCAAACTTATCAGCATCATCTACAACATACTCAACATTCCAATCACCAGCAGTTTCGTTATTCAAATTTTGCACTAAAGTAACCTTATTGTTATCTGCAGTTCTTAGTGATAACCTTGCATCATGGGAAGCATCAGTATAACTATACCCTGTTGCAGCATCAGTCAACCTAATTGCAAAATCATCATCTTGCCCACCTGTTGTTGCGTTAAAGTTAAAAGTTAATCCCCCTAACTTTAAATCAAAAGTGGTTGCATTATGAGATAAAACAGTTAAACTTCTTTCATAAGTCTCACCAGTTATGACATTCTTAATATTAACTTTTGGACTTGACTCGTTAACATCATCCGCTCCTTTATACTGCAAGAAATAACTCTTTGCATCAGCAGTTGAAGAGGTTGTATCAGCTGTATTCAAAAAGAAGTAATCTTCATCAGTTATTGTAGAATTAGCTTCTAAAATTAACCTTGAATCATCATCTTCACCACTATACACAACATCTAAAGCAGTTTCATTCTGGTATATTAAAGAGATAGATGCTTCACCATCATATAACTCTAATTTCAAATCTGCTTGGTCATCCCCTTCAGAGAAAGTTAAACTAGCTTCTTCAACAAAGTCTACATCTACACCAACTAATTCAATATCCCAATTCTGAGTGAATAATACTTGTGGTTCGTCCAATTCAGCGTTTTCACTTAACTTATCACCAACACCTACATAGTAATCATCATCTGCAGTCATGTTAACCCCTATATCATCAATAGAGATATCCAAACTAGCTTCGCTAGAAGTTATTGTTACAATTGCTTCACTGATACTTTCTTCATTTACACTTAAAGACTGACCATGTTCTAAAACCATCTTGTCAGCTCCAACGAAGAAAGTTGCAGTATGGATACCACCAGCATAAGATTGGTATGAGATACTAGTTACCCCAATAGTCGTACCATCTTCAAGAACATCAGTTTCACCATCAGCTAATTTAGATGTTGTTTCACCATTAATACTAAACTGAGCATCTGTTCCATCTGTAAAAGTCAATTCAACTTCATACTCAACACCATTGATGTCGTATGTTTGAGATTCGCCTTCACTTAATGTATCTGCAGCTGAACCACCCATAAGAGTTAATTTAACACCGTTACTAGTATTTTCAGCAGTCACGATTGTATATTCTTCTCCAAAAAGAGTTATGATTTCATCATCAATATCGTCTAAACTACCAGAGGTTATGTCTGATTCTAATGAATCACCAAAGTCTAAATAATATCTCGCAATTACATCAGAATTATCAATTTTGTAGAAAAAACCAATGTTATCATCATCGTCTTCTTGGTAAGTTACAGTACCATTTGCTTCATCAAAATACAAGAACTGTTCATAACTAGCTGTACCTTTAGAGTTTGAAATTTCGCCATCAGCTAATGCATCCATTTCATCATCACCGATGTAATTTGCAATAGAAGCAATGTTTTCACTTAACTCTAAGTAGTTACTAGATGTAGTTACTAACCAACTGTCTCCATTTAAAGTTGTTGTTGTAGTTTCACCTTCTGCAGTGTACCACATGTTAGTTGCGATGTCAGTCATAGCTAAGTTATCCATTGAACTAGCTGATTCACCAACAACAAAATATCCATCGAATACGCCATCTGAAACAAACGAATCTGGATAATTACTCAAATCTGCAGCTGCAGCACCCATTATGGTTGCACCAAGCATTGTAGCTCCTGCCGCAACAGCTGTAAGTCTTTTTAATATTTTTATAGTGTTCATTTTATGAAACACCTCCTATTTTCATCCTCTCTTTTCCTCACGTATGTGCTCGCCTGATAAAAATTTCGAAAAGGACATCACCATCCCGAAAGACCTTTTTCGTTTTACAGACGAAAATATGTTAGGAATTGATTATTATTTAGTCAAAAAAGCCCTGAGTCGTTTATAAGCTTTTCGCAAAATAGGAGGTTGAAACCAACCCAAATAAAGTTTCAAGGCCTGAAACTAAAAATATTTGCGCTTTCAACAGTTCACCATTCCAAAGTTACAACTAGAACTATGTTCTATATTAACTATAAGCTCTGTTTAAATCAAAAAGCAAAGTAAAAAGTTAGCTAAACCTTAATTTAAGCTAAATATATGGCTTGTTTTGTCTTAAAACAAAAATAATTTAAATATAACCACCAACCACAATAAAATGAAATTCCAAGACTTAAGCTTACCAAAATATTTCAAAGAACATTACACAAAATTCCCTACATTAAACCCAGTGCAAGAAAAAAGTATAAATGCGGGCCTTTTAGACGAGAGATCATTACTCATTTGTGCACCAACAGCATCTGGAAAAACAATGGTTGCAACAATGGCAATCGTTAATCACTTAAGCAAAGGTAAAGTGATTTATTTGGTTCCTTTAAGGGCATTAGCAAACGAAAAATACAAAGAATACCAAGAATTGCTAAAAAATACAGAATTTAAGGTTGTCCAATCAACTGGAGAAATTGATTCAGATTCACCCCATTTAGCTAACTATGACCTCTTAATCCTCACAACAGAAAAACTCGATTCCCTCATCAGGCATAAAGTCAAGTGGCTTTCAGAAATAAAATTAGTAGTCATTGATGAAGTTCACCTGCTTAACGACCCCACAAGAGGACCAACTTTAGAGATCATCATCACTTTACTAAAAAGGTTAATTTCCCCACAGATAATTGCATTATCAGCAACAATTGGAAATCCAAAAGCTTTAGCAGATTGGCTTAACGCAGAATTGGTTATTGACAATTGGCGACCAGTAGAATTGAAACAAGGAACTTTTTGTGAAGGAAAATTAGAATTTTATTAAATCAAAATTAAGCTCTTTCAACAGCACCCAAAATACAATTAAAATCTTCAATAGAATAACTCTTTTTATACTTCCCGGCAAGTTCAAACAATTCTTCAGAATTAATCCTATTTAACTTGGCTAAAAAAGTACAAAATTGCGAAACGTTGTTTGGTTTCTCAGAATTGTGACACCTTTCAAAATCCAGTAAGGTTACTTTCAAATCTTCAGAGATCATGACATGTTTAATTGGCCGATGAAACTCTTCCTTGGAAATACCCAATTTGTCAAGAACATAACATTGCCTCAAAACTTCTTTTAAAACTGATTTAGATTTTTCAGACAATTTATCTGAAGATATTAATTTTTTTTCAGATTCCAAAAATTCAGGTAACTTCAAACCTTCCAAAAAACCCATTACAAAATAACCTTGCCCATAAAAATATAATCTTGGACCAATACCTTCACGATTTAATTTTTTCAAACAATTAACTTCATTTTCAATCCGGAATTCAATATTACTTTTTGGATTAACAATTTTTATTGCCACATCAGTTATTTCATCTTTAGCAAGATGAGTTTTTACAAATGAATTCTTTTTCCATTTTCCTTTGAAAACCAAACCCCTTTGACCCTTAGCTAAAAAAGAAATGTTACTCACAGATCTTGAAATTAAAGCCTTCCGAACATCACTGTTCCAAATCTTGTAAACATACAACTTTTCAAAGAAAGGTAAACTGATTTCTTCAAGCAATTCATGACCAAATAAGTTAGATGTAATTATTTCTTTAATTTTACTTAAACCCGACAAATTAGACACCAATAATATAATAGCACCATCTTGTGCTAAATGTTCACCTGACTGATTCAAAAAACGTTGAATAACTTCATAACCATTCTTTCCACCATACAAAGCCAGATCATTAATTTTCTTATCACCCACTTTATCTTGCGGCAAATAAGGCGGATTAAATATAATAGTATCAAACTGCCCTTCCACTTTAGAAAACAAATCACTTTCAATCACCCTTAGTTTATTTATATGTTCATTTTTAACTTTACTTTTCAAAATATTTACTGCATTTGGATTAACATCAACAGCTAAGACTGTTCTAACATCTTTACATCCCACAGCTTCAAATGCTTGAATACCTGACCCAGTACCCATATCAAGAACTCTGCCAAAAGCTAATTTTCGAACAGATTTCTGTAATAAATACGAATCTTCTGCTGGCTCATAGACTTCTTGAGAAAAATCTAAGCAATTATCAGTTAAATTCACCATACTTTTTTCCAAAACAATTATTAATTAAAATAACTTTCCTTAAATTAAAAGGAATTTACCATGGTTAGAATTGGAGCTGAAAGTCAAGAATCTTTGAAAAAAAGAGAAAAAATAGATCCTAGGGGAGTGATCTTACTAGAAAGAATAGTAAGCCACAAAATTACTTTTAAAGGAATTATGGAATTTGAAAAAGAGGAAAGAGCCAGTTTAGAAGCTATAGCTAAAGAAATTAATGAATTGATACAAAATGAAGAAGAAAATTTAGAAATATTTCAACATTTCTTAGAAGAGATAAAAGAGGTTGAATCTGTTGTTAGGAGAGCAATCAATGACATTCCTTATTACGTTAAAAAATTAAGGAAAATAACTAAAAAAGAATTACAAATTAATCAAGGATTTTTTAGAAGAACACATAAAAAAGCAATTCGAGAAACTTATAAAAAGTTAGAGACCTTAATTAAATTTCAAAAAAAACATTTAAACCAATTCTTAGCTGAAATTAATCCACTGATTAAAAGATACAAGTCAGACAAAAGAAAATCAAGTTTTGAACTGTTTAGATTAAAATTATATTTGAATAGTAATGATAAAGATCACAAAATCAATCAATTAGAAAAGAAAATTAAAATATTTAAAAAAAGAATTTCTAAGATTAAAGCAATCAAACGAAGAGTGATTAATGTAGAGATTTATGTCCAAGAAACAAAAACAATTTTAAACCAATTTGAAGAAAATATTGAAAAAATAATGAAACACAAGATTAAATAAAAAAAACATCAACTAAAAATCAACAGAGATATAAGATTTAATTGAAATTTACACAAATTAAATTACTTATTTCAAAATGTTCGGTTTTTAATGGTTCTCTTCGACCCAAAACAGAAGAGATTAAATTACCAACATTAACTCGACAGTTATCAGATTTAAGATGTTTTTTAATCTTACTTTCAATACCCTGCTTAATTAAAAAACGAGACAATTTAGAAAAACCATTGTATTTTAATGCAGAATCATAACCTAGATTACCTAAATACATCCCCCTTAATTTAGACTCACCATAAGAACAAACTTTTTCAAAATCATTTCCTTTAAACAAATGAGGTTTGCTTAATTCAAATTTATCAGAAAAGATATGATAGCCAAAATTATAATCGTAAGATTCCTCACTTAACATTGTCAGCCTTAAACTAGACATACCAAATCCAACACTATACAACCTTCTATTTTGACAGTAATGACCATTTACAAAAAGTTTTTCGTTCAAAGTTAAATCTGAATCTTTAAAACAAAATTGATATTTTAAATCCCACATATTATTTTAATACAAAATACATTTTTATTTAAATGTTTCTACTAACCAGTAACTTCAAAAATAAGTTTATTTTTTACAAGAGATTTGCCCACCAAAAGAAATTTTACTAACAAAACCCGAAATATTTTTAAATAGGGACTTATGTATCGTAACTTAACATTGTTTTAATCAAACTTTTTTAAAAAGTTTGGGCTTGTGGTCTAGTGGCTATGACAGTGCCCTTACAAGGCATTGATCCCCGGTTCGAGTCCGGGCAGGCCCACCATTTTTTTATTAATTAATATTGATACAGATCCTTAGGTTTAGAAATGTTTTTAATATGATAACTAATTCTTCAAAAATATGACAAATGAACATAGAAAGATAGAAATCTTAATTTCAAAACATTATCAATTAATTGAAGAAACAAAAAGTAATGAATTTCTAAGAAAAGATATAATCATAGTGGAAGGGAAACAATACTTATTCCAAAAATCTTTTTACAATGTTTCATTTTCATCAGAAGAAGGAATTGATATTAAAGATGTCCAAGATAGTAAAAGTTTTCCCAGAGACAATATTGAAGGATTAGCAACATACTTAGTTAAAGATAAAGGAATAAGACATATTTCAAGATTAAGTTTTCCAAAACAGATTTGGATAGATACAGACATTGACGATTCTGCAATAAAATATCAAGGTTTATCACTAGATGAATATTCCTTATTTTTAGAACAATTTGAACACATCAATTCAGGTTATAGGCCTGCAAAAGAGAGACAAGAAGTGTTCCCATTTGTAAATTAATGATTTCAAAAAATCAGTTATTACCTATTCAACAAAAACGGCGCTGTCCCAAAAGAGATTAGCTATGATCCACCGAATAACTTTAGCTAACTTTTCTAAGTTATAAGTTATTACTTTCCATCCAAATTCTCTTTTTTTCATATAAGGTATTTTACTTCTTAATCCTCTAAACCTACTTTT
>JABHQR010000022.1 GCA_018696395.1 archaeon | reverse complement strand
AGTAGGCTTACTAATTTTCTTAACAGAACGTTTTGTTTTTCGCTTAGCCATCCTTTTGTTCACCTCTTATATTTAAGTTAAATAATAATAACTTTAACAAATGTAAACATTTTTCATTTATAAAAGTTTCTAAAAATGAAAGAAGAAAAAGTAAGTTAATATAATAAAAAAAGAGTGCGTTTAACTAATTACTTCGCACAACTATGTGCCCTATACCCTTTTTCCCACGCATCTTCTTTATTTTCAAAAGTTAGTTTGCCTTTTGGATTGATTTTCTTTGCCCAATCACAACTAGGTTTATGATATATTTTACTACGATTACTTGCGACATAATTCACTTCTTTTTTTAAAGCAGATTTTTTTACTTTACTTTTTTCTTTATCATTTACAGGGAAAACCATACTATGTGTCCCTTGATTAATATCCTGACTCATTGGTTCAACAATTTTAATATCACACATTGGTTCATCGCAATAATCTGAACAAGAACAAAAATTGCTTCTTTTTGGAAAAGTTACTACTAGTAAAAACATAGTTGTCACAAAAATCAATACACTGAAAATATTTACAATATACCAAAGTAATATGATATTGATTACATTTAATGTTCCTAAAGTAAATAAACATTTAGAGCCACAATTACTTCTAGATGAACCCAACCCAAATATTGCAAATAATGATAAAATTATTAATCCAACACTTTCAAGAGCCAGTAATTTACCACTAAAATTAAATAAAACGTTAAGGTAAGATAAAAGTAATAATAATACAGCAACTGCTGATAAAACCAATTTTAATTTGCTATTTCTCATAACTAACTACTATCATAACTATTTTAATAAGAATTTCTATTATCAATAAAGTATTATACATATTGTATTTGTCAAAATATGTATTAAAAGTTAAGATTAGAACTCTTCATCAATATTTTTTAAGAAACCTTTCCTTTTTAGAAACATTATCTCAGCACGACTTCGATATTTGTAAATCACATCTCCCTTCCCATCGCCACCAAGTTCCCAAGGTTTTACAATAATAATATCATTTTCCCTGACCCAAAGACCCCTTCTTTTACTTCCTGGGATCCTACACATTCTTTCTTTACCATCAAGACAATTAACAAACATTCTACTCCCGCCAACTCTCCTTTTAACGATACCTAAAATTTCTTTTCCTTTTGGGATTCTTACCCTAATTGTTTCTTGTTCTTCCATTTAAATATCAAAATCGAGGGATTATTTATAAAACTGTCGTTGAAGTATAACCTTGACCAATTAAATTTAACATTTTTATTCAATTTCTTGATTTTATATTTCATTTATAATACAATAGCCACTGGTCAAGTATACAAATAGTTTATAAGCGCAACAATAATTTTTTAACACAATAATAATTAAATAATATCTTATAAAATTATTGATTCAAAAATCAGGAGAATTGTTATGGCAAAAAGAGTAGAATCACCAAGTTCAATTAACACATTTAAACAGTGTCAAAGGAAATATTATTTTCAATATATTGAAAAACTCCCCACTAAGAAGAATATTCACTTAGTAAGGGGCAACATTGTTCATTCTGTATTAGAAGATTTTTATGATATTGATGTTAGTAAATTTGATGAGGATGATTATCAGATTAAATTTCGAGCTGCAATTCAACAGTTATTGGTTCACCAGTGGAAAAAGTACCAATCTAATTTAAGTGAAGTAAATATGAGTGAAGATAAATTAAAATTTTATTTTGAAGAGTCTATGATGATGTGTATAAATTGGTACAATTATTTCATACAAGAGTTTAAAAAATTGTTGTCAACAAAACAAAAAACAATACAAGAGATATTTCATGAATTAACCCCAATTAGAGAAGAGGAGTATAGATCAGAACAACATTCAGTGAGAGGATTTATTGATGCAATTAAACTAAATAAAGGCGAAGCACACATTATTGATTATAAAACTAATGCCCGTTCTGAAATAAAAGAAAGTATAATTTTACAACTATCAATATATTCATTATTATACCAAGAAAAACATGGTAAAATTCCAGAACAAGTTGGCATATTTTTCTTACGAGATAAATTGAAGATGTTACCTTCAAATGAAGAGATGATTAAAAATGCTAAATTTGAAATTGAAGCCATTCATTCTCACACCACCTTGACTGAAGAGAAAGGAGATTACAAAAAAAATATAACTCCCTTATGTAAATGGAGAACTGGTCAGTGTGATTTCTATGATATTTGTAAACCACGCGGATAAATTAAAATGACTGATTTTTTCAAATGTTAAAAATTTAATTAAAAAAAGTTCAGATCATAATGCTGCTTCAACATATTTATTCATAAACACAACCCAATCTTTCACTAATTTTTCATTAACCATATTAATCACCTTTAAATTTTAAATGATTTTACTTTTAAATAATTTTCTATAATACAAAATTGAAGTACACATTTCTAAATTAATAAAAAGAGATTAATATACAGTTACTTTTTTATAACTTAAATTAATTGTAAATGTTATGTGGACAGAAAAACAAATTAATCAACACATTAAAGCTTCTAAAATTCTTCACAAAATCAGAGATTCCGCAATTTCGTTTATGAAAAATAATTCTAATTGTTCTGAAGAGCAAGTTAGACTACAGATTATTTCTCAATTTAAGGAACACAATTTAATTACAAGTCACAATTCTCCGATTGTTGCATTTAATGAAAATTCCGCAAATCCCCATTACATTCCAACCAATATGTCAAAAAAGATAAAATTAGGAACCATAATAAAATTAGACATTTGGGCAAGAGTTAATGAAATAAATGCACCTTATGCAGATTTAACTTGGATGGCATACAAAGGAGCAAGAATACCAAAAAAAGTCCAAGAGATTTTTGAAATTGTGATCAATTCTAGGGATCAAGTTATCAAAGAATTGAAATTTTCATTAAAAAATGGGACCTTATTAAAAGGTAAAGAACTGGACAACATCGCAAGAGAATACATCTCAAGAAAAGGCTATAGTCAAAAATTTATTCATAGTTTAGGCCATAGTTTAGGATTAAAATCACCCCATGGAAAATATGGTGGATTAAAAAAATCAAACTTTAGAAAAATTCACAAAAATTTAGGATATACTATAGAACCAGGCATTTATCTTAATGGTAAGTTTGGAATACGAAGTGAGATTGACTTTTATATTAACAAACAAAATAAACTGATTTTAACTTGTCCATTACAAAAAAAAATTATTAGATTTTAAATCAGGACATTAAAAAATAAATTTAAAATGATTATATCCCGGCCAACAAACTCATGGTAATTATTTCATGATACCAATAATAATAATCTAATGCAATTGTTTCTAAGAAGGCACCTAATAACAACACAATTACTGCCATTAATAATAAATAAAGATTAAACCCAAACACTTCCATAAATCTATCTGATGCAAATTCTTCTAACAACACATCTTTTGATATCACTGCCCCTGCAATTGCTGCAAGAATATAAGCTAACATTTCTACTATCATATGTGGAGATACACTGGCCATTATTTTCCCAAATAATAAATAAGCATTCTCGCCAGAAAATGAACTTGCTGCTTTCGCAGTATAACCAAAAATTGTCCCCCAAACTGAAGCATTCCATACAATCAAAAATATGGCACCATCACCAGTTAACAAAGCTAGAATAAAACAAGCTAACATAACTAAAAAATTATTGCTTAAAAGAGACCAGAACAAATCAGAACTTAATAAACCTGAAAACATTGCATTTCCTGCAAACCCTTGCCCTAATCTAATTTCTAATTGTTCCCTAAATAAAGTGTTAGTTTCAAAAGAAGGAAGAACCATTGTTCCAATAGAATATACTAAAAGAATACCTAAAAATAAAAATAGATAAATTTTTACTAAATTAAAATCATCTTTCCATAAATTTTTCAAAGAAACCCTACTTTCAATCCTTTCTTTTCTTTCTTCAATTGAAAATAGTTTGTATAACTCTGGTAATAATAATAATGATGTAAAAGTAACTGCTACTAAAGCTGGATCTCCTGGAAAAAGAATTGATGCTATTAAAATTCCGATTATAGAATAAACTGCACCTAAAATAAATGCATAACTTGCTTTTCGTTCTAACCAATTTTCAGGAAAAATATGTTCCAGTACCATTTTACACCTCTTTAATATAATAAGAAAAGCAATACTTATTTATATAAGTTACCCTCTAAGAAAAAGTTATGATTAAGAACCAATTAAAAACTGCTTTGCTTTTAGCAGCTCTCACATCAATCTTATTAGTAATTGGTGATTTCATAGGTGGCACACAAGGTTTAATTATTGCTTTTATTTTTGCAGGAGGACTTAATTTTTTTTCGTATTGGTTCTCAGATAAAATTGTTCTTGCTATTTACAGAGCAAAAGAAGCTGACAAAAATAAATATTCAAAAATTTATGAAATGGTACAAGACATAAGCATCAGAGCAAAATTGCCAATGCCTAAAATTTACATTATCCCATCACATCACCCAAATGCTTTTGCTACTGGAAGAAATCCTAACAATGCAGTAGTTGCTTGTACAGAAGGAATTCTTAATTTATTAAATGATCATGAACTTAAAGGAGTTATTGCGCACGAAATGGCCCATATAAGTAACAGAGATATTTTAATTCAAAGTATAACTGCAACAATTGCAGGAGTAATATCTTTTGTTGCAATGATGGCACGTTGGACTGCAATTTTTGGAGGATTTGGTGGTAGAGACAACAATAATTCAGGTGGATTAATTGAATTATTAGTTTTAGCTATTGTTGCACCAATCATGGCCATGTTAATACAATTTGCAATTTCCCGAAGTAGAGAATATTTGGCCGATGAAACAGGATCAAAATTTTTGAAAGATGCAACTGGTTTAGCATCAGCATTAGAAAAATTAGAAAAAGGAATTAGTCATAACCCTTTAAAAGCACAAGGAAATACTGAAGCTACAGCCCATATGTTTATATCAAACCCATTTAGAGGAAGTTCATTGTTAAAAATTTTTAGTACACACCCAACTACTGAATCAAGAGTTAAAAGATTAAGATTATTAAAATTCTAAAATTATTATAAAAATATAACTGATTTATATTAATTTAATCTATATCAATACATTTTAAGCTCATTATTTCGATAGATTTAAAAAAGGGCATTATATTTATGTCCTTTATGATTACTGAAAAATTCATATCCCGAAATGCTATGGATAAAATCATGAGAGAGTCTGGTGCTATGAGAGTTTCAGATGCAGCAAAAGAAGCATTAGCTAAAGTATTAGAGAAGAAAGCTTTAGAGATTTCAAGTGAAGCAAAAAAGTTAGCTGAGCATGCTGGAAGAAAGACAATAACTGATAAAGATATTTACTTAGCAGCGAAAGAATAATTCTTTCAATAAGGGAATAAAGTTAAGGTCATGTTATTTTAATAACAAACCTCATAAAACTAAAAATAGATAGGGTGGTTTATATGACAGAATATGAAAAAAAAATGGTTAGTGTAGGTTCCTTAAAAAAAGGAGATACCATTATTATTGATGGAGCACCATGTAAAGTTACAGATACTGCAACATCAAGACCAGGTAAACATGGCCATGCGAAAGTTAACATGATGGCAGTAGGTTTGTTAGATGATAAAAAAAGAAATTTAATTATGCCAGGTCATGATAAAGTTGAAGCTCCAATCATTGAGAAAAAAAATGCTCAAATTTTATCAATTTCAGGAAACATGGCAAATGTTATGGACAGTGATACTTTTGAAACATTTGATTTAGAGATCCCTGAAGAATTAAAAGAGGATGCAACAGAAGGAAAAGATGTTTTATATTGGACCTTAATGGGAACAAAAGTAATGAAACAAGTAAAATAATCAATTTGTATTATTTTTTTAAAATTCAAAAACAAGTGATAGATTGTTAGAAACACATTAAATTTAGGAGAGTAAATTAAAATGGGTAAATTTGAAGAAGCTGCGAACAGATACTTAAAAAACATATTTGTATGTAAAGTATGTAAATCTAAAATTCGTGCTCCTAGTCTAAAAGTAAGTCAAGGCAAAGTATCTTGTCGAAAATGTGACTCAAAAAGACTAAGAACTAAACGAAAGAAATAAAAAGGACAATAATTTAATTCTACCTAAATGGTAGATGCAATTATTAACTTTATAATAAATTACAAATTTGTAATTCTCTTTTATTTGTTAATTGCAATTTTTATTGTGGTTAAATGGAAAAAGATTGATAGTCAAGCAAAGATACTACTTCTGTATAGGACGAAGTTTGGAATAACTTTCATAAATAAAGTTGTTAAAAAATATCGTGAATGGGTTATCCTCTTAGGCTATATTGGTGTAGGCATGGGCTATATAGGATTAATATTTATATCTGGTGTTTTATTAAAAAATCTTTATGATGTTCTTTTTGTTGCTAATTCAACTGCAGGAGTTTCAGTTGTTTTACCAGGAGTTAATGTCCCAGGAATTGGAGTTTTACCATTTTGGTATTGGTTAATTGCATTATTCTTTATTGCACTAATACATGAATTTGGTCATGCTGTTGTTGCAATGGCTCATAAAATTAAATTAGACAGCACAGGAATTGCATTTATCGGGCCAATAATAGGCGCATTTGTTGAACCAAATAACAAACAGATGAGTAAACAAAGTGACATTGTAAAATATTCAGTTATGGCAGCGGGACCATTTTTCAATTTTTTACTTGCAGCATTAGCAATATTATTACTGAAGTTTGCATTTTTCCCATTACAAGAGATGATGGTAGAACAAGATGGTTTTACATTTAGTGAGTATGTAAATGAAAGCTATCCTGCAGCAGTTGAAGGATTACCCTTAGATACCGCAATTATGGGAATTGATGGAATTGAAACAACCACATTCTATGATTTTGCGGAAGTGTTGACATGTAAATCACCTGGTGATCAAGTTACAGTATCATCATTTGACGAAGAAGGTAATGAGAAGGATTATATCTTAACATTAATCTCAAATCCTGACGATGAAAGCAAAGGTTTTATGGGTATTAATAGTATTCAAAATAATGTTAAAGTAAAAGAACCTTACACATCTGGAATTGGTGAAGTTGCTTATTATACTTTAGATTGGTTCAATGGAATGTCTAATGGTGGAAAAGGATTTTTCTTTTGGCTATATTTACTTAGTTTAGGAATTGGAATGTTCAATTTATTACCTTTAGGAATTACTGATGGTGGACAAATGTTACAATTAACTCTAAGTAGAACACATGGTATAAAAAAAGGTAATAAGAGATTTAAACAAGTTAGCTTGTTATTCTTAGTAATACTTTTACTTAATTTAATATTACCTTTTGCTAAGAATTTAATAATGTCTTTAATTTAATTTTTTATTTTCTTTTTATTAAAATTTAATAGATATAAAAAAAATAAATGATATTTAAAAAAAAATTAAAGTAAAGACCAACCCATAGTTTCTGGACAATCCATAAGTCTTCTGCTACCGTCAATATTATGATACAAAATATGTTGGTTCACTGCTTTAGCCACAACATCAACACTATTATAATCTTTAGTTATTGCTTCAAGTGAATCCGCACGTGTAGCTAAATTTGACAAAGCAGCAACCCTGGTGCAATAAACTTCATCAGTAACTAATCTAGATTGATGTAATTCTACTTGTTGACTAAAATAATCACCCATAATAGTCCCACTAACTAAACTTTTTATATCTTCTGACAATTCATAATTAACCATTTTAAATAACCCTCCTAAATTTTAAGCTAGTAAATACAAACATATATTTAAATGTTCCCCATATTAAATTTGAGTTATTAAAATACAGAGAGAATGGGAAATAAAGCCAGATTTAGCAGTTTATTTAAAATTAAAATGAAAAATAAAGATTTAAACAAAAATATTAAACTAAATAAAGCACCTAATTTTAATTTACACACAAAAATAGAATTTAAACTTCTTGTAATTTTATCACACGTAGTAATTTTTATTTTTGATATTACAGATATACTTCATTAGAAAAAGAAAGATAAGTATTTTCAAATTTATTAAATTAAAACACAGATTGGATTAATTTTATTTTTTCTTTCGCCATTTTCTGAAATAAGCGTTGACCCTTTTATCTCCTTTGGGTTGAGCATTTGGACCCAATTGATAATATGTTTTCTCAACCAAATTACCCCAAGAAAATTCCCCTTTTTCTTCTTTAATTTCTTCAATAGAAATTTCACCAGTAGACTTACCTTTCTTTAAATGATAATAAATACTTCTTTGATGAACAGTTGGAAATATTTCATTATAAATTTTATCTATCTGATAACCATACGCTTTATCAAAAAGAAATAAAATTTCTACAATATTCTGCCTAATAACACTTTTAGGGGGTCTTCCTCTAACCATAATGAGATATAAAAGTTAAACATATTTATTTGTTTCTGATGTTTTTAGACATTATCAGATGTAAGATTTAAAAAACAAAATGATTTATTAAATAATAAAATTAATTATAAAAGATAAACTAAACAATAAATCAGACCTAACATAAAATATAAAATGTCAAAACCAAAAATTAGTAAAGTAAAGCAAAAAGAGATTGCAAAGGAAAGAATTAATACTCTTTTTAACCAAGCTAAAGATATTTTTAGTGAAAACAGATCTCTTTCCGACCGTTATGTTTTCCTAGCAAGAAAAATAGCTATGAAATCAAAAGTAAGAATTCCAAAAGAATTTAAGTTAAGATTTTGTAAACATTGTTACAAATATCTTATGCCAGGAAATAATTGTAGGATTCGTAAACAACCAGGAAAAATTATAATTTCTTGTTTAGAATGTAAAAAATTCATGAGAATACCTGTGTTAAAAAAAAGAAAAGTTATTAGTAAAAATAAAACTCAGAAAAAAAAAATTAAAAAAAGTAGTAAATAGTAATTTAAAAAAATCAATTACCTCTTTCTGCATCCAACAACAATTTCTTCTCAGTTCTTGCCACTACTTTTCTAATTTCATCAATAGCATCAACATTAGAGGATATACTATCAATTCCTTGATGAACTAAAAATTCCGCCATCTCTGGCCTTGACCCTGCTTGCCCACAAATAGAAGTTTT
Source organism: archaeon (assembly GCA_018696395.1). GTDB lineage: Archaea > Nanobdellota > Nanobdellia > Woesearchaeales > GW2011-AR9 > JABHQR01. The sequence goes on along the minus strand of JABHQR010000022.1, from coordinate 14,512 downwards.
AACTTTATATTTCCTACATACTGAAATTACTTTTGCCATTTCTCCCAAAACTGCTGGATGCATTTCATCAAATAATTTTGCAATTTTACTATTATTTCGATCAATACCCAATGTTAATTGAGTTAAATCATTCGTACCAAATGAAATAAAACTCATTCCTTCTTTACACAAATCTTCAATAATCCAACAAGAAGCAGGAGTTTCTATCATCACACCAAAATCAACATCTTGACAAGGTTCTAACCCAACATCAAGCATAATTTTTTTAGCATACCTTAACTCATTAGACCTAATTACAAAAGGAATCATTACACCAACATTTTTATGACCCTCTTCATGTAACTCTTTCACCGCTTGAAATTCTGCTTTCAAAATATCTTCATTATCAAGTAATCTCCTAATACCATGCCAACCAATCATTGGATCAGTCTCCTTAGGTTCTTGATCTGCACCTTGCAAATTTTTATATTCATCAGTCCTTAAATCTGAACATCTAACCCAAACTGGTTTTCCTTCAAAAGCTTTAGCAATTTTACCAATACCATTTTTCAATAAGTTAACATAATCTTGACTTTTCCCAGACCGAATATATTCTGCAGGATGAATTCCACCTTCAGCAATCATTATCTCTAACCTAACTAATCCTATTCCATCCGCACCACTATTTGCCGCTCTTTCAGCCATATCAGGCAGATCCATGATTAATTTAATTTCAGTTGCAGTGATTATTTCTTGTCTTTCAATATTATGAACTTCATTTAATTTATTTTGTTCATTAGAATGATCCTGACATTCAACTTTACCTAAATAAACTAAACCCTTAGTAGCATTAACTGTAACTTCTTGTCCATCTTGTAAAATTTCTGTTGCAATTTCAGTTCCAACAACACAAGGGATACCCATTTCCCTACTAATAATAGCCGCATGACAAGTTAATCCACCTTCATTAGTAATTATTGCCCCAGCTTTTTTCATCGCAGGAACCATATCCGGGCTAGTCATATTAGTAACCAAAATATCATTAGTACTAACTTTGTTTAATTCTGACATTTCATGTACAACTTTAACTTTACCAAAATACAAACCTTTTGATGCAGTTTGACCTTTTAACAAAATTTTAGATCCACAACCCTTACTTGTTTTAGACATGTCGGATTGATTAGAATTATTTTCAGTTTTTGAATTTTCAATATTAACATCAACATTATTTACATTTGAATCTGTTTTTTTATCTTCTTCTTTGTAAGTTGTAACTGCTCTGGCTTGAACAATCATAACATCATTTCCTTCTATTGCCCATTCAATATCTTGAGGCACACTATAATGACCTTCAATTTTTTTTCCTAACCGAGAAAGTTCAATTATTTCCTTGTCATTAATTGTTTGTACTTTTTGTTCTTTTTCAAAGATATCTTTTTTAAAATTCTCACCGTTTTCATTTCTAAACAAACCCCAATCTTGTTTTCTAACATCCCTTGATTTAATATCCAGATTACTTTTGTTGATTATGTAAGTATTAGGGTTTACTTGACCACCGACAATAGTTTCACCTAACCCATAAACTGCTTCAACAATAATTTCAGATTTATCATTGTTAGTCGGATTAATTGTGAACATAATCCCACTCTTTTGTGAATTTACCATTCTTTGTACTACTACTGCAATCAAAACATCTTTATCTTCAAAATTATTTTTTTTACGATAATATATTGCCCTTGAAGTAAACAAAGAAGCCCAACATGCTCTTACTGCATCAACAATCTTATCTTTACCTTTAACATTAAGATAAGTTGCTTGTTGACCTGCAAAACTAGCATCAGGTAAATCTTCTGCAGTAGCGCTACTCCTTACTGCTACAAAAACATCATTACTAGAAATAAATTCATGAGCGTGATTTTTATCTACAGATAATAATTCATAAGAATCAATAATTTGTTCTTTAATATCTTCTGGCACAGGCGTAGAAGTTATCAAATTTTGAACTTGTTTAGCCCTTTTTTGAAGGTCTTGGGTGTCTTCATGATTTAAACCATTTAATATTTCAAATATTTTAGAACTGATTTTTGTTCTTAATGTAAATTCTAAATAACATTGTGCTGTAACTACAAAACCAGCAGGTACTGGCAAACCAATATTAAACATTTCACCCAGGTTAGCACCCTTACCACCAGCAACTGGAATAGAATCTTTATCTAAATCTTTAAACCAAGCAATGTATTTCATTTCTAACACCTTCTTTTCATATTTTAATTTTTATAACATAAAAGTCACTTACTTCTGTTAATTAATCTTTCATTTTATATAATTTTCCGAACAATAAAACTTTTAAATATCTAATTCTATTAATAAATTATGAGATATTTATCTAATCCTGAAACAGGAAATGTAAACAAATATTTAGAAAGGTGCATAGAATTAGCACTTAAAGCTTCTTGTGAGAGACACAAATGTGGTTCTGTGATTGTAAAAAATAACCAAATAATAGGAGAGGGATATAATACCCCACCAGGACAATTACTGAATCAAAATAATTCACAAAAAAGATGCCATATTAAGAAAGATGAATATAATCTCAAAGTTACTGATAAAACATGCTGTGTTCATGCTGAACAGAGAGCAATCTTTGACGCATTGAAAAAATATGGGGATGAGATTGAAGGTTCAACTATTTATTTCATGAGAATTGATAAAAATGACCGACCAACTTTTGCAGGCAAACCATATTGCACAATTTGTAGTAAATCTATTCTTGATGTAGGCATCTCAACATTCATACTTAAAACAGAACAGGGAATTATATCTTATGATACAGAAGAATATAACAATTTATCTTTTGAATATGGGGAGTAAATGAAAAACATAATATTATTAAAATAAAAGTTATTTTTTCTCTAACACGCTTAACTTGTAACTACAATCTCCCCTATCAAGTATTTTTTCAGAAATTAATTTGAACTTATCCAAGATAATTAAATCTAACGTCCCCCTAGTAATAAAAATTAATTTACCACCTTTCTTAATCAAATAATATGATTGATGATAAATTTCATTAAGATTAGCTTCATCTTTTTTAGTCATTTGAACATAAACCTTATCAAAAAAATCTTTTTCATACTGAATGTCAAGATCCTCTAGGGAAGCATTTTTGAAATTAATATAATCTAAAACTTTTGCAATTTTAGCATTGTTCTTAGAAGCCCTAATATTTGGAGAAGCTGTATCAAAAGCAAAAACATTTTTATGACCCAAAATTTCTTTTTCAGATTCACTATCAAAATCGTTTAAAATATTTTCAAAATGAGGGATTTTCCAGATATAATCTTTATTAGATATTTTTCTAATATTAAAATGGTTAGTTGAAAACACATATTCAATTGCAAGAGTAGAATCTTTAGAAAACAGAAATAAGATTTTATCTTCTTTCACAAAATCACATTCATCCAATATTTTATACGCAAAATCCCCTTTAAATGAAGCTTGATGTGAAAAAAGTCTAAATTTTCTTGAATCAAAATTTTCTTGATTTAACTTTAACCCAAATAAATATTTTTCACCAGTAAAATATATTTGAAATACAATGTCTGGCTTTTTAAAATCTTTTTTTAATTCAATATTTAACAATTCTTTAAATTTTGAGATTAAAGGAACATACAATTTTCTTGCAAGTTCTGTTCTGGCATCTTGACCTTTAACACCATTAAATTCCAATTTGAATGACAAATCAGTTAAACCAGTTACATAAAATAATTTTTTAATTAATATCACAACTTCTTCTGATTCTAAAGAAAAATTTTCAATTTTACCAAATTCAGAAAGATATGCGTTTAATGAAGTTAAAGATTGATTCTTTTGAAATATATCAATAATATTAAAATCTTCCTTTAATTCAAATAATACTGATTGACCCATTAAATTAACATTTTTAACATAATTAAATTTACCCAATTCATTTAAACTACAACCACCATTACCTAAATTGGATAAAGAGAAAAAAATCATTTTAAGATACCCAATAAACCACAACTAATTAAATTGTCAATTTTCATTAGGTTCTTCTCCAAGAGCAGAATCATCTTCTAAATTATCTTCATCAGATAAATCCTTATCTAAATCAATTTTAATATTTTCTTTATTTTGAATTTCAATTTCTTCTTTAGAAACTTCTTTTTCAATTAAAGAATCATCATCTTCATTAATTATTTTTGCTGCTGCCGCTAAAGTATCATCTTCTTTCATCCTCATTACCCTTACACCTTGAGTAGATCTACCAATCAATGAAACTGCATCACACTTAACTCTAATACCAATCCCATTTTTAGAAATTAACATTAAATCCTCACTACCATCAACAATTGTTGCCATTACAACTTTACCATTCTTTTCAGTTACTTTAAGGTTAGTCACGCCCTTACCACCACGATTACATAACCTATATTCAGAAACATTTGTTCTTTTACCATATCCATTCTGAGATAAAGTTAAAACTTGTTTATCATCTTCAGCAACTAGTAAACTTACAACATAATCATGCTCATTAAGTTTAATACCTTTAACACCTCTGGCTGTCCTACCCATAACTCTAACTTTATTTTCATTAAAACGATTAGCCATACCTTTATTTGTTGCAAGAATTATTTCATTGTTACCGGATGTTTTCTTAACTCCAATTAAAGTGTCTTCTTCAGCTAAATCAACTGCCCGGATACCGCCTTTCCTTGGCCTAGAAAAATCTTTCATATGGACCCTTTTAGTAATACCTTTTTTAGTAGCCATGAAAACATAAGATTCATCAAATTCTCTTACTGCAAGTATTGCAGAAACATTTTCTTCCTTATCAAGATTAATAAGGTTAGCAATATGTTTTCCCCTAGATTGCCTACTTGCTTCAGGGATATGGTACACTTTTACCCAGTGCACTTGGCCTTTATCAGTGAATATTAATAGATAAGCATGAGTTGAAGTAACATATAAATCCTCAACAAAATCTTCATCTTTCATACTAGTAGCAATAATACCTTTCCCACCCCGATTTTGAGTCCTATAGGTATCGAGAGATAATCTTTTAAGATATCCCCCATTAGTCAAAGTCACAACCTGAGTTGTTTCTTCAATTAAATCTTCCATATCAATACTATTGATATCATCAAATTCACCGATCAAGATTTTAGATTTTCTTTTGCTCCCATATTTATTCCTTAATTCTAAGGTCTCATCTTTTATTATTTGGTATCTTCTTTCTTCAGAACCTAATATAGAATTTAATTCAATTACAAATTTATTTAAACTTTGATGTTCAGATTTAATCTTCTCCCTTTCTAAAGATGCTAGTTTTTGTAATTTTAAATCTAATATTGCTTTAGCTTGGATTTCAGAAAGAGAATAATTTTGAATTAACAAGGATTTTGCTTCATCAACAGTAGTACTGTTCCGGATAGTAGGAATTACTTCATCAAGATTACTTAAAGCAATTAATAAACCGTCTAAGATGTGTAACCTATCTTCTGCTTTTTTAAGTTCAAACTCAGTCCTCCGAGTTACAACTTCAAGCCTATGTTTAACATATTCCACAATTAAATTTTTTAAACTTAGTAGTTTTGGTTGATTATCAACTAAAGCTAACATGTTTAAACTATAAGAAATCCTAAGCCTACTATGACGATATAATTGGTTTAATACAACTTGAGAATCTGCATCCTTCTTTAAATCAATAACAACCCTAATCCCTTCCCGGTCAGATTCATCATTTATGTTCCTTATACCTTGAATCTTCTTATCTTTAACTAACTCCGCAATTTGAATTATTAAATCAGATTTATTTACTTGGTAAGGGATTTCTTTAACAATAATCTTGTTTCCTTCAATTTCAACAATTGATTGAATAATTACTCTTCCTCTTCCGCGAGTATATCCCGCAAGTAATTCATTCCCCACATAAACTTCTCCACCAGTAGGAAAATCAGGACCTGGAACTATTTTCATCAGCTCAGGAACAGTTATTTCTGGTTCATCAATTACTGCCATAACTGCATCACAAACTTCAGACATATTGTGAGGTGGGATGTTAGTAGCCATACCCACAGCAATACCAGAACTACCATTCATCAATAGATTAGGTAATTTGCTAGGTAAAACTTCTGGTTCATTTAAACTACCATCAAAATTATCTCTAAAATTGACAGTATTTTTATCAATATCTTTCAAAAGTTCTTCTGCAATCCGATTTAATTTAGCTTCAGTATACCTCATTGCTGCTGCAGAGTCACCATCAATACTACCAAAATTCCCTTGTCCTTTTATTAAAGTGTAACGTAATGAAAAATCTTGTGCCATACGTACTAACGCATCATAAACTGCAGAGTCACCATGGGGGTGGTATTTACCTAATACTTCACCTACAATACGCGCACATTTTTTGAAGGGTTTATTATGAAACATCCCTAACCCATGCATCCCAAACAAAATCCTTCTATGAACTGGTTTAAGCCCATCCCTAACATCTGGCAAAGCCCTACCAACGATTACAGACATTGCATAGTTCACATATGCCTGTTTCATTTCATCTTGAATTAATTTAGGGATAATTTTATCATTTTCTTGAGGGTCTTGATTTTCAGTATTATCATTAGAATGATTAGTTAATTCATTTTCATTTATTTCAATTTGAGTTTCAGATAGGTCAATTTCAGAAAGATTATGTTGACTTGGTTGATCGTTTTCAGTAAGTTGATTATTAATGTTATTTTCTTGTTCCATTTTTGATCTTTTTCCAATAAATTTGCTAATAATTAATTAGTTAAAAAATAAAGCTTTACCCTCGATAAAATAAATAAACAGTTACTTTATAAACATTGTGGTTTGAGATGAGATAATTGGTTTAATCCTAGAACAAAAGTATCAAAAAGTAGTTATTTTTTCATTGATTCCATTGCTTTTTTTATTTCAGATTTAGAAGATTCTTCTTTGGCAGTTTGTTCATTCAACCTTTTAATTTCATCAATTTCCTTATTAATTTCTTCTGCATCTTTTAGAATATCATCTGGCACTTGTTTAAGGAAAGCTTGTTTAGCCTCATCACTAGGAAGATCAAAATAATTAAAAAACTTTTGAGTTAATTTTACTTTATAGGTTCGCCCAAACCTTTCTTTATCAATGAATCCTTCATCTAATAATAATTTCATATGCTCATATGCGCCGGTCCCCCTTATTTTAATTATTTCAGATTGAATAATAGGATATAACCAAGCAACTACAGCTAAAGTTTCCATTATTGGTTGGTCTAATTCTGTTGAGCTTACAATACTACTTACTAAAGGAATAAACTCATCTCTGACTGTCAATTTCCAACCATTATCTTTAACTGCAATTTTCAAAGAATGATCTTTTTCATCATATTCCTTAATCAATTGTTGAATTAAATTTTCAACTTCCTTTGTTTCTAAAGAACATAAACTAGCAATTCTTTCAGTACTTATTTCTTTTCCAACTGCAAAAAGTACTGCTTCTACTTTCTTTTTAGGACTATTAAAACTATCTCCTGATTTCTTCTCTTTTTTATTATCATCCATCTTAAATTAAATAAAACTAATTAAGTTTTTAAGCTTTATTGTTGGTAGAGTTAGATCTTAATTTAGAAAAATACAAATCTCCTTCTAATTCAACTTTTTCTTCATCAATAAGTTTATCTAAGAAATCACCTAATTTTTTAGATTCAACACCAGTAAATTTAGACATTTGTTCAATATTAAGTTTATTTTTACTTAATAAAACTAAAATAAAATTTCGCAATAACAATGTTGAATTTTTCTGCATATGATCTCTTTCCATTTTTACTTGTTTAGCAACCATATCAACTTGATGTAATTTTGCTTGAAGGTCATTAAGAGTAAAAGATAAAGATTGAGAATTAAAAGTTAATTCTTGAGGAGATAAAATTTCAACAGAAGAAGGCATGTAATCAAAACAGAAATAAACAATATCATCTAATTTTTCAGTTTCAATTTCTAATTCTGCAAATGTAGCCCATAATTTTGTTTTTTCTTGCTCTTTGGCATCCATGAACACAGAAGATTTTATTGAAAATTTTTCATCAGTTTTTAATTTTTCAATATAACTTTGAATTGATTTTTCTACATGTTCTTTAGGTTTACCCAAAACCTCAATTAATGCTCTAAATTGTAATTTCACCATACCCTTACCATTTCCCTTGATAGTTTTTAAGCTTTTCTGAATTGAAAAATAGATTGTGAGACCCAAGAAATTAATTATTGTTAAAAAAAAGATATTGTCATGTATAATTGATTCAAATATTTACTTAAAATAAAAAATAAAATGAATTTACCACAGGAGTAGTTCACTTAAAAGTACTCAACAAAGTTTAAAAGCCTTGTTCTATTTAATTTTTGGCATATGGGACTCTTTTTTAGAAGAAAAAATAAAGCTAAGGTACCTCAACCAATTAGAAAGGTGAGTGATGAACAACCATTAAGTTTTTCAGGAAGTAATATTCCCCCTGAAAGAACAATCCATCCAGAAGCATTTAAAGCTGCTGCGGGGTTAGAGGAACCATTAGAAGAGGAATCACCTGCTCCAGTTAAATTTGATTCTAAGCCGGCAGGGTTTCCAACACCACGAGATGATAGGCCCGTTTTTGAAAGACCTAAACCTACCATTCCGGTGCAGGAACAACCAAAATTCAGGAAAAAAGGACCAGTATTTATTGATGTATCATCATACAGAAGAATACTTGGTGAACTTGATGAATTGAAAGGGATTATTGGTGAATTGAATCATCAAGGCAAGTCTTTAGAAGCTTCAGAATTTAATGAAGAAAAAGACTTTAACAAACTTAAAATTGCTATTAAAAATGCACACGATAATCTGTTAAAAACAGATCAAATATTATTCAAATCATAAGGTGATAATAATGGAAAAAATGCCTGTTTTTGTAAAAATTGACGAATATGAAGATGTCTTAGATCTTATTGGTACTGTAAGAAAAAAGATTGAAGATGCCAAAGAGATTTTAATGAAGATTAACGACTTAAAAAATGAAGAAGACCAGTTATTAGAACAATGGCAAACTGGAATTTCAGAAATTGAAAAAAAGGTTGAATACATTGATCATTCATTAAATGAACCAGAACACTTTTAGGTGATACTAAAATGACCCCACCAAAAAAAGTTAAAAAACCTACTAGAAAAGTTAAAAAGGAAAAGGAACCAGGTTTTAATGTTCGAGTTAATGATCCTAAATTATTAAGGAAAGACATTTTAGAATCCCTTAGGGAAGTTATTTTGTTCATGCAAAGTTATGAACATTTTAGAACTATACAAGATGAAAAAATGTCTACCTTTTCTGAATTAAGATCAGTAAGTAGAGAAATAAACACTTTAATTAATGGTAAAATGAGATCTCTCTTCCCAAAAGGAAAATTATCTTCATTAAGAGAAGAAGAAACTGATTATGCAAAAGAACCTATGAAAGAAGTTGAAAAAACAGTGTTAGGGCCTAGAAAAAAGGAAAAAATGCCTGTTGAAAATAATGAACTTAATGAATTAGAAAGTCAACTTAAAAGTATTGAAAGTCAGTTACAAAATATTTAATTTTTTTACTTTATTTAATTTCTTTAATAACAAACTTTATAAAATAACTAGAAATTGATTCTATTTAAATGTGGGTGTGCCGGAGTGGTCAAACGGGATGGACTCAAGGCATTTTTGAGTGATGAGTGTTCGATTGAATGCGATGAATAAACTCTTTTGTAAGTCATCCATTGGCTTAGTGCCTACGCAGGTTCGAACAGTTGTGAGAAATTAGTAATTAGTCAAAATCTCTGATTTCGAAAGACCTGCCACCCACATTTATTTTTATTTGTTTTTCTTATAATTAAAAAGGATATTTTAATCGAAGCATTTAATAACCCCAAAATAATTTAAAAACAACATGTCAATAGAAATATGTTCAATAGGTGGATATTCTGAATGCGGTAAAAATTGCACTGCAGTTAAAATAGATGATGAAGTTATTATCATAGACATTGGTCTTAATATGGAAAATTATGTTAAACATACACAAGACCAATATGATGATGTTGTTAAAAGAGAATATAATGATTTATTATCAGTTAATGCAGTTCCAAATATGAGTTTAATAAAAGATTGGAAAAATAAAGTTAAAGCAATTGTAGCATCACATGGACATTTAGACCATATTGGAGCAATTCCTTTTGTTGCAGGACAATTTCCAAAGGTACCAATTATTTCAACACCTTACACTTCAGAAATTCTTAAAAGCATATTAAGAGATGAAAGATTAAAAATACCAAACAGAATTGTAGCACAAAATCCTAATTCTAAAATTAAAATTTCAAAAAATATTACTATTGAATTAGTTTATGTCACCCATTCAATACCTCAAGCTAGTTTAGTAGTAATTCATACTATTTATGGGAAAATAGTATATGCAAATGATTTTAAATTAGACAATACCCCTACATTAGGTCAAAAAACTAATATCAAAAGATTAAAAGAGATATCAAAAGAAGGAGTAAAATTATTGATTAGTGAATCTTTATATGCTGGCATGTATGGTAAATCACCATCAGAATCTATTGCAAAACAAATGTTAAAAGAAGTTGTTGGATCAATTAATTGTGATGGAAAAGGAATTATTATGACCACTTTTGCATCACACATTGCAAGGTTAAAAAGTATGATTGAAATTGGTAAAACATTAAACAGAAAGATAGTATTTTTTGGAAGATCATTAGATAAATATGTTAAAGCTGCTGAAAAACTGAATTTAGTTAATTTCACCAAAGATGTTAATATTTATAGAAGAAGAGGTGAAATTGAAAAAGTAATGAATAGAATTAATAAATTAGGAAATGATAAATATCTCATTATTTGTACTGGGCATCAAGGAGAAGAAAGAGCAATTCTATCAAGAATAGCTGATAATGAACTTCCTCTAAAATCTAATCGAGGAGATTTGGTAATATTTAGTTGTTCAGTCATTCCAGTAGAACTTAATAAGGAAAATAGAAAAATATTAGAAAGAAAATTAATCAAAAAAGGATTAAGAATCTTTCCAGACGTACATAGTTCAGGACATGGGTATAGGGAAGATTATAGAGAATTGATACACTTGTTAAATCCAGAAAATATTGTACCATCACACGCAGGACATGATTTAGCTGAAAAACTGATTGATTTAGCTGAAGAGATGGGTTATTACAAAAATAAAAACATTTTCTTAATGGAAAATGGAAAAAGACTCAAATTAGAGTAATTTCTAGCCTATTTTCCAGATTTATAACCTATTAATTCAATTATTATTAATTTACCAATTAGTGGTATATCATTTAAGATAATTAATTCATTACAATAAATTTTATAAACATAAGACCGACCAAATAATTAATAGCAGAGGGGTACCAACAATTATGAAATTAGTTTTAGCAGATTCAAAATATTTTAAGGACAGTATTTCAATAGCTTCTGAATTAGTTAATGAAGTTAAATTTAAAGCTACAAAAATAGGTTTAGAACTTATTGCTATGGATCCAGCAAATGTTGCCATGGTAAATTTAAAGATACTAAGTAGCTGTTTTGTAGAATATAAATTAGAAAATGAAGAAGAGATATCTATTAGCTTATCTAACTTAAAACAAATTTTAAGGCGAGGAAAAGCAGAAGATATTTTAAGTTTAGAAACTACTGAAGATAATAAATTAAAAATTCAATTTAAAGGTAAAACAACTAGATCATTTTCAATCCCATTATTAGAAATTGACGATAGAGATCAAAGAGTTCCAGATTTAAGTTTCCCAATTAAAATTGAACTTCTTTCCACAATGTTAAGTGAATCTATTGATGATGTTAGTGTAGTTGCGGAATCAGTAACATTCTTAGGTGAAAAAAACCAATTGTTAGTTAAAGCTCAAGGTGATTTATCTAAAGCATTTATTGAAATTAAACCAGATGATAATACTTTAATTAAAACAGATTCTGAAGAGAAATTTAAAGCAAAATATTCATTAGAATATCTTAAGAAAATGGTAAATGCATCTAAACTTAATGAAAAAGTGATGTTAAGTTTTAATACAGATTACCCCCTCAAATTAGAATATAATGTAATAGACAGATTATCTTTAAGTTTTATCTTAGCACCAAGGGTAGATAATGATTAAATATGGCAATTTATGTGGAATCAATATTATGGTATATTTTCTTTATAGATTGTATATTATATAATGTTCTTTCCTGGGTTAAAAGTATGAAAATACACAAACAGATTAGCCATTGGTTATCAGATTACTTCCCTTTAAACAAACTTTATGGATTACTTTACTTATGTATGGTGATATGGGTGGGATACTCATTATTCAGATTACAGATCGTTCTTAACTTCTTGCGTTGATAAATATTAATAAAGTATTAACTAAAATATAATTATAATGATTCTTGGAAAAATTATTGGGAAAATAAGTACACAAAAATTTCAATTTAATGTTACTAATCTTAAAACTAAAAAATTTCAATTTGTCCAAATAAATCATCCAGAATATAATTATGTCCTTTGTCAAATAATGGAATTAGAAAGGACAAGTGAAGGGACTACTGCAACATGTAATATTATTGGGTATAAATCTGATGATGGAAGAATTAAAGGAATTAGAACACCGTTTAATATCAATAGTGAAGTTTTAGAAGCAGAAGATGAATTTATTAAAAAAATAATTAAATTAAAAGGAAATGGAGCATACATAGGTAAATTAGAAGGGAAAAATATCAAAGTCAATATTGATTTACAAAAAGTTTTAACTAAACATCTTTCCGTTCTAGCTAAATCAGGTAGCGGCAAATCATATTTCGTAGGTGTCCTCTTAGAAGAGATTATAGAAAAAGAGATCCCATTATTGATTATTGATCCTCATGGAGAATATAGTTCATTAAAAGAAGCAGATTATGATAATAAAGAAAATTTGATAAAGTGGGATATTGAACCAAAAGCTTATTTTTCAAAAATAAAAGAATATGGCGACCAAGATAGTAAAAAAGACTTAATTCCATTAAAACTTAGTGAAAATATGTCCTCTTATGAATTAATGAAAATTATTCCCACACAACTAAGCAATACTCAAGAATCAATGTTATTTTCTGTTATTAAAGATTTAGATGAAATTAATTTTGATAATCTTTTAATTAATTTAGAATTGTTAAATTATCCAGGTAAATGGTCATTAATGGATGTTATAATGTATCTTAAAGGATTAAACTTATTTTCTCATCAACCTACCAAACCTAATGAACTTGTTCAAATTGGAAAATGCAGTATCATTAATCTTAAAGGTATTTCCCCAGAGGTACAAGACATTATTGTTTATAAGATTATGAAAGATCTTTTCAATGCACGTAAAAAAGAACAAATACCACCTTTTTTCTGTATAATTGAAGAAGCACACAATTTTGCACCAGAAAAAGGATTTGGAAAATCTAAAAGTACTGAAACTATCAGGCTAATTTCTTCAGAAGGAAGAAAATTTGGGTTGGGTTTATGTGTTGTTAGTCAAAGACCTGCTTTAATACAAAAAACTATCTTGGCTCAATGTAGCACACAAGTTATTCTTAAATTAACTAATCCAAATGACCTTAGAGCAGTAAGTAATTCCATTGAGGGGATTAGTTCTGAAACTGTTGATGAAATTCAAAATCTTAGTATTGGTACTGCTTTAGTTTGTGGAATAGTAGATAAACCATTGATTGTCAATGTTAGACCTAGAAAAACTAAACACGGGGGTCAAGCAATAAACATACTTCAAAACATAAAAGATTTACATAAAAATAAGGATGATGATAAAAATAAAATTAAACCAATTAATAATTATAACAAAAACAAACAATTAAATCAACAAGATCATGAAAAAAAGAATGAACTAAAGATATTTGACAATCTTGAAAAATTTAAAAAAGAAAAAATCTTACCATTAATTAAACCAAAATTAAGTTTAAATGATATTAAATTAATTTCGAATAAACCAATTAAAGATATCAAAAATTATCTAATCCCAGCAGTATTATTTGAATGTAAAAATAAAGAACATAACAAAAATAACACATTCAATTTTCTTATTGACAAAGTAAAATCTAATGTAGTTATTGACCCAGATGAAAATAAAAAAGTAGAGATTGCACATATTAATGATAGACATATATTTAACAGAAATATTTCATTTGAATCAATAAATTATTCTGAAAAATTAAAAGAAAATTTTAGTATAAAAGAAATAAAAGAAATTTTATCAAAAAGATATTTAATCTTAAATTACCAAGAATGTTTTATCATTTATAGAAAGATAATTTTTGATTAAAAAAGAAAAAAAAGAAAAAATTAAACTTACTGTGCTTCTGCAGTGTATGTAAAGGTTGCAGTTTTTGTACCAGTTGGAGCTTCCTGAGGAATTGTAATCTCATAGAATACTTCAAAAGTATCAGTCCCATCAGTAGGTTT
>JABHQR010000008.1 GCA_018696395.1 archaeon | reverse complement strand
GTTTAGAGGATTAAGAAGTAAAATACCTTATATGAAAAAAAGAGAATTTGGATGGAAAGTAATAACTTATAACTTAGAAAAGTTAGCTAAAGTTATTCGGTGGATCATAGCTAATCTCTTTTGGGACAGCGCCTAAAAATGCAAAATTTTATAAACAAACCCCCTGTTTTAGCTTAAAAATGGAAACTGTGCATCAAACCAAAATGGTGAAAATCAAGAAATTCTTGAAGGAAACCTATAGAGTATTAAAAATTACTAGGAAACCTAATAAAGAAGAATACTTGACAACTACTAAGATTACAGGTATTGGTGCTGCAATCATTGGTTCCATTGGATTTGTAATATTCATGTTAAAACAATTATTACTAGGGTAAATAAAAAATGAGTCAAATATATGCTGTAAGAACTGCTGCAAACAGAGAAGATCAGGTTGTAGATTACATGATCGCTAAACTTGCTAGAGAAAATAAAATTGAGATTTATTCAGTGATCAGACCGCATGGTATGCGTGGTTATATTTTTGTTGAAGTCGCATCTAAAGGAGATGCAGAAATGGCGTTACAAAAAGTACCTTACGCAAGAGGATTATTACCTCAAGAAATCCCTTATCAAGAAATTGAGCATATGCTTGAACAAGTTAAAGTTGAAATGAATGTCAGAAAAAATGATATTGTTGAAATTATTTCAGGACCTTTCAAGCGTGAAAATGCGAAAGTTACTCGAGTAAATAAAATTAAAGAAGAGATTGTTGTTGAACTTCTAGAAGCTGCAGTGCCAATCCCAATTACTGTGAGTATGGATGCAGTTAAAGTTATCCGAAGAGATAGTGAAGAAGAAGAAGACGATGAATTAAAACTTTAATTTTTTTAACATTTCATTCTTTTTAATTTTAATTTACCAAATAATTTAGGATTCTTAACTACAAATTTGTAAACTATTCTATTGATAAAACATGGCTGACCACCTTTAAGGTATAACCAACCCAAGGCCGAAGCAACAAAAGCCCCTAAAGCGTCTACAATCAAATCCCACATAGTATCAACTAAACCTGACTTTTGCATGTTTGACCCGATTAGTTGGTCCATAGAAAATTCAAATATTTCCCATAAACCACCTAACGCTAAAGCGAAACAAAATGAAAAAATTACTAAAATAATTGGTGAAGCATTAATTTTCTTTTCATCATAAAGCATTAACAATAATAAAAATCCAATTACACCTAATGCTAAACCCGAACCAGCATGTAAGAACGAGTCCCACCACCAAAAAGTTTCGTAATATCCATGAACCTCACCCAAAATTAAAGAGAAGTAAATGAAAATCACCATAATAATTTCAAACTCAGGTGGAATATAAAACTCATAATTTTTCCTAACTAAATCTGGAAGATAAGTAAAAAGTATCGCTAAAATGCAAATAAAAAAAACGAACCATCTCTGTGTTAAAATAGCCCCAAATGCAGCTATAATCACTAATGCTCTGATTAAATTTGAAATGATAATATTAAACTTATCAATTTTATCATGTTTAGGGTGAAATATCCTCATAGTGGCAAAGAATAGTTTAGGGTATAAAAGGTTTTTCATTAAAATAAAATTACAGAAAGATATATAAATAAAAGGCAAAAACAGATTGTTTGATATTGCCCCTGTGGTGTAGTCCGGACTATCATACCGCCCTTTCGAGGCGGTGACTCGGGTTCGAATCCCGGCGGGGGCATATTTTTAACTTTCTAAAACAATAAAATTTTAAAGAATAAGAAAAATATTAATACTTAAACCTTCGTTCATAGTTCTTATGATCAAACCATTCAAGAACTAAGCTAACAACAATTATCTCCTCATTAAGAATTGAATAAATTAATCTCCATCCGCGTGGTAAATCATATTTCCAAATATTTTTCACGTCATACTTTTGTAAATATTCCTTTGGAATTAACTTTTTTGGTATTTGAATACCACAAAAAGCATTTTCCTCAAGATTATCCATCGCCTGGTTAATTAACTTAAACAATTCTCTTTCTTGATCATCACCAGTTTCAAGTTTGTAAAATGCTTCTTTAATTTTATCATCTGCAAACCTGAGTGTAGATTCAAGTTTCATTTTCTTCTACCTAAATCAGTTCTTGCAGCATACTCTCTTGTTTTAGTTGGATAGTAAGCCCAACCTAATTTTCCCTCAGAATCAATTGAAATTTTATGAGAGTAGAGCAAATAATTTATTATCACTTGAAAAGTTTGATACATCATTTTCTTAGGTAAAGATTCCCACAATTTAATTTTCTTAAATTCACCATCATGTTTTTTAATAAAATCCTCAACCATAAGAACAGTATCTAAGCGAGGGTATCTTAATATATTCTCAGTTTCCATCTCAATTGCTTCTGCTGCCATTATATCAATTGATATAACCAGATTATTTAAACCTTTCGTTTAATTTTTGTATATCATAGGGATATACAAAAATTATAAACAGATTCATCATCGAGAAAATGGGTTAAATATAAATCTGGAACATGCATACATTTTTCTGTGCAGTTCGGCGAGGGCATATTTTTCACTTTCTGAAACGTTAAAAATTTTTAAAATTTCGCCTAGAAAGTGTTCTTTACAAATGAGTTTTAGTGCCTAGCAATATTAACAAGCTTCCAACATATTTATTGCTCTATCATAAAATTGTTTGGCAATTTGTTTTGCTTTTTCAGAAGTAATCTTATCATATGTCAAATCAAACTTTCTCTTGACCTCTTCTTTTGGAAAATCTTGATCTTTAACTAAACGTATTGCTTTTTCAGCATTATTCTCTAATAAACTTATTGCATCTGCATCTTTCAATAAATTTTGATCTGCAGTCCCTCCAACCTCGTGCTTGGAAATAAGATCCTGAACTCGTTTGGCCATTGATCTAGATGCACCATTCTTAACCAAAAAATCAAACATAATTTCCCCACCTTTAACTTGGTGTTTAACCAATATTTCCCCTTTGTCAAACTCTTTAGTTTTGGTTTTATCCTTTTTTCTAAGAATACGTTCAATATCATGAGAATAAGCTGCAATTAATAATGCTTCATCTGCTCCTGGATTAAGCTCTTTAATCCAAAAAATAGTTCTTATATAATGAGCATTACCCTTTCCTTCAAGAGATTTATCAACAAATTGCTTTACTTTTTCTAACATTTAATTAAATATAATTGTCGCCTATTTATATTTAACTGTCGATGAAAAAGGATTAATGGTAAAGAAATAGAAGAGCTTATAAATTTCTTTACCTTTATTTTACTTATAAAAAACTGAATTTGCAGTAATACGCCTTCATAATCTGAAGGCGATCGGCGAGCGCATATATTCTTTAACTCGGTGCCAAGCCCAAAATAAAGGTTGTGATTCGATGCTGTAATTCAGGTACCCATTTGACAATTCTCTTCACCTAATTAAAGCTTTAATACGCGGCAGGGGCACATAATTCCATTATAAAATTCATTAACAAAAACAATAGGATTGCTACAGAGAAGTTAATCTACCACCACGAGAAAAATCTAAGAATATCCCTGTCGGTTTTAACACACATTCAATTTGTGGAAGAAGCCTTTCTCTTAGAATGTAGCCTGAATTCCTTGAAGTCCCATGAGACTGACATACAAGTTCTTCTAATAATGGTGAATTCCATAACATTTCAACATGCACATAATCTACAGAACCATCTTGTACCATATTAAGAACATTTTTTTCAAGTAAATTTACAGAATAATGTTCAAATTCTTCACCACGTAAACCCCCATAATCCACCCCAATTACCTGTGCACCACATTCAAGTAAAATTCTAGGGATCCAAGGTTCAAATGTTGACCTAAATAATCTATTAGATTGATCTTTTTTATAATAAGATGAGGCTAAACGAGAATTTATATGATTTGTATTATAATCTGTTGAGCCACAACCAAGACAAAGAAATCTTTTATTTTTTATTTCTCCTTTTGTTGCAATATAAATACGATCAAATGAAAGCTTTAAAATCTCTGTACAAACAGTTGAAAAATCGTATGAATCTTCAGATTTTGGCATCTCACTATAACCATCTTTTTTTAAGTACTTATCTAAAATTTTTTCTTCAATCGAATAATAAAATTCATCATTTTTTTTAATTTCCAATCCATGAAAACGTGCGGTTCTGGCAATATTCATTTATTTTCCTCCTGCCCAAAACAACCCAAGAACAATTTCAACAGAAATGTTTATAAATAATTGCTACTAAGCTAGTTAGTAGCAACAATGATAAATAATTTAGAAGCACTTAAATCTGCAGGATTGAATGACCGAGAAGCTTTAACTTATTTAGACCTCCAACAGAACGGTGAAAGTCAAACAGGAAAGATTTGTAAAAGAACAAGAATCCCAAGTTCACAGATTTATATGATCTTAGAAAGTTTATTAGAAAAAGGTTTAGTTAATTTTAAAATAGTCAACAACATCAAAGTTTATCGTGCATCTGATCCAGATACATTATCAAACTTATTTGAAGAAAAAGAAAAAAAAATAGAAAAAGAAAAAGAGCAGTTACTTGATTTTATTTCTAAATTAAAAATAAAACCAACCGAACTTTCAAAACTAAGTGATTATAAGTATTATTCAGGAATTAAAGGTATAAAATCTCTTTACACAGAAATAGTTAACTCTTGGAAAAAAGGTGATGAGTATTTCATAGCGTCTGCACCTAAAGAATCATTCAAAAAGTTAGAAGGATTTTTCTTAGAAATTGTTCATAAAAAAAGAATCAAAGATAAAGTTAAATTAAAAATATTAATCAACAAAGGCAATGAAAAGTGGGGCCCAATTAGGAAAAAAATGCCATTGACAGAAGTAAGATATTTAGATGCAAAAACCAGTACAGAATACGGAGTATTAAACGATTACTTTTTCTTGATAACTTACGGAAAGCAACCATATGGTTTGCTAATTAAAGATAGATTATTTGCAGAAACTTACAAAACATTCTTTTCATTACTTTGGAAACAAGCTAAGGAATAGAAGCCATTAAATAGTTCAATGCATTATATATATGCAGTGCAGAAGTATTGTTAAGGGACCCGGAATTTTAGTATATACGCACGGCGGGGGCATATTTCTTTTGCCAAAACTTAATTCTTCAAAATATCAATGTTTCATCGTTCAAGATTAATATTCCTTGCATGACAGATATAATTAAAAAAGAAGTACAATTTATTTCTGTAACAATAAATCACTATAAGAAACTGAAACCAAATTTTCTTGAGATATTTTAAATAGATCTAAGAAAAATTGACATTGTTCAAGTAATTTATCTTTTCCAATTTTACCATCCTTATCAATTGCTTCAATCTCAACAAAGTTACCTAAATCTTTAACATTAATAAATATTTTGCATTGGAACATAGAAAGATATGAAAGCTCCCACTTGATTTAAAGTTATCATAAGGTTTATATAAACATAACAGATATTATTATTATGAAAATAAAAATCCTATTTTTGGGAATTGTAGTTCTTTCGTTTATTTTTACTTCTTGCAGCACAGATATCACAACTGGTTACTGTGGTGAATGGGAAAAACATCTTATAGCGGATGGGGCAGAATACATAGAAGGTGAACTCATGGTCAGTTTTATCGATGGAGTGAGCGTTGAAGATGCTAGAACAGCATTAGAAGATTATGAAAATCTGATTGTAGGAAATTCTTTTGGAAACAATGCAATTTTGGTTGTTAATGTAACAACAGGAACTGAAATAAAATGGAAATGTATTTTACAAGAAGATGAAAATATAGAAAATGTTGAGTTAAGTTTTATCGAAGAAAACACATGATTTTTTTACAAATAATTTATTATTTATCCAAAAAGATTAAATATGATATCTAACTAACATTAGCTATGAAGAAAATTTTAATATTAATTTTCATTGGGATCATTTTATCTACTACAATCTTAGCTTCTAACGACAGCATTACTGTAATTTATAACCCAGAAGTTGGTACTACGGCTGAAGATTATACAGAAGCATTTAAGAATAATCTTGACCAAATTGATTTAAGCGAAGTGCCTGCAATTTTTCAGTTTCTTCTAGGTGAACCACATATTAACATAAACCTAGTTAAATCAGATGAAACAACATTACAGTTCGGGTTTATGGTCAAGGATGGGAAAGTTACTGATTTTCAAGAAAGACATTATAATGATGCAGATTATATCATAACTGTTGAAGAACAGAATTTAATGAAATTGTCAAATTTTAATGACCCTGTTAGAGGAGTCTTAGAAATGTACGAAAATGGAGATATCAAAATTCAAGCAGAAAAATTTAGGGGAAAAGTCATACAAAAGATAAGTAATTTTTTTATTTAAAACAGCACAATCAAAATAACTACTGATTAAGAGTAAATAACCAAAAGAATTATAAACTTCAAATTTCTTCAAACCAGCATGGAAATAGAATTAACTCCAAACCAGATCATAACTTTAAACGATTATCCTGTTTATAATGATAGCATTCTAAATGAATATTTTACTAAATGTAAATTAGGAGAAGAATTACCTTTTGTTCCAGTCATAAGAAAAGATGTTGTAAAAAAATATTTAGATGATACTCTTCTTGAAAGATTTGAAAGATTTGAAAACCTAAATCCCGAAGCAGAATATTTTATGTTAGATGGTAGCCACAGAACTACTGCCCTAACACTTGCAGGTTGTAAAATCACAGCAATAATTTACGAAACAGATCCAGATATTGAACAAGCAAAAAAACTAGTTGCAACTGGTCAAATTCTTCAAAATGAAACTTTAGAATATTCCCTGATAGAAAATTGTGAAGAATTAAACAAACATTTTAGAGAAAAACCATATTTCAGGACGGTAAATCAAAAAACAGAAAAAATGAAACGAGAGAGAATATTACCACTGGAAATGAACTAAAAAATTTTACGTACTATTTCTCATAAAAACTTCATAATTTGAACCAAAAGTATGAGTTACATAACGTAATGTTTATAATTAATAAAAAAATAGAATGTAAAAATGAGTCAAGTTTCAAATAGAGAAATTAAAAAGTTATACTTTCCTGAAGCTCTTTCAGAACATGACTTAAAAATTATAGGGGCCAAGTTAGAAGTTGGGAGTTTTACAGAAAAAACACTAAACTTACTTATTAATGTTCTTGAAAAAAATGATATTAAAAGAGTTGAATGTGCCACTGATTTAAAGAGATCTGAAAGTTGGGAAGATTTACTTAAACATAGTACAAAATTAGAAAAATATTCACTTGCTTCAAATATGATTATTAAAGTAATTATAAGCATTATTGATAAAGAGTTATATGGATTAGAAACTTATATGTCCTTTAAAGATAAAATTCGTGCAAAAGCGAAATATTTTTCATTGCTTTTATTACCAGTTTTGTACTCAAAAGATGAAATAAATATTGCTTTGAGAAAAATCCATTATTTTTTTAGATCAAATCGAAAAACACTTGTGAAATTACTTGCAACCAGAGAACTTGAAGATAAAATAATTAATAAATTTATTAGAAGCTATAAGATTCCAAATTCTAAAAGAAAACTTAACAAACTATTTAATCTAATTTTAAGTGAGAAAGAGATAATTAAAAGATTCATTTTATTTTTACAAAAAAGCGAACCTGAAATGAAAACAATTACAAAACTTATTGAAAAAAAAGAATTAAGAGATAGGGTTGTCATAGGAGCCGCTGCAATTACTGGAAAAGTTCTCCCCCTACCTGCAACAGGAATAATATTAACACTCTTAGCTAAGCTACTAATTAATTGGTTAAACAAAACAGAAGGTGGTTATGATAGATTACTCCAAGCCACATAAATTTGCTAGAGAAATAACCCATTCTTAATTAAGTATAAGCATATCTTAACTGACCAATAACTAGCCAAAATATTCTAGCAACAAATTGTTTAGGATTAAACATACCGGCACACATTGTCACTAACCAATAGCAAACATTATAAATGTGACCTGTTTCTAATAATTTTAATTAACAAAATTACAATTACGGAAATAAAAATGAAAGGACCATTAGACAAATTGATTAGTTTTTTATTTGAAACTAACAGACCAAATAATATGTGGGAAGTATGTAATACTGACCAAGACAAAAAAAAGTACAGGTTAGTTAATGATTCAGAGATTAAAAAAGAAATCGAATCAATTGTAACAGAATTAGGTCTCAATGAAGGAGATTATAAAGTAAAAGGGATTGGTCTTTTTGGATCTGTTTTCAATAATCATAAATTGAGTAAATTTTATTTTGGAGAACCAAGGGATGTTGATATTTATGTACATATGGCTCAAACAGAAAGTAGATTAACAGAACAAGTTCAAAGAAAGATAGAAAAAGCAATAGGAAAAAGATTTAACCTCCCCGTTGATTGTTTAGTTTTTGATCATCACCCATTTGACCATTATAATTTAACTGGAGAATTAGATAGTTTATACAAAATTTACCCATTATACATCGATGATAATGGAAATAATTAATTTACAAGATCCCCTACAAGAATAAACCAAATTATTTAATTCCAATATTCATGCAACTTAGAAAAAGTTTCTTCTGCTTGTTCTTTACTATCTACACCAACAACAATTGATTTTATCTGTTTAATTTTTTTAATAAAAGATAATGATTTATCTAAATTAAATCCATCAGGACTTGTAAAAACTTTATATACTGTGATTGGTTTTTTAGATTTCTTAATTATTTCCAGAGCATAACCTAAATTCGGACAAGAATCATGCCTATTTATCCAGACCCATGTTCCAGCAATATTCATTTTTTCATACTTTGAAAGTGTCAAACCACCACCTTCACACATCCCGATAGGTACAAGTCCTTTTTGTCTAACCAGTTCAATTTCTTTCTTTACAATATCATCTCTTCCAAGATTAATTAAAGCACTTCGTCCTAAATTTCCGACTATAAAAAAATCACAAAAACTAAATTGATCTAATTTTTGTTGATACTCTTTTTCATCCAACCTAAAAGATTTAATTTCTTCTTTAGAAAATCTTTTTTCTAAATTTGTACATTTAAACCAATCACTACATTTAATCAGATTTTTATCATAATAAAAAGATTCTGATGATTCTAATCTTTCAAGATTTTCACCTAACCACAAAGATTGATCACCCAAATAATAATTTGTATGCCAATGATGATTTGAAATGCAAACAATTTTTGGATGTTCATTTTTGAATTCTTTTAAGACTTTAATTAAAGTTGGATGTGGAGACATACTGAACCCTCTAACCCCTAAAGAATACGCAGATTTTAAAGCGGCCCTATAAGCAATTTCTCTTTCATCTTCAGAACCATACTTCTTACATTTCTTAAACCACCCTGTAAAATGGTCTTCACCCATAATTACTGTAGGATAATTTTTATCCTCAATTTTAATAAATGGAAATTTTTTCATTATAATAATAAAAGAAACTTAAGTATATAAAAATGTTCATAAAATGAAAAATGATTAGTGCCTTAATATCTTTAACTAGGATTAATTGATAATTTCAATGATAACCATTAAATAGTTGTTTTCAAATTAAAACACATTAAAATGAAATTAGAAGATATAATTAATAATACAAAATCAGTATTAGCATTAAGTATAGCGATCCCAACAGGATTATTTTGTTATATGAATGATGATAAAACAGCAAATATGGTCTTTCTAAATAGAGAAATTAGAGAACCACAACTTAGAGATAGATTAGTACAAGATTTAAGAGATTATCAAGAAACAAGAGGATCACCAATTGATTATATCAAAAGTTGGTACCACAATATTAATGATATGTTAAACCCAAAACAAGAAATTGAAAAATATTTTAAATTAGCAGGATTAGAAAGAAAAAAAGACAATCAAAGGCTAAGGACATAATTCTCGTTTTAACAATTTGTGTGCATTATTAATAATTTTAAAATCTTCAGTATCACCACCCTTATCAGGATGATGTTTTTTAGCTAACAATTTGTATTTCTTATTAATCTCTTCTAAATCTAAACAATTATCAGTCACATCTAAAAGTTTCCTAGCATCTTTACGTTCTTGTAAGATATCTTCATCTTCAGCAAAATCAGCAGTAAATTGTTGTGCAGTTTTTTCATTATTAAGTAAAGCATCAGTCTCAAACTTGATTACTTTTGAGATAACATATAAGTTGCCTACAAAATTGAACTTATTATAACTAAAAAATAGATGTTGATTATCAAAATACCATGACACTGCAGCTTGCACTTTTTTTATTGCTACAGTTTCCATTTTAATCATAATATCATCTTCGTGTACTCCTATTTTTTTCAAATTTGCAAAAATATCGTTACGAAATTGAATAGCTCTCCGAGAGGAAGAACCTTGTACTTTAAATTCCGGAAATTCATGACCTTTAATTATCATGTATGTTCAGACCTGTGAACCACTTATAAATATATGCTACAGAATATGAATTTTTTAGATTATAAAGAAAAAACAACAACAGATAGTTATAAAAATTCAACTAAACTTTTCTTCCATTACTTTTTTAAATCAAACTCAAACGTAATAAAAAAATGAGTCAATTTAGAAAATATTCCACCATAGATGAAATCATGTCAGGCCCTGGGAAAAAGAGAGTTATTGATACATTAAACAGCAATCACACTTATTTGGCTGTAGTCAAATTTTTAGGTTATTCTAAAATCGGAATCAAAGTATTAGACAACACTGGTAACAGTGATTTATACATTTCTGACAACCGAATTGAAACAGGAGAGATTGTGGATATTTATCAAAATCCTGAAGATAATAGAACTGATGTTACTGCAGTTGTTAAAGAACAAACTTTAATGAATATGCTATACAAAATGGATTGGATTCAAGATCATACATTATGTGCAGCATTAAAATATTTCCCAAGATTTAGATTTGAAAAAGGTATGTGTACAACAATTCTAAGAACAATAAAAGACGTTACTAATAATTAAAAGAATTTCTTAAAATCTTTTTTTATTAAAAGACCCATAACCTTTCCTTTTATTAGGAGAGTTAACATCAACACCACGAAAATGGATGTCCTCAACACTGACAACATATTTTCTATCTGCTAATTCACCATTAAGAACTTTAATCTGATTTTCAACTTTTGCAAAAGTGATATTATCATGAACAATAACATCCATCTTTAACCGATTACCCCATCTACAATAGGGATTAGGAGTAGTATAATATGACAAAGAGATTAATTCTCGTTCAGTATTTCTTTTAAACCAACTTTGATGGTTATTAATTTCATAAATTGCCATAACATAATCATTCATAGAAGTACTTTTTTTATCCCTAACTTCTAACTTTTTATCTTTCACATCAGGTTCAAGAACTTTAATTAACTCACCACAATATTCATTTAAAACACCTTCAATATGCATTTTAAATGCACGTGATTCCAGAACAACATTATTTCTAGCTAAAACATCACCAATTTCTTGTAAAGAAGGCATCATCCTAGCCCTTGCTAACTCATGATATTTATCTGAAACTTTTTGAATTTCAGATATCAAAAAACCAGACTTATGTTCAGGTTTAGCACCCATCAATTCTTCTAACTTACGGTCTCTTTCGTAAAGAGAATGAGCTAAAGCAATTAGTTCTAAATTAGTTCTATAATCAAGTTCATCAACCATTTAATTAAAAATAATTAAACATATTTTTAAATTTATGAGTGGTCACTCCCCTTTAGCAGTAAATTGAATTAATTACTAGAATTTATAGGAAAATAATGTTTATACCACTCAACTGACAAATCAATAAACTGGTTCACTTGATCAAAAAATAAATGGTCCGCCCCAGAGATGATTTCTAATCTAGAATTTTTAGGAAAATATTGTAAAGCATCGATAGAATTTTGTAAAGGGATTCTATCATCTTGATCACCATGAACTATTAATACCGGACAATTAATTCTTGAACACAAATATTTTTGATCAACATTTTCCCGATCTTTAATAATTTGTGGATCAATTAAAATTTTTTTCCTTACTCCTTTAGTTCTTGTTCTTGTAATGTAACCAGATTCATTCAATTCTTGAAGTTGTTCTGTATTAAATCTGTTACAATAATTCTTATGAGCTGCAGTCACAGGCGCCCATAAAACTAAAGATTTAATTTTAGGATTATAAACTTTCAAAGAAACTAAACCACCTAAACTTAAACCTAACAAAGCAATGTTTGAATACCCTTTATCTTGAACATATTTGATTGTACTTTCTAAATCATCAACTTGCTTACCTACAGTCAAAGTATCATCATCACTCTCGCCAGAGCCACTAAAATCGAAATTTAAAACATTATATCCTTTATCATGAAATTTGGTTGCAGCAATATCAAATCTACCAATTTCATGTTTATTTCCCGTAAAACCATGACACATGATAATTATAGAGTTAGAATGAGGATTAGTAATATAAAGATTACCAACTAAATTTAACCCCCTTGAATTGATATAATTTACTTTTTCCATTTAACTAATCAAAATATGGCCATATTTAAGAAATATTCGTTAATTAAAGTTAAAGTTGAGTATACAAAACAGAAAACTTTAAAAACATAGTAAGAGTTCTAGTACAATAAAGATTCTTAAGGTGTTATAATGGAAAATATGCTTAAAACAGGTACAACAACTGTGGGAATTGTCTGTAAAGATGCAGTCATCCTAGCAGCAGATACAAGGGCTACAGCAGGAACTATGATTGTTGATAAAAGAGCAAAAAAAGTTCATATCATTACAGAAGATGTTGCAGCAACAATTGCAGGTTCAGTTTCTGAAGCTCAGTTACTTTTAAAATTAATCAAAGCAGAATTAAAATTGAAAGAAGTAAGGACTAATAGAAAAGCTACAATGAAAGAAGCAGCAAATCTGTTAGGTGGTTTATTGTATTCAACATTACGAAGAATGTCAATGTTTCCAGCAGTAGCACATTTCTTATTAGCTGGTAAAGATAAACAAGGCGTACATTTATATGATTTATTTCCAGATGGAAGTGTTACTGAAATTTCAGATTACGTATCTTCTGGTTCAGGATCAGTATTTGCTTATGGAGTTTTAGAAAGTCATTGGAACCCGGACATGTCTAGTAAAGAAGGAATCAACTTAGCAATTAAATCTGTTAATGCAGCATTACAAAGAGATAGTGCATCAGGTAATGGAATCGACATTGTAATGGTAGATAAACATAAAATTGAGAAAGTTTTAAAAAAGGAGCTAGTTTATAGCTTGTAAGGTAAAAGAAATACCTTTCTTTTAACATTTTTTTTTATATTAAATTAAAAAATTAGTTTTTGTAAGTTAAATTTATGTTATTAGTGGAAATTAATAAATGAGGTAAAAATAAAAATTATGAATTTGATAGTTTAAAATAATAAAAAGTTAACATTGGCTTAAAGCCAAGTTATTGAAAAAAATTCTAAAAAATTTGAAATATACAAAATAGGTAATAAAAATGGCAGATATCTTAAAAGAAATATTAAAAAAGTTGCCCGAGAACATTATTTCTGAAGCAACTTTTGAAGCAGCTAACATTGTTCTTTACACTAAAGATAAGAAATATTTAAAGGATAATAAAGGAGACATTAAAAATCTCGTTAATGAATTCAAGAAAAGAATTGAGTTAAGACCAGACCCCTCCATATGTATGCCTTTGGAAGAAGCAGAAAAAACCCTAAAAGAAATTATCCCAAAAGAAGCAGGAGCTCAAGAATTTATTTTTGACCCGCCAAGATCAATCATAATTATTCATGCTGAAAAACCAGGATTAATTATTGGTAAACAAGGAGGAGTCCTTAATAAAATTAAAGAAAAAACTTTCTGGGTACCAGTAATTAAAAGGGTCCCACCAATCAAATCAAAATTAATTGAAAGTATCCGATCTGTTCTTTATGATAATGCAGATTATAGAAAAAAGTTCTTAGCAAGAACAGGGCACAGAATTTATGACGGTTGGTTAAGACAGAAAAAACATGAATGGATTAGAGCATCATTTTTAGGAGCAGCAAGACAAGTAGGAAGATCTTGCATTTTATTACAAACACCAGAATCAAGAATTTTATTAGATTGTGGTATTGACCCTTCAACTGATGGACCTGAAGCATATCCATTCCTAGATTCCCCTGAATTTAACATAAGTGAAATTGATGCAGTAATCTTATCACATTCACATCTTGATCATTCAGGATTATTACCATACTTGTTCAAATTTGGGTATAAAGGGCCAGTATATTGTACTGCACCTACAAGAGATGTTTCCGCATTATTACATTTAGATATGATAAAAATCCAAAGAGGAGAAGGTAATGATCCAATCTTTGCAAGTGAAGATGTAAAAAACTTCGTACTACATACAATCCCTCTTAATTGGGATTCTGTTACTGACATCACACCAGACGTAAGGTTAACATTTTACAATTCAGGACACATTTTAGGAAGTTCAATTGCCCATTTAAATTTAGGTAATGGATTACATAATTTAGTTTATACTGCAGATATGAAGTATGGAAGAACTAATGTTTTAGAACCAGCAAATACAAAATTCCCAAGAGTTGAAACAATTATTATTGAATCAACGTATGGTGGAAAATCTAATGTGATGGCTGAAGCTGAAGCTGACCAATACATGATAAAGGTAATAAAAGACACATTTGAACGTGGTGGAAAAGTTTTAATGCCAGTATTAGGTTCTGGTAGAGCACAGGAAGTTATGGTTATCATGGAACGTTTAATACGTGAAGGTAAAATACCTAACGCCCCAATTTATCTTGATGGAATGTTATGGGACATTACTGCAATTCATACAGCTTATCCAGAATTTTTGAACAGAAATATTCGTGAACAAATTTTTGCTAAAGAAAATAATCCTTTTTTATCAGAAATTTTCAAAAGAGTAGGATCTAAAAAAGAAAGAAAACAGATCATTTTAGAAGAAGGATCTTGTTTAATCTTAGCAACTTCTGGTATGTTAGCAGGAGGACCTTCAGTAGAATATTTGAAAAATTTGTCTGAAGATAAAAGACATTCATTAATTTTTTCATGTTACCAACCAAAAGGTAGTTTAGGCCATAGAATCAGAGATGGTGAAACCGAACTACAAGTAATGGAGAATGGTAAAGTAAAAATGATGAACATAAAAATGGATGTCCATAAAGTAGAAATAACTAACCATTCTGACAGGAGACAGTTGATGAATTATATTAAAAGATGTAATCCAACTCCAAGAAAAGTGATTATTCAGCATGGTGAAGCATCAAGATGTTTAGATTTAGCATCGTCCATACATAAACAGTTTAGGATTGAAACAATTGTACCTAAGAATTTAGAAGCTGTAAGGATAAAGTAAGTTATTCTTTTTATTTATTTTTTGTTTTATTAGATTATTAATTAAAAAAAGAAAAAAACTAAATCCACTCCTTAACTACTCTAATAACATTATCACACATTTCTTTCGGCACAGGTGATGCATCAACAGAAACTAAAATACCTTTATTTTTATAGTAATCAATCAATGGTTGAGTTTTTTCATGGTATACCCTAAATCTTTCTTTAATAATTTCAGGATTGTCATCTTTCCTTTGGATAAGTTCAGTTTGACATTTGTTACAAACACCTTCAACTTCCGGTTTTAAGAATTTGATATGGTAACCAGCATTACATTTCGGACAAACTCTTCTTCCAGAAAATCTTTCTATTACAATATCTTCAGAAACTTCCAGTTCAATAACATGGTCAACCCCTATTTCTTCAATAGATTCTGCTTGAACAATTGTCCTTGGAAAACCATCTAAAACATAATTATCTTTTCCATTAATATCTAATTTAACAACTTCTACAACAAATTGGTCAGGAACTAAATCTCCTCTCTCAACAAATGCCTTAATATCTTTACCCAAAGTAGTTTCTTTCTTAATCTCTTCTCTAAGAATAACTCCTGGAGAAACATGTTTCAAATCAAACTCTTTAACTAAACATTCAGAAACAGTACCTTTTCCGCTGCCTGGTGCACCTAATAAAATTAATTTCATGTTAAATACCTCCCTATGTAATGCATTAAATGCAACTCACCAATTATATAAAGTTTTTGGGGATCTAATTAATGACTAACAAACACATACACTCAAAAAGAAAAACATTTATAATTAAGTACTTTTTTTAGATAGAATATGCCTAAATGTGAGATGTGTGGTAAAGAGGATAGGCTCAGAAGAGCTAAAGTCGAAGGTACTGAATTAAACGTATGTGGTAATTGTACTAAGTATGGTGAAGTTGTCAAAAGTAATAATTATTATTCTTCAAAAGATTCTAAAAATCAAAATTTCAGAAGAAAAACTGTTAAGATAGAAGGGCCAGAATATGAGTTGGTTCCAGACTATAATAAAATTATCCTAAAGATTAGACAAGACAAAGATATGAAACAAGAAGATTTTGCTAATTCCATTAATGAAAGATTAAGTGTATTACAAAAATGGGAAAATGGCACACTTAAAATGAGAATTGGTACAGCTAGACAATTAGAAAGAATGTTTCATGTTAAATTATTGAAATTAGTAAAAAATAATACTTCTGAAAACAAAAATGAAGACAGTGATGATAAAGATAATGAATTAAGAAAATTTACTTCTAATAAGAAAAGTTCTGATGGATTAACATTAGGTGATTTCATCAAAGTTAGGAAAAAAAAATAAAGAGATAATGCATATTTCAATTTAACAATATTAATTCTATTAACTTAATTTGAAAAAAGACCCCTAAAAAATAACTAAACTTAACCCAAAACAAACTATTGCTAACACAAATCCACCAGTCAAATCATAATAATCATGTCTCTTAAGAGATACCCTGGAATAAGCAGTAATCACAGCTAAAAAAATCATCAAAGCAGTCAAGTAAGTATTCTGGAAAAAGTAACTAATTACAAAAGATAGATAAAATATTCTTCCAGTATGTAAACTTGGGAAAGATGAAGAATCAATCTTTTCAAGATAATTAGAATATTCTACCTTATTCGGCCTTTCTTTGAAATAAAATGTTCTGACCAGAATTGTTAACAATGCAGAAACCACAAAACCAAATAATAATAAGATAAATAAATCAAACAAACCAATACTTAATGTGAATAAAAGAACAAGCCCATAAAAGAAAAAACCACCAAATGCAGTAACCTCACCAAATACTAATGGTGCAAAACGATGAATAAATTTTCTTATGAATTTCATTTTGATATGTTCCCATTTAATTACATTAAATATGCAAGTACAATAATAAAACAGTAAAACCTAACCATAATAATGAACCAATTAACAAACTTGGACTTTTAATTATTTTATCAGGTTGTCTTACAATTTCTGAATTTTCTAATACTAATTTATAATAATCAAATATCACAAATAATGCAAAAGGGATAGTAAACATCAATATTTCTTTATTACTTAAAAAACAGTATAATGCATAAGAAATTATCAATAAAGTAGTAGAGATATTCATTAAAGAATTAGTTATATTGAGATTATAACCAGTTAAAATACCTTTACTTTTGATATGTTCTTCACCATGATTATTTTTAAGTAAAATCAAGTCAGATCTTCGTTTTGCTACTGCTAAAAATAATGCCAAAAAGAATGGACATAAGATTAGCCAAGGAGAAATTGACAAAGAGATTGCATAAGCTCCGACAATTGCCCGCAATACAAATAAAGAAGAAATTGCTAATATGTCTGCAAACATAATCTTCTTTAACATAAAAGTGTATAACAAGTTCAATACAAAAAATGACCCCAATAATATCAACACATTATTTCCAAGAAGAGACCCAATTGCTAATGATAAGGTTATTACTAGTGTAAACAATAATAATCCTTCTAATTTGCTTACTTTTCCACTTGCTAATGGCCTTTTACATTTCTCAGGATGTAATTTATCTTTAGCAACATCTTTCAGATCATTAATGATATAAGACGCAGAAGCCATAAAAGATACTGCAAAAAAAGATAAAATAACATTAATCAGATCAACAGAAGACAATAATTTAAAACTAAAAATAAGTGCTAAAAATACAACTAAATTCTTATACCACTGCCTGACTCGAATTAATTTAATATATTCCTTTAATTTATCAATCATTTTCTAAATTATTACCTAAATTTTTCAATATTTTTAAACTTAATTAAATTATATGAGTATATATTTTAATATACTTTATTATAGTTATATTAAAATGTTATGCTAAAAGAAGCATATTTTTTAGTTGAAATTTTAATACTTCTTATAAACTTGGATAGTGCAGTTATAATCATACACATAAGTCGAAGTATGCCTAGTTTGTTCATTATTTGATTCAAACACTAATTCATTGTTAAATTTTACAAGATTATAAAATTCTTCAGTGGAATTAATACATTCAAAATCGGTATCTTGACATCTGAAATCACAACTGTCTAGGTAGATATAATTAAAATTTTCTTCTTGCCATAAATAAATCTGAGAAGCCTCATACATATTACTTGTAGGGATCATTCTTTTATCTAGACATAACATTAATGCTGGATTGGAAGCAAATACACCAACACCCCTATTTTCTTCTTGCATTAATGCAATAACTTCTTCAACACCATCAAAATTATCATTATCAATTATAGGACTAGAATCATGATCATAAACTAAATTATTAGCAACATCTAATTGAGTTAAAATAATTAAAACTGTAAAAATAAATAATAATGCTTGAGGCCTAATAATCGCTTTTCTAAATTTTGATAAATATGAATAAGCTAAATAAACAATGTCTGCAATTAAAATGGATAAAAAAGGTAATGCCAAAGTCATGTATCTAACTTCTTTTCTTGCCACTGAAAAAGAGAAGTAAGCAATAATCATAGCGGAACTGATCACCATAATCAAATATTTCTCATCTTTCCATTGTTTCTTAAAAATGAAAATTAATAAAGCAAAGTAAATAAATAAAAACAATTTATTAGCATGAATAAATTCAGTAAAATAAAACCAAACATCCCCAGAATAAAGCCAAGTTTGAGTATTCATGATACTTGTTCCTTTAATGAAAGGTTCTAACATATTAGAATATAATATTTGATTTAATATTAAGTAAGGGGCAATAGTGATTATAAAAGATAAAGTTAATTTGGTGATTTGTTTTATCTTGTTATAAAGATTATTTTTACTAAAAAACTTCTCATGAACATTATTTATATTATAATCAGAACTCAATAATTGGGTAATAATAAATGCAGGTAAAAGTATTCCAAGAGGATATTTTGTTAAAAATGCAAGTCCAATAAATAAACCAGTAAAGTATAAATGATATTTTTTACTTTTATCCAAGAAAAAATATAACGCTAATGTTGCAAAACATAAAGATAAAGGTTCAGTTAATGCCAAACCTACAAATACAGTGTAAAGAGGTGTTATAGCAAATATTAATGATGCTAAATCAGCAGTGATTTTACTAAAATATTTTTCACAGATTTTGTAAACTAGGATAATTGAAATTAATGAAAATATGACATCAAATACTTTAATTGTTAAAAGTAAAGGAAAGTTTAGTTTCCAGAAAAAACCTAATATTACTGGCCAAACAAGTGGTCTCAACGATTCCCACAAGCCAATTTGACCTAAACTGTAAATATATTTGGCCATACCAATGTAAACATAAGAATCCCACCATAAAGGAAAATTTTTTAATAAATGAGATATTCGAACTATTAATGCTAATATTAAAATTAGAATTAAACTTTTTTCTTTCAAAATAAAATTAATAAAAGTACTGGTCTTAACATTATTAGACATTTTATTTAGATTATCCTCTTTATTACGAACTAGATTCTGATTCATTTTGTTCTGAAACATTTAATTGTTCTAAATCTTCTAACTGAATTTCACAAGCATCTGAACTTTCAAGATTGGAACAAATAATTTCTTGTAAATCATTTTTCTTAATTACCCCTTCATATTTATCCCCTTCTACAATAATAGTAGGAAACTTTGTTACGTTATATAAAGACATCATTACTTCAATCATCGCTTCATCTTCTCGAAGATCAAGATTTATAGGAAATACTAATAATTGATCACCCATTAATTTTTTGAAATAACTTAGAATAGTACCTTGATTAGGGCATGAAGGACAATCGTCAGAATAAAAATATAAAATACTAACCATATCTAATTGACAACTTTCTTTTGCTTTTTCTGCCATTAACCAATATCTTAAATTGTCTAAAGTATACCTTCTTGAAATTAATAAATAATCATCAGAAGAGATTGAATTTTCTTTTTCATAATCAATTATTTTTGATAATGAACCGGACAATTCATCGATAGAATCTTGTAATGTAGTTAACAAGACAGGACAGTTACTTTGATCCTCAAAAGAAGTTAACATCAGATATTGTAATTGTAAACTTAAATAACTTACATCTTGTTCTTCATTAATTTCTTGAGCTTCATTATATCTCATCTCTTCTAAAATTATACCCATAGTTAACCCTAATGAAAAAATCAGGAAAGTCAAAACACCTGCCATGATGTATTTACCTTTACTAATTTCCCTAAATCTAGAACTTTGTTTTTCCATATTCTTCTTTCGCAGAGTTAATTCTTTTTAAAAGATTCGTTTCTAGGGGAGAATGTTATAGTGGAGAGTATATTTTAGAGTCAATGATAAAAGAAAAATGTCCAATTCTTTATCACCACTTAATCTTCTTGCCTCTGCCAAACTCGTACAAGGAAACAATTAAGATCATCCCTTTCAATAAGTAATAAAACGCAAAATAAGGTACAATAGGTAAATAACCAATCGCATTAACATTCTCTTTAGCATTTTGATGTGCCTTATAGAAAAAGAATGCTGATGTTAAGAACAGTGCACCAAAAACAATCACTTTAGGAATGTCAAGGAATAGAGGATCAAAAAGGAGAGTATAATCTTTAAATAAAGTTAAAAAATCAAAATTGATCATCCAAATATTTTTAATTTTTAATACAAATGGATAAAGTAAAAAGTATCCTGCAAAACCAATACCTACTAAAGCTAAAAAATATCCAATAACATTTTTAATCATTTGAATAATTCCAAAATCACCATATTTCTTGTTAGCAATCATATTTTTATATTTGTAAGCACACGAAATACTTCCAAGGTACCATCTTCTTCTTTGTTTGTAAAAAGGTACCAGTTCATGCGGGCTAACCGTATAAACATAAGCATCAAAACATTGTTTGATACGATAATTATATTTTTGCATCCGGTAAGCAATTTCTTGATCTTCAGTTAAAGTAGAATTGTCAAATCCGCCAACTTTTCTAATGATATCAGTTCGATACATTGAAAAAGGGCCAGGAGCAACATATAATGAGTCTAAATGGCTACTTAACCGTCCTACAAAAATCATTACTAAATATTCTATCCATTGAATTTTTTGTAAAACATTTTTTGGTTTAAAAACTTTCATTGCAGGAGTTACTATTGCAAGTTGAGGGTCATCTTGGTTATAGAAAAAAGATAACATTTTTCTTAAAGTATCAGGTTCTACAAACGAATCTGCATCTAAACAAGTAAAAAATTCCCCTTTAGCTAATTTTAATGCCTTGTTCATGGAATTTGCTTTCCCTATATTATCATGAGAAATTAGTTTGAAATGTGAAAGGTTATGTTCTTCAATAAATTTCTCAGCTTGAATCCCAGTGCCATCACTAGATCCATCATTAATGACAATAACATCAAGTTTATTTTTAGGATAATTAATGTTCATAACTGATTCCATAGTTCCAATAATTGTTTTTTCTTCATTATAAGCAGGAATAAGTATTGAAACTACTGGTATTTTTTTAGGAATTAAACTAGATGATTCACTCTTGATTTTGTCCCTATTATCAAAATAAACTAATACTAAGAATATTGAAAAATATAATGAAATAAAGTACACTACCCACAAGATTATGTTTCCAATTAAATTCATCTAAAATCCTCGTTTGATTTAACCACCTTTTTAATATGACAGATTATTTATACAGATTATTTACTTTTACTCATTTTTAAATTCCCAGATCTCATGTTCATTCTGAGAATGAATTAATTTAAACCTTTCGTTTCTTAACGCAAAAAGTAAACCTTTCTTATTATAAAATTCAACCCTAAGTTGTGGATCCACATAAATATATTTCACATTATATTCTTCAAGTAAGGGGAATAGCACTGAGGGATATGTTAATGAAAAAACTTCTTTACCTTCAATGTAAGAATCTCGTTCCAACTGCATATTAACTTTATGCCAAAGATCAAGGTCATGATTTTCTAAATCAGAGATATCAGGAAAAGTTGAAAAACTACTTAATGCAGAGATATATTGTGAATTTTCTGGTGAGGAAAGAAGAACAACCCCATTAGTTTCATAATCTAATGAATTTTCAGTTAAATTATTTTCATTAGAAAAATAGTCTTCCAACCAAGAAATGGTATCCAAATTTTCTTGGTAAGGTGAGTAATCACTTAATCTCTCCACATAAGATACTGAAGAGAATAATAATCCCAAAAATATAAGTAATAATGTGAAATTTTTAGCTTCATTAAGTGACCATTTCCTATCAATAACCCATTGAATAAAATCAGATGCAAAATATGCCATGATTAAACCAATAAAAATAATAGCATTATTATTAAAGTAATAACTAATTAAAGAGATTGTCAAACCGACATATCCAATTAAAGAACCTTTCTGTTTCCATGAACTGAACAAACCCAATAATGCTAAGAATAAAACAAAAATACTTATTCCAGAAAATGCCCCCAAATCAGAAATAAAATTACTAAAAAACAGATCAGAAATAAAACTTTCAGTAACCCAATTAGTTCCTAAGAAAAGTTTGTTAGCAAATAAAAGTATCAACAATAAAAAAATGATTAATTTAGTTACTTCAAAACTGATCAATTCATCAACTATTTTTGACAAAAAAGTAGGGTTTTTATTTTTAACAGTTCCGTCCTGATTTGATTTTTTATCAATTTGACTATTTTTATTAATTTTATTACTTTTAGTGTTAGTATCCTTCCGAATATTTCTTTGATCATTTTTTAACTTACTTCTAATGATAGGAAAAAGGTTTGACTGAAAATAATATGCTATCAAAACTCCTAACATTAAGAAAGTAGACAACCCTTCAAATAAAGTAATGATACAAAATGGAATTATTGATAAATACTTCCAAAAAATATTTTTTAATGATAACAAACACAACCCCAAACTTGCTAAAAAAATAATTATAGAATAATTACTTAAAGTACTAAAATTTAATGTGAATGAGGGGGTTAAAATTAAGATAAAGATAAAGATAAATGATTTAAACCGATCTAATTTTAAATTTTCTACAAATTTCATAAATAATAATATTGAACCTAACGCTAACAAAGGACTCAAAAGAAAAATATAATTCCTGATTAAACTTACATTAACAAGTAAACTTAACAAATAAACCCCCATCTCTAAAGGATTAAGTTCCCAAAAATGAATATCTAAATTAGTATATGATTTAACAGCACTAAAATGGCTATAAGATTCTGCTTGGTAAAGTAAAGGATTACCAGAATAATTTCTAACGATAAAAACGCTAGATAACAAAATTAATGCAATCAGCATTAACACAACCCAATCATATTTTAAAGATTTAGTGATGTTACTTTTCAAATTACTACTACTGATATGATTATCTTTTTTAACATTAGATACTTTTTTCAAATCATTTTTATCTTTATTTTTATTCATTTTATTTCATTAAATGTGTACTTAATTTAACTTAAAGTACATTTTGATTTGTAAACTTTATTTTCTTCATTATTATATAATAATTCAAAACAACCAGCACTTAAATAATTAAAATTATCAATATCATATTCTTCCCTTGCACTGTTGGTAAGTACCAAATAATCAACACTATAATCATTCGCAATCCCTATTGCCAAAGTTTGAAAATTAGTAATGTACAATGATTTTAAATCTTCTACCCTTTGTTCAACATCTTCAACCATACCAAATTCTAAATCCATAATATTTTTTCTTTCAGAGTAATAAGATATTAGATTACCCTCTTCAACATTACCAAATATAACTGATCCTTCTGCAGAATTTTCTTTTAACCATTGAAATGTTTCAACTTCTGCAGAAGAAGGAATTTCTTGGCCATAAGCAAACATAACAGCTGGAATTAATAAACTAATTATCAAAACAATGCTAAGCGTTAAATTAAGATAATTGTTAAACTTAACAAACTTTTTGATTTTTTTAGCTTTAACTTCAATATTACTTACTTTAGTTTTGTTATAAAATTCTAGTAATGATTGATAAAAAGGAGCAAACAAAATTGCTAATATTATCCCTAAAAAAGACATTGTTGTTAAGAAAGGGATTAATTCGAACCAGGCCAAAATACCATTAATTATTGCTACACAGATGATTAATAAAATACTCCTATTCCTTTCTTTAAATAATGAATTATAAATTAAGTAAAGGCCAGCTATGAAAGGAATAAAACCAACTAAAATTAATGTTTGGATTATGTTAAATTCGGGATAATATTGACTAATTAATTGAGAGGGTATATTTTGCCAAATAAAACTAATTCCTGAACTTAACAAAGTTTCTTTGAAAAATATAAATTCCCACCATAAGAAAAACAATAAACTTGAAATTCCTAACTCTAAATCACCAGTACCTAACCTTTTCTCTTCTATTTTACTTAATAAAACAT
Organism: archaeon; assembly: GCA_018696395.1. Taxonomy (GTDB): domain Archaea; phylum Nanobdellota; class Nanobdellia; order Woesearchaeales; family GW2011-AR9; genus JABHQR01. Next base: position 18,954 of record JABHQR010000008.1, on the reverse strand, counting down.
AAAATAAAATCCCCAAAATTAACAAGCCAGCAAGTGAACTGGTTAAAAATAATAAAAATAAAGTTATCAAAAACCAATACATTTCTTTTCTTTTAGAGATTGAATTAAAATTAATAAAGAAAAACATTGATAAGAAAAATAGTAACAAGGTCAAAGGTAAAGGGCCAAAATAGTTTGTTAAATAACTTACTGGTAAAAGAACCGCTATTAAAGTTGAAAACAAAGCAGCATTTTCATTTTTAGTAATTCTTTTAGCGGTAAAATATACTACTAACCCAATTAATACAAATAACAAGTTATTAATTATCTTGGCCGCAATCTCATTAGATAAAGGTATTATAAACATTAAAGCTGCTGAAAAATAATGGAAAAAAGGTAAAAATTTCAAATATCTACCACCATAAGAAAGATCATCTTCAAATGAAGGTAAAAAATTTTCCATAATATTTTCTGTATGTCTTAAATGATAATATGATTCATAAGTTAGATTTGGAGTGTTAAAAGCAAGAAATAAACGTACAGCTAAAGCTAAAAATAAGATTACAATTAATAAAATTTTCTTACGTGATAACATCTTTCATCTCAAAGCCAGGCATTTTTTTAAAGATATGGGGTATAATAGACCTTCATTTTTTAATTAAAAGGATATAATTAAAGTATATATATCTTATTATATACATTTACTGATATTATTTAGTTCATTTTACAAATTAAATCTTCTCATTTGAACCCTAGACACCAGAAAAACTTTAAAACAACTGCACATAGTCAAAATATATGGGTGAAAAGATATCTACTGGCGCTAAGTTCTTTGATAATCATTTAGATGGAGGATATGAAAAAAATGTGGTTACTACAATTTATGGTCCTTCAGGTTCAGGTAAAACTAATCTTTGTTTATTAGCTGCTGTGAGGATTGCTGAATCTGGCAAGAAAGTCATCATAATTGATACTGAGGGAGGGATTGCTGTTGAAAGAATCAAACAATTAAGTAATAATTGGCAATATGTTCTTGATCAGATTATATTTTTTCAACCATTGAACTTTAAAGAACAACAAGAAATCTTTGAAGGATTAAAAGAAATAGTAAGTAAAGAAGTTGATGTTGGATTAATTGTTGTTGATTCTATTTCAATGTTATACAGATTAGAATTAGGTAAAGCTGAAGCAGTATTTGAAACTAATTCTTCATTGGCAAGACAAATAGCTTCTTTAGTTGAAATTTCCAGAAGTAAATCTATCCCAGTTTTAATAACAAATCAAGTTTATGCTGACTTTGCTGAAAAAGATAAAGTCAAAATGGTGGGAGGAGATTTATTGAAATATGGAAGTAAATGTTTGATAGAATTATTAAGAAAAGATAATCACCCTAATGGTCAAACACAAGAGAGATCATTAATGCTTAGAAAACACAGATATTTACCTGCTGGGAACAGAATTGATTTTAAGATAATAGGATTAGGTATTGAAGAGGTCTAATTAATACATCTTAAATATTTAATCACAAATAGTTCAACTGATGATACATTATTCTAGAAAACATATCTTTGAATAGCAAAAAGGATTTAAAATAAACCAATGTTGTTTAGTGTATGAAACTTAACACATTTATTCCATTAATGATTATAATATTAATAAGCATTGGATTTGTCAGTTATTATGTTACTGACCATTTTACTGTTAAAGATGAATTTACAATTGAATTTGATTTTAACCTAGTGGATAAAGGCATGGGTTTTAACTTAGATCCTGACAAAATGCATTTTGGAACATTCACCGCATTAGGAGCTTCTTCGATGAGAACAATTAGATTATATAATAATGATACTTTTAAAGAAAAAGTTCAATTTTTTGTTAGTGTTGAAAACCATACAGGAGTATCACATTGGTTAGATATTGACCCACCAACAGGAACTTTATTAGATATTAATGAAACAAAGGAATTTACTTTAATTATGGACCCACCAGCAAATGCACAGACAGGACATTATCAAGGGGTTATATACATTAAGATAACTAAAGCCTGGCCATGGGACAAAAACCTAATTATTTATGGACCATTAGAAGGTTGCTACTCTGAGAACACATACGAAATGTTTGCATGTGGTAAAAGAATGTGGTCTAGCCCATACAGAGAATAATTTATTTTTTTATTTCTTCACACAACAGTTTACACAGATCAATTTTACTTTCTTTTCTTTGTATAGAATTTGTTGTAATGATTTCTTTCACACCAGATTTTTTAATTTTACTAATTGCTCCTTCGACAAATAAACCATGAACACAAATAGTAGTAACTGATTTTGCCCCCAATTTTTTTACTTTCTTTGTAGCTTCAATAATAGTGTGACCAGTAGAGATAATATCATCAACAATTATAATGTCTTTGCCCTTTATTTCGATAGGTTTAATCATTTTCTCCCTAACTTTCCGAGAACTAAACCTTGTTTTCTTAAACACAGTCACATCACAACCTACTTGCTTAGCAATAACTTCCGCCCATTGATATGACTCCCAATCAGGACCTATAATTGCAATATTATTTTGTTTAACTTTATTTTTAAATTTACTTTTGATAAATTCAGAGATAGTATGATTTGCAGTAAGATTTTTTGCAGAAATTTTGAAAATATCTTTCATTAACTTAATTCTATGGATATGAGTATCAACAGTCACAATTTTATCAAAAGAATTATTTATTAATTTTGACATTATTTTGTTAGTAACAGCTTCACCATAATTAAACATTTTATCTTGTCTCATAAAACCTAAATAAGGTGCAATTAAAACAACTTTTTTTGCACCTAACTGTTTTGCAGTTTCAGCTGCAAGAATTAATTTAAGTAAAGAAAAGTTAGGATCTGGTTGGAAAGATCCCACAATAATAACTTTTTTACCTTTAAGTTCATTTTTTTTAATTTGAAATTGTAAATATAATTCCTTATCTGGAAAATTGTCAACTTTAATTAATCTAAATTTACATTTTAAGGAAAGAGCCATTTTCTTAGCTAGGAGTTCAGAATTGCCAACAGTTGTGATTATCATAATTACACCTCTAATAGTATGTGTATGTTTTAGGATATATAAAAGTAACGAAAAGATGAATTTATAAAAATAAGAAAAAAGTAATATTTTCTAAGATTTAATCCGTAAAGCTTCTATAATCTTGTCAAGTTTATCATTAATTATTTCGAAATCTTTACTTGAATTCTTACTTGATTTTTCTTTAGCAGGTCCATTTTTAGAAAAACATTCACTACAATACACTGGTTTAGATGATGTAGGTTTGAATGGAACTTCACATTTATCGCCACATGCAGAACAAGTAACTGAGGTCATATCAAAATCCCTTCTATTCCTACTATTACGCTTAGATTCTTCAGTTGAATACCTTCTGCCCCCTTCCCTTGGACGACCACCAAATGATCTTTTACCAGAATCATCCCTTCTAGAAGAACCCTCTCTCCTAGGACTTCTACTTTTTCTTTCCCTTGAACTTTCAAATTTTGCCATGAACATCTTAAAAAATGGTCTTGTATATAAGGTTATGTAGAGATATTGAAAAAATCCGTGATATATCAAGTAAAGTTTTTATATTTCAATAACATCCTATTTGTAAATGGTTAAACAAACCAATATCTCTTACCTTGTTGATATCACTAAGACAGATAATGAACTCGTTGATTATGCTAAAAAAGGAGACCTAGAAGCTGTAGCATTGTTATATTTAAAACACAGGAATGACATTAGAAAAATAGGTTTTAAAATTCTTAAGAAAGAAGAAGATGTTGAAGATTTAGAATTAGAGATGGTCATTAAATTAGTTGACGATATTCAAAAATATCAAAGGGGTAATTTTAATGCATGGTACAAGAGAGTTACTAGAAATACAGCATATAATATGTTAAGGTATAATCAGATTAGAGACCATGAGTCTATTGAAAATGTCCAAGTTTACGAATTTTTAGGTTATGCTGATTTATCAACCAATAACCCCGAAAAAGAAACCCACCAAATTGAACTTACAGATAAGATAGAAGAAGCAATGTCAAATATTAATAAGAGTTATAGGGACGTTTTAAAGTTAAGGTTCTGGGAAGGGTTAACATACAAAGAAATTTCTGAAGAATTGAGTTTATCAATACCAAATGTTACAGCTAGAATTAACAGAGGAAAAAAAGCATTGAAAGAATATTTTTCTAAAGAACCAGAATTTGTTTTAGAGTTAGGTTATAAGTTAAGTTAAAAAAATTTAAAGTAAAAAATAAATTTGTTCATCCAAATACTTTCTTAAAGAAACTTTTACTAGGTTCTTTTTCCCCTAATTTTTCAATAAGTTCTTTCTGTTTTTTAGTTAATTTTTTCGGAACTTCAATTCTTACCTTAACTAACTGATCCCCGGTACCGGAAAAACGTAAGAAAGGTAAACCTTTGTCCCTCATTTTAAATACAGTTTCAGATTGAGTACCAGAAGGTATTTTTAATTTTGCTTTACCAGTAATTGTAGGAACTTCTATCTCACCACCAAGTGTAGCAGTTGTAAAACTGATTGGCACAGTAATTTTTAAATCTTGACTTGACCTTTCAAAATATTTGTGTTCTTTAACATAAACGATAACATAAAGGTCACCATTAGGCCCGCTATTCATACCAGCTTCACCCTCGTTAGGGACTCTTAGTTTCATTCCATTTTCAACTCCACCTGGAATCTTAACTTCAATTTTTTTCCTTTTCCTTACTAAACCTTCCCCATTGCAACCATCACAAGAATCCTGTGGAAGTTCCCCTTTACCGTGACAATATGGACAGGGAGCAGTTTGTTGAAATAGGCCAAAAGGTGTTCTTTGAGTTTTACGCACATAACCAGAACCATTACAATGGTGACAAGATTTAAACTCAGTCGCGCCTTTACCTTGACAATCTGAACAATTTTCTAATTTATTCAAATCTAAAGTTTTCTTAATACCAGTAGATGCTTCTTCTAAACTAATTTCTATTTCATAAGCAAGATTGTTACCTCTTCTTGCCCTAGCATTTCTTCTAGATCCACCATTACCACCAAACAAAGAATCAAAAATATCATCAAAATCTCCAAATGAACCTGACCTAAATTGTGACATTATATCTGAGAAATCAAACCCTTGATGACCACCAGGGGCACCACCAGCACTATTAAAAGATGCACTACCGAACTGATCATACTGCTGACGTTTCTTATCATCACCTAACACTGAAGCTGCTTCATTGATTTCTTTAAATTTTTCTTCATATTCAACTTTTTTATCTTCCGGAGCTCTATCTGGATGATATTTCATAGCTTTTTTCTTAAACGCTTTTTTAACATCACTTTTAGTTGCATTCTTATCAACTTCCAATGTTTTGTAATAATCTTTATTTGCCATTTTTGTTTTTAAAATTATTAATATAATTTTGTTTAATAATTATTTATTCATCTCTTGTTCTAATCTTTCTGCTTGAAAGTCAATTTCATTAAAAATCTTCCCTTCAACTTCTTCATATTTAATCAAGGTTCTTTTAAAGTTACTTATGTGTTCAGGATATCTTCTCATTAAACAATTAAATCGTTTATCCAAAGTAACTATTTTATCCCCTTCAACCCGTTTATCAGCATAGTTCACTAAAATGGTCTCTTTGTTCAAATTTTCTTTAAGGATTTGTCTTGGAGTATGGTTAGCCACAATTTCTGCAACTTCAGGAAATTCTTTTAACATATTCGCACCAGTAAGTTCATGTTCTGCTTCTTTAAATTCTGGCATTAAATCAAACCAATGTTCTAACAATTCTCGTTCAGAGAAATTTTCTTCAAAATTGATATGTTCTTTTTTAGTTACATTATCAAAATATTTGAAATGTAATGGTTTTCCAATATCATGTAAAGCTGCTGCAACACGAACTAATTCAACATTGTATAATTCAAAATCTTTATTCTTCTTTTTATATTCATTAATCTTACTTGCTAAGAACACAGCCACTTCAGTAACTTTTTGAATATGGTTCTTAAGATTACTTGGAAGTTTAAATTTATAATAAAATTGTTCAACATTTGGCAATTTAATTTTATCAGGTGTCATTTTATTTTATTAGATTAATTGATTTAATACATTATTTTTTTTAACTGTCCCTTTCCGAGTATCAACCTCAATTAAATCCCCATCTTTTAAGACTTGAGTTGCAATTTTTGTCCCAACAATACAAGGAACTTTCATCTCTCTGCTAAGAATTGCAGCATGACAAGTAAGACCACCAGTGTCAGTAATTATAGCTGACGCTTTTTTCATAATAAAAACAAATTCAGGACTAGTCATACTTGTTACTAAAATTTCTCCTTGATTAAAATGTTTGATATTAAAAGGGTCAAGGATAACTCTTACTTTCCCCTTTGTAATCTGATTAGGCCCTTTACTAGCAATAGTACCTTTAAATTCTGAAAGATGTTCTTTAACTTCTTTATCAACAAACTCTTCCCAAAATTCTAAAGCTTCTTTATTATTTAAAACATTAATTTCATCTGTAAAATGAATACCCATACATTCTTTTCTTAATTCGGCTTCTTGTTTTAAATCAACACCTTCAAATAATTTTGAGATCTCAAAGAAAGCAAAGTTTGTCAAATATTTTTTATCATAATCAAATCTCCTTGCTACTTCGTTAAGTAATATATCTTTATAATGTATGTTTAATAATAAGTGTCCTTTCCTTTCATCTTGCCATTCAATACATTCACTTATAGCGTTAGAGATATTAATTATTTTTTTTGGAAGATTATATGTCTCAATTATTTTTGTTTTATTCTCCCTTGTTAAGAAAATCCTTTGTTCAATTTCAGTTTTAAGATTAACATTTAAATTTTTCTTTCTTTCCTTAAAAAAATCAATAGAACAGATTTTAGATCCAAAATAACTATTTTGTAACCAAAAATATTTTTCTTGATGTTTTTTAAAATCATAAGTTCCTAACAGTTCAACCTCCTCTTTTTCAAAAAATGATGATCTTTTAGGAGTAGTTAAAATTTCCATTGCAGTCCGCAAATCATCTTCTTTTAAAATGTAATGAGATAATTTCTCCTTGAAATATTTTTCAGAGCCATAATTTGCAAGTTCAGGGAATATTACATTAACCCAAAACTTAATTGTTAAATCATAAAATTTGTTCCAAATATTTTTCAATTCATTATCACTAATGTCAGATAAATTGAACTCATCAATTTTACATTGAAAATTTAACAAAACAGGCAAATCATTTTTCCAATCAAGATAATATTTTTTTCTTTTACTTTCATCAAGCATATATTTTAAGAAAACATCTTGACCTTTAACTTGCAGATCTTCTAACTGATTCATCCAAACAAATTTATTTCCTTTATTTAATATTAAAGTTTCAGGCCATCTTTCACCAGGAAATTTTTTAGAAAGTTCTTGACTACAAGATTTAATAAATTCTGACATGTAATAAAATTTACCTAAAATTGGTCCCCAGTAAAACACTTCTTTGTTTGTAGTTATCATGATTAATATAATTAATTGAAGTTTATTAGTTTGTTGACTTATGGTATTGATCTAACATTATAACACAATAGATTAATAATTAAAAAGAAAGAAAAAATTAATCTTTCTTTTCTTCAAACTCTGCATCAACTACCTTTTCATCAGATTTACTTTCTGGCTTAACACCTTCTGAAGATTCAGCACCAGGTTGAGCTCCTGCTTCATCTTTTGCTTGTTGAGCAGCTGCAGCTTCCTGATAAATTTTAGCACCGATTTCAGAAACTTTCTTGTTAAGTTCTTCGATTTTCTGATTAATTTCTTCTGGTTCAGATTTTTCTTTAGCTTCTTCTAATTCCTTAATCTTCTCATCAATCGCTTTTTTAGTAGCTTCATCAACTTTATCTTTATGCTCTTCCATTACTTTTTTAGTTTGATAAATAACAGATTCAGCATTATTGTCAGCCTCAATCTTAGCTTTCTTTTTAGAATCTTCAGCTTCATTTTTCTTAGCTTCTTCTTTCATTTTTTCAATTTCTTCACTACTAAGAGTTGTTGAACCAGTGATTTGTATTTTCTGTTCTTTACCAGTACCTAAATCTTTAGCTCCAACATTAACAATACCGTTAGCATCAATATCAAAAGTAACTTCAACTTGTGGAATTCCCCTTGGTGCAGGCGGTATACCAACTAAATCAAACTGACCCAATAATTTGTTACCTGCAAACATTGATCTTTCACCTTGAGCAATTCTGATAGTCACTGCTGGTTGATTATCTGCTGCAGTACTAAATATTTGAGATTTTTTAGTGGGGATAGTTGTATTTCTATCAATCAGTTTAGTAAATACTCCACCTAAGGTTTCAATACCTAAACTTAATGGAGTTACATCAAGTAATAAAACATCTCGAACATCACCAGAAATCACTCCTGCTTGAACCGCTGCACCTAAAGCTACAGCTTCATCAGGATTAACTGATTTGTCCCCTTCTTTGCCAGTAATTTTTTTAACTAAAGCTTCTACTGAAGGAATTCTTGTAGATCCCCCAACAAAAATAATTTTGTCCAATTGACCACTACTTAAATTAGCATCTTTAATTGCATTCAAAGTTGGAATTTCTAACCTTTTCAAAATATCAGAAATTAATTCTTCAAATTTAGCCCTGGTTAATTCTTCCTTAATATGTTTAGGTCCATTTTGGTCCGCAGTAATGAAAGGTATACTAATTTCAACTTTAGTTTTAGTAGATAATTCAATTTTAGCCTTTTCTGCTGCTTCTTTTAATCTTTGAGTTGCAGTTGCATCATTGTTAAGATTAATACCAGTTGATTTTTTGAAATTATCAATTAACCAATTCATGATTATTTCGTCAACATCATCTCCACCCAACATATTATCACCATTAGTAGATTTAACTTCAAAAATCCCATCACCTAATTCTAATACAGATACATCAAAAGTTCCACCACCAAAATCAAAAACTAAAATGGTATGTTCTTTTTCTTGTTTATCTAAACCATAAGCTAATGCAGCTGCAGTAGGTTCGTTGATAATTCTTAACACGTTAAGACCTGCAATTTCACCAGCAGCTTTAGTAGCTTGTCTTTGTGAATCATTAAAATAAGCTGGAACTGTAATCACCGCATTCTTTACCGGTTGACCAAGATAAGCTTCGGCATCACGTTTAAGTTTTTGTAATACCATTGCAGAGATCTGTTCTGGACCATAATCTTTACCATCTGATTCAACTTTTTCATTAGATCCCATTTTTCTTTTAATGGACCTGATAGTGTGGTGAGGATCAACAATTGCTTGGTTCCTAGCAATTTGACCTACAATAATTTCTTCATCTTTAATATGTACAACACTAGGAGTAGTTCTTGTACCTTCTGCATTTGTTACAATAGTAGGTTTTCCCCCTTCTAGAACAGACATTGCAGAGAAAGTGGTACCTAAATCAATACCGATAGTTGCACCAGTAATTCCTTTATTATTTTCATTTGTCATTTTTATTTTTCCTCATTTAATTATTATTTTATTTTTTATTATGTTGTTTTGTTAAGTTTAACTTTCATTTACATTCTTTACATTTTGGTTTTTTACCAGAACTAACTTTTACCTTACTATGTCGAATTACTTTATCATTCAAAATATAACCTTTTTGAAATTCTTCAATAATTTTATTCTCTGATAAATCCGAATCAACTTTCATTAAAGCTTCATGATAAAATGGATCAAAATTTTTATCTGTATTGATAATTTTCACACCATTATTTTCTAAAACCGAAACTAGTTGAGAATAAATTAGTTCAATTCCTTTCATGAACTCTTCATTTTTTTCAGAATTTTTAAGAGCAAGTTCAAAATTGTCTAATACAGGTAAGACTTGTAAAATAACATCTTTACTTGCCATTTTTCTAATTTCTTCAACTCGTTTCTCAGTTTGTTTTCGATAATTTTCAAAATTAGCTTGTGTTCTTTGTAATAGTTCAGTAACTTCAGTTAAAGGATCTTTAATTTCAATATTAACATCATCTGAACTAATTTCTTCATTTTCTTTAGTCATTGTTTTTTCTCACTCATTTCACCTACATATCCACTACTACATTATTAAAAAAGAGTTAGCGCCCCCTTGCCAAAATTTGTTAAGAGTTCAACAAGGGAACACTAAGCGGATGAAGGATCGATCGTTTTATTTGCCATTTGTTTCGTTGAGCTTAAGCCAACAGAGACTACTTAAAATACATTTACTATATAAAGTTTTTGGAAAAAGTTTAAAAATAGATTCAACTTATCAATACCTTACAATGATAAGGCGAGTTACAATTCTTAAGATTCGAAGAACCCCAAAAGAAAATATCAACCAAGAACTTCAGTGGATTGGAAATTCTTTAGGATTATTTAGTTTAAGGGATAAGAATAGTAGTTGTTTTAGAATATTTATTGTATTATTGAAGAAAGCTAAAAGTAACCAAATAATTTCTTCAGATGAAATTGCTGATAGATTAAAATTAACTAGAGGAACAGTAGTTCACCACCTTAATAACTTGATGAATTCAGGGATTGTTATTCGTGAACAAGGCGGTTACATTCTAAGAGAAAGAAACTTAGAAAGAGTAATATCTAGTATTCGAAAAGACTTAGATTCTGCAATGTCTGAATTAATGAAAGTAGCAAAAGAAGTTGATGAAAAATTAGGATAAGTTATTTCTTTTAATAGTTGATGCTCAATTTTATAAATCAAAAAGATTCAATCTCTTTCTTAATCCATTCTGTAAATTTTTCAGCTAATTCAGTAGGACTATTTTTCACACCATCAACAATTAAATGATTTTTTTCAGCCTTTACATATCTTTCTAAATGTTGTGCCCAAATCACATTACCTTCAACTTGTTCAGAACTCCAATCTCTAAGATTCAGCCTTCTCCTAATTTCAGTTTCATCAATACGAATAAACCCATAATTTACATTAAGTAAATTACTATAATTAGGGCAATTTTTAACTTCTTCTGGAACAATGACACCACAAATGATAGTGGATTTACCTTTGGAAAAATAATTTACTGCTTTTTCTAACCAATAATTAGTTTTCATCCTTCGCCAATTTTCATCAGCACCTTCAGGTACACCTTCTTCATCAAGATCATAAACTTTCACAATAAGCAATTTTTTTTTTAACAATTCCACAAGAGTACTTTTTCCAGAACCACTTGTTCCGCTTATAAAAAATATTGCAGGTTTCATTATAAATTAAAAGTTATTCAAAACTTTTTAAGATTTACTATTTAATTTGTTATTACTAAAAAACCGGAGAGATTTCATGTTAAACAATAAAAATAAAACAAAACCTAATCCAATAATAACATAGCTGCATCATATTGATCTTTGATTATTTCTTTAGCTTCAGGTATTAGTTTGTTCCAAGAACGTTGCAGTTTAGATTTTACAAACTGTTTAGCTTCTTCAGTGTCAATAATTTTATGGCCAATGTAAGCTAATCCAAACATAGCAGCAATATCATCAAAATGTGACATGGCATCTGCACTAGCCACACATTCAGCTTCAACTGTTTCCCTCTTAATATCTTTACTTCCTCGGTGAGCATAAATACAATGTTTAACTTGATCAATCTTTTCTTGAGAGTAATTGAATTGCCCTTTCAAATATTTCTCAGCATACTCTGCCCCTTTAATGTGATGTTCTTGATATTCACCCTTAATACTTGCCACATCGTGTAACCAAGCAGCAATTTCTACAATTTCAATATCACCACCTAACTTTTCTGCTAAAATCTTAGCATACTTAACTGTACTTAAGAAATGAGTGTTGTAAGCCCGCATACCATACTTTTGATCAATTTCACATAATTCTTTAACATGTTGTTGGATTTTAGTTATCATAAATAAAAATAGTTAACATTAATTTATAATTTTATTGTAATTAATATTATTGTAAACATTCTTAAAAAGTCAGTAAACAGTTAGTTTTATAAATAAACCATAAGCAAACCCTAATTCATGACATATTATTGCTTTGACAAATGCCCGGAAGAAAGAATTGATTCTATTGAAAAGATAGCATTAGATTTAGGGTTAAAAAAAGTTAGTTCTCATGAGCATGGAACAAGCTGGTTCGGTGAAGCAATCAATTTAGAACCAGAACAGAGAATTTTCATTAATTACAATAAACAATGTGAAACACCATTAATAGTTCAAACACCTAGTTACATAGACCATAAGTATGAAAGTGTAAGAAAAATAATTTCTGACATTCAAGAATTGTGTCAAGCAAACCATATTTACGATGTTACCATGAATGATTATGGTATTGGAACATTTAAAATTGATGGAATAATTGCAGAATGTAAATAATTTAATAAATTAAGAAAGAAAAGTAAAAAATAAATTTTTTCTAAATAACTTTAAGCATAAAATATAATGCTTCACTCCCAGTCACAGAAACTAAAGTAACTATAGTTCCTGCAATTAATACACCAATGATTGACGCAATAATATAATCCTTAAATTTGAAGCCAAGTAAGTAAGCCCCTAATCCACCAGTATAAACACCAGATCCAGGCAAAGGAATTCCAATAAAAATAGCTAACCCTATTGTCCCATACTTATCCACATAAGGTTTAACTTTTCTTTGTGATCTTTCAACAATTTTTTCATAAATCTTGTTAATAAACTTAACTTTTAAGAACAATTTCATAACATAATTCACAAAAGCATACACAAAAAATGATAAAATGATGTTTGTTAAACAACAAATTACAAATATCCAAAACCAATGAATGTTAGAAGCAAATATCCCATAAGGAATTGAAGCCCTCAATTCTAAAAAAGGTAAAAAGGTTAAAATAATTAATTCTAATAAAATTGACATAACTTAAAGAAAATCTTCCTATTTAAATTATTATCTAATTTATTCTGGTTAACAATAATTTAAAAATGATTATACAGAAATCCTATTATGGCAATAAGGACAATATATTCCCTTTAACCCAGAAAATAAAAAACTGACAAATTTATATTTACAATGCGGACAATCAAAGTTTTGTTTATTTATTTTAACTCACCCATATAATTGTAATTAACACCTATGAATAAGCTAAGATGGACACCTATTTTTAAATTTTATGCTTTGATTTAAATAGTGATTAGAACCCATTTGAAAGTAGTTAACACAGATAAGATTTATATAAAACATATACTTTGGAGTTTAATTGATGGATTTTGAAACATTAATGTCAACAAATTATGATGAGTTGATACATAACCAAGATTGTAGAGTATTGCTAACAAATTATTTAGACACAATAGATTCAGTAGAAGATAGAGATATTTTTTATGTTAAAGCATTAACAAAAGTTGGGACCCATTTAGCTGTTGAAGATCCAGACTATTTCACAACACCACAACTTGAAAAATTAATACAATTCAATTATCAAGGTTCTGAAATATCTAGAAAAAAGGTTGAAAAAGAAATAATCAAAGAAAAGGGGAATCCAGTAAGATATACTGTAATGGAAGGACATTTTCTAGGGCATGCAGGATCAATAAATTGCATATTATTTGAACGTACAAAAAACATTAGTTATGCATTAAACTCATACGACCTATATTTAGATTCAGCCAAGATATGTTTAGAAGTTGATGAAAATTATTCAATAAAATCATGTAGTTATATGACTTCTTTATCTTGGAAAGCATATAAAACTTCAAAAGACCCTAAATGGTTAGAAAGAATTATTGAAACTTCAACCACATACATAGACATAAGTGATAAACTTGATGAATCCCATGCACATGCTTTAAATTTAAGAGCAAGAGCAGAATTTGAAGCTTATAAAATATTTGATGAAGTTGGTTTTTTACAAGATTCAATTGAAAGTTATAATGAAGCATTAGAAATTTGCAATGAACAAAATCCAGACCTGTTTTTCTCATTAAACATGTTTTTAGGAAAATCCTTAATGGAACTTAGTTTTCTTGATAAAGAAGATCCTACCCCAGTAATCAAACAACATGAAGCATATATCAGAGCCCACAATTCACAATTATTTGAAGATCATAAAAAATCATCAGATGCAATATTATTAGCAGGAAAAGCGTCATTGATATTATTTTATAAAACAAAAGAAAGAGAAAATCTTGAAAGGTCATTAGATGAAATTTTAAGAGCAAAGGAATTGCTTGATATTAATGATCAATCCAACATTACAATTTGTTATGGTATTGCGGCAGATATTTCAAAAATATTATTTTTTGAAACAGATAATTTAACTTACGCAAAAAAAGCTAGAAGGTTCTATGATAAATATTTTGAATTCTATGATCAAAATCCTAATTTAATTTCAAAAAAACATTTTGATAAAGCCAATAAAGAATATATTACTCTTAAATTAAAATTAAGAAAAAAGAAAGATCGAAAAGGGGGAAGAAGACCCCCTAATAAAAAAAGAAGAAGATATTAATCAGAAACATTTAAATTAACCATTTTCATTCTTGTTAAATATGGTAGTGTTTAAAGAGGTGGATAAAGAACAGTTATTAGCATTTCTTAAAAAAAATAAGTTCACACCATTAGAACCTAAAACAGTTTATGAAGATATCAGATATTTCAAAGGTGTTAATAATAGAAGAATTATGTTGATTTTATACACCTCAGGAAAACTCCTCATCCAAGGTAATGAAGATAAAATAGAAGAATTATCACACAAATTGGAATCAGTTAGAATTGGTAAAAAAATTAAAAAGATTGAATTTAGAAAAGAGTTAGGGTGGGTCATTGGTAGTGATGAATCTTTGAAAGGGGACACTTTTGGTGGGATGGTTGTTGCTGGAGTTAAAGCAGATGAAGAGTTAAGAGTTAAACTAAAAGAGTTAGGTGTTGCAGATAGTAAAATTTTGAGAGATAAAGAGATTTTAAGAATGGCACAAGAGATCAAAAAAATGTGCAGTTGTGAGATTGTTAATTTAACACCAGAAGAATATAACCATAAAGTTAAAATGTATGGCAGTTCAAAAGTTTTAAATGACATGCACAAACAAGTGGGAAAATTTCTTTTACCTGGGACACACATAGTAGATAAATTCCCTGGATGTAAAGTAGGGGACATTAGAGAAATAAAAGCAGAACATAAATTTATTGAAGTTGCAGCAGCATCAATACTTGCTAGAGCTACAGCATTAGAACAAATTAATTACCTTAGTAAAAAAGCAGGTTTTCCAGTTCCAAAAGGTAGTACCCACGTTAAATGGGGCTTGGAAGAATTAAAAGAAAGAGATTTTAAATTTGAAGAATTTGTTAAAACACATTTCAAGAATGTGGAAGAATTCTTACCTAAAAAATAGCAAATTACAACATAATATTCTTTCTAAAATAGATTATTCTGTTCAAAAGTATTTTTATATTTCAAGATTATTCTTAATATTATGCAACCAAAATTAGAAATCATTAGATCATCTTGGTTAATTTTAGATAATTTTAATTCTCAATCTAAAATAAAATTAAAAAAGGAATTAATTAAACAGTTTAGTGAAGAGGGGAATATTATTTTTGATCCTTTTTTAAATTTAGGAGAAACATTATTTGCCTGCCATGAAACCAAACGTAATGGCATTTCCATGACTGAAGATTCTAATTCATATTTTGAAGTTAATGAAAAAATTAAAAAATTAGAAAGTCAATTACAATTAAGTAATTATGGTTGTAAACAAAATTCCAAACATTTATTGCTAAAAAATAAATTAAAAGATTTTGATTATATTTGGCAACAATATAAATTACCTAAAATTGAGTTAATTGTCACATTTTTGCCTAATTGGAAGAGTTTGCAAAAGTTGAGCAAAGAAATGAACCGAACTGATTATGAATATGATCTTAACCCCACAAAATTGATTGTAAAAATCTTAACTGAACTTAAAAATAAAATCAAACATGGAGCTTA
Organism: archaeon; assembly: GCA_018696395.1. GTDB lineage: Archaea > Nanobdellota > Nanobdellia > Woesearchaeales > GW2011-AR9 > JABHQR01. The sequence continues at coordinate 2,996 of JABHQR010000008.1, read as the reverse complement.
CATCATCCTCTTAGTAGAAAACAATTATCTTGAAGATAAGTATAATAATTTTAGTGGCAGATTAAGTTTAGAATTAGAAAAAGAGTTCTTGTTCAAAGGAGAAAAAATGGTGTGTATTAAGAATAAAATCAATGAAAGTAAATTTAGTATTAATCATAAGAACTTGTTATTCTTTAGGAAATTTGAGATTTAAGATTTAATTAGTTATCGTTTAGCAAAGAAATCTTTTTATACCACAGATTCACGTAACCTTAAAGATGACAATCACAACAAGTGAACCCAACAAAATTATTATTGATGCATTAGAACTAGTCAATCCGTTTTACATGATTCCAACATGCAATGGTAAAGAAATTAAGCTCTCATTATCAAGTATTTATAATAGAACTGTTAAATTAGGAAATTTAGATGAAATTAAGTTAGATTACCTTTTAGACATTTGCCATATGATTAAAGAAGATTTTGATGAACAAAAAACTTTACCAAGTGAAAAAAAAATAAAACTAGATAATAGTTATTTAATTTCTGCATTTCAAGGAAATGCAATTCAAGAAAACCACCAAGACAAACCAATTAATATGTTAAATTTAGTTGATAGATTAGATTGTCCAGAAAAAATGGTCAATTTAAGATTGGATTACAAAAAAGGTAAAATTCCTAAATGCCATATTAAAAGAGAATATTCACCATGGACAACAAACTTATTATATACAAAATTTCATAACTCAATAAATGAATTAAAAAAAGATTTAAGAGATATTCAAAAAGAATTAGAATTATCTGAAAGATTTAGAATTGAATCAGATGTAAGTGGATATTGGAAAGAAAAAGAACCAATACTCAGTAAAGTATATAACCAAAAAAGAATTTATAATAATCTTGCTGACGAACATTACTTAAGATGTTGGGCCAATAGATACAGAGAAAGATTATTCAAACATATTTTTATAGTTGAATTTGAAAAGAGGAGTTAAATGACAAAATTAAATATAATTTCATGGAACGTTAATGGCATAAGGGCAGTATTAAAAAAAGGGTTTCTAGATTTTGTAACAAAATATGACCCAGACATAATTTGTATTCAAGAAACTAAAGCCCATCCAGGTCAAGTTGATAAGATGTTAGACGATTATGAACACCATTACTGGAATTCTGCTGAAAAAAAAGGTTATTCAGGTACAGCAATATTTTCAAAAATCAGACCATTAAATACAAAGTATGGGATTGGCATTGAAGATTTAGATAAAGAAGGGAGAATGATTACATTAGAGTTTAATAAATTCTTCTTAGTTAATGTTTATACACCTAATTCTAAACGAGGACTTGCCAGATTAGAATATAGGCACAAAACATGGGACCCAGAATTCTTAAAATTCGTTAAACAGCTTGAAAAGAATAAACCAGTAATTATTTGTGGTGACCTAAATGTAGCTCACCAAGAAATTGACCTTAAAAACCCACAAACTAATAAAACTACAAAATCAAAACCAGGTAATGCAGGTTTTACTGACCAGGAGAGAGAAAGATTTGATAAAATACTGGAAGCTGGATTTATCGATACATTTAGATATTTGCACCCAGAAGAGATGAAATACACTTGGTGGTCTTATATGTTCCATGCCAGAACTAAAAATATTGGATGGCGAATAGATTATTTCTGTATTTCAAAAATATTAAAAAATAATTTGAAAGAAGCAATCATTCTGAATGAGGTTCTGGGATCAGACCATTGCCCAGTGGGATTAGAAATTGAAGTTTGAATTAGGGAACAGATAATTAATATGATTAAAATAAAATCACTTTTTTTTCTTCTTAATTGGTTTTACAAAAGACCTTATGCTAAGAGTATTCAACCCCTTTAGCAAAGGTTTTCCTTCTTCAAAATCTATTAATACTGTCTCTTTTCCACCAAAATTTTGTTCAGAACTTTTGTTTTTAATTTTAAGATTGTTATCAACCCTCATTAAAAAAAACTGATTTTTAGCCACAACCATACCAAGAATTAAAATTAAATTACCTTGTATATGATGGTCCAGAAGTTTATGAAATTTTTTATCTTTTAAATCTAGAAATCCTTTCTCTTCCCAAAAAGATGCAAATCCAGATTTAGTTGGATAATTAGCAATAACTTCAATAAATATATTTTTATTATTTTTATTCCTTGGAATAATTTTCAAATCACACTCAGCTTCAACATTTTTACCAATGAACAATTTTCTTTCTTTATCTGATCCAGACCTAACCACATTAACTTTTTTTCTTTTTAAAATAATGTAAATCAAGTCTTCAATTAACCAGTTTAAGATTATGTTAGCTGCATATTGTTTATTATTTCTAAAATTGCGATGAGGTTTTATTCCAGTTAATATTCTTTTAAGTTTATTATCTTCTTCTAAAGTCCAATAATGTTTACTAAAAAGGATTTTTCGGTAAAATTTAGGGTCATGATAATTATCAATAACTTTTTCAAGGTTAATATTATACTTTTTATATGTTTTTTTTATAAGAAATAATTTTTTTAATTGTATTTCAACATTCTTCTTAGATTTGATTTTTTTCTTTTGAAAAAATCTTTTCTTAAATAAGTTTAACATTTTAAGTAAAGAATATTTTAAGTTTATAATAATTTATTTACTGAATGGATTATTTTAGTTTAATTACTTTAGTGAGATTATTTTAATTGGATTAGGTCAGTTACAATAGATTAAAAGAGAAGGAGAATATACTTAAATCATCAATAATAAGTGGTATTAATAGGTTTAATAAGTTAGAAAAATAAATAAATTAAAAAAAATAAGACTGAAAAATCATTCAGTTTTTTCTTCAGTTTCTTCAACTGGAGCTTCTTCTACAGGTTGTTCTTCCTGAGCAGGTTCTTCAACTGGAGCTTCTTCTACAGGTTGTTCTTCCTGAGCAGGTTCTTCAACTGGAGCTTCTTCTACAGGTTGTTCTTCCTGAGCAGGTTCTTCAACTGGAGCTTCTTCTGCAGGTTCTTC
>JABHQR010000013.1 GCA_018696395.1 archaeon | reverse complement strand
ATGGAAGCTCTAAAGAATTGCAAAGTTTAATAATCTCTGAATGTAATCTAGTATTATACTGGTTTGTTATGGTTTTTTGTGTCATAACCTAAAGTTATAACTTACCAGTATACTAATCTATTCCTTTTGGGACAGCGCCCAATGTAATAAATATTAAAATAAAAAAAAAGTTTTTATATTTCATTTTTTGCCTCTATTGTGCTTCTGCAGTGTATAAGAATGAAGCTTCTTTACTTCCAGTCGGGGCTTCCTGTGGGATTTCTACTTTGTAATATACTTCAAATGTATCTTGCCCATCTATTGGTTTCATATTGCCACATAACAATACAGTATTCTTATTAACATTAGTCACAAAAACATTAGCTTCATAAGTTCCTGCTTGAATATCTAAACAAGAAGTACCTGCATTTTGGATTCTTACTCTCACATCAGCATTATCTCCAGGACAGGTTGCGCCACTTGCACCACATAACCAATCTTCTGCATCTACATGTGAATTCATTTGAACAGTGATATTAATTGGTGTTGAACCAGTATTGTTTACTAAATGGTAATCTGCTAGGCCTGAAACACTTTGGCCCGTACTATTTAACCAAGTACTAGCACTGTTAAAAAAATTCATACTATCTACTATTGCCGAAGAATTACTGCCATTTACATAACCACTACCTAAATTAATTGCAGCATCATCAACATTTAAACCTACGTTAGCTAAAATTTCCAATTCTGCAGTACCTGTGCCATTAGCTTGTGATGTTACTGCACCAGTTAACATATCTTTGATGCTCAAATTTAAATCAGAAACATCTCCTATAATTATTAGTGTACTACTAAACGAAACCATTAACGCAACTGCTAATAAAGCCGCAATATTTTTTTTATTTTGACTCATGTTTTACCACACCTCTTTTTTTTGTTAAAACTTTTAAATTCAAATTATTAATTAAAAACATTACTTTTGCATTTATAAGTTTTTCTTAAAAAACACCTCAATTATCCTTAAAGTTAAATCTAATGTTTTTGCTTTATTTGCCTGGTGGTGTGTTTTGGGCGTTTCCACCAAATAAAATACTCAAATAAACTCAAAATGAGATTACATTTAACTAATTAATCTTTTTTTTTTTGAGTTAAATTAATTCTTTTTATAGTTTTATTCATACTTTTATCTAAGGTAATATTTATAAATCCATTAAACTTCCTAAGTTAAATGATTTGAGGGTAATAAATTATATTCCTAATTAAATTACAATACATTAAGAGGTGTAGATAGGTGGTAAAGAAAAAATTAGCAGTAGCATACGTGCTACCTTTAGTTCTTGCAGTTATGGTTTTAGCATTATTTAGTTTTTCAGGGGAAGATTCTGATATGCTTACAGGGGCAGTATCAACTCATGCTGATAATTCAGATGAGGTGACGCAAAGTTCGGGTGGTTTTTTCAGTAATCTTCTAGGTATGTTTTCGTCTGAAGAAAGTTCAATTGATAGTTCAACTGCCACAATTCAAGAAAGTGAACAATCTTCTTCTACAACCTCTTTAGCAACAAGTGAATCAACTGGTTTTTTTAGTAGTATTCTAAACACTGCAAGTTCTTTTTTTGGAATCATGGGTGATAATCCTCCAATAATTGCGACAAGTTTTGATGTCCAATTTGCAGAAGCTTTACCTGTGGAATCTTTCGAAGAATCTTCAATTGGGGGTATTCCTGGTTCAATAGTGAATGGAGACATGAATTATTATCACTTTAATGGGACTTCTACTGGTTCTGCGGAATCAAGTGTTGTTACTACTGAATCTCCTGATTCTTCTGACAGTTTTGTAACTATTATCAGTTCTGTGATTGTCACCCCCCCTGATATTTTTTGGGTTGGCCCTTCTGATTCTTCTTGTAATATTGTTCACGAAGGGGGTGGGAATTATCATTTAGCTTATAAAAATGTGACTTCAGAATCTTCTTTTACCATAACTCCTGGTAATCCTTTTTACTTAATGTTTGTTTATGATTTTACTGAAAATTTAGGTGTGTGTGCAATAGATTTAGATCCCAATGATGAACCTGACCATATGGTCATTTTACCTCAAAATGATCCTGGCTTTTTAGATATCAGTTTTGGAGTTTCTGTAGATTCAGCAGATGAAACTGTTGATGTAATAGTGGGCAGATGGGAATATGATAGTGATGCTGCTCCTGGTGGTGGCGAAGAACCTGGTTCAAGCTTAAGCTCTTTCAATTGGGATTTTTCTTCATCTATCGATCCAAATATTTTTTTAATTGATGATCAGGGTGGTTGGAGTGGAACACACACTGATACTTTTACTGTTAGTGGGATTGCAAATTCAGGAGCGATTTCTTCACTTATAACTAACGATAATCCTGATTATCTACAAAATTGGAATTCTCAAATAACTATCTCTCAGTTCAATCCTACTATCTCTAGTGGCAGAATGGGACAGTGTTGCAGAAGAATTTTCTTGTACTTATTCTGTTAATTCAGATCTTTGTAACAGTGCAGTAAACTCAATTGCTTGTGAATATGACTCAGAAGGTCCTGAGATAACCTTAACTGGTCCAGAATCTAATCCCGCAGAAGGTAATTTTCATTTAATTACTTCTGGTTCCATTGATTGTGTTGCTGACAATGTTTATGATAATTTTGAATTTAACACTGCTGGTGCTAGTAATTGTGCTGGCGGTTCTCCTGATGGTGGTTGTAGTCCTGGTGCTGGTGAAGATTTTGTATCTTGTTCAGAAGATTGTTCAGTATTAGGTCCTTTCTTTAATAATTTTAACGATAATGTTCCTGATCATTCTTTTTTTGGTTATAATAATGGTTATGGTGTTGTTACTGAAGAAAATAATCAAATTAGGATGATCGGTGTTTCTACAGCCTCTAATCATTTCATGGCTACTTACACTAAATATAACTTGACAGCTTCTGTGCCTTCAAGAGTTAGTGTTGATGTTGTTGATAATACTGGTTTTGAATCTTTACTTGGTCCTGGTTTTTATGCAGCAAAAATAGTATTTGGTATGAATACTGGTAATACTCTTAATTGTGGTATTAGTATGACTGATCAAGGTCAAGCTCAAATATTAGTTAATGAAAATGGTGGTGAAAATAGTGCTGTTGATATATCAACTACTAATGTTACATTAATTGCTGATTATAATTCAGTGACAAAACATTTTACTTGTGGCGCTGATGGCCAAGAAGCTACAATCTCTGTAAATGCATTGCCAACAAGTTATTTGACATTATGGGTTGACGGATTAACTGATACTCCGATGGATATTTCATTTGATAATTTAAATTACACTACTTTTGAAGAAATTTCTTGTGCTGATGATAATGATTGTCCTTCGTCCAGATTTGCAGATTGTAATGTTGGGAGTGGTTATTGTGAACAATGTGGTAATGATGGTGATTGTACTCATATTGATGGTAAACCTACTTGTGATGCTGGTACTTGTATTTCTGGCGGTGGCGGTGATAATGCTGGGTGTACTAGTGCTGGAACTCCTAATGGTGTATGTGAGGTTGGTCCTGGAGAAACATCTAGTAACTGTGTAGCTGATTGTGGTGGAATCCCTGAGTGTGGTAATGATGTTTGTGCAGGGGCAGAAACTTCTGAAAACTGTCCTTATGATTGTAGCGGTGGTCCTGCTACCTTAACTGATTTCAATTATGAGTTTACTGGTACAAGTCTTAACCCTATATTTTTTTCCGACGATAGTGGCGGGATTAATATAGTTCAAAATGATTTTATCAATATGAGTGGAACTGCAACAGGCATTAATGCTCCAGCTATCACTTCAAATAATCTAATGGATAATAATCTAGATTGGGCTGGGTCCATTGACTACTCGGTTTCTTCAACACCTTTACCTGGGGGATTTATAACTGCAAATATTGGTTTTGCTGGAAATGAATGTCAAATTAAACAGGATGATCAAGGTGATTGTAGTTTAGTTAATGGCGGTCAAGAAATTCCTGCGGTTGCTTGTTCGAGTACTTTAGAAATTGGTTTTACTTCCAGTTCAAATAGTTTAATTTGTACTGTTGGACAATCAACATTAGATCGTGTGATTGGCGATGGTTCTAATGCTCCTCACTATATTAGTGTTGGCAATCTTGCTAATGGTGATGTTGTTGATTCGGTTGTTTTTGACAATTGGATATTTGCTTATGTTGTTGGTGGTGGAGAAAGTAGTTGTGCGGGCGGCTCACCGGATGGTATGTGTACAGTTAATGATGAAAATCCAACAACTTGTCCTGAAGATTGTATCCCAATAACTGGAACTATCTTTAACTCTTTTAATTCAGAACTTGGTCCTGACTTTGTTTTTAATCAAGGTGGTGGTTGGGCTACTGGTACTGTAGTAAACGGTAAATATCTAATAGAAGGTAATTCCAGCGCTATAAACCATATGGCTGTTCTAGCTACTACAAAAATACTACCTGATCAAAATTCAGAATTTAGTGTTGATATTACTGACCATATAGGTGATGTTGGTGCTGTTAATGGTGTTACGTTCTGGGTAGGTAGGAATACTGGTACTGGACATAACATTGATTGTAGTATAACTACTGATCAATTTAACGATAATATCTTATCAGTAAATCAACAGAACGGAGAATCTGATATGACATCTGTAAGTACCAATTTTGGTAAACTTAGTGGTTATTATAATCCTTTTATAAAAGTGTATAGTTGTAGTTTTGATGGTCAGACAGTTTCAATTCCTATAACTAACGGGAGTTTTCCTCTCGGTACTTTTGATGTTTATGGATTTGCTGCAGAAGGAGTATATTTTAATAAATCTCTTGATAACTTAAACATCACTATTTTGCCTGATCACCCTTGTGGCAATGATATTGATTGCATTACTTCACAATTTCCAATTTGTAATGCTGGTACTTGTGTGGAAGATGTTGCTCCTTCAACTTTAACTGACCCATTTAGTGATACTTGTGATGGTGATGGTGATGTGAATGCAGGAGTTTATTCGGTTTTTGCAAGTAATGGTATGACTAATCCAGTAAGGGTAAATGGTAAAGTTTTATTTAATGGTGATGCGAATCAATCAGGAGCACAGTCCAGTATGATTACGGACTTGCCCGTGGCTAGCCTTACAGGAAATGACCTTAGGTTTGTAGCAGAAGTTGACTTTACCTCTAGTAATAATAACTCTGATTATTACGTTGGTTTTATTGAAGCGGGTTCATTACGTGTTGGATGTTCAGGGGATGCTAACTCTTTGTATGCATATTCTGTTGATGGTGTAACTGGTGCTCCTTTAGAAAATCAAATTACAGGCACTGCGACAATTACTGGAACTTGGAGTTCAGAAACTGGGATGACTTGTAACATTAATGATGGTGTAAACCCCCCTACTGGATTTGGTCAAGGCTATCCTTCAGTAGGTGGAGTTGGGGCCCATAAGTTGGGTGTTATTTTGGAATCTAATGCTGCTGGTGCTGTTAATTTTAAATTAGATAGTCTAAGTGCAAGAACTATTAGTTGTATCTTTGATAATCATTGTACTGATGCAAATGCAGGTAAATGTAACATTGATGGTGTTTGTGTGCCTTGTACTGAGATTAGTTCACAATGTGGTGGTGTGGCAGGCGGTTTGAATAGTTGTAAAGTTAGTAATGGTGTTTGTGTTGATTGTGTAGATAATGCTGGGTGTACTGGTGAAGAAACTTGTATAGATAATTCTTGTATTGCTCCAGGTGGTGCTACTCCACAAAATAATCTTTATGATGCATTTGATGGTACTGTTATTAATGCAAGGTGGAATTCATTTGCTGGTGGTGGTGGTAGTGGTATTACTCTCTCTCAGAATGATCAAATAAATATTCAAGGAACACAAAGTGGTGATGAATATTATACTGGGATTAGAACTACTGATGAAATTCAAAATAGTGGTTGGTACACTAATTTTACTTATGTTCGGTCTGTAAATACTGGTGAATTAAAGGTAGGGCATGGTGCTGCATCAGGTACAGGTTTTTATGTGACTCTTGTTGATGCAAGCGTTTTCTCTGTTTGTGGGGATAATGAGTGTACTAATGTTAACGGTGCTACTCCTGCTTCTGGTATTGTAAAAATGACTTATGATGCAGCTAATAAAAGGTTATATGCTCAAATTAATGATGGTGATGTGACAATGCATCAGGCAGTCAATTCTCTGATTCCTGGTCCTTTGGAGATCGCTTTTTTTGGTGGTGCTAATGGTGATAATCATGGTTGGAGTATTGACAATCTTAACTTTTTGAATTCATTTCAAGAATTAGGTGGTCAAGGTGGTGCTCCTGGTTGTATGGAAAATTTCAATGATAATTTAGGTACTCAAGATGGTGGTGTCTGGGAAGAATTTGAAACTGGTCTTGCTGGAAGTTTTGATAGTGAATTGTCAGTAATCGGAACTAATAATGGTAGTACTAGCTATATTTATAGGACTAAAAATAACCTTGCTGGTGGTTGTGAAAAGTCACTAAATTTAACTCATTTTAATAACCAAGGTAACAGTTATTTAGAAATTGGTCAAGAAGGACCAAACGGTTTTGGTTGTAGGGTTTTTAGTAATGATTATTGTGTATATGACGCTGAGGGTCAAGTTTGTGCTGGTCATGCTCCTGCGTTAGAAGGTATTATGGGGGAATTAATGATGACTGTTAAATCAGATGGTACAATCCAATGTCGACCTTCTGCAACTTCGGCTGTTATTCAAAAGACTGCTTCTCAGATTAACGATGGTAAACTTTACATGAAAATTATCGAAAACGGCAATCCTGGTGATCCAATCGATTGGGACTTAACTGGGTTTAAGTTATATAACATGGTTGATCTTGGTGGCCAAGGTGGTGGTTGTGTAGGTGACAATGACTGTTCTGGTGCAACTCCTCTTTGCCGTGGGGATCCGGGGGCTTGTGTTCAATGTGAATTAAATGGTGATTGTGGTACCCAGGGTTTAACTTGTAATGTAGGTACCTGTGCTAGTGCTGGTGGCAGTTGTGCAAACATCAATGAATGTACTAATCCAAATTGGGCAGACTGTACGCAATATGGTTTATGTGGGTCTTGTCAAAATGATGGTGAATGTCAAGCAAACTCTAACTTTGGGGCAGGTTATGTCTGTAATCAGGGAACTTGTGAAGAAGAAGGTGGTGGTTACCAGACTGAAACAGCTCTTGAAGAGTTTAATGATAACACTTTTGAAGAATGGACATATAATGGTGTAGTGGATGTAGCTGGTGGTGTGTTAAATCCTGGCAATGGTGACTGGATTATAACAAATAATCCAATAGGTACTACTGAAACTAACACTTTAATTGGTGAGTTATTTGTTTCTGATTGGGGTGCTTGGAACGGTGCAAGTGGTGCGTTGGATTTTGCTTATGATACTTTTGATGGTGGAAGTAATGGTTGTAACATTGGTGCTAGTTCATTCCAAGGTGATGGTTATTGTACGTTGAGTGGGTTTTATAATGATGGTGCAGACAATGGCGCTCCCAGTGAATTTTATTGTGCTGGAAAAACTGTTACTTTAACTCAAGAATGGGACGGTACCGATACTTTTACTTGTACTGCAACAGTTGATGGTGCTGATTATGTTTTAACTGGTACAGAAAATAATGTTGGTGGTGCTGGTGGAGTAGGGTTTCAATTATTTGGAATTGGTGTGACTTTAGATAACATTCAATTTACTACTGGCGCAGGAGATAGTGCTACTTGTGGGAATTTTTTATGTGAAGCAAGCAAGGGTGAAAATGCGAATGATTGTCCAGCAGATTGTAGTATGGTTCCTGAATGTGGTAATACTTGGTGTCAACCTGATTTAGGTGAATTTGAAGGTAATTGTGATGATTGTATGGCAACCTGGTGGGAATCGAACTGGTGTGGTGATGGGATCTGTACTGGTGGTGAAGAATCATTTTGTCCAGTAGATTGTAATGGTGGTGGTATGGAAGAAGGTTGTTTCCAATATGACTCTTGGAATGGTGGTGACCAATCTACTTGTGAAGCAGCAAATTGTATGTGGAATGCTATGGCTGGTTCTAGTTCTGAAGGTTGGTGTGATCCTGACTGGGATAATAGTATCTCTTGTAGTGAAGCTTGTTGGGCTTGTGAAACAAATGTGTCTTGTTCTCAAAGTAATAAAAATTGTGACTGGTGGTACGATAGTTGGATGGATGAATCATTCTGTGTAGAAGATTTTAATGCGGATCATCAAGCAGCATTTTGGGATCCTGCTGGTGGAATAACTCATAATGAATTTGGAAAATCAATCGGTGATGGTTATGACTTTTTCCCTTGTAAAGAAAACATTGAATTTTGTGATTCTACTTGGAACACTGCTGGTGGGTACGTTGAAATGGAATTTAGTTGTTATGATGGGAAAGATAATGACCAAGATACTAAATCTGATTGTGAAGATCCCGATTGTTATTCTGATTTTAACTGTATTGATGAGTATGCACTGATAATGGGTTCAGACAATACCACTCCTAGTATCAAGAATATTAATATTGACCCTTGGTCAACTGGATTTTTTGTAGATATTATGTTTAGTAAACCAGTGGGAATTAATGCTACTTTTTGGGATAGTGATCCTACCTGTTCAGGTACTGCTGATAATGTTATTGAACCTTGGGATGACCCTTTTTCAGATTGGGATAATTATATGTTATTTAGGGGGATTCCTTTTGATGGTTATAGTGATTCATTAGGTTCTGACCTTTCACCAAACACAACTCATGGGTATAAAATTACTTTTTGGGATCAAGCAGGAAATACTGTAACTTCCAAATGTAAAAATGCTACGACTACTAGTGTAGATAGTGATTATAATTGGGATTTTGGATTTGATGATTATGAAAATTCAGAATTTCAAATGATGTTTGATTATGGTCTTGGAGCCGGTTTTGAAGACATTGGTGGGAGTTCCATGCAGAAGGGTATGATGCAAGATGTAACAATGTATATTCCCCCTCCTCCTGGGAAATCTGGTAGTGTTTCAGTTAGTAACTTGAATTTGATTGGTGGTGGACAATTTGATGCAAATACTGCTTATATGGGTTTTGAATCAGATGAAGCGTTTATCAAGAAACCTTTTGTTGGGTTTAACAGTAGTTTTTGGTCTGATTTTTCTCAGAGTGCAACACCTGACTCTAATGCAAACATTACATTAACTATTAATGTGAGTTCGTTAGGTCAAACTCCTGAGCAAGTAGTTGCTGATAATAAAGTTCAGAAATGTTCGGATGCTGGTGTTTTAACAGGGGATTGCGTTACTGTGGATTCTTCATTAACTACTCTTGCAGTAGCTGGGGTAGATACCATAACTCTTACTATGCCAATTTCGGCAGGGTTTTCGGTGTATACAACAGGTGTTAATTCTCAGATGAACATTACTGATGATACTGATTCTGTAACGAAAAATCCAGGTGATTCAATTAACTTTTACGCAAATTATACCAAAACATTGGATAACAGTACTTTAACTCCTGGTGCTAATAATGCGTCTTGTAATATTTCCAGTTCTCAGATTAGTGTGAGTAACACTGTGATGACTTTTAACTCGACTGGAGATGGCAGGTGGAATTATACCACTACTTCGTTTGGTGCTGCAGGGAATTATGATTGGGAAGTTAATTGTACTGCAACTGGTTTTGATCTTCTTAATGCAACAGATACAGTAACCATAACTGCAGCTGAAGGTGGTGAAGAAGTACCCGAGTTTAGTGATTATGCAATTGCATTGTTACTGATGACTGTGGCCGGGGGATTTGTGTATATGCGTAAGAACGAGGTGGCTGAAGAAAGTTAATTATTTCTTTTTCTTTTATTTTTTTTTGTTTTTAACCTTTCTTAAGATTAATTTTTAAATCATAATTTTCTTAACCTACTTACCCACTGGTCAAGTCCACATAAAGTATTTAAACTAATTTCACTCTGAGAATGATATCATATGTCTGGTGTATAATCAATGTTAAAAAATTTCGAGCCTAGATTGTATCAGCAAACCATTTTAGGCACAGCTGTAAAACATAACACTTTAGTAGTTCTACCTACTGGGTTGGGTAAAACTGCGTTAGCTTTCTTGTTAGCAATACAAAGACTTCACAAATTTCCTGATTCTAAAATTTTAATGTTAGCACCAACTAAACCTTTATGTGAACAGCATGTTGACACGTTCAGAAAACATTTAGAAATAGAAGAAAGCCAAGTTGTACTTTTTACTGGTTCAGTCACACCAACTAAAAGACAAGAGTTATGGAAAACTGCAAAAATTATCATCTCTACTCCTCAAGGTCTAGAAAATGATTTAATCAATCGAAGAATCAGTTTTGAAGAAGTAAGTGCTTTAGTTTTTGATGAATGTCATCACGCTACTAAAGATTACAGTTATGTTTGGTTAGCTGAACAATACCAACAACGATCATTACATCCTAAAATTTTGGCTTTAACAGCTTCACCTGGGGCAACATTAGACAAGATTCAAGAAATTTGTAAAAATCTTTTCATTAAAAAAGTTGAAGTGAGAACTAATGCGGATTATGATGTTAAACCTTATGTGAAAAAAACTGAAGTTGATTGGATCGGTCTTGAATTTCCAGAAGATTTTAAACGAACACATAAAGAACTGAAATCTTGTGCAGAACGAAAATTAAATTTAATCAAAAGTTTTGGTTATATTACTACTATAAACATTAACAAAACTCAAGTTCTAAAACTGCAAAGATTTTTACAAAGTAAACTTTCTCAAGAAGGTCAAAATTTTGAAGTGTTAAAATCGTTATCTTTGGTAGCTGAAGTTTTGAAAGTTGAACATGCTTTGGAACTTTTGGAATGTCAAGGCATTAAACCATTACATACTTACTTACAGAAATTGTGGGAAGAATCAAAAACTACTAAAACTAAAGCAGTAAAAAATTTGGCTATTGACCATAATTTCAGAACTGCAATGATTCTTACTGAAAGTTTGAACAATAGGAACATTGGATATCCGAAATTAACTAAACTGACAGAACTTATCAATGAAGAGTTAAATAAAGATCAAAAATCTAAAATTATTGTGTTTACAAATTATCGTGACAGTGCACAAGAAATTTCTCGACATTTAGGTGAGTTAGCAATTAAACATGAAATTTTTGTGGGTCAAGCAAAAAAGAACGGTCTTGGTCTTACACAAAAAAAACAGAAAGAAATGTTAGACCAATTCAGAAATGAAGAATTTAATGTTCTTGTTTCAACTTCGGTAGCAGAAGAAGGGTTAGACATTCCAAAAGTTCACAAAGTAATTTTCTATGAGGCAACCGCTAGTGCAATTAGAAATATTCAAAGAAGAGGAAGAACCGGTAGGTTGGAGAAAGGTCAAGTTTCAGTGATGTTTATGAAAAATACTAGGGATGAAGCATATCGTTGGGCATCACATCACAAAGAAAAAGGAATGTATAAAGTTTTGAACAGTTTGAAAGTTGGCGCTAAAAATATTAATAAAAATTTGGATGAACAATTTCAAACTATTAATGAACTTAATGGTAAAATCAATCCTTTTGTTGATAAAAAAAATAATGTTAAAGTTGATCCTAATAATAAAACTTTATCCGAGTTTGAAAATAAACAAACAAATGATAAAAATAATATTTTAATCTTAGCAGATCATCGTGAGAAAGATAATAAGATTGTTAAAGGATTTATCTCTGAAGGTGTCAATGTTAAATTAGAACAATTACAAATTGCAGATTATTTAATTTCTGGTAAAGTTGCAGTTGAACTAAAAAAAGTTCCTGACTTTGTAAACTCTTTAATTGATGGTAGGTTATTAGAACAAGTTAAAAAATTGAAAGAAAATTTTGAAAAATCTATTGTAATTGTTGAAGGTGAAGAAGATATTTATGCGGTAAGAAATATTCACGCTAATGCTATTCGTGGGGCAATTGCTTCTATTGTGTTAGGTTATAATATCCCTATTATTTACACTAGGGATCCTGAAGATACTATTGCTATGTTAATTATCATGGCCAAACGTGAACAGCAACCAGATAGTAAAGAGTTTTCTATGCATACTTCTAAACCTTTGTCAATGAAAGAACAACAAGAATATTTAATCTCTGCATTGCCTGGGGTGGGGTTAGGTATGGCTAGGTTATTATTGAAAGAATTGGGTTCGGTAAAGAAACTTGTTAATTGTAATGAAGAAAATTTAGTTAAGATTAAAGGTGTTGGTAAGAAAACTTCTGAAAGAATTGTTAATTTGTTTGATAAGGAATATGTTGAATGTGACAAAAAAAGATGATTTTTAATGAATCATTAATTCACTTGTCTTTTAATCTTACCACTTTGCCAGTCTTTAAGCAATGCCCGTGAAGTAGATTCTAAATCTGGTTTATTACCTTTCAAGAGGCGTTTAAGTTTGAATGCTAATTCTTCTAACATTGCATCTCCATCTTCAGATTCTAAATTATAATGTGTTCTGATCATTTCTTTATTGTCTTCAATGAACAATAAAGCAGTTTCTTCTGGGTGTTTTAATTGTGAATAATCTAATGCAGAAATTTTTGCATGTTTAGATTCGTCTTTTTCTTTGTATGGTAAAACTCCTGGTGCATCAAGTATCATAATCCTATTATCTACTCTGATTTTTTGTATTCCTCTTGTAAATCCGCTACGTGATGATGTTTTTGCAGCACCTCTGCCCGATAAAGCATTAATTAAAGAAGATTTTCCTACATTTGGGTAACCTAATACTCCTACCACTGTTTCTTTGCCTTTAGATAATTCTAATATCTTTTTCTTAAGAATTGTTGTTCCTAACTTATTTTTACTTGAGATAAATACGCTCGGTTTAAGATTTTTTTTATATCTGTTAAGTTCTTTTGGATCTGCCAAATCACATTTGTTTATTACGAACAGTAATTTTTTACCTGCTGATCTAACTTTATCTTCAATCTCTTTGTTTCTACTTTCTTCAATATTTCTTGCATCAAGTACTTCTATAATAATTTTTGATTGTTGAATTACAGATTTGACATGTCTCCAGAAACTTGGCATAGTTCAAGAATTGTTGGTTGGTTTATTTAAGTTTTGTTAGTAAATATTACTTAAATACCAAAACATAAATAAACTCTTTCTTATAAAATACTTGTATGTTCATACATAATCTTGATCCAGTTTTAGTTGCCTTTAACTTATTTGGTCTTAATTTAGAGGTTAGATATTACAGTTTAGCTTACTTATTAGGTTTCTTCTTATCAGTTTGGTGGTTGATGTACTGGCGTAAAAGGGGCGAACTTAACTTAACCAAAGAAGAAGTATGGGATTTTGCATTTTATTTAATAGTGGGTGTTATTGTTGGTTCTAGGTTAATGATGGTTTTCTGGCAACCCATGACTTATTTATCAGACCCTTTAGAGATATTTAGATTTTGGAATGGGGGGATGAGCTTCCATGGTGGGCTTATTGGAATTATCTCAGCTGGTTTGATTTATTGTAAAATTAAAAAAATTAAATTTTTAAGTATGGCAGATTTGATGTCAGTACCAACTTTGTTTGCTTTAGCTATGGGAAGAATTGCAAATTTTATTAATGGCGAGCTTGTAGGTAGGATAACTAATTTACCTTGGTGCGTAGAATTTCAAGGATATTTTGATTGTCGTCATCCAAGTACCTTATATGCGGCAACTAAACGTTTTATAATCACTGGTTGGCTAATGTTTTTAAGTTTCTCAGAACTTAGGAAAAAGTTCAAACCAGGATTCCTATTTTGGAATTTTGTATTTTGGGATGGGTTAGGTAGGGTGATCTTAGACTTTTTTAGGTGGGACATACTATACTTGGGGTTATCAAAAGGGCAGTGGTTAAGTGCAATTATGGTGGTAGTTAGCCTTTATTTCTTTTGGAAATACTACCAGGAAGATTGGAAAGTCTTATTAATGATAAAGAATTAGTTTTTATATGGTTATAGTCTTAATTGATTAGTTAAGTTTATGATAAAATTATCATAAATAATTAAAATAAGAGGTGAAATAATTAATGGCAACTAAAAAAGAAGTTGAAGATGGCAAAATTTGTGCATTATTGTCATATCTAATAATAGGTATCATCTGGTATTTTGTAGATGATAAAATGAAAAAGAACCAGTTTGCAAAGTTTCATACCCAGCAATCTCTTGTATTGGTATTGTTTAGTGTAATCGTAAGTATTCTGAACTCAATTTTAAGTGCAATCATAACTGTAATTGCGGTTGTTACTATGGGTGTTGGTAGTGTACTAATGATTATTCCTTTACTGATAAGTTTTATTCCAATGGTCTTTTGGATAATGGGGATTGTTTATTCCTTACAAGGAAAAGAAAAAGAATTACCTTGGATTGGACAGTATGGTAAGAAATTAAAAATTTAATTTTTTCTTTTTTCTTTTACTTAGTTAATTCAATGATACAATAAAATAATAATTTATAAAATGATATACAAAAAAATAATTTCGATTGCAATACTTGTAATATTTACTTTCTTATTAATCTCTTGTTCAAATGAAAATATTGATGACTCAGTAGGCTGTGATGATGGTAGTTGTTTAGAAGAAAACGAAAGTGTAACAACTGAAGTGGCTGGAGATGAAATCTCTGTTGAAGAAAATGAAGAAATTGTGATCAATACTA
Organism: archaeon; assembly: GCA_018696395.1. Lineage (GTDB taxonomy): Archaea > Nanobdellota > Nanobdellia > Woesearchaeales > GW2011-AR9 > JABHQR01. The sequence continues at coordinate 75,964 of JABHQR010000013.1, read as the reverse complement.
ACCCTACAACAAAAACAGTTACTTTAGAGAATCATTTATTTAATCCTCTTGATGTAGACATTTCTCCAGGGGATACTATTGAATGGATTAACAGTGATGATCAGGAACATTCAATCACTTTTGAAAATGGAGATTTTGATGAACAGATTGGTATTGATGGTTCAGTGAAGTACACATTTTCAGAAGAGGGTGAGTACCGGTACTTTTCAGTATTTGAACCGGAAATGCAAGGAACTGTTTTTGTAATTTGATTTTTTATTTTTCTTATATTTTAAATTGTGATCTTTATGGTATATATTTTTTTTCTTGTATACATTCTCTATTATAACAATTTTAATAAATTTAAACGCTCAAACCTTATTTATGTCTGCTAGAAGAAGAAAAATACCTACTATTGTTAATGCCAATGCTAAAGGTGTTACAAAATCATTTCTAAGGAAAATTAACAAAAGGTATTCAAATAGACTAGAATTATATTTAACTGCTAATTTGGAAAAAGCAAGAGAAGCTACTCATCAAATAATGCAGGAACAACCTTATTTAGTAATTGTTATGGGTGGTGATGGTGCATGGTATCAAGCAATTAATCATATGCAAGAAGTTTTACCAGTTGACAATCTTCAATTACCAATAATTGCTAAACTTAAAGCAGGTACAGGGAATTCCCCTTCAAAATTAATTGGTTCAGGGAAACCTATCAATGATTTGGAAAAAATACTTGAAAGGTATGGTGGTTCTGATTTACCTTATCGATCATTTCCTTTAATTAATGTTTCTTATTATGATGAAGAAGATAAGGTAATTCATTCTAGTTACAGTACATTTGCTGGTTCGGGATGGGATGCTAGGGTTCTTAATGATTATAATAATCTTAAAGGTACTTTTAGTACTGGTTTACCAGGATATCTTCGTGCAGTTGCTACTAAATCATTACCTCGTGAAATTAAGAAAAATCCTTTTTCTAGTGCTTCAATTTACCTTAATTCTGGTGATGCTTATCGAATTGGCGAACATGCAAGAAATGATGTTGAAAGATTAGATTTAGAAAAAATAAAAAGAATTATGGACACTGAAAAGATTAATATTGCTAAAAAGATTCATCCTATCAATGCAGTAGTTGTTGGTACAACTCCTTATTATGGGTTTGGGTTTATGACATTTCCATACTCTCAATTTGCTAACGTTGGTGACCAAAGAATGATGCATGTTAGAGTTATCACTGGTAAAGCTGCTTGGAGTGCAATAAGGGCAACACTTAATGCAAGAAGTGTTTGGAAAGGGATGTATCGTTCAAATATCTTACAAGAATTTTTAGTTCAAGACATTACTGTGGAATACTGGGGTGGTCAGGAAGAAGTTCCTTCGCAGATAGCTGGGGAAGCAATGGGCGTTCAAAGGAAAATAAATTATAAAGTTTCACCTTATGATTTGAAATTATTGAACTTTAGAAAGTTATAAAAAACTAATCTTAAAATAAATTTAACAATAATATAACTTTTTTGCAGCTTTCTGTTCACGATCCTTTACACTGCCTGGCTTATTAATTCTTGGACGTTTAGAATTATGGTCTCTACGTAAAGTGATATCTAGATCAGCTAAGAATTTGTTCATACCATCTTCCATACTGAAAGGTCCCTCAACAATACCCTCTTTAGCAGGAGTTCCAGAAAATACAATTAATCTTTCAGAAATATAATCTAAAAACATTAAATCATGATCAACTACTAACATTGTGATCTCACGTTCTTCTGTGATTCTTTTGATAACTTTTGATACAATTAATCTTTGTTCAATGTCAAGGTAAGCAGATGGTTCGTCTAACAAAAATAATTCTGCATTTTTAGATAAACAATGTGCAATAACTGTTCTTTGTAGTTCTCCGCCAGACAATTGAGACATTTTTTTCCCAAACAACTTTTCTAAATCTAATGGTTTGATTAATTGGTTAGTGTAATCTGTGACTGCTTCATGTAAAAATTCGGCAACTAACATGCTATTATCAGAAAAGTCTAAATATTGTGGTTTGTAAGAAACTTTTATTTCTGAATTAATTTTACCTTTGTTTAATTTCTGGACACCTGCTAAAACTTTTACGAAAGTACTTTTTCCAGTACCATTTTCTCCTAAAATTCCAACAATCTCTTTTTTATTAAGGTATCCTTCTGGGCTTTTTAACACAAAATTGCCTAACTTTAATTCAATATCTTTCCAAGAAATTAATTCTATTGGGATACCTTTAACTTTATCTTGACTTGCTTCAAATTTAATCGCATTTGACCTAAATCTAACATTTTCTTCTTTCAAAAATCCCTCCAGAAATGAGTTAATACCTTCTCTAGTGTTTTTTATTCCTGATACAATACCATAAACTGAATCTTTTCCATACATAATGTTAAGTAATTCAGTAATAAAATCGAGTATAATCAAATCGTGTTCAATGACTAATATTGAATTATTCTCGTTAGATAATGATCTGATATAATTAGAAACTTTGATCCTTTGTTTAATGTCCAGATATGAACTTGGTTCATCAAACAAAATTAAATTTGAATCTTTTAAAACTGCTGCTGCAATTGCTACTCTTTGCAACTCTCCACCACTAACTTTACGTATGTTTGTGTCAAGGAAATGTTTTAAAGACAATTTTTCTACAACTTCATTAAACATATTTTTTTGATCAATTTTTTCTAGAAGTTCTTTTACTGTGCCATTAAATTGTTTAGGAATTAATTCTACTTGCTGTGGTTTGTAAGATAAATTAATTTCATTTTTTTGTAATTTTTCCAGAAATTTTTGCATTTCTGTACCTTTAAAATATTTGATGATTTCTTTAAATTCAATCTCTGCGCCATGTTGCCCTAAATTTGCTTTAATCAATCCTGCTAAAATTTTGAATGCAGTAGATTTACCTATTGCGTTTTTACCAAGAACACCTGTGACTTTTCCGAATAAAGGTGTTGGTAATGAAAATAGTGCGAAAGAATTTTCACCATATCTATGAATTGGATCTTTGTTTAAATTATTTGGAAGATTAATAACTTCAATTGCTTCAAAAGGACACCTTTTAGTACAAATACCACAACCTGTGCAAAGAGTTTCATCTATCACTGCCTTATTGGTGGTATCATCTCCTTTTTTAATGCATTCTTCGTTAGTCCTGTTAACAGGGCACAATTTAGCACAGAGATAATCTCCACATCCAACGTGGTTACATTTGTCCTTATGTATTACTGCGATACGTTTTTTCATGTTAAATTATAGAAAGAAAGGTTCTTTTTTATATGTTTTTATTAAATCAACAAAAAAATGATTAATACAATAATCAAAATAATTTAACTTGTCTTTGTTCTGGAATTAACCCATGATTTAAACCTAATGTTTTATACAAAAGAATTGTAAATGGGTTTGTATCTAATTCTTGATAACTTTCTTCTTTTGCGTAAGTTACTAATTCACAATATTTTGGAATTAAACATTGAGAATTAAAATCATTTAGGTCTGGAACTGGTTTTTCAGTTTGTCTTAAATATTTTAAACATGTTGTTAAATGTTTTCTATTAGCATGATTTTCTATGAAAGAATAAAATGATTCTGGGTTCATAGGTAATAACATTGGTATGAAATCTTGTTCTCCTTGTTCATCAACATAATCTTTAAAATAAATGAATCCTTGTTTAAGATAATAATTTTTTGCATTAATCCATGAATGAACTAATATTGGTGTTGATTCATCATATTCTTTCATTAATTGGTGAATTAAAGATGTGGCAACTCCTTCTTTTCTTTTATGTTTAGCTACAAATAACTTTTCTATATACAAGAACCTTGAACCTAAAATCTCTTCTAAATGATCTAATTCTGCATAACTTTCTAGGCAGTGGTCTTTCGAATTCTCGTCCATTAAGTGGTACCATATAGCCCCACATTCTTTTCCATCAATTTTTGCAACTAATGCAGAACAGTCGTCTTCTTGTTCACAAAATTCTTCATCTTCTTCATCTAACATTAAATCTCTTCCATAGATTGTTCTATAAAATTGTGATTCTAATCTTTTGATTTGGACCTCTGATTTTGTTCTATTTTCAAACTGAATTAAAGATTTTTTACTTCCATTCTTATTTAATTCTGAATTTGGTTCACTTTGTTCTGTTAATTCTAACTTAATTCTTTCAAACTCCTCTCTACTTAGCAAACCCTTTTCAATTTCTGTTTCAATTTCTTTAAGATATTGTTCCAAATCATAATCATTAGTCATAACTTAGTGATTAATTCGGCCATTTTATAAATCTTATGTATTTTACTATGTTTTAGTACTCACAACAAGAAACATTTTTATAGGGAATCTGCTTTTGACTAGTTATGAAATTACTTTACCATCCCAATTTCCTTGAACATAAAGTATTAACTAGTTATTTAGAAAATCCTGAACGTTTAGATTTAATTCTTTCTGAAGAATGGTTTGTCAATGAAATGGATAAAATCAATTTAGGTGGGAAATCAATAATTCTTGAAAAATTAAGGGAGTTTAGAGAACATGATGCGGTTGAGATGATAACTAAAATTCATAACGATGCTTATGTACAAATGTTAAAAGAACAATGTCAAAGTCTTGATGTGGATGAAATATCTTTATTTCATATGGGGAAAGGTTATTCTCAAGAATGTTTTTCAAGAGGAACATATGAATCTGCTCTTTGTTCGGCTGTTGCTTCGGTACAGGCAGGAATGTTAGCAAGAAAAAATATTAATTGTTTTGCTTTAACTAGGCCGCCCGGACATCACGCTTCTTATGACAGGGAATCTGGTTTTTGTTATTTTAATAATGTCACTATCTCTGCAGAAAATTTGTTGAGTTATGGTGAAAAAGTATTGATCTTAGACCTAGATTTACATTTAGGGGATGGTACTTTAGAATATGTTGAAGAAAGACAATCTGAAAATTTATTTTATCTTTCATTGAACCATAACGAACTTTGGCCTTATAAATTTCCTGACTCAGGAAAACATAGTTTTAACGTATATTTGCCAGATTCTATTAATGATACTTCTTACATTAATAATTTAAATAAATTTGTTTTAGAAACAATTTCCACTTTTGAACCAAGTATCATTGCTGTGAGTATGGGTTTTGATACTTCTGATATTGATTATTTAAATTATGCTAACCAGTTAGGTGGTGGATTTAAACTAACTCAAAGAAGTTATACTCATGTTAAGAAAATATTGGATGAATCTTTAATACCTTATTTCTGTGTTTTGGAGGGGGGATATTCTCCTGAATCAGTTTTATTAGGTATCTCTTGTTTTATTGAAGATGAACTGAAAATTTTGAAACGAAAATAATTTCAGATAAATTTAAAATAGAGTTATTTCTATACTTTGATTATGGCAAAGTGTAAAATTTGTAATAATAAAATTAAAGAATTATTTTTGGGTAAACTTAAAGGTACAATTGTTAAGAAAGAAGGGTCAAGTAAATTGTATAATGTCTGTTTTGCATGTCAGAAAAAATTTTCAACTAAGGAAGATATGTTAAAACAGATTTAGTTATATCTAATTTAACTTTAAATGCCCCTGTAGCATAGTAGCTATTGCGTTTGCCTCGTAGGATAAATAAAACTTTTTTAATTTGTTTTTCACAGAAAGCAAAAGGTCGTGGGTGCAACTCCCACTGGGGGCTTATTTATACTTAAAATTATAATAAACTTAATAAATGACCTCTTCTCTTAGCATTTTCTATGACAGATATTAATATTTCAAACTTAGCGGAAACTAAAGTTTCTGAAGAAGAAAACATACCTTTGGGTGAGCAGAATGTTGAAATTTCAAAAGAACATACGTCTGTGGAAGAAGTTCCAAAAGTTGAAATTATCAAAGAAGATTCAGTTGTTGAGGAAAAAGTTAATCCTACCGATACAAAGTATATTATTTATGCTATTATTGGATTAATAGCTATAATTGCTTTAATTTTTGGTGGATTTAAACTTTATGATAATTTCAATGCACCTGAAGTAATTGATGTGGATGGTTTGCATCAAGAGAATTTAGAAGGTGATCTAACTGATGAAGAAGGTTATGTTTACAATGGTTTTAGTTTCGTAATGGCAGATGGTTTATGGTGGACTGAAGTTCTTATCACTGGCACTGAAAGTAATACTTTACTAAAAGTACCTTTACATTATGGTCCTGCTGATCTAGAAAATGTTACTTATGAAGGTGGGGTTGATGAAAATTTCAATACTGGGGATGATGTGTATATAGCAATTGATCCTAATGTCACTAACAAATATTATACTTTGGCATTATCTGAACTTAGCTTTAATGTTGTTAAAGGAGTTACTAGAAGGCCAGTTGCGGCTTGTACTTTTAACCATACATCTTGTGTTGATCGAGAAATTTTAAGCTGTGATAACAATCCTGACAACTTACCTTTGATTGAATTAGCTCTAACTAACGAAACTGAAGCGAGTGTAGAACTTGATGGTGCTTGTATTAAAATCAGTGGTAATGATTATGATCTCGTACGTGCAGTTGACAGGTTATTACTCGAATGGTATGGGGTAATGTGATTAATAATTTTCCTTTTTTTTATTTGTTTTTACTTTTAAGTGACAAATAAACCGAAAACTTTATAAGGTAACTTCTATTTTAGTCAACTTATCAAATTAAATAAAGGTGAAATAAATATGGTAATAGATATTAGTGATAAAGATTTAGATGAAGCATTAAGATCATTCTATCAAGGTAAGAATGTAATCGGTTTTGATGATAGTGGGAAACCTGTTCATAAAGTTAATCCTGAACTTTTAAATGCTCAATGCATAAGAAAAGAATACTCTGTTCATGGTGCACCATTAGAAACAAAGTGTAGGTCTTGGGATCAACTATCTCCTGAGTTAAGAACAGATTATCAATCTGGTTTTTATAATATGGACTTTCTTAATGAAAGATTTCATTCATATCATCCTGATTTTAAAGAAGAATAATTTTCATTTTTTTTAAATATTTTTTTAACTAACCAACTCCCCAAACTGGGTTGTTGTCTCTTTTGATTGTTGCAATTTCTTTCAGAACTTCAATCTCAATTTTAGATAAATGTGATTTCATTGCCTTTAATTTAATAAAATCTTCTTCTGGGACATCTGTATACAAGAAATCTCCTTCTCTAACTTGTCTACCTACTGTGACTCCTTCCAATGCCATAGCTAATTGTCTTCCTTGTTGACCAACACTTACTGTGTCTGATCCATCTTTCATACTTTTTACTCGAGAAATTTTTTCTCCACCTTTGTTCATTACTGGGTCGCCTGATCTAATTTTTCCAATTTCAACTTCAACCCCTACTATTGCAGGGTTACTCTGTCTAAATGTGTAACCTTTTAAAACAAAGAATTTACATGGTCTTACTAACTTACTTAACTGTTCCATTTCAATATCTTTCTTAAGAGTTTCAACATATTTTTCATAATCTTCAATTGTTTTATAGATTATATCATGATTAATAATTTTCAATGTTTTAGCTTTTGCAAGTTCGTTAATTTCTGCTGGAACTTTAATATTGAAACCTAATAACACCCCTGTAAATCTATCTTTATCTTTTAGTGATTCTAATTTAGAAAGATCTTTTTTACTTACATCTCCTAATAATGATGAAGAAATTGGTATGTTTTTTTCTTCTAATAAATTTCTTAACGCTTCTAATCCACCTATGGTGTCTGCTTTGATAACTACGCCTAAACAATCATCATCACATTCATTGATAACATCACCAACTTCATCTTTAACTTCTTGTTTAATTAGTTCAATTTCTTTCTTATCTTTTCCAGAACAACTTCTGATTGGCATACCTGCAATTGCATGATCTAATCCCGGTGCGGAAATTTTCACTCCAGTTGCAGCATGAACTTCTTTAACATTTTTGAAATTACTTTTTTTCTCTCGCATTTCTGCAAGTTCTGCTGGTTCAAGTAATGCTCTCACTTTAACAACTATGGGTTCAGTAGCATCTCCAATAATTAAAGTATCGTTAACTTTTAAACTTCCATTATAAATTATGGCGTCAAGTGTTTTTCCTAATCCTTTTTCTTCTTTAACTTCTAAGATTGTACCTTTGCAATTACCTTCATCATTAATCTGTAATTTTTTCTCTAAAAATTTTTGAGCCAATCCTGTTAAGACCATTAATAATTCAGGGATTCCTTGATTCATTTTAGCAGAAATAGGGATGATAGCAACTTGTTTAGTATAATCATTTACTCTATCAAACCTTTCAGATTCTAAACCATGTTCTTGAACTTTACCTACAAGTTCATACATTTTTTTCTCAAATTCTCCTTGGGCAGTATAATCCATAGAATTAATGTTTGCCATTAAACTTTTGTTAGAATCAAACTGCCAACCAGCCATTAAATCAATTTTATTAGCCGCAATTACAAATGGTACTTTATTAGTTTTTAAAATTTCAATAGATTCAATAGTTTGAGGTTTGAATCCTTCATTAATGTCAACAATTAAAATAGCAATATCTGCTAAACTTCCTCCTCTTTTACGTAATGAAGTAAATGCAGCGTGTCCAGGTGTGTCAATTGCTAACAAACCAGGTAATGTTAAATTGTTTTTGAATACATCTAATAAACTTCCACAGATCTTTTTGATAATCTCAATTGGAATAATAGAAACACCAATTGCTTGAGTTATCGCACCTGCTTCTCCAGCGGTTACTGCGGTTCTTCTAATATTATCAAGCAAACTAGTTTTACCATGATCTACATGACCTACTACTGTTAATAGAACTTTTCTAGTTGCCATACTATTAAAATTTAATCAAAGTTTTTTTAAAGCTTTCTCATATAATTTTAAATATATTAAACATTACCCCTTTTAACTTAAAGTAAAGGTTAAGATTCAAATTACAATTCAAATCAAATATAAATGAAAAATAAATTCCAATAAAATGACTAAATCAATCATTCAAGAACATTCGGCAAAAATAAAAGCAACTTTACCTAAAGGTGATGTTAATGCTAAAATGGAAGTGTTTTATAATCCAGTGATGGTTTCTAATCGTAACATTTCTATCCTTTTGATTAACAACATTAAAAATAAAAATATGAATTTAGCATTACCATTAACTGGTTCTGGAATTAGGGCATTAAGATTTTTACAAGAATTGAAAAAAAATAAATTAAATTATTTGTTTGTTAACGATAAAAAAACTAATTTTCCTGAAATATTTCAAGAAAATATTGTATTAAACAAATTGACTAATTCTAATTTAATAAATAAAATAAAAATATGTGCTACTGATGCTAACTTATTTTTACTTAACCAAACAAATTATTCTGAATCTGAAGATAAAGACAAAACTTTTTGTGGTTATTTTGATTATATTGACATTGATCCTTTCGGAACTCCAAATCCTTTTTTAGCATCTTCAATCTCAAGAATTTGTCGAGATGGTATTCTGGCCGTTACTGCTACTGATACTGCTGCTTTGACTGGAACATATCCTAAAGTTACAAAAAGAAAATATTGGGCAAAATCACTTAAAAATTATCTGATGCATGAAACTGGGTTAAGAATTTTGATTAGAAAAGTTCAATTGCAAGGCATACAATTTGATAAATCATTAACTCCTATTTTGTCATACCATAAAGACCATTATTTTAGAATCTATTTTAAATGTACTAAAGGAAAGCAAAAATGTGATGATTTGATTAAACAACATCAATATTTATTATATTGTCACAAGTGCCTAAGTTTCAAACCTTCTAATTATAACAGTTCTAATTGTGATTGTAAAAATAAGTTTGATTATGCGGGCCCTTTATGGTCTGGAAAATTGTTTGATAAGAAATTAATTGCAAAAATGGTTAAAGATAATGAAAAACATAATCTTTTTCCAGAAGAACAAAAATTTCTTAATACTTTAATGGGGGAATCTAAATTTGATCTATTTGGTTATTATGATTTGCATGAAATTGCAAGGAAATTTAAAACTAATATCCCAAAACAAGAAAGTATTACCAATAAAGTTAAATGTTCTAGGACTCATTTTTCTCCAAATGGGTTAAAGTGTAAACATGATATTGTAAAACTGCTAACTAAATAAAATCTTTACTGCTGAGCAGTAACATTTAAATAATGTGTCAAAGTATGTTATGCTTATGGGTGAAAGTTTAAATTTTGAATCATATGCAAAACTTCGTAAAGTTGATCTTTCTGAAAATAAAACTATTAATGGTAAATTGGAGTTAGAATCAGAAATTAAGGGATGTGAATTAATTCAATTTCCCAATCTTGTTAAAGCAAATATGTATGATTTTAGTTATCTGCCTGATCATTTAAGGACAAGATATTCAGTTAATAATCTTGATTTTGTTGTGACTGAACATAGGTTTACTCAAAAATCTCATTGTTGGCAAAGTGAAAATTTTATTCAATACAAAGTTAGAGTTTATGGTTCTCGTAATGAAGAGATTCGGGTAGTATTGGATCAAATTGATGAATTAGATTCAATGGAAATCCCTTTAGAAAGGGTAAATAAGACTTCTCAACATTTTAATAAAGTTAAAGAATTATTGGTTGAAAAATTAGAACATAAAGTTAAATTTTTTTCTGCTTGTGGTTTTAATGTTAAATTGTATTGGGATTCAAAATTAAATAAACCCCTTTTTCAAGCAGAATCTAAAGAATATAATTTGTTTGGTTTAACTGATTTAGATTTAAAAAGCTATAACCCTTAAATCAAATAAAGTTAAGTGATTTCTCTTTGTTTCTTAAGAAATTAATTAAAATTTGTTTTAAATAACTAAATGTAAACAAGTTGGAAATAGTAATGATAAAGGTAATGCATGAAAAATGATATTGCTTACTTCTATAATCTCAGTTATATTAATTACAGAAATAATCCTTTTTATAATTACCATCTCACCCTTTTTTTCTTATTACTTGTTAAAAATGTAAATTAAATAAATTAAAAAATTAACCTAATGGTAAGTCCATTTTAGCAACTTCTGAACTTTGAACACCTTCAATCTTGCCCATTTTATTTGCTATATTATCAAAGTCCGCACCTTCAACTTCGTACATACCTAAGATTAATACTGCTTTTAATCCAAATGCAACTGGTTCAATTTTGGATTGCATTTCTCCAATCGCACCATTTTCTCGGGCAAGTTCTAATGCTTTTTCTTTAATCGGCTCTAAATCTGTTTCTACTGATTCAGGCATCAATTTAAATGTAATAACTGCTTTTGCCATATTTAATAACCTCTCCCTTTATTTGTTTTAATGATAATTGTTAGTTTGGTCCAGTGAATCCACAATTAGGACATGTATATTTCATAGCATTTTTTCTTGCGAATGAACTTCTCACAATTTCAAATTTTCCACAACTTGGGCACATGAAACTTACAGATCCGATATCATTATCGATTCTTTTTTTAGTTGAAATACAAGTTTTAGCTTCCATGACTGCCTTGAACTGAGGTTCATTTATAAAGTTTATTGAAAAATAGAATGGGGTTAATTAGGTTGATATGGCTGTCTCTCATGAAAATAATAAGTAATAATAATGATAAGAAAATAAATAAATTTTTTTGTTCAACAAATACTTGGACTTGTATCGCACTCTTTTTCTGAGCAGTAACAGTATTTATGGTCACAAATGCCTGCGCAGAATTCTAAACTATCTCCTGAACTCTCACTTTCACAAACATCTTTGCATTCATCATATGAACTTTCACAACTGTTACAATCATCTTCATTTATTGATATGTCTTCTGATTCATCATTAACACCATTATTATTTTCAACATCTAAATTTACCATTGCTCCTCCAGTAAGAGAATTTTCTCCTGAACAGGACATTATCATAAACATAGTCATAACTAATAATGTTGATATAAGAAAAACTTTTTTTAACATCTATCCTTCACCTCATATTTTAAGCTAATTTAATTAAAATAAGCTTTATTTCATAAATTAAGGCTCTGAATTATAAAAAGATTACTCTAATAAAGAAGATATTACATTATTTTCAATTTTAAATCTGGTTGGAATAAATTGTTTAATTACAAAAATGTTTGTTTTAGTATGGTTAGTTATTTCACTTGTTCTTATTACTGAATTTGGAAGAATACTCATGAATTGTATCAATTGGTCAGCTAAATGGTGGTCTACTACTGCTTCAGATTCAATTTCATTAAATAATTGTTCTGCAGTTTCTTTTCCAATAATTTCAGATTTTTTACCTTTTTCTAAAACACAACTAGAACCCAGCCTAATCGGATTATTGATATTGTTCCATTCATCTCTGTTATGTACTGACCATAACAATAACTCTCCTCCTTGACTTAAGGTATTAACTAATTCTGTTCTGATATTTATTGGAACGTCTTGGTTTATTTTTAATCTGTTTTGAACTCTAACTTTTGCTGACCTAGTAATTCTTTCGTCAACATTAAATTCAGATAATTCGGATGAAATGTTTAGAACTCCTTTAACTTGTTGAAGTTTACCTTGTTCTTTTAAATTAATCTTTTTAACTTTATCACTTACTTCTTTGATTAGTTCATGAACATTTTTGTTTTGTAATTTAATTAAAGGACTTATCTCCAAAAATATTTCTCCTCCACCTTTAGGATAATATCCTCTTTTAAGAATTTTTAAATCAATTTTTTTGACAAACCTTTCTAGTTGTGGTAATAGGATCTCTTTTAGATAATCTACTGAAGCTTGCCATTTCCCACAAGTTCCACCTTTGATAGTTAAATTGATCTTACTAGATGCAAACATGCAAGGTAAGATAATTGATTGTAAGAATAAGGTAATACTTCCAGCTGTGCCAATATCAAAAGTGTAAGTTCCGCCTTTAACTTTTCCAGGTTGAAACCATAATTCAGTGGTTCCTAATTCTATCTCGCTACATTTTGAACCAGAAATTTGTTTCAATGCGTTAATTGCCTGAAGATGTTGTGCTTTTAATCCGGGTTTAGTTCTTCCTGAACGAATATTGTTTATTCTGAACGGAGTGTTTGTAATTGTTGCTGCTGCCAAAGCTACTCTTAACAGTGCACCTCCACCCTCACCATAATTACCATCTAATTCAACCATATTGAAGATTAAGTTTAGTGAGAATATTTAAAAGTTTGTGAGAAGTTTTAAATTAATTTATTATCTTTTACCAATTTATCTTGAATTTGAAAGAAAAATATTAATAAAGAAATTATTGAACCAAAATCTGACCTTTTTTTTAATTATAAAAAAGTGGGGACGCTGGGATTCGAACCCAGATTGACCGGTAGCACCTATTTTTGTCATTGCTCGTATGAGAGCTCGACGCTCCATAACTGGAGCCGGTTGTAGTTGCCGGCGTTTATATCGCCTCTAGCCAGGGTGTACCTATCTTGCATTTAGCAAATAGCTTATACTACGCCCCCTTATATCTTCATCTGATAAAATCTTTATGTTTAGGTTTTCTATATAAATATTTCTGTGGTTATTTCTTTTTGGAAAACTTTCTTTAGGGCAAATAATTAAACCATTATTAATCCCTACTAGTTTCATGTATTGTTCTAATTGTTTGATTTGAGATTTGGTAATGTTGTTTCTTGATCTAAAATCTTTGATCTCAACAACGAATTTCTTTTTGTTATAGCAAAATAAACAATCAATAATTTTATTTTTAACTCTTACTTGTGGTTTAACATCACCTAATTTTTCAAGATACTTAATCACTTTAGATTCATATATTTTACATCTTTTTATTACCTTGGGGTTTCTAACGCCATAATCAATTTCTCTCTCTGGGTAATTTGTTTCTGCAGATTCATATGCATTTATAATACTACCATATAATCTGGGGATATTAACTCTTAATTTTATTTGTATCTCAGAAACAGTGCAAGTTGGGTTATTCTTGATAAATTTAACAACTTCCTTTCTTTGTTGCAATTCATTTCTTTTTAATAAGTTTTTAGATAACTTCACACCAGCATCAATATATGCTTCTTTCATATTTTTGTAAATTCTTTCAACTTTAATTTTTGTATGTCTTCTTATCTCCTTATATGTGCAATTGGGATTTTTACGAATGTAAAATTTTATAATCTCTTTTTTTTTGTTTAAAATGTGCATTAACTTTTTAATCATTTATTAATTTATAAACAATTTGTATACCTGTCCAGTGGGTTTTTGGTTAAAATATTATCCAAACACTTAAAAATAGTATGTCTAAGTAGCAACAACATGGCAATACTACAAGCATATGAATTAAGAAGGGATGAAATCAAACAAGAATCAAATCTGTTTACAACACTTTATAATGCAAAATCATTGCCTAATGAACAATATATGGATTTAATTGAATCTCTTGATGAGCTTCCTGAACCATCTCAAGAAACAAATTTAGTTTCAAGGGTGGGTTCTACTCTTTATGAGCTCTTACACCCTGTGGAAAGCATCAAATTAATTTGCCTTAAAGAAAGTTTAGATTCTGTTTGGTGTGATGACGAATTATATAACAATTAACTTTATATTTAATCATAACTATTACAGTAAACTATATAAGCACAAAGTTTGTTCTTATTCTTGATATGGCGAAAAAGAGGTTGAATTTATTTGGTAGTTTATTATCAAAATTAAAAACTAAACATCAATTTCTGGTTGCTGTTGCAACTTTGGCTGGGACAATTGTTGGTGCAGGAATTTTAGGTATACCTTATGTTTTGGCTAAAGGTGGCTTTATTTATGGTTCTTTACTTATTATTTTACTTGGTGCGGCATTTGTTTTACTAAACTTATATAGTGGTGAAATGATTCTTCGTACCAAAGAAAAATTTCAATTAACTGGTTACATTGGAAAATATTTGGGCAAATATGGTAAATGGTTAATGACTCTTGCCATGGTATTTGGAATTTATGGTGCATTAACAGCTTTTCTGATTGGTGAAGGAGAAGTTTTAAAATCTATTTTTGGTGAACCTACTTTTATTGCAAGCTTATCATTTATCCCAATATCTTTAATAACAATTTTACAAACACATTTTTATTCAATATTATTTTTTATCATTGCATCATTGATTATTTATAGGGGTGTTAAGGCTGCCGGGGAAGTTGAGTTAGTAATAATTTCTATTTTAATTCTGATTGTTTTTTTAATTGGATTATTTTCTTTGAAAAATATTAGTGTTTCAAACTTCAACACATTTAATCCAGCAGGCTTCTTTTTACCTTATGGTGTTATTTTATTTTCATTCATGGGAATTGCAGCAGTTCCAGAAATTAATGAACAATTTGGAAAAAATAAAAAAGATTTCAAAAGTGCAATAATTGTTGGTAGTATTATCCCTTTAGTGTTGTATTTTTTATTCTCATTGATTGTTGTTGGCATTGTTGGTTTAGAAAATTTTGAATTGTTAAGTGCTAATGAACGAATTGCAACAGTTGCATTGAGTGTTTACAGTGGTTCATTGTTGGGTTTGTTGGCAAACATTTTTGCAGTGTTTACTATGTTTACTACTTTTTTAACTTTATCAATAGCTTTATCTGAAGTTTATGAATATGATTATAAAATAAATAAAAATCTTGCCTTAGTATTAACATTAAGTGTTCCAATGATTTTGTCATTAGGGAATTTTACTACTTTTATTTCTGCATTAGCTTTCACAGGTTGTGTTACCGGTGGGACAGAAGCGATCTTGATTATTCTTGCATATTGGAAAGCTAAAAAGTTAGGCAATCGTGAACCAGAATATTCCCTTAAATTACCTAAATTTTTAAGTTATATTTTGATTGTTTTGTTTGTAGTAGGGATAGTTTACAAATTGGTAGAGTATTTGATTTGAATAAATATTAATCTGGTGATTGAGACTACTTTCAAGTAGTTTATCTTGGAAAACTATAAATAGTAATTATCTTTTTTGATATATATGTCTGATCACTTTGATAAAACTGGTATTGCAATTCTTAATGCTTCTGGTCTTAATCCAAATATTAAAGAAGGACAGTTATACAATCTTCTTGAAAAGTTTAATTTAAAATATGATCCTACTAGGGATGTTTATGTTCAAAATAATTCCTGTCTATTTGATCTTGAAGAATTAGCTGAATTTCTTAATGTTGCGGCAGGAGTAAGTGAATTTCATGCTGTTAAAAGTGAATTGCTTGTTAAATCTCAAGAAATTTCTTATCTTGAAAATGAGCTTAGAGAAAGTGAAAAGGTTAATGATGAATTATGTCAACAAGTTGAAAAATTAACTATCTCTAACAGAAATAAAAAATTAACTCTCAGTCGGTTAGAAGATAAAGTATCACAACAAGAAGAAATTAATTGTGAAGTTTTAAAGAATAAAGCTTCAGCACATATCTCTGATAGAAGAGATAAAGAAACTGAATTATTAGTTATGCTATCTAATACAGAACATAAATTATCATACTCTGAAGAAAGATTGGGCCAAGTTAGTAATGATCTAGGTGATTTAAAATCTGAATATCAATCTAAGTGCGATGCTTTTGATGAACTTAATGGTGAATTTATAGGTATTTTTGAAAAATATAAACAAGTTGAAATAGAAAAAATTAAATTAGTGAGGGATAAGAAAAGATTAAAATATGAACTTGGGTTATTAAGAAATTTAAGTGATACTTCTTTATCTAACTTTAAACAATTTTGTGAATATCATCAATTTGTTTTTTCTGAAAAGGATGAATTTTTCTCTGTGATAATTAGTCAATTAAAATCAGGTCATGAAGAAGAAATTAAATCTATTAAAACTAAGATCACTTTGGAACAACACCAATATGTTAAAATGTTAATGTCTCGGAACCAAGAAGAGTTGAATAAGAAAGATGTAAAGATTAAACAATTGACATCATATAATGATAATCTTAATTCTGAATATCAAAAATTGATTGGATTAAAACAAAATTCATCTGATGATCCTGAATTAAATCAGCACATGTTACTTGATAGGATGAGTTTAATTGAAGACAATATGGAATTAAATTCTCAACTTTCAGAATTAAGATTAAAAAATGACAAATACGATTCTATGATTAAAGATCTTTTCAAAGACCTTTATGGTGATGGTCAAGAAATTTATGTTGATGAAGCAAAGAATAGATTTAATGCTTGGCTAGAAAAAAATTTGAATGAGTAAATGGACAATATATTATTATGTTTATTCTGGTTTTTTACTTCTTTTCCAAAGAATTTCAAAATGGTTTTTGTAAGTTTTTGCAAGTCCATTATTTTTAATTCTTATTGAAGTGCATGTTTTTTTATTTTGTGTTTCGTCATGAATTACAATAACTGATTCGTCCCCACAAAGGAAGGTAGTTACATAGTTACTATGTTCTTGTTCAAGACATTTAGCTTCTGTGTGTGGGTAAGTATTAAGAATTTTAACTCGATCAATCGCTTCTTTACTATAAAGATGCCACATAGTTTGTTTTTGCGAAATTCTTCTTTTATGTATCGCTTCTTGAAACTCCTTTCCCACTCTTTCTAAAATAAACTTTGGTGCGTCCATAACATAAATATCTTCTTTCATATTAAGAAATTTTAACATGATTTTTCTAATAAAATCATATCCAGTATATACTTGGACATCAATTTTTTTTTGATTCATTTGTTGAAATAAAGCTAATTGTGGTAGAATTTTATTTAATTGCATTTCTTTTTCTTTAATAATATTTTTTAATGTTTCTGGGGGTGAGGCTTGATAACATTTCTTATTAGAAATATTTATCTCTCCAACCAAATCTTTTTCTTTTAATTTATTTAATGAATCATAGACATTAACTCTATGAATCCCACTTTTTTCTGCAACTTGTGTTGCAGTAGAAATGCCTTGCTCTAATAATGATAAATATATCTTAGACTCGTTCTTAGAAAGTCCTAGGTCCATTAAGATGTTTTCTTTCATAGTATTATCATACAATATTGGTTGTAATATAAATAATTTTCCTTACAAAACACCTACCTTTAGTCTTTATTTGACTTAGATTGAAATATTTAATAATCATATGTTGTATTGTCCTATACTACATTTGATTAAATCAATTGTCCATTAAATTGTAATAAATATTTATTAAAATCAATTTTTATCCAGTTTTAATCACTGTGTCGTTATTAAAAAGGGGCTGTTGGATAACAAGTTTTAAATACAAGCTAGGTGTTACCATCTTGCAATAGGTACTAATCAATGAGTAAAAAAACCTTAGGGATAATTGGTAAGGGAAACCTTGTCAAACTATTGTTGAATAAGATTTCTAGTCAAGATAAAGCGAGTGCTGCAATTTTAGATAATTATGGGAACCCTATTGTTAATTACGACCTTTCAGATATGCGTGATATGTTTTCAAGTAATTATGAAGAAATAATTTTTTATAATTATGGGTATTCTGATTTAGGTAATTTCAAGAAAATATGTGAAGTTGAATTCAGAAAATTTGGTTTTAATGTTAATCAATTAGGCCCAAAGATTAGTTATTGTGACAATGATAAAAATAAAAATAAAGGTACAGGGTTAAATGATTTTAAAGATTTTTTCTCATCTTGTGATGTGATTTTTGATGCTACTGGCCCCCATGTTCCTGAAAGTATTTTTAATGATATTAGAAAATTTGTTCAAGGTGAAGATTATTTAGATGGTTTGGTTAATAAACTTGCAAATAATTTAATTGATAACAACGATGAAACAAATTATACTAATAATCTCTTAAATGAATTTTACAAATCTTATTCTGATAATTGTAATTTAAATGGTAAGATCTGTATTGAACGTGATGTTTATGTTCGTAATTTGAAATTTGCAATAGATACAATGGATACTTTAGCAAGTAATTTTAATCATGGCTCTAAAAATAACCCTAGGGGTCATAGGATATATGAGCTTGTTCCCTTTAATATTCCCATCTTTTTAGAGAGGGCAGAACTAATTAAAAATGCAGTTATGGGGTTAAGTCTGAATAAAAAAAGTTTGCCAGTTTATATTGTTGCTGCTAATGAACCTTCAATAATGTTAAATATTATTAGTTCGGTATGTAATGATATGACCGACAGATTAGTTGGATTAACAAATTATGATTTAGACCGGCTAAATGAATCTACTAATGAACTTTATAATGGGGTGCTGTCAAGATCAGATAATCAAGGTGGAATTAAATTATTAGGTGTTGCTGGGATTCATGATAAAGACTTTATATTGCCTATGATTATTCCTCAAAAAGGTTATGAACAACCTTTTCAAAAAGTTTTTAATAGAACAAATTTTGGAAAAGTCATTGGTAAATTAACTCCTCTTTTAGAAGGATATTTTTTTAGAAATCAATCTAATCGAAAATTAGTTAATGCTGCAATAAATAAGAACGGTGTTCAATTGTTGGTTAGTTCTATCTCATCAAAAGATAAACCTTTAGAAATTTATCCATCTATGGATTATAATCCATTAAACAATTGCTATTTTCAAGAAATTAATGGGAGGGGTGGAAAAGGTTTATTTCTTAATGGATTACATCGGTTTAGAAATCAGTTTGTGAATCCAGAAGGGTTTCTTAATTACTTAAATAGAAACCAGAAATCAAGTTATTTTGCACTTATGGATGACATTGAAAAATTAAATAATATCCTTATCTACGATAAAAAAGATCCAATAGAAAAAGAATCTGAAGATTCATTAGTAAAGAAACATTTTGGTATTAGTTTGGAATCTCCTCAACTTTCAGTTCCTGACAATTCAAATAATATTGGATTTGAAGGTAATATTTATCTTTCTCAAAATGGGACGATTAAAATAGTAAAACGCTAGAAAATAAAATAAAAAATATGAAACTAAAAGATTTAGTAAGGACCAGTAAAAATTATCAATCAATTAAACCTTTACACATTTTAGGTGTACCTCATTTGGGTTTAGGTCACAGTTATGGTGTTGATTTATTGAATTTAGAATCTGGTCAAATTAAAAAGGTTGAATTAGAAAATATTTCACTTAATTTTGGAAAATGGAGTCAATCAAAATTTAATGATATCATACTTTTTAACAATTCTACTAATGATGAAAATTATTTGTTGGCTTCCCATAGTTTTGTTGGTGTATTAAAAGTTCCATTAAGTGATTTTTACATTAATGGCAACACAGACAAGATTGAAGTTGATTCAGGAAAAAAAGATTTTTTTATCATTAAATATTGTGATGGTTTCTTAAATCCAATGGGATTGGGTTGTAATAGTAAAAAGATATTTACTTATGAAAGGGGGAATTTATTTTTCTCAGATAATTTAGGGGATCTAATTTCAGAAGGATCTAAATTTAAGCTTAATAAAGGACACATTACTTCAATGTGTTGTGATGAATCCAATGTTTATTTAGGAAATAATTTTGGCGGAATAATTAAATTAAATTTGAAAAATAATTCTAACAAAATTGGTTGTGTCAGTACTTTGTCAAATGAATGCTCTGATAATAGGTTGATTACAAATAATCTTCAGTTACTAGAAAACTCAAAATTAGTTTATTCAGTGTCAAGTAATCTCTTTTCACTTGATATTGCTTCTGGTGTTAATAGTAGGGTTAAATCTTTTAGTTCGCCGATTATGGGGTTCTACTTTTCAAAAAATGAACAAGAATTAATTGTTTTAACAGAAGGAAGTTTGAGTAAGTACGTTTTAGGTAAAAATAAAATTTTTGAGTTAGAAAGCTCTTTAAGTTACAATCGTGATGAAAAAATAAATTCAATTTATTTAATGGGGGAAAAATAAAATGACTACAGAAACAGTTAAATTTACAACAAATCAAGGTGAAGATTTAGAATTAATGTTAGGTTTAAAAACAATTGGAGATGGTAGTGTTGGATTGGTATACAATGCAACTTGCGAATCTAACCCTGGCATGAGGTATGCATTAAAATTTTTAAATAAAGAAGAAGATGATATTAAAAAAGAGTTTAAAGAAAAATCAGAATTTTTATCTAATGAAAATAACCCTTATAACATGCCTGGTTTTGTTAAAGTATTAGGGTTTCAAAATAAAATCAAAAGGGAAAATGGGACAACACCCGGCATGTTGATGGAATATGGGGGTACCAGTTTATATGATTTAATTAAAAATTTTGATTCACTTCAACAAAATAATCCTGCTGAATTTGATAATCGGACAAAAGATTATTTAATTGATAAAACAATGTACTTCTTATTCTTAAGGTTGGAAGAATTACATGAGAAAGGTCATACTCACAATGATCTAAAATTAGATAATATTCTATTGGGTTTTGATATTAATGATTCATTAGTTCAGAAAAATCTAGATTTAGACTTATTTGAAAAACAAGTATTAATGGCTGATCCAATCCCAGGAGGGAGTAATAAATATCCTAAATCAAAAGAACTTTCTAGTAGTAAATATAGTCTTTCTGAAGATCCTTTACGTAAACCTTTTTCATTATCTCCTTTATCTGATTGGGATAACTCTAGTAAAAAAATCATCACTGATTATTTTGCAACTGATATTGATTCTGCAATTATGGTCTTTATGTTCCTTGAGAAAAAAGAAGATGCTTATGGTTTAGCAAGTATGGGCAGGTATGGTGAGTTTTTGCAAGATAGACTTGGTCTTGAATTTGGCCCAGGGGGAGATCAATTTACTGGGGTTGCATCTAGAAGTAATCGAAACATTCCTTCTGCTAAACAATTAAGATTTGCTTTACAAGAAAAAATTGTGAAAAAGTATCATCAAGTTAGTTGGGTTAATAATAAGGAAGGAGGTATAATTGAAAATATATTTCGTCCAATTGATGAAGTAAGAATTAAGTGTACTGAATTAAATAAAAAATTAGACGAAACCCCCGATTATAATCATAATGATTTAGAAAACGATGTTAAAAAATTAATCGATACTGATTATAAAAATCTAATTGGGTGGAAAAAAGGTGATGAAACAATTTCGCTTGAAGAAAAAGAAAGAATGAAATCTTATCTTCATAGTACTATTGATTCTGTTTCTAATTGGTTAGAAGTAAGGAAAAATACATTCAAAACCAAAGAATCTGAACACACCACTAAAAAAGATAGGTATATTCGAAATAAGGGAAAAACAGATGCAAGTATTAAAACTTATCAGTCTCAGCTAACTGAAGAAAAAGAAAAACTTGTTAAATTAAGTAATTTAGTTTTGGGTATCGCTGAAGATAATAATTACCATTTGAATACTCGTAAAAGTAAATTTAGTTTCAAAGATGGTGGTGCTAATCCTGAAGTAATAGATTCTATTGATAATTTAAATTATCAAAGTACAATTGATCATATTATAGGAATAAAAGATAAATTACATTTATCTGAAAAAGAAAGTGAAAGTTATGGTACTAAAATAAATCAGTTAACTGAAAAAATAGCCAGTTGTGGTAATAATGCTAGTGAAATTACAGATTTGATGATATATCTGAGGCGTAATAAAAAATAATTTTACCTTAAACAAATTTAATTTAAAATGGATTGCCAAAAACAAAAGCGAAATATGTGTAGTAAGGAATTAGAACTATACTCTGATGACTTGGAGAAATGTATTAATCTGTGTGAACAATATCTTAATTCTTGTGATCTAGGTCATTTTTTTCCAGATGATTTTGAATTTGCATTTAAAGAGGGAGTTCTTCGTGTTAATAGATTTAAAAAAGATTTTGACAAAGGCAGGTATTCTTCTGCTAACGATGATATTGAAAAATCATTAAAATTGTTTGAATTAGTTTCTAAACATAGTGATGATAGTAATATGGTCAATTCTGCGAACTCACATCTTAAAAAACTTAATTTTGTAGTATGTCAAATTGATTTACTTAATCTTGAAGAAAGAACTAATTACTCACCTGATGAATTTGATGTTTCAGATGACAACCTGGTTGATTTAGATTATGCTAAATCTTTCTTAGAACAAGGGGATTTTGATGGTGCAATAAAATTAATTAATAAAGCTTCAAAAAAAGAACCATTTGAATTTAATTCTAAATATCATCAACTTCAAAACATAGTGTTAGCAAGGTCATTATACCACAAGTATGTTGGGAAGAAAAACGAGTTGAAGAAAGAAGGTTCAATCATTAAATTGGTTGCTTTACAGGAAGATAATAATTTCAAATATGGTACGAACTTAGATTATGGTGCTTACTTACTTTTGGCAAAGTATATTGTTGAAGGTAAAGAGAAAAGTTCACTTAGTTGGGTGAATTTAGATTCAAAAAAATTAACTACTCTTGTTAACAAACCAGTAAATTGGAATATTGATAGCTCTTCTGAAAGTATTGATGCCATAAAATTAATGGTTAGTTCATATCTTTCTATAATCAAAGATCTGCCGTCTAAGAAAAATAATTTAAAACAAAAAATTAAGATGACACAAGATTTGAAATTTACATTTGAAACGATTAGACAATTTTTAAATGGTTATTTTTTAAACACAGAGGATATCAACGATTCAGATAAATTGAATCTATGTGATTATCTTTTTGATTTTCAAAGTAAATCACTTGCATCTCCTCATTTTAATGAATTACATTTAGATCATGATACTAAATTATATCTGGGAAGATTACTTTTAGAAAATACTGAGACCAATTCTAATTATTATAACCACAGTATGAAGTTATATCAATCTTATTTTGTTGGAACTAAAAATAAAGAAAAGGGATTTAAGTTTAAAAATTCTGATTTAAATCAAGAAAATTTCCTTAATATGTTATATGAACATGGTGATGTTGAAAGATATTTAAGATTTGAATTTTCTAACAAAAAAGAAGGTAAAGAATTGGACCAATCTTCTCAATTTTTATTAGATTATGGTATCAAAAAAGGATACCAAGATATTATTAGGTTGAAAGAAGAATATCTAGGTAAAGAGAATATATTAATTAATTTTTTAAATAATTTGATAAGTTAAAAAAATGATTACAATTTAAAAACTTAAAAAATGGCGAAACAAGAATTTAAGAAGAAGGGATTTGAATTTAGTAATGGATTGGAAGATTATATCGCATTCGTTGCATCAACTAAAAAAGTAGGTTCTACAGTTAAGAAACGTGAAGGTGTTGGGTTACAAATAATTAGTAGGGAATCTAATTTCAATGAAATTAGTCCAATATTTTTACCTTTAAAATATCTAGATAGTGAAGGTCGGGAAATTGAATTACCTTCCCCAAGGGAATTAATTATTTCAAGGAATTCAATTTATTCTTTTAGTAGGAGGGGATTCTTTAGGTTTGATTTTAATGATGAACAAAAAAGTTTTATTGAAGCTCAAAATTATTTTATTGATGGTAGCGATAGTCTAAAAGGTATGAGGTCTATTTTAGGTGAAGATAATGTTTCCTTTTCCACTTCAGATTACTTAACCTATGAAAAAGAACAAAATAATCATAATTCAATAAAGCACCATTTTATTCTAGGGGCATACTTGCCTAGAAGGATTGTCTCTTCTGAAGATGACCAAGTAAAATTACCTTGTGGTTATTTGTTTAATTGTCCTAGTGGTGATTTAGAAAAATTAGTTTTATTGAAAGATCATAATGGACCTATTGAAATATCTGGGCCAGTAATTGCTAGAAATGTTGTAGATTTTAAAAATCCAAATATCAAAAAATTGAATCTTTATGTTCCAAATCAAAACATATTAAGAATTTTAGATTTTGATCCTTTAACTAATGAAATTAATGAGGTTAAAAGAATATCTAACGGTAAACAAAATCGTAAAATTTTAAATTTAGATGTTTTGGGAGATTTAATCTTGTATACAGATAATAATTTAGGGATATACATAGGTAAAGAGGGGGAAGGTAATGAAGTTAGAAAATATTATCATGGCCCTGGTGAAAAAAACAATGAGGGAAAAATGATCTCTCCTTTTTTTAACAATGATGAATTATTGGTTCCTTCTTCAGATATCGGTTCGGTTAAATTAGTTAAACATTATGATGATTATTATGCTATCCTTGGTTTAAGTAAAGGTATTCTGAAATGTTATAAAATTAATCAAAATGAAAATTCAATTAATTTAGAATTTCATAAAAAAATTCAGTTAATTTCTATGAAAGATTATTTGGGAGTTACATTGAATGATTTGGACGACTTTCCTTTCAACAAATCCAGTTATCGTGAGAGCTCAATTAAAAATTTTAAAACTACTAAGAATGTGTTACATTTTACTTATCGTAATTTTTATATCAATATTAATTTTACTGACCTATTTCAAAAAGCTTATACAACCAATTCAATAGCTTCTCAAGGGGACCTGTACGATTTTTTCAATAATGCTAAGAAAGGAATCAATCGAAGAGGTAGGGCCATAACTGAAGAAGCAAAATTTCTTTTAAATGAGCGAATGGTTGATAAAGGTCAAATTTTAAGTTTAGATCTTAATAAAATTCCAGACAATTATGTTGATTATTTTAATGATTATCAAGCTAGTTTATTAAAAGAAAATAATTCAAAACATGTCCAATTTATTTTTCCAGCTAATCACAGAATTGGCTCTTATGATGTGTCTTTTAGGTGTGTAAAATGAGATCATATGCAAAAAATATTTCCGGACAATATCGTTTAATGAATGATGACAGTTTGTTGAACTTAGAATTTGAAGTAAAAAATAGTGAAATTACTAATCTATTTGGTTTGTATATTGTAGCTGATGGGAGAAATGATCGTAGAGGAAATGAGGCAAGTAATTTATTAGTATCTCAATTACACCGAAACATCAAAAATATATTACAATACACTGAAATTGAAGATTATGAAAATTTATTAAGGGAAAATGTTATCGAGGCTAATAAATTACTTTTAAACAATATTTCAGAATCAACATTATCTTTGGCTTTAGTAAATAAAAATGAAAATACTGCGTATCTTGTTAATATTGGGGATAGTGCAATAGGGGTGCTTAAATCAGGAAAATATTCTCCTGAAATTATTGCTCGTGAACATGGTGTGGGAACTAATCCTCCACCTCCAAATGTTGTTGGAGCAGATTTAATTAACAATGAACTTGATAATGGTGGGAGAGTTAGGGGAAGTATTGAAGATAGGATAAATTACAAAGAAATTTCTTTAGAAAATGTTTCTGCTTTATTCCTTTACACTGATGGGCTTGATAGGGTTCCTGGGAAAGTTATTGAAAAAGTAATCATTGATAAGAGCTATACCCCTGATCAAAAAATTAATGTTTTGATAGATAAAGTAGAAAATCCTAGAGATCGATTAAGAAGTTTGGGTGTAGATAAATTAAACGAGTTTGTATTTAATAGGTATGATCTTGGTCAAAGTGGCCCTATGACAGATGAAAATATTGAAAATTATATTGAACTGGTAATTAAAGCTTATTGTGAAAATAAAATTTCTAAATTAGTTGATTTTGTGAACGATTCTCAGAATTTTTACAGTTTGAAATTTGATGATACTGCTTTAGTGTATGTAGATTTAGAAGATCAAGTAGGTAAGATGGCTAACTCTAATCAAAGGGTAATGGAATTAGAATCCAAACTATCAAATGTTGAAGGTGAATTAGTTAATGCTGGGGGGAGACTAGATCAGGTAAGTAAAGATTATGATGATTTAAAATCAAATTATCAAGCTAAATGTACCGTTTTTGATATTTTAAATAATGCATTTAAAATATTTTTTGGAGATTATAAAAAGGTTGAAAAAAAAAAGATTAAATTAGAATCTCGAGTTAAGTCTCTCAAAAGAAAATGTTTCAATCAGAATGAATTACTTAATGAAACTTTTCAAAATTTAATCTATTTTTATGATGGATCTGAAGAAACAAAATTAAAAGTATCTCGTATTAATACTGCTTTAAATCTTAACCAGTCTGTTTTAAAATATAATTCAAAATTATTTGAAAGTAACTTAATTAGAATAAACGATTTAAAATTAGAATCTGAACAAAATCAAGGAGAAAAAATATTTTGGAAAATTAATTATTTTCATTCTCAATCAGAATTAGGCAGGCAAGAACTGGAACTAGGAAAATTAGATCAAAATTTAATCTGTTTTTATGATGAAGCTGGGAAGTTAGGTTATCTTGTTGATATTCTTGAAGATAATCAAGATAAATTTAAAGATGAAATAAAAAAATTAGTGATAAGTGAGAAAGAATTAAAAAATAAACTTAAAAGGTTGAGGAATTTAAGAGATATTTCTTTATCTAATTTCAAACAATTTTTTGAATATCATACAGATGAATTATCTGGTGTAAAAGAATCATTAAGAATTGAAACAAATAAATATAGTCAGTTGGAAGTCTCTTTTGAAACACAGGGTCAAGAATTAAGTACTCATCAAGGAAATTATATCACTCTTCAAAAGGATTTTTTTAACCAAACAGACGAACTTGAAAAATTAAAAGAAGAACTTAACACAAAAAAAATAGTAATTGAAACTTTACATCAAGGATTACAGGTTAAAGATAATGATAATGGTGCACATCAGCCTGAGAGTATCAATTCTGAGTTAGAACATAATTTAGAATCTGTACCAAAATTTGATCATGATGTTGTCAACGAAGTAATGGTTACTCAAACATCAGAAGATATGACCTCTGCTGAAGAACCTGGCTTTGAAAGTGAACAAGATACTGATAACCAAATTGAAGATATTGAGCTACCAGCAGATAAGCTATTTTATGATTCATACAATGAATTTGATGGATCTAAACTTTTAAAAAAATTTAAATCCTAATTAAAATAATAAAATGTCAAAAAAAACAATTAAGTCATCGGAATTAGTAAACTATTGTAAAGAATTACGTAGTACTCTTGACGAATTAAGTGAAATCACAGAGGGATATAAAAGAAAATCAGAAGAACTTGAAGTTAATTATAATATTTTAGAAGTTAATTATAATTTAATTATAATTGAAAATAAAAGATTACATGCCCAATTAGAAATCTATGAACCTAAAAATAAATTTTATGAATTAGATGATTTATTGATTATTGAAGATTCAGATAGTAAAAGAAAATTAGCAAATTCATCTAATTTTGAATATGGTTTTAGTTTAAGTTTAACAATTTAAAAAATAAAATGTCAAAAAAAACAATTAAGTCATCGGAATTAGTAAACTATTGTAAAGAATTACGTAGTACTCTTGACAGATTAAGTGAAATCACTAGTGATTTTCAATCTAAAAATAAAACTTTAGAAAAAATAATTCAACCAATTTCTGAAGCACTTTATGGTAAAGAAGAAAACATTAACATTGATTATACTGAAGAAGGTATTGAGAAATTAAAAGTAAGTGTTGAAGAATTAATTCAACAGAATAATTCCCATCTTATTACACTCCAAGATAATCTTAAGTTAAATGCTGATTTAACTTCTATTGAAGTTCGTGATGCAGTAATCACTAAATTTAAAAAATTGAAAAGACAACGTAATCTCGGCTTTATTTTTTCTGGATTAATTTTAACTTCAATTGGGGTGGTACATTATCTAAATCAAAATGAATATTTATCTCCAGAAGATAACTCTCAAACTTACAATGTTGATGAAACAATCAAACGTTTAAGTGAACCAGAAAATAATCCCATTGAAAATGTAAAAGAACCTTACTTTAAATTCGAAAATTGTCCTGGTAGTATTATTTTTAGTAGTGATGAAGACGAAACTTGTACAATTAAACTGTTTGATTATGATCAACCTACTAAAAGTGGATGTATTGTTTGGGCAAAATTAAATTTAGTAAGTGAAATGACTCAAATGTCAAATTATATTTTTCAAAATGATTCGGTAATAATAAATTTAAATGATGTTATTAATCAATTAAATCTTGTTCAAGGTGAAGAAGTCATTAACCAACTTAATCACCTGTATATTAAAGCGAAATGTAATACTCCAAAAATTAATTCAGAACTACTTGAAGTTAGAATAGAACATGATAATTCAACAAACCAAGCGGTAATTAATACCATTCCAGTAACTGAATTACAAAATAATGGGCTTGTTGAAGATGTGAAATATTCTTCAGAAGATGATAATCCTCATGGGCTACCTGTTGTATTTGACACATCAAATAATCCTCAAACAGTATTGTGTGGGTTTAGTAAAATTCCTGAAGTTGCAGATTATGAATGTAGGGTTGCAGAATTAAGTGATGTTACCCATAATGGTTGCCTTAGTTATAAAGGTTATTTTACTGAGGAATGGATTCATTTATATGAACCCAGCATATTGGGGTGTGAATTAATGGATGTAACTATCGCTGGTTTTGAAACTCAAGAAAAAATAAATGAAGTGTATTCCAGCAAAAAGCCATTTCATGCTTGTTGTCCAAAAACTCAAAGTGAATAGATGAAAAATATGAGGTCATAAAAATTAGAATGACAAAAAAACAATACAAAGACTATGTAACTGAAGATTCCAAGAAAGATAAAGTTAGAATTTGGAATCCTTTATCTGACTCAGCTCATAAAGGGTCTATCTCCATGAGATTTACTGCCCATTTAGGAGGAAATCCTCCTGAAGATCGTAATGAAGCTAATAGTTTCTTAAAAACAACAACTAATGATCCTGATCTATGTCCAATCTCAGATTCATCTCAAATAATTCATAATGAAAATATCGTTGAAACATTTATTTCATTTAATAAACAAAAATTTCCTGAAATTTATGATAATTGGGCAATTAAGGGAAGAGAATATTTGGGTGCTTATCAAATTAATGAATCAACTTGTTTATTTTTTAATAATCTTAGAACTAAATTTGAAACTTTATCTACTTTAGAATCTTTATTAGGTGTAAAAATTCCTAATTTTGAAAATGAAGATAAAGAAATATTTGCTCACGAGGTACATTCTAATAATATCGCCCCATTATCATTAAAAGAAATTGTTAACATTTCTTATGATATATCTGAGCAATTAGAAATATATCACAATATGGGTGGTGATGGTATTATTCATTTTGATTTAAATCCTGGTAATATGCTTCTAGTAGGGAAAATAGGGCAGAGAAGATGTATTGTTAATGATTTTGGAATCTCTAGGCAGAAAAATAAATCTGTAAAAGAGCTATTTAATAAAGCATCTGCTGAAAATATCAAGAACAAATATTATGCTAAAGATGATATAATTGCAAATTCAATTTATTCGCCCCCTGACTTAAAACAGTATGGTCAAGCTTTACCAGAAATTGACACATATTGTACTGCAAATTTAGTCTGCTTAATGTTTACAGGTAGACTAGTTGAACATTTTTATAATAATCATAATATCTCAGAAAATGACAGGAATTTTGCGAATAGTCGTTCCTTTAATGATGAAGTTGAAAAAGAAAAAAAGGATAATTTAGAAACTAAATTAAAATCTATAAAAGTTGATATTACTGAACAAGCATACGATAGATTTAAGGGAGAATCTAAAGATGTTAAAGATTATGATTCATTAATAGGAAACTTAGTTGATTTAATTTTTGAAGGTACAGCTATTAATCGAAAATCAAGATTTAAAAATTCAAAAAATATTACTGATAGATTAACAAAAATTGAAGAAGAATTCAATTTAAGGATTGATATGGTAGAATATGTGCATTCCTCCGAAAAAAAATCTGAATATAAATCAATCTTAAATGAAACAGATTTTGAAGATATATTAGGGCCATTAGGATTATATTATTCTGATGTTGATAAAAAATCTGATTTGATTACTGATAATAATTATGATTCTGATAGTGTCTTGTTAGATAGTTTTGGATTGGCTTTTAATATCAATGCTAAGAAAACTTATGATCCTTTAGTAAAACCAAATATTAATTTGATAATTGAAAAACAAGAACAAATAGTTACTAAACCTTTAGTAAACAAAAGTGGGTTTAGTCTAAATGGTTTTAAAAGAGAAGCAGCTTATGCCAGTTTAGGTGTTTTAGGATTTTTAATGGTGGGAGCTGGAGCAATTGGAATTTATGCTATTGGTAAACATACCATTAAAAATTACATATCTCCTTTTATTTCTGATGTGTCTTCTGATATTCAGGAATATTATGGTGACTATAAAGAAAGACATTCTTCAGGTACAATCCCAATAACAGTTGAGATTTCAAAAATATCTGTTTGTGGTAGTGAGTATGTTAAAGATGATTTTGTGCCACCAACTAATTGGTCCGAATATGAATGTCGTCAGGATAAATCTAGAAAAGGGGGATTTTGTAAAAACTTAAATAATTATACTACTCCTGAACTTATTGAACAAAATAATCTTCAAGTTTGTGAAGAACATACTTATTGTTGTCCTCCAAAAGAGAATTCTGAATCAATTCCAAGACGTGGTGGATTACAAACCTCTTCCCCTTCTTCGGGGATAAAAAAAAAGTCTATAGGCCAGAAGTAGAAGAGATTAGTCTAGCAAATGAACAATCTTTGGAACTTGTAGTAAGTATAATGGGTGAAGAAGATATAAATAAGGCAAACGAAGAAGGATCAAAACTTTCTGAACTTGAAAAACAAAAAGAACAAAAAAGAACACAATCATTTTATTATTTTGATGGTAAAATTGCGTGTAATAAAAATGTGCCTTTAGATGATGGTGATTTCTGTTGGTTAGGTCCTGTTAACATGTTAACTAATTGGCAGCGATGTAATTTGAAATATGTTGTAGTAAAAGATGGTAATGTTGTATCTTTAGATAATCTTTCTTTACCAGGAAATAAATTAGATATAACAAGACTTAACGCTACGTTAGGCGAAAATTATAACTTGAATTTTAATCTATTTTGTAGTTCTGATAACAATTCATATGGTTCAGGTTGGGTTGTTATGTCATCTTTACATGGTTCAATTACTGAAATTAAGTCTGGCGATAATTATAGTCATTATTTTGTTAACTATCCAGTTTCTCAAGTTGAAGAATTAGGTTTTTCTGAACAAGAATTTAGTTATGCTGATAAAAAACCACATTCTAGAAGAGTTTCAACAACACCTAGTTTAAATGATGCTAATCAAAATAATATTGAACAAGATGTAACTCCTTTAGTGGAAAGAGTTAGTCCTGAAGAATTACTTGGTTTTTTAACTAATGCTAATGAAAATTCTGATGAAATTTATTTACATAACTTGGAGCAAGGTTCTCAAGATATAAGTTTACCTATTGACAATCCTCTTATGACTAGTTTAACTGAACTTCAAGAAAGTTTAAGAGAACATAATTATGGTGGGGAATATCAAAATGGAACCATGGGCAGTTTTGAAAATAATGGTGCATTAACTTTGCCTCATTTTTCACATTCTCAAACAAGTCAACAAAGGATGGCTGAAGCAGAAGAAAGAGGGGAATCTGTAACTAGTGTTGGGAGGGAATCCCCTATTTTAATTGATTCTAATTTGAGTTTATTAATTAACTCAAATTCAAATGCTATTCTTGAAGATTCAGGAACCAGTACTTGGTACAAATTTGAATTTGAAAGAAAAAAACATAATGAAAATTTTGAATTATCTTGTCTTGATAACTCTATTGATCCAATAATTCATTCTGGACACAAAAATTTTTGTCATTTAATTAATAATTCTGGTTATTCTAATGGTAATTGTGATGTTGTTGCATCTTATGTTAATTCAATTGAAAGTTTAACACTAAATTCAAATAAAATACAATATTTTAATCCTTTTGATCATGTTTTAATTTTTGATTTATTGTCAGGCATAGATATTTCAGAATTTGAAATGGCAGTTCAATGTTATAACAGATTTTCTGGGGAGGTAATCGGAAGGTCAAATACTTTAAATTTTACAATAGAATAATAAAAAATAATTATTTCAAAACAAACTGCCCATTGCAGTTTCAATTGATCGGTAAGTCAATCTTTCATAATCTTGTAAATCTTCAATTTTAATCTCAGACAATTGATCTTTAATCTTTCCAGCTCGCTTGTATAACGGTTTAAGATATCCATTCCTGTCAATACAACTTATGTCTGCACAAATTTGTTTCAATTCTTCAGATTGACAATCTTGGTGCGCTTGGTAAGCAAAACTAATTAATTCATTTTTGGAATTAATATTAGTACTATTGTTGTTTTCTATACCATTATTTTTATTTCCATTTGATGGGGTGTTAGATGTCTCATAATCCCTTGTTTGATTACCAGTGATGTCAAAAAATGCTCTTTTAGAATAAATTTCAATTAAACTGTTTAGACTTTCAAATTTAATTTTTAAATTATCATTACTTAATTCTGAAGTTTTTGCCAAATGATTTTTAATTTTATCTTGACATTTTTGTAAATATTTAACTTGTTCAATTTTACCATTATATTGATTGTTTAAGAACAAAGTTACTTCCTGATTAAGTAGATTATAATTATCTATCATGGAACAAATATTTTCTTCTGAATCCGAGAGAGTTATTTTTTCCAATAATCTCCCTTTAATTCCTAAATTATATCTGGAAATCTCAAAATCAAAATCTTGTTGATATAATTGTTTTACTTTGTTCATTATTTCTGAAGCTGTGGAACTAACTTGAGAAACTAAAGAATCTAAATAAATTGATCCTTTTTCTTGAGAAAATCTATCTGGGTTGATATTATTGATAATTCTATTTAATATAACTTTATCTTTAGTTTTAACAATTTTATCTTCACTGCCCATACTATCAACATAATCTGAAATTGTTTCTAATCCTTCCAAGTATGATCTCATTTCATTTCTAAGATTAATTGAATCTTCAGAATTTTCTAACATAGAATTAAACTCTTCTTTTAAAAATTCAATTTTAGGAATCATTTCATGATAATTTGCAGATTCACAATCTTTGAGTAATTTTCCTTTAATAATTCTATTTTCAAAATTTCTTAAATTTGATCTAATGAATTTTCTAATCTCGTGGGATGTTGATAATGATTGATAAGTTTCAACAATATTATTAAAATTTTGTGTAATTGAATTAATCTCCTTACTTTCTTGCATATAATTATTAAAATTACTTTTAATTTCATTCATCACTGATTGATCAATTTTTCTTTGGTCAAATATCTCTTCAAAGTAATCTACTTTTGAGATTAGGTGATTTAATTCTGACCTTAATTCTCCAGCCTGTTCAATATCTCCTGGCCTCAAATTTTTTAGTGAACTATATCTAACTTCAAAATCATCTTTTAATTCGTTTGCTATGTTAATGAAACCATCATCAATTCTTTGGCTTATGTCTAAAATTTTAGTGGCAAGAAGTTCATAATTATCTCTTTCTGGTATAGACCTGTGTTGTTGTTGAAGATTTTGGCAAGTGTCTTCTAATGATACCATTTGAATACTAACTTTGATTAGCTCATCAATAGACAATTGATTATAATCCTTTTTTCTTAATTTTTCAACATTATCTTTTTGTGAATATAATTGCTCAGTAATTGTTTCAATTTGATTTGATGTTTTAAACATACCTGGTTCTAATACGAACCTGATATTATCATCTAATCTATCTGAATAGATTGACATAAGTTCATCGTAAGTATTTTTATATCTCATTTTTCTTGCCTCCAATCATTTTTGATAAATTCAATGATTACTTGATCTAAATTCCTATCTGTTGTTTTATTATGGGGTCGTAAACTAATACACTATCTCCTAGGCTTTGGTTTATTTTCCATTGTTCTGCCAAATCAAAGTTCCTTTCTTTCATAATTTTATAACCTGAATCCCATACTTGTTCCCAATCAACTGGTTTTGAAATTAAATTGTCAATAAGTTTAATCTCATTTTCCATCTCTTGTTTTTTAACATCTTTTTCCAAAGTAGTAAGACTTTTTTCCATTGATGAATATGATTGCAATGACAAGTTTTTTAGAATATTACAATAATTTTGATGATATAGTTGGTGTGTGATATAAATATCTTGGATATTAGTGATTAACTTATCTTCTCCTTTCCAAACCCTATTATGTCTATCTATCTTGGTAAATGCATTAACTAATGAATAATATAATGTCCTATAATAAACCGATTTTTTAGTGTTAGGTAAATGTTGTGAATAAGAACTTACAAAAGGATTTTCAAAATTTACATCTTTTAAATTGATGGTATCTACAATATGTTTTTTAAGTTTTCTTAATCTATCTTTACTGAAGTTAACACCTTCAATACTTCCATCTAATAAACCATCTTGATAATCACATATTGCTTTAATTTTTTCTGCGTCAGCCCTGGTTTTTAGAATGATGAATCTGCCAGAAAGTTCAACATCTCTTCTTTGAGTTTTAATATTTTCATCCGCACCAGTACTCATTACTGTAATATCCCCATTTAATGTAACTCTTTCCCCATACCCATCATTACTAGCATCTTTATCTTCTGTAATTAATTTCAATGCTTCTTTTACAGCTGGGTTTCCTTCAATTGCTGATTGAAATTCTGTTATGTAAAGAAAAT
This sequence comes from archaeon, assembly GCA_018696395.1. Classification (GTDB taxonomy): domain Archaea; phylum Nanobdellota; class Nanobdellia; order Woesearchaeales; family GW2011-AR9; genus JABHQR01. Next base: position 40,571 of record JABHQR010000013.1, on the reverse strand, counting down.
CATTTTTATTAATCTGTTCAGAATTACCAAACATTGATTTATTTGAACAATTTCTTAAATAATATACTGATGTTAAAAGGGGTGTTAATTTATCCACAATCAAAGATTTTCCAGTCCTAGATTCTCCTTCTACAATAAAAGAATTTCTTGAAGAAGCACATATAGTGGATAATAAACAGTTACTATCTTCCTCTAGGATAGGGGTACTTTTAATTCCACCAATAATGTTAGCTTTGTAATAATCTAATATCTCATTAAAAATATTCTCGCCAAATTGATATGTTCCTGTTGGTACTTCTTCAAATTCAGTTGGTGTATGTAATTCATTGGTTTGTTCAACTTCAATCTCCAACGCTTGTGGCCTAATAAATTTTTTTCTCTTTTTTCTTACTGTTGTTTCAATTGATAAATTATCTTCAAGACCATTTTGTTCATTATTCTTTTGATCATTCTCTTGATTTTTTTCAATAAATTCTACATTATCATCATTATTGTCATTATTATAACTACTATTACTATTGCTACTGTTAGGACTTTTATCTCTCTGTTTATCTTCATCTAAAAAATACCTGTGATATGTCCTAAATAATTTCCTTGTTCCTTCAGATCTAAATTGAGAATCTTCTTCTCCAAAAATATTCTTAACCATTATTTCCTCCAGAATATTGGGTAGAATCTTGTAGAATATTTTCTCTATTTTCTAGATATGCTTCAAATTTAGATTTTAATGAATTGTAATTAACTTCTTGCAAGTTTGATGTGATAATTTTTCTTTGAGATTCGATTGAAGATTCATTTTTCTTTAACATGTCAAATATTTCTTCTGAATCATTAAATGACTCTTGTTTTATTCCAACACATATTTTAGCTATATCTCTTCCCCCTAAATCAGACCTATAAGCTAAATCACCTAACAATCCTAAATCTTTTTGTGAAATATTAATATTTCCAGAATAGCCTTCTTCTAATTTATATTTAATTAAAAGCGCTTTCTCTTCAGAAGTTACTGCCCCTCTCCAATTATGACAATCAAATCTTTCTCTATTATCTCTTGTCAAGTTTTCTAATCTGTTTAATGTTGTTAAAAATAAGTAATTTCCTCTATCTGGATAAGCTCCTTCTAGGAATTTATTGAACTCTTTCTTTATTCTAACCTGTCCTCGATCTTCTTTATCTTGTGGACCTTCTTTCAAAAGTGCATCAATTTCATCTTCAAATATAAAGAAAGTTTTATTTTCAGAACATATCTGATTAAACTGGCTTTGTAATTTTTGTATGTCTCCATCTTTCCAAGAAGAGTTGATATTTAATGCTGAAACCATTAAATTGCCTCCATACCTTGCATTTAGTTTTTCAGCATAATCTATCAAATAAAAAGCTACTCTAGTTTTTCCAGTCCCAGGAAGCCCTTGAAGTAAATGTTTGTTATTAAATATCCCCAAATCTTTGAATAAATTAGTCTGGTGATTTATATTATAAGTCATTAATTGTCTTACACTTTTTTCTAATTCATCAATAACTTTCTGATCTCCTATTATTTTTTCTTTTGCCATGACTTTTTTCTTATCTATGTGCATGTATTCTAAAGGAGTTTCAAACATCTCTGTTTCTTTATGTTGAGCTTTTTTGACAGAATTACTTTGAACTAAACTCACTTCTTTTGGTATCTCTACACCTGTGACATTGTATCCTGCAATATTCCATTTAATGTCACTTAATGAATTAAATTGATCTTCATTTGTTAAATTTCTTAAACATATTGCTGCTTGTTTTTGATATTCTTTGTTAAATTCTCTCACATCTCTTAAATTTGGGGTTCTGGACCTATTAACTTGTTCAAATAAAGAAGACAATGCTAAATCAAAATTACTATACTCATCTTGGTGTCCAGTTCTAATTAATCTTCTTTTATTTGATGACCTACTAATCATATGTTGTTTTTTTCCGTTCTGACCTAATCGTTTGTTTAAATTAATATCAATTAATTTTGATGCAATATACATTGAATAAATAGAATTAATTTCTTCTCTTCCCAGTACATTTCCAACTAAGTCATTCTCCTTAATTTTTTTTTCAACAGAATAATATGTTCCAATCATCAATTTACAGTATTCTTCAATAAGGGGCCTTACAGTTTCTCTTTTAGTGCTATGTTCAATTCTTAACCCTATTGATTGCAAGAGCTGTTCAAACTGATTTTTATTTCTAGCGAAATTATTTAAAATCTCTTCCTTGCCAACAACTTGTTCTAATCCCATTTGTAAATACCTTTTTTAGTTAATTTAAAATAAAAAAATAAAAATTATGTTGTTGGTTGTAAGAAGTCACTTCCACTTCTTCTTCTTCTTCTTCTTTTTAATCTTTTCTCTCTTCGACCCATCTCTAAAGATTTTTCTTTTTCTTTAATTCGTGTTTCGGTATTCTGTCTTCTTGTTTTTCTATTTTTTTCATTTCTATCTCTATTATCTCGTCCTACTCCTGAATTAAGGGTTCTACTTGAACTTTGATATTCACCTAAGAGCTCTCCTAATTTATAGAAACTTTCAGTTTCATTAATCAAATCAGCAATGTTCAAAATTTCTTTATTTTTAGAGAAACGATTCATTTTGTCAATATTTCTTTGAAGAAAATTGTAAGCTCTTCTAACATCTTGGTAGTTACTCTTCTCATCCATCCAAACTTCTTTCAGTTCTAACCTTTCATCTTCTAAATCTTCTAAAAAGTTTTCTTTATCTTCTAGTTTGTCATATAATTCGTCAAGTCTATCTTTAAGGTCTTCCCTATCTCTTTTTTGGTTGTCAATTTCTTTATTTAGAACTATTGCTCTAAGTTCAAATTCTCCTTTTTTATTTTGATATTCATTTATTTTAGTTTCATCTTGTTCTGTTCCAATTAAACTTTCAACATTTTGTACATTTTGTACAATTTTTTGGTATGTGGTTTCATTTGAAGAAATCATTGTATCTAATTGGGAGATAATTCCTTCTTGGGTATCTATGTTTAGATCTATTTTTTCTATATCTCTTCCTAAATATTTAATTTTACCTTCAATACCTCCTTCTGGGTCAACTCCTGCTGACTTTAATTGACTAAGGCCTAATGTGTCATTTGCTTTGTATCTTTTTTCAATTTGCCTCATACGTTCTGCTTCTTTTTCTGTGACTCCTGTTCTTTTTCTTCCAAAGTATCTTGTTTCTATCTCATTAATAACAGTTAGTTGTGTATCAGTAAGTTCTTTTGCAAAATCTGCTTTTTTCTCAATATCTTTTTGATACATATCTACTCCAACATAACTTAACGCAGTGTATAAAAATTGTCTAAATTTAATTGATTGTTCATGTTGTTCTTTCTGCTTATCATCTAATTCTTCGGCAGCTTTATTGTAAATAGTATTTAGAACATTTTTATTAAGATCTTCTTGGTTTTGAACAATGGGTTGATTATATTCTTGTTGAGTTGTTGCACTTGCCCTATCTCTTTGTTCAGCTCCAATACGTTCATAACTGATTCCTTTTTTATGTAATTCTTCATCTAATCTGTCTAGTTCTTCATCTGCATTATAAATCTCTTTTTGATCAATAGTTTGTTCTAAACTTTGACTTTGATAATTTGTACTTTGTGCGCCTGGTTCATTTCCTGGCAATATTCCTTCTCCTTCTTCCATTTTTTTAATGTCCTCCATTAATTCTGTTTTTTTATTTTATATCCTTCCACAAAATTTTATAATGTACTTTTTGATTTAAACTGGTGTAGTGGTAAAGTAAACTACAAAAACAAGTTAAGGTTCATTATTTTCATAATTGCTTATCACTAATATTGGTTTTATTCCAAAACTATTATATTCATGATCTTCAATTAGTTGAGATAAGTTTCCTTTCTCAATCTGGTATTCTCTTTCTCCTAAGAAATTTATTCTACTGTAAATCATACCTTGGTCACCATTAACAAATTGATAAACTAATGATTTGAATCCTGCATCTTTAGAACATATTAACGATAAATCTAACTCATTTGGATTAGTAAATTGATTATTGAATTTGTCTTGAAATGGTATGTCTTTACAATTTTCTAAAAATTGTTCTAATTGCTGATCATATAAATTATTACACTCATTTTGTGTTGGTTCCTCATTTTTACCTTGCTCATAACCACTATTAAAACCATCTTGATAACCTTTTTCAAATTCTTTTTCTAGCTTGCTATTGTGATAAAAGTATGCTACGGTTCCAACTATTAATGGGCTAATTGTACAAAGTAATATCTTGGGGATTTTATCCATTTTTATTTGTTCTCAATTAAAAATATTTAATAAAAAGAAAAAAGAAATAATTACATAGGCAATTCTGCAACTGCGTCGTAAGTTACCATCTCTGGGATGATCTGTAATTTTTCATAACTACCATTACAGAAAGTTTCTGGCATAATTTGTGTTGCAGATATTTGTTTAACTCCAAATGGGCTGGTATTATATCCTAACAAAGATTGTATCCCTTCTGCTTTATTCTCAATTCCAAAAGCTTTCAAGCCTAGTTCTTCACAAACATAAAGATTTAAACTGCTGTTATCTGAGTTAATCAAATTATTAGATTCTATTGAACTATATTTGTCCATTTCAGATGTATAAACATTTTTACATTCATCTACTGTTACTGGAATCTGGTCAGCTAAAGCATATCCCTGATCATGTCCTTGATCAAAACCCATTTTGTTACCTAAAAAATATCCTCCTACTCCTAATCCTGTAGCTACAGTTCCACCAATTAATAATTTTACTAAATCCATTTTATTTATCCTCCATTAATTTTGTTTTTATTTTTTTCATTCTTTCTTTTTTTGATGACTTTTTAAAGAAATAACTTACCTAACTTTTTGGAAGATTAAACTGTCCTGACCTTCTTCCAAGACACGCGTGGAAGGGGGCGGTCCCGTTTGACTTATGACAGTTCATCCTCTTTTTCCAACACATCACGAAGACATGGTTAGGTAAGCATTCCCTTGTATAACACTATCAGTCTCTTTAATTGTTGAAGAGTATAAACTTGTGCAGTAATACTCATAACTACAAATAAAATTAGAAATTGTCAAATGTTTAGTTCTGAAATTTCTAATCTTCTTAATAGTTTTATTCTTCATTAACAACTGGTCCCTCTATTTTTGGTTCCAACTCTGGTTGTTCAACAGTTTCTTCTTTGTAGCAAAATAGAAATTCAGTTTCTACAAAAGGTATTTTAGCATCAGTACAGTAAACTTTTTGTTCTGAATTAATTTGTTGTTCTAACTTGTCTAATCTGTCTGCTAATATTGTATTGTTTTCTGACATTGTCATGTAACCATTAGCATTTTCTTCAATTAAATCTTGATTAGATGATATTCCATCATACAATTCACCAAAACTATCTTCAAGGACTGATAACCTCTCTCCTATTGGAGTTAAATAATCAGTCACATCTTGCTCGAGAACAACAGAATCGATAGTTTGATTAAAATTCCCAAGCATATTTTTAGCTTTAGGAGTTGCATAAGCAATTCCTGCCGCGCCTAAGGCAGTTAAGCCCACAAGTCCAATAACATATTTAGTTTTCATTGTAACAACTTAACTATCCATTGAATTATTTATTCGTATGTTGTAACACGCAATACACTTATTTCAACATATTTTTGAGATTCTTAGTTAGATTTATTAATTATAATAATTTAATATCCTATAATGATTAATCTGTAACATATTGACTAAATTCTAGAAATTATTATAACTGGTGGGTGTTGTGGAAAGTATTTGGGGTGTAGGTGTTAATAGGTTTAAGCAGATTTAAATTTGCAAGAAATTGTTATATATAGTAAATAGTGTCTATGCAAATCCCCTTTTTGTCACTACTCTATATTAGCAATTTTCCAAAAGATTTAAATACTGGTGGCTACTTTGGAGTAGTATTATATCTAACCTAAGTATAATTAAAAATAAATCGCGGTCTAATTGAGGAGGAATATTAAACATGTCAGATAAACAAAAAGTTAACGTAACGGTGCAAGACGTATCAGCTGATGAAACAGTAGCACCAACTGTTCTTGAATCTCTTGTAGAAGGTTTAGAAAATTTAGAAAAAAATAATTTTAATTCTAGTGGTAATTTCACATTAATAAAAAAAGGGGATGAATTAACTCAACATCCAAACATCCCTGAATTTGCAGAATTAATTAACCCATTTCAAGGGCATTCTGTTGCAAGTTATGTTGGTAGGCTAGATAGGTTAGTTAATGCAGAAGGAAAAGAAGATGAATCTGCTATGGACGACAAACGTTTAGCAATTAATTTATATCATGCTGGTGCATTTAATAAGTTACATCTTTTAACTAACGTGCCTGAAATTATAGACCAATACCTAACGGGTGTACAAAGGATATTCCACGATGAAACAGATAAATTAAGAATCTTAAATGTTCCTAAAAATTCTGATAACACTGAAGAGGGTATAGTTAGAAAATATACTGATGTTGAAATTGCAAAAATAGTGATTCCTCAACTTAAGTCTTATTTTACTTTAATGCTAGAATCAGATGATGAATCTGGAAATAATGGGCTAAAACTGTTTAAAGAAATTGAATTTGGTTATTTATCAACTAAACAAAATGAATCTGATAAAGAAAAAAGTCTGGCAGTTCAAAATGCAACAGAAGATGCAACTAAAAGTGCAAGGAATTTGTATGGTGGATTAGGTCTTGCTGGGATGGCAGTTCTTGGTTTAGTTGCTTATAATGTAAATAGTAATGATGGTGTTTCTGCACAAGTTCTTGAAGACGCTAATGTTAAACTAGAACAAGCAAATATAATCTCTGCAGAGTACGAAGCATTACAAACTTTAACTTACAGAAATTTGTTAAGAAAAACAGATTCAGTTGAAGGAGTTACTTCTGTTTTGAATGAATACACATTACATCACGGTGGTGCACTTGAAGCAAATAATGGGCAAGAAGTAATTGATACTTTGATTGCAGATTACAAACCATTAAATGAAAATGATAACACAAAAGTTTTAGGACTTTTATCAGAAATTGGTTTTGAAGATAATACCCTTAATACTTGGGAAGTAGATTCTGGCTATCAAAGTGGCTGGAAAATTGAATAATTTTTAATTGGAGGAAAAAATAAAATGAATATATCAAAATACGCATTACCTTTAGCAGTTGGTTTAATGACCTCACCTGCTTATGCTGGTTTGAAAAAATCTGGACAAGATGAAGCTCAACCTGCTGACGAACAACCGGTGGCACAGCCTGCACAACCTGCTCCTGTGGTTCCATCACAACTATTACTTACTCCTGATGCTGAAGTACTTAACCCTGGTTTATACCAAGTTAATGATGGTGGAGTTATGACTCAGGTTCAAACTAGAACTGTAACTGTAAAACCTGCTTGTGGAACTCCTGCAATGGGTGAAGATTTTAATGGTAATTTTACTAATTACACTTGTTTAGAACCAAGCGTTGCAGAAGGTTTAGGTTTAACAACTGGTTTAAAACATTCTGATTATGATGGTTTAGGGTGCCATACTGCAACTAACTTATGTTATGATGTAAGTGGTGTTCAAGGAAGATTAGGTGAATTGGAAGGTCAAGTTTCTTCTTTAGAAGCTGATTTACAAGCTGCAAAAATTCCTACTGATAATTCTACCCCTGCTGGTTATGCTGACGCAAGTTTTCCTGTTCCAACTCATGCAGCTGTTCCTGAAGCACAAGATGGTGTAAAAAAACCAAGAGAAGTTCCTGCTTATGAAGAAAGTAAACTTTCTGTTGGCGCTTATGCAACTGCTATGGGTCAAGAAGGTGGCGCGTGGTTAGGTGGTGGAGTAACTGTTGGTTATGATATGGGTCCTTTAGAACTTAATGTAAATGTTGGTAAAGTAAGAAACTCTGAAGATCGAAATAGTTTAGAATCAGAAGTTTCTGAAACTCAAACTGATACTGCAAGTGGTGTTGGCTATTTATTAGAAACTGATACTAGGACTTATGAAACTATTAATGAACAAGGAAATTGGCAAGCTGGAATTTCGGGCAGATTTGATTTTGTAGATGTAAGGTTAAACAACTCTACAAATTTAAGTGCTGGCCTTGTTGGCGGATTAAATTTGTTAATTAACGATGGTTCAAGTAATACTGAGAAATGGGAAGAAACAAAAGATTTCTATGTTAACCAAGAATGGGTTGATGGAGATTCTGTAACTCATGATCCTGTTACTGATAACTCAAATCCTGTGGCATTACAACCTTACTTAGGTGTTGGCGCTGAATTAGGTTTTGGGAGTCATTTATACATCGGAGCTAACGGTTATATTGTTGGTGTAAAATCACTTAATGGTGGGTCTGATGAAGGTACAGGTTTTGGTGGTAATTTAGAAGCTGGAGTTAAATTTTAATTTTTATTATATTTTAACTAAACATAATACAATAACACAAAATCAAAAAATAAAAATTTCACAATAATTGATGGGAAAAAAGAACTCGTGGAGGTTCACAATAATGAAATTAAAAAATAAAAAAACAAGTGCTTTTATGTTAGTGGCACTGTTGGTACTATCTGTACTTACACCAGCAATGGTTAGTGCAGACGATACTGGATTATTATTTTTCTGGGTCGACAGTCCAACTGATACTAGCTTAGAAGTTTCACAAGGCGATAATTTACAAGTTGAATATATCTCTTGGGCAAGCGATGATTATGATTTAGACGTAACTATTTATGATTCAACTGGTGCAGATGTATCTAGTGGTGTATTAAGTGGTACAACTGCTTTAACATCTTATACGGATGTTGCAGATAATGTACTTGATATGAATACAAACTCATTAAGCGGTGATTATACTATCGTAGCAACTATCGTTAGTGGTAGTGTTAATGATGAAATCATATTGTACTTAGCTGTTAATGAAATTATTAACAATGTTCCAGAATTTGTCAGTACCCCACCTACTGATGTTGATGAACATGATACTTATGAATATGAAGTGGAAGTTTACGATGCAGATTGTGACGAAGTTACTTTGGAAGAATATTTATTTCCAAGTTGGGCATCTTTAAGTAGCGAAAGTTATGATGCGAGTACTTGTATTACTACTGCAACAGTTACTGGTACTGCTCCTGAAAGTAGTGGTTTACCGGAAGATGACTGGGACTTTATAATTAAAGGAACTGATGAAGATGGTAACATTGTATATGATCAATGGATTGTTAGAGTAAACGACCTTGACTCCACAAGCAGTGATTCATCTTCAATTGGACTATTATTATACTGGTTAGTTGATGCTGATGGTGATGGTATTTGGGATGATGCTAGTACTGACGCACAAGAAATTGACTATTGTGATGGTGAAGTAAGTTTTGAATATGTTGCATGGTCTTCTGAGGGTTTTGACTTAGAAGTTGAACTTAATGATGGTGGTGTTTTAGTTGACACTTTAGTTACTGATGGTAATTCTACTGGTACAATGATCAACGATTACATGACTGTGGATGCAACTTTTTTCACTAATGGTGCAGGATCATACACTGTGGAAGCAACTGTAACAACTGACTCTGGTGATACTGAAACTGTAGAATTAGATATCACAGTTATTGGTATTGACACTGATGGTGATGGTTATGGTGATGCTTGTGATACTCCAGTATTAGATTATATTGATGATCAAGAAGTTGACGAAGGAGAATTATTAAGTTTTGATATTGGTGTTGAAGATCCTAATGGTGATGCTTTAACATTTACTGTTTTATTAGAATCTGGTGTTTCAGAAGATCTGGTTGAACTTAGTGGTGAAGCGGTATTAATCACAGATAATAGTGATGGTACTGCAACAATTATGTTACAACCAACTTACACTTTTGTAACACATCCTGACACTGAAAGGGATTTTGATATAACTTTACAAGTAACTGATGACAGTGCAACTGTTGAAGAAACTTTTACTGTTACTGTAAATGATGTAAATTTAGAATCTGTAATTGAATCAACTCCAACTACTGCTGCAACTGAAGGCGTAGAATACACTTACGAAATTGTAGCTAGTGATTCAGATGATGAAGATTTATTACAATACGGTTTAGTAACTGGGCCTAGTGACATGAGTTTAGATGATACAACTCTTAGTTGGACTCCTGATTATGACACTTACACAGATGGCGATGTAATCGAAGTAGAAATCTCTGTTTTAGATTATGTTGACACTTGGACTGGTACTGAAGTAACACAAGATTGGGAAATTACCATTACTAATACTAATAGGGCTCCTGAATTTGATAGTTTAGAAGATCAGTCAGTTTCAGAAGGTAACGAATTAACTTTTACTGTTTCAGCATCTGATGTTGATAGTGATACATTAACTATTACTGGGACTGATTTGCCTGGTGCTGCAGCATTGATTGATAATGGCGATGGTACTGCTGATTTTGAATGGCAAACAGATTATGATGATGCAGAAGACAGTCCTTATTATGTTACTTTTACTGTAACTGACAGCGGTAGTCCTAATTTAGAAGATACTATGACTATTGAAATTGAAGTTACTGAAACTAATCAAGCACCTGAATTAACTGTGCCTGGTGATCAAGAAATTGATGAAGGTGAAGAACTATCATTTACTATTGAAGCAACTGATGGTGATGGTGATGAATTAAGTTTCACTGCAGAAGATTTACCTGAAGGGGCAAGTTTAGTTTATGAAGAAAGTGCAACTACAGCAACTTTCACTTGGCAAACAGATTATTATGATGCAGGTGATTATGAAGTAACTTTTATTGTAAGCGATGGCCAAGAAGAGGTTTCAGATGTTGTTGTAATTACTGTTAATAATGTTAACCAGGCACCTGATATGTCATTAGAAGATCAAGTAGCTTACGAAGGTACAACTTTAGAATATACTTTTGAAGCAGCCGATCCTGATGATGATGAGTTCAGTATTGTATTTGCTGAAGAATATTATGATGTTGAATTGTCTGATAATAGTGATGGTACCTGGACATTTACTTGGGAAATTGATTATTACCAAGGAAGTGAAAGTGGGGATGATCATTCATTTGAATTAATCGCAGAAGATGATACTGGTCTTTCAACTCAAGATAGTTTTACTATTACAGTTTATGATGTAAACAGTGCACCTATTTTCATGTCAGAACCAGATACAACTGCTTACGTAGATGATGAATATCTTTACCAAATTGTTGTTGATGATCCTGAAGGAGAAGAAATAACTTTATGGTTTGATGGACCAGATGGTATGGAAATGGATGAAGATGGTATGGTTAGTTGGACTCCTGAATGGAGAGGTAACTTTGATGTTACAATCTATGCTAGCGATGGTGTTTACACATCCACTCAAAGTTATACTATCTTTGTAACAGAATTAAGTTCAAACTTGAAATATAGTAACGTTATGTTTGATGACGAAGTTGCAAGTGCTGGTGACGAAGTTCGGTTATCAGTTGGCTTGAACAACGATGGTGAGAAAGACTTAGAAGATTTAGAGATCAGTATAGTAGTTTATGAATTAGGTATTAAGTATTCCAGTGGGAACTTTGACATAGACTCTAATGATCAATTAAGTGAAGTAATTACAATGGAAATTCCTGAAAGTGCAAACGAAGGAATTTATGATATTAGAATTACAGTAAGTAACGACGACTTTAGTCATGTTACTCACCGAACATTAAGATTGGTCTAATTTTATATTTTTTTTAATTTATATAATCAAAAGACCTAAACACAAATTCAAGAGTATTAACTACTTGAAAAGACTAACAAAACCAAAAACTTTATATAGTTGTCATTACTTTTGAGGAAAAACAAGCTCAAAAATTAACATGACGCTCAAAATATAAATAAGAAGATATTTTGGAGGAAGACAAAAAAATGAAAAAATTACTAAATATAGTAGCTTTATTGGCTGTTTTTAGTTTATTATTAAGTGCAGTGGTGATTGCAGATGATACAACTGCAAGTGAATCAATTAGCATTGATGTAGTAAAATTAAATGGCGATGAAGTTGAAATCTTCGATCAAGAAGATATTGACGCTGACAACATTCCTGAGAACAGTTTAACTGTTGACGAAGGTGACATTCTTGAACTTAAAATTGGCTTAGAAGCTGGTGAAAATGTTGAAGATGTTGAAGTTGAAGTTGAAATTCATGGTTATGAATATGGTGACTTAGAAGCTGAATCTGACCTTTTCGATATGGAAGAAAGTACTAATAAATATGTTGAATTAGAATTAGAACTTCCAGCAGAAATGGACAAGGATGAATATTGGTTAACAGTTAGAGTTACTGATAGAACTGGTAATGATATTACTGTTTACACTAAATTAATTATTGATCCTGTTAGACACGGTATGGACATCTCTGATGTAGTATTTTCCCCTGGTAGTGAAGTAAGCTCAGGTAGATCTTTATTGACTACTGTTCAAGTTGAAAACTATGGTGGAACTGAAGAAGAAGATGTTAAAGTTACTATCGCAATTGATGATTTAGGCGTTAGTGCAACTGATTATATTGACTTTGTTGAAATCGATGGCGATGCAGAACATGTTGCTTATGAAACAACTGAAGAAATGTTTTTAAGCATCCCTGATTGTGCAGAAGCTGGTGAATACACTGTTGATGTTACTGTTGAATACGACCATGATGAATCAGTTACAAACTCTTATGCTTTAACTGTTGTTGATGGTGGTTACTGTGATAGCGATTCTGAAAAGTTAATCGTTGCAGTAGGTCCAGAATCTCAATCTGTTAACGCGGGTCAACAAGCTGTTTACGCTATCGCTTTAAGTAACGAAGGTAGTAACTCAGAAACTTACACTTTAGAACTACAAACTGGCGATTGGGCTACTACTAGCTTATCTGACAGTTTAGTTGTTTTAGGTGAAGGTGAATCTGACGTTGTTTATGCTTACGTTAATGTTGCTGATAATGCAGCTGCGGGTAGTTATACTGTTAGCTTAGTTCTTGAGAACGAAGGTGAAACTTTAGAAACTATCGGTTTAACTGCTGATGTAGTAGCTAGCGAAAACGTAGATAGTAACGACTTTAGTCTAAGAAACGGACTTGAAATTGCTTTGATTGTACTAGTAGTATTATTAGTAATCATTGGATTAATTGTTGGTTTCAGTAGATTAAGGAAAGACGACGAAGAGGAAGAACAAACTTATTATTAAGTTTGTCCTAACCTAATGAGGTGATCTTCCTCTAAAATTTTTTTCTTTTTTTTCTTTTTACTTACTCTTTTATGGCCTTAAGGAGGATCCCAATTTACATTCATATATCATTCTAAACAAATAAATTTTAGGTGTGGTCATTGTTGTTAATGATTTTAAATTAATAAATCTCAATTATTCATAAACTTTTTAATCTAGTGATAAAAAAATAATCATAATATGAAAATAGTTGTTATTGGAGCTGGACCTGCAGGGAGTTATGTGTCATATTTATTATCTAAATCTGGGCATGATGTTGAATTGTATGAAGAACATAATGAAATTGGGGTTCCAATACAATGTACTGGTTTATTAAGTTCTGAATTTAAGAAATTTGAAATATTTCATGATCTGCCCAGTAATATTTCTAATGTTTTTATTGTTAATAAATTTAATGAAATTGTATTAAATTCTCCTGGTGTTAAGGTGGAACTTTCTCAAGAAGAATTTTTAGTTAATAGGGCTAAATTTGATTCTTATTTAGCAAATCTTGCTCTGGAAGCAGGTACAAAAATTTTTATTTCACATCATTTTATTAAAAAAAGTGTTAATGACAAAAAAGAAGAATCTCTTTTAATCAAAGATAAGAATAATAATGAAATCAAAAAAGTTGGTTATGATATTGTAATCGGTGCTGATGGTCCTTTATCAAGTGTAGCAAAAGAATTTTCTTTCAATACCAAACATAGAAAATATTATCATGGTGTTCAAGCAGTTATTAAAGGAAATTTTAATCCTAATTGTTATTATACTTATTTTGGTAATAATGTTTGTCCAGACTTTTTTGGTTGGGTAGTTCCAGAATCTAAAACTCATGCCAGGGTTGGGATTGCAAGTAAAAATAATGTTAAAAAATATTTTAATAATTTTATTGAAAAATATTGTCGGGATTTTAATTTTGAATTTGAAGGGGAGTCAATTAAATTTCAATCTGCAATAATTCCAATCTATTCTTCAAAACAAAAATTTCAAAAAGGAAAATGTTATTTAATAGGTGATTCTGCTGCTCAAGTTAAAGCTACTACTTTAGGTGGGATTATACCTTCATTCAAAGCAGCTCATATATTAGTTGATAGTATTAATAATAACTTTTGCTATAATAAACAATTAAGAAAATTGAGGCGAGGATTAAAAGTTCATCTTTTAGCAAGGAATATTTTTGATAAAATTAATGACAATGATTTGAACAAACTGTTCTATCTGGTTAAACAAGATAAAGTTCAGAAAGTTTTAAAAAAATATTCTAGGGATAATCCTGTCCCTTTATTTGTTAATTTAATCTTGAAAGAACCGAGATTTGTTTTGTTTGCGAAGTATCTATTTAATTGACTCAAATAGATTTCTGTGTAATCAAATTGTAAAATATTGTAGGTGTGGTGCATTGGTATTATGGCAGTAATGACTCATTTATTTGAATAAAGTTTAATAATAAGCCTTAATTTGCAGATACAGGATGCAGAAATTAAAAATACTTAACAGTAAGGAAATAAAAAGGTTAAAACAATTATTAGAAAAACAATTCTCTCATTCCTTTCAAGAAGATTATGCTTATCTTGAGAACGAAAATAAACATAAAATTTACATTGTAACAAAAAATATTGCTAATATTGAATTGGAAAAATTAAGAATTGATAGGTATGGGATCTATCTCGGTGAATTGAAGTGGGATCAATTTAGGTTAAGTTTAGAAGCTTCTCAATTACTTTACAAAGATGCTAAAGAAAATAATGTGGAATTATCTAATGTTCTTGAATTGACAGAACTTGAATTAAGAGAATATTTTAAAGGGATGGATTTAGAAAAGCCGGAATTATCAAAAGAAAGTAAGTTAGTTCTTCTAAAATATAAAGATGATGTATTTGGTTGTGCAAAATTGAAATTTGGTACTTTGATCAATTTCATGCCAAAAATTCATCGTGGTGAAGTTATTGTTTGAGTTAAATTTACTTCTTTTTTCTATGTTTGGCCATTATAAAGTTTAATAAACTGTTTTGAGCTAATTTTTCTCTTATTTTAAATTAAATCTTAAAGTATGTTTAAATACAAAATTTTTTGCTATGTGTTTTAACATATTAATTCAATTAAAGTTTACTTGCTCGTTGTTACTCCAGAGTGGCACAAAAAACGAAAGATTTATAAACCAAAGCCTATTTTAAAGTAGTAAATATTAAGATCTTAAAATATGACAAAACTAATTAGTTTACGAGGTAAAAAACAAAATGAAGTCTAGACAAATATTTGCAATTATTTTTGCAGTTTTCTTATTGTTAGCTAGTGCATCTTTAGTTCTTGCTACTGCACCTGTTTTGGAAAGTATTGGTGACCAAAGTGCTAGTGAAGATACTGAATTAGTATTAAGTCTAAGTTCTTCAGATTCTGATGGAGATTCAATCTCTTATACAGCAACTGAAGATAGTTCTACTAGTACTAGTAGTTCTCTTGATTTATCTACTATGTTAGTTGATAATACTGATAATACTGCAACTTTAACTTGGACTCCAACTAATGATGATGTTGGTGACCATACAATTACTGTAACAATTACTGATAGTGCTAGTGAAACTAGTTCAGAAACATTTACAATTACTGTTAGTAATGTTAATGATGTCCCTGAATTAAGTAGCATTGGCGATCAAACAGTTTCAGAAAGTTCTGAATTAAGTTTAAGTCTTTCAGCATCTGATATTGATGGTGATACTTTAACATATTCTGCAACTGAAAATAGTTATACTAGTACTAGTAGTTCTCTTGATTTATCTACTATGTTAGTTGATAATGGTGATACCACTGCAACTTTAACTTGGACTCCTTCAAGTGATGATGTTGGTGATCATGAATTAACTTTAACTGTGAGCGATGGTACTGATAGTACAAGTGAAACTTTTAATGTTATTGTAGAGGCAACTGTAAGTTCTAATGCCCCTGTATTAAGTAGTATTAGTAATCAAGAAGTAAATGAAGATTCTACTGTTGAATTAAGTATTAGTGCAACAGATGATGATGGTGATTCATTAACTTTTAGCATTACTCAAGATTCTACAAGTTTAACTTATGGTTCTGCAAGTACTTTTGATACTAGTGTTAATTTTATTGATAATACTGACAATACTGCAACTTTATCTTGGACTCCAACTAATGATGATGTTGGTATTCAAACCTTTACAATTACTGTTAGTGATGGACATAATACTGATACAGAAACAGTTACTTTTACTGTAGCTAACATTAATGACGCTCCGGTTGTTAGTGTAAGTGATCAAACATCAACTGAACTAGAAGATTTTACAATGTCTTTTACTGTGTCTGATCCTGAAAGTGATGCTATTACTTTAGACTCTTATTCAGTTACTTGTAGTGATTCTAGTTCTGGGGATTGTGATGATTCGACAAGTTTAGATTTAAGTACAAATATGGTTGAATCAAGTGGGACTTATACTATCACTTGGATTCCAACTGAAGATGATGCTGGTGTGCACACTGTTTCTTTAACATTTAGTGATGCTAATGGTGATAGTTCAACAACTTCATTTACAATTACAGTTGGTTATTCTGATTATGAACAAGACGTAATTGATCTTCAAGAAGCATATGATGATTTCGAAAATGATTATGATGACTTTGAATCAGATTATGAAGATGCAGAAGATGATGAAGATGAAGATGAAATTGAAGACATTGTTAATGATTTAGAAGATCTTTTAGATGATGTACAAAGTCTTGATGACGATTTAGATGATTTACAAAATGATCTTGAAGATGCAGAAGATGATGGTGATCTTGATAGTGATTTAGAAGCTGACCTTCAAGATGATTTAGAAACATTAGAAGAAGATATTGCTGATTTAATTGAAGATATTGAAAGTTTGATCGATGATGGCACAGATTATTCTAGTGATGACAGTGATAATGATCTTGATGGTGAATCTGCAACAGAATCTAGTTCAAGTAGTTCTTCGACAAGTACTACTAGTTCTAGTAGTGATGATTCCAGTAGTGATGATAATGGTGGGGATGAAGATGTTGTAGTAACTACCTTCAGTCCATCTGGTGAAGCAACAACTGGTGCAACATCAACTGTGGAAGAATCATCTTGGGATAATGCAAGATACACTGCTTTATTAATCTCTTTGATTGTTATTGTAGCGGCAATATTAATTTTTTTACTTGCTTTATTAGTCAGTAAGAAATGATTTTTTCTTTTTTCTTAATTTTTTATTTTAATTGGTGATGAATATATGGCATATCGTGAAAGTAATAAAGATGATCTCTCTGAACTTGTAATTCGAGGTAAAATCACAGATAACAAAACTCCAAAAGAAGAATTATTTGATGGATTTGATTACAAGAGTAGAATTCAAGAACCTCTCTCTTATGTTGTTAATCCTGTGCAACAATCTTCAGATTTAGAAGATGATACAGATAGTATTACTGTGGAATTAGCTCAATGTGGTGATTTGGTTGCTGGTTATCGTGGCAGTTGTTATTCTTTAAGAAAATCAGAAGAAGAATAAATATTAAAAAATAAAATAATAATTTAAAGAATTTCTTCAATTGGTTTTTTACCTTTCATTTTCTTAGCAGTTTGAACTTGTTTTGCTTCTGCTGCTAAATCCACTCCGAGGTCTTTAAGTTCTTTGATGTGCATTTGCATTAATTGTTCAACAATTTGCAAAATTCTCATCATTTCTTCTCTTTCTTTAGAGAGTGTTGCTAAACTTCCTTTATGGAAACCAATCTTTTCATATTTAGAAGCATCATCGACTTGTTTAGTTGTTTTTGCCATTAATAGTGTGAATTAAGGTAAATGTTATTAAATTTTTGCTTTTTTAAGGTGTTTTTAGTTTTTTTGATTAATTAATCTTGAGAAGAGAGATTGGGATTTTTATTTTAGGCCACCAAAAAGTTTATATAAGCTATTTCTAATATTTGATAAGAAAATATCAAATTTAAATGAGGGGTTTATTATGATGGAAAAAGAAAAGAATTATTCTAAGGAATTGCTTGGTAAGACAATTGTATCTAAATCAGGTAAGAAATTTGGAGAGGTTGGCGATTTAGTGTTTGAAGTTGGTTCAGGTGAATTAATACATATCGTTCTTAAAAATCCAACAACTTATACTGATAAGATGGAACTTGAGAAAAATAAAGATGAACAACAATTAATTCCATTTTCAGCTGTAATTGCAACTGGTGATTTCATTGTTGTTTCTGAAGAAGATATAATCTAATTTTTTCTTAGATTTATCATCTATTTTTTATGAATTTTAATTATTATTTTAATTATAGTTTTGTTATTTTTTTTCTCACAATCTTTGTTATTGACTTAACTCAGTGAAAAGTTTTATAAACAAAAATATATTAATAATAAAGTGTGGAACTGTTAAGATTAAAAGGGGTGACTAAGGAATTTGGGTCTCGTCTAATCCTATCTAATGTTAATATGGTGGTAGAAGAAGGCGATATATTTGGTATTATAGGTAAATCCGGTTCTGGAAAGTCAACTTTATTAAACTTGATTGTGGGTTTTTCTGAACCTGATGAAGGGCAAGTTTTATTTTATTCTCCAACCGGGCAGTGCCTAAACCTAAAGAAACATCATATGAAAATTAGAAAAAAGATTGGTTTCACCCCTCAACATTTATCTTTCTATCCTAAACTTACAGTTAAAGAAAACGTTTTACATTTTGGAAGATCTTATGGGATCAGAGATAACATATTGGTTGACAATGCTAAAAACATTCTTGATTTTATGGGTTTATTAGAATATAAAAATTTCTTAGCTGAAGAGTTATCTGGTGGTATGCAACGTAGGTTAGATTTAGCTTGTAGTTTAATACATAAACCAAAATTATTAGTATTGGATGAACCAATAACTGATCTTGATCCAGGACTGAGACATCAAATTCTTGAACTAATTAAAGAAGTTAATAAACAGGGTGTTACTGTAATTATTGCATCTCACGATTTAGACAATATGGAGCTTATCTGTAATAAGATTGCTATTGTTAATGAAGGAAAATTTTATTATGAGGGGAAAATTGATGAAATAAGGAAACCTTTCTTACATCAAAACAGTTTAATCAGTTTAAAGACTGGGAAATATCACGACTTATTTTTAGAATATGCTAAACGTTTACCAATTAAAAAAATAATTGATTGTAGGACCCACATATTATTAGAATCAGATAATTTTAATCAAACAGTTAATGCTATTACCTCTTTTATTGATAGACATGGTTTAACTCTTAACCAGATGGAGATCTCTCAACCTTCATTAAAAACAATTTTTGAAACAATAACTAAAGATGGGGGAGAAATATTAAAACCTTAAAATTCATGTAATTAATTCATAAAAAGTAAATCATAGGAAATTATTACAAAATAAAAATTAATTAATCAAAATAAAAACTTAAAAAAAGAGTCATGAATGATATTCATGAGAATGTGAAAGATGAAATATTTACCTTTATTGATAAAAAAGAATTTAAAAATTTTAGTTAGGTCTAAAAGTTCTGCTTTAATTGTAATCTTTGCACCTTTACTTATGATCCTTTTAATTGGATTATCTTATAGTACTTCACAAACTTATGGTTTAACAATTGGGATCCATACTATAGCAAATTCAGATGTTAGTATGTCCTTAATTGATTCTTTAGAAAGTCGAGGGTATAGTACAGTAAGTTATTTTGATGTTGATAATTGTATCGAAGATGTTCAATCAGAAAATATTCATGCTTGTGTATCTTTACCTTTAAATTTTGAAATATCGGAGAATACTGCCACCGAAGTTACGTTTTATCTTGATGAAAGTAAAATTAATATTGTTTGGGCTGTTCAAGAAGTTCTTTTTGAAGAACTTGATTTGCAAACTCAAGAACTTTCTGAATCTTTAGTTAGTGATTTATTTACTAAAATTTATTCTGCACAAACTTCTTTATCTAACGAAGTAAGTAACTTACAATCTTTAAAAACTTCTAACGATGAATATAAAACTAGTTCAGAAACAATTAGTTCGAATCTTGGGACTATTGATTTGGGTAGTTTAGAATATTCTATTGACCAAAACTTATTAGATGAATTTAGGATGTATACTAATTCTAGGATTTTATCAGCGGAAAGTAATGTTGAAAGTGCTCAAGAAGCATTGGAGGATTCTAATTTAACTGGTTCTTATATAAGTGATGTTGAGGATTATTTAAGTGATATTAATTCTGATTTGGATGAAGTATCAAGTTTAATATCTGGTAATGGGACTTACAGTTATGGTCAAGTTGAATATATGGTGACTTTGCTTATAGGTGAACTTGAAGAAGCTAACTCTAAAGTTGTCGAAGCAGCTTCTTCTGTAAATTCAACAACTTCAACAGTAACAGGATTAACAACTTCATTATCTGAATTAAGTGGTTCTTTATCTGATCTGTCCGAATCATTAACTACTATCCAAACAAATTTGGAAAGTTTAGCTGTTTCAGATGCATCTGTAGTTTCAAGTCCGATTACAACAAATATTGAAACAGTAAATTCTGGTGATAGTCATTTAGATTATATGTTCCCAATTCTTTTAACATTAATAGTGATGTTCCTTTCTATCATGTTAGGTTGTACTTTAGTAATGATTGAGAAAGGTAATCAAGCTTATGTGAGAAATTATTTGATTCCTGTAAAAAAGGTTACTTTTGTATTAGCTACTGTGTTAACTAATTTAGTTATTATTATTGCTCAATTAATTGTCATTCTTGTTATTGCTTTATTATTTATGCCAGAGTCTATTTCTACATTCCCTTTTATTTTCCTTGCTCTTGTTTTTGCTGCAACTGTGTTTAGCTTAATAGGTATGGTTATCGGATATGCATTTAGTTCAGAGGAAACAGGAATTTTAGCTTCAATCTCGACAGGTAGTTTCTTCTTATTTGTATCAGGAGTTATTTTGCCAGTGGAGGGTATGTCTGAAGGGTTAAGAGAAATTACTAAGTTAAACCCTTTTGTTCTTACTCAAAATATAATTAGAGAAATGTTCATATTTCAAGGTACTCTTTTTTCAGTTTGGGAAGACTTTTTAATCTTATTTTTCTATGGCTTATTTTTATTCTTGTTAATTATGGTTATAGATTCAATTGTGAGAAAAAGAATTATGGAAAGAATTATGTACACTAAACATAAGAAAGAAAGACAAAAAGAGCAACATATGAAAGAAAGAGCAGAAGCACGTAAAAAAGCAATTGAAAGAGGTGATTATAAACCTCACAAGAAAAAATTAGAATTACATGATGAAGAGTATTATACTATCAAAATTAAAAAGCCACCTGCATTTATAAAAATATTTTCTAGAAGGAAGAAAAAGTAGAAGTAAAAAGTGAAAAGAGCAAAATTAATAATTATTACTGGTACTCCCGGTACTGGTAAAACCACTGTTGCAAAATTGTTGTGTGATAGATTGGGATATGAACAGATTGATTGGCATGACCTGTTGAAACAAAATAAAAAACTTTCTTTAGGGTATGATCGTAGTAGTAAATGTTATGATCTTAACATCAAAATTTTAAGGAAAGTTATTGATGAAATCTTGAAAAATAATCCTCTTAAAATATTTGTATTTGATACTCATATCTCCCACCTTTTACCAAAAAAAATAATTGATTTAGCAATTGTTATGAAATGTTCTAATCTTAAAAAGCTAAGGGAAAGGCTTGAAGGAAGAAAGTATGGTAAGAAAAAAATTGAAGAAAATTTACAATGTGAAATCTTTGACGAATGTTTTGATGCAATAGTTGAGTTGGGTGTAAAGCATATTGTGGTTGATAGTTCTAAAAAAATTGTTCAAAAGGAGTTGGTGAAAGGAGTTAGTATGTTAGTTTAATTAAATTATTTTAGCTTCTTATCTTACATTATAATTATTTCATCTTAAAATTATTTTTCAACAACATTTATAAATTAACCTCGTGTTTAAATATACCATGGCATTAACCAGCAAAGATAAGTTACATTTGAAAAAGTTTATGAAGGATTTGAAGTCTCATAAGGCTTTACATACTGAGTTTGTAACAGTTTATATTCCTGCTGGATATGAGATCACTAAAATCATTAAACATCTTTCTGAAGAACAAGGTACAGCTTCTAACATTAAATCTGCATCAACTCGTAAGAATGTTCAAGCATCTTTAGAAAAAATGATTCAACATTTACGTAATTTTCCAAAAACTCCTGAACATGGTTTGGCAGTATTTGCTGGTAATGTTGCATCGGTAGAAGGTAAGCAAGATATTCGTGCTTGGAGTATGGAACCACCAATTCCATTAAATATCAGAATTTATAGGTGTGATAAAAATTTTGTTACCGATATCTTGGAAGAAATGTTAATTGACCATGAAGTATATGGTTTAGTTGTTCTTGACAGGAGGGATGCAGTAATTGCATTATTAAAAGGTAAAACAATTGTACCTTTACAAAAGACTCATTCTGAAGTTCCTGGAAAAACACGTGCTGGGGGTCAATCTTCACAACGTTTCGCACGTATTAGGGAAGGGGCATACAAAGATCATTTCAAAAAAATTGCTGAGTATATGAAAGAAAATTTTCTTCCAATTGGTACAAATTTGAAAGGTATTATTATTGGTGGACCAGGCACTACTGTGGGAAGTTTTTTAGGAAAAGATTACATCACTGGTGATATTAAGAAAAAAATTATTGGTACTAAAGATTTGTCCTATACTGGTGATTTTGGTTTGCAAGAATTATTAGAAAAATCAAGTGATTTACTAGCTGAAGAAGAAGTTACAAAAGAAAAGGAAGCTGTACAAGATTTCTTAAAACAAATGTTAGATGACCATACTAAAGTGTCGTATGGTGAAGTTGAAGTTACTAGAGCTTTGGGAATGAGTGCAGTAAATATTTTGCTTTTATCTGAGGATCTTGGTGAAGATAAAATTTTACATTTTGAAGAACTTGCCCAGGTTGGTGGAACTGAAGTAAAGATTATTTCCACTGAAACTCGTGAGGGTGTTCAATTAAAGAACATGGGTGGATTTGCGGCAATACTAAGGTTTCCAATAGGATAATTCTAAGAAAATGAACCTTATAGAAGAATCTTTTAGAAGGATATATCCAAATAGGACATTTGATTATCATTTTGAAGAACATTATAGTTTACAACTTTCTGATTTTAATGCCAATATTAAGTATGATAATGGTTTTGGAAAAAAAAATATTAAAATCAAGTATAACCTTAAATGGAAAAATATTGATGATGAAATTAAAATTGGTTTAATTCAAACCCTTCTTTTGAAAGTATTTAAACCTAAAAAATATGAAAAAGATTATTCTAAACTAAATATTAACCTATACAATAATTTCGTTAAAAGAATTCATGAATTTAGTGAAGCAGAAAAAATTGATCCTAAACTTGAAGAATCTTTTTATAGGGTAAATGAACGATTTTTTGCTAACTTGATAGATAAACCAAATCTGGTGTGGGGGAGAGATTCTACAAGAAGATTAGCTTCTTATAATTACCATAATGATACTGTTACTGTATCAAAAATTTTTCAAGGGATTGAAGAAACCAATCCTGCAATGTTAGATTATCTAATGTACCATGAACTGTTACATAAACATTTGAAGTTTAAACATAATGGTTCTAGAAACAGTTATCATTCAAAACAGTTTAAAGATGCAGAAAAACTTTATCCTAATCAAGATGATATTGAAAAACAAATTAATCTTCAAATTAGAAGTTATAAAATCAAACGAGGTTTAGTTAGGAAGAAGGAACTGTTGAAAGTAAATCACCAAAAGATAAAAATTAATAAAAACAAGTTTAAGGATGGTTTGTTAAGGTTTTTTGGTAAGTGATTAATAAAGAAAAAGATTATTAAACTATTTGTTCTTTCAAGATACATTATGGTTAAAAAAGATGAAAAGCTTAATTTAATTGTTGAATTTTTAAAAGATAGATATAAAGCTAAAGTTCTTATTGTTGTTGGTTCAAGGGCAGTTGGTGATTATAAACCAAATAGTGACTGGGATATTTATTTGTTTACTGATAAAAAATTGCTAAAAGAAACTCCTAATCAATTTTATAATTCACTTCCAGAAACTATTAAACATGAAGATTTGGATGTTTACAAAAATTCAATGAAAATTAATAGTTTTCCGCCTAAATTGTGGAGAGATTTAAGAAATTCTAATGTTCTACTTGATACTAATTCTGAATTTGGTAAGAAATTAAGAAAGAAAGCTTTAGATATATATCAAAAAGGACCTAAAAAGTGGACAAAATATTATGCACAGGGTAGGGTATACAAATCTCAAAGGTATATGAAAAAATTTGAAGACAATTTAAAGGATAAAAATTTTGCAGAATTGTTCTTAAGAATTTCCTGGCATTATTCAGAAAATATAATTGACTGGTGGTTTGGTATCAGACAAGAGTTTGAATTAAGGCCTCAACAGGCTTTTCCATATATTAAAGAGAAAGATCCAAAATTCTATAAACAGCTACAAAAAATATTTTCTGATAAAATAAATTATAGAACAAAAATAAATGCTTTTAAGAAAATGCATGAACGCTTATTTGAATCAGAAAAGTTTAAGGAATTAATAAAATAAATTGTTCCATTTTTTTTTGAATATTTCCAATTCAACCCATCAAAGCTTTAGTTATTTCTGATCTTTCCATGGGGTGTTCACAGTAATGGCACCTTATCTTTAATGGTTCTCTACTCTCAACATAAAATTTGTTTGTGGCAAACTCATAATGTTCTGGCCTTGAAATGCATCTCATATTTTGACATTGAACTAAATTGTCAATTACATCTGGAAGACCAACTTTACCTTTACGAACTACTTTCTGTGTTTGAATAATGTTTACTGTGGCTTGGTCAGAAATTAAGCCTAACATATATGATTGTTCAGGACTTAATGATACATTATGTATTGCAAGAACATCTTTTCTTCCATATGTTTTACTTCTAATACCGCTCGCAACTAAGATTGGACCTTCTTGAGAATTAATCCCTAGTAATGATCTTACTAAATCTCCCCGGTTATGTTCAATATGGTCTATTAAGGTACCATTATCTAACCGATAAATCATCCTTTCGCCTTTTTTTGTCCCATGCTTAATTGATAAACTTTGCCAAAGTTGAGGATTGTTATTAGGTTCTCTTGTTTTTCCATTTAATTTTTTATTAAGTAGACATTCAATAATTGCTGCTCGCATAAATCTCCCATTAGTTGCTTGATCATAATATCCACATTGGTCTAGTTGATTTATGTCCATACTAATTTCCATATTAAATTTATATCTTGGTAAAGGGTGTAAAATTAGAAGATCATTTTTAGCTTGTTGTAACAGTTCTGGATTAATATTATAACTTCCACTAACTTTTTTGTATTCAATATCTCCCTCTAATCCTTCTGGGAACCTTTCTCTTTGAATTCTGGTGACATATAATACATCTAACTCTTTTATAACTTCATTTAAATTATTAGAAATTATTAGTTCATTTCCTGTTTTGGATGAGTAATCTTTTTTTCGCCATTCTGACATTGCTAAACTTTCTGGTGATACTAAGAAAATTTTACTATTAAAACATTCCATCGCTTGAAGTAAGGAGTGAACTGTTCTCCCGTACTTCAGATCACCAATTAATGCTATTTTAATGTTTTCTAATTTTCCTTTTTTTTCTTTAATCGTCATTAAATCAATTAGTGTTTGAGTTGGATGACTATTTGATCCATCACCACCATTAACAATGTTGCATTGACAATTATCGGACGCATACCTTGATGATCCTTCTAGGTTATGACGCATGTGGATTAATTGATAACCATATCCCTCAAACATTTTTAATGTATCAATTAAAGGTTCACCTTTCTTTACTGAAGTACCTTCAATTCCGGAAAAACCATTAATGTAATGTCCTAAATTTTGAGCTGCAGTTTCAAAACTTACTCTTGTTCTTGTAGAATTCTCGAAAAATAGGGAGGCAATTTTAATCTGTTTTTCACTTTGTTTGATTCCTTTATTTTTCATACTTAGAGATTTTTTAATCAATAATTCAATATCATCTCTAAGAAGGTCCTTGATTGAAATTAAATTTCTCATCAAGAATATAAGCAAGATTGTTTTATTATAAAAACAAATCTGTACTAAATAACCTAAAAAAATAAAAATGAGTTAGTATTAGTATGATCTTTCTTTAAATTAACAAGTATTTTAAAACACTATTTTTCAAAAAGTATAAAGTTTATATTTGTTAAAGCTTTAATTTTATGATAAGTCTTAGCTGGGAACTCTACTTTTGCAGGGGAAGTAACAATCCAAGTTTTATTTTTTAATGTGATTTCAGCAGAACCAGCAATAAAATAGATTAACTCTTCAACATTTTCAGAATTGTCACCTGCTATTTTATCTTTATATCTATATAAAATCTTAAAATCATCGGTTTGATATGTCTTTCCTTTATCATTTTCTTTAATTAGTTTAATTTCCATCCTTGTTATTAATTATCTTTTAATTAAATAAATTTCGTAACTAAAAACTAAACCTAAAATTCCAACTACTCAGAAAAATATTTCTCACAATTTGGTTATATTGTAAAACTACTAATATAACTTAGGTGATAACATGGCTTGTATCGAAAAGATTTATAGTGTTTCAGCTTTAGTTGGTGATGGTGCTTGTAATGCAAATTGTGATTTTTGTGCAGGAAAATATTTGAGATCAGAAGCAAAATCAAGTGAAGAAAACAAACTTTATGATAAGAACCTTGAAGCTGCGATTAAATTGTCTGCAAGGTATGGTGGTTGGTCATTATCTCTAACTTCTAGTGGCGAACCTACTTGTGATCCAGGTGCATTAACTGATGCTTTAAAAATTTATAATAAATGTGCTCAGGAAGGTGCTTACTTTCCAAATGTAAATTTATTTACTAATGGTATCTTGTTGGGTGATGAAAATTTTTGTGATAAATATCTTGATACTTGGAGAAAATTAGGTTTAAACAATGTTGCAGTTTCTATTCATGAGGTTGATGAA
Source organism: archaeon (assembly GCA_018696395.1). Taxonomy (GTDB): domain Archaea; phylum Nanobdellota; class Nanobdellia; order Woesearchaeales; family GW2011-AR9; genus JABHQR01. The sequence continues at coordinate 13,298 of JABHQR010000013.1, read as the reverse complement.
AATAAACAAACACAAATTTATGGGATAAAAAAATATCCTGATTTCGAAACTATTGTAAGAAATGTAGAAAAACATGGTTTAGGGGTGAGAGGTACTCTTTTGTTAAGGAAGGGTGGTGTTGATAATCATAAAAAGTATGAATCTTCTGTAACAACTTTAATTGATAAAGGTATTAACAACATAACTTCTTGGCCAGTTGGTAATCCTGATTCTACTAGAAATAAATATACTCCTTCAAGATTAGGTTTACTTGGCATACAAGCTTGGTTACATCTTAACGCCAAAATCTGTCATGGGCATGTTTGGGGCGGTGGTGTGTTTGATTATCATGGAAGTATCTTGAGATATACTAATTATGTTACTAAACATAATCCTAAAAAAGATTTTGTTAGACAATTGGTTGTTTTTCAAGATAATACTGTGGCATATTCTTGGATAAAAAAAGGAGCTCTGTGTATGAAATGACTTCAAAAGAAGATAGTAAAAATAATATATTAAGTTTAGGTTTATTTGTTGGTACAGGTGAATGTAATGCTAAATGTAAACATTGTGCTGGTATAATTCATCGTAAATATGCGCCTAAAAATGATGGTGTGATAAATGAAAAATTATTTTATAATACTTTAAAATCTTGTTATGAACAAGGTTCCAGGTCTTTATCTATTACAAGTGGAGGTGAACCAACATTATCTCCTTTATCTGTTACTCTAACTTTAGAACTTGTTCAAAAATTAGAACTTGAAGGGATGAAATATGATTGGGTCAATCTTTATTCCAATGGGATTAAGATTGGTGAAGAAGAAAAATTTAGTGAAAAGTATTTGCCTTTATGGCAAGGTTTAGGGCTGAAAACAGTTTACATTACTGTACATAATTTAGACCTTGAAAAAAATGCAGAAATTTATAATGTGGGAAATTATCCCTCATTAGATTTAATCGTTTCAAGAATACATTCTTCGGGACTACTAGCAAGGGCAAATGTAGTATTATCTAAAAATAATATTGGTACTTTTAATGAATATGTTGGTATAGTAAGTGAGTTGAGAAATATCGGTTTTGATCATGTTTCTGCATGGTCGATTAGAAATGACAATGATGTTGTTGATGATGAATTGAGCCCTTCTGAATATGAACTTAACAAAATGGATGTATGGGCAGCTGAGCAAAACAATTCTAATAATAGAATAAGGTTGTTAAGAAAAAGTAATGATCAAAAATATCAAACTGGGCAGAAAGTAACTTTATTCCCAGATAGGACTTTATCAAGTAGTTGGTGTTAAATTTAATGATACCCAACTCCTCCACTTAAGTATTCTAAATCATCTAACCCTTTGTAAAATTCTTTTGCATTTAATGACATATAATTGGCAGTAACTGGGCTATAAGCAGAATTGGGTTTAAATGAATCATACATTAATTTATTTAAAGAATCATTTTTAGTTAGTTTACTATCTAATGAGGTTTGGTATATTTTAGAACCATTAACTGAAATTGGTGTTTGAATTTTAAATATATTCTTAAGGTAAATATCGTCTGGATTTTTACAAAAGTATTTACTTGCGTCAGGCATATTAGTTAAGTGAATTTTAGTTTTAGAATTATACTCATGCGTAGCCGTATTATCTGCAAAGCCTTTACCATTTATTGATTCTGCCCCATATGCCATTTTTCATTATCCAAACTAACACCTCTAGTCTGTGACTTAATAGTCTTACAATAGAACTATAAGGGGATTTAGAATAAAATATGTTTGGTGGTGGTGTGACATATTGATCATTAAATTCACCCAATCAATACTATTACTTCTGGGTGGTGAATTTAACAGTTATTTTGTAGTTGGCGAAAATTCTCCTTCTATTGATTCTCTGGCTATGGTTGACATTGCAGTAAACATGCAGTATACTAACAATGATGGTGAAATTGAACAAGTTGAAGTTGTAGATGTAACAAAGCTTGATAATGAAATTAATGATTACACTGCACAAAATTTAATTAGCGTAGGTATGCCTTGTGATAATTCAGTAACTGCTGATATTTTAAACACTACTGAATGTGAATTTGGTCTTAGTGAAAATCAAGCTTTAATTGAATTATCATTTCATGATACTGGTTACACTACTATGATTGTTAGGGGTTATGATTCTAATATGACTCGATTAGCAGCCCAAGTAATAGCTAATAGAACTAATGATCTAGAAGGTCGTAAAATTTTAATTAGTGGAACAGAATATGAAACTGCTAATTTAACTGTTCTTGGTGAATAGGTTTTTTTCTTTTTATTTTTTAAAATTTGTCTAACTCTCAAAAGAAACTATTCAACCCTGTTTGTTTAAGTTCACCTTGTTGTTTTCTAAGTTTCTCTAATTTACTTTCTACCCTGTCTCTTCCAAATTCATATTCATCAACTAATAAATTAATAACTTCTTCATCATTAATTTTGTGCCACTCTAAATTTTGTTCATCACTTACTGGTATGTTTTTGATTGTATCATATATTTCTTTCCAAGAAATTTCTGGACAATTTTTTCCCCATTCAACAATTTCAAATATTTTATTAAAATTATCTCTTTGTTCCTTAATTAATTTCAATGCTTTTTTTTGTCCAATACCTTTTATTCCATCTGGATTATAATCTGTTCCTACTAAAATTGCAAGGACAATTAATTGGTTATGGGTAATATCTAACTTTTTCAAAACTTCTTCTAATTTAATTGCTTCTGGTTTAACAGTTTTGTAAGCAAATTTACCCACTTTTTTTCTTTTACCTTCAATGGAAAGATTTCTTACCAATAATGGGCATCCAAAAATTAAATTATCATAATCTTGTGATATGGATGCATAAGCTACACCTGTTTTTACCATATAAGCAGTTTGTGCTTCACCTTCTGATTTTGCTTGAACTATTGGTAACCCTAAAGATTTAATCAATCTTTTAGAATCTTCAATCATTTCTTTATCTAACTTAACAGTTCTTGAAGAAAATTTTCTCATAGCTTCAATATCGCCAGCTTCTTCCGCCTCTTGTAATTTTAATGACGCTTCCTTTTTGATAGCTGTTCTTTTTTCCCAAGTTTTAATTTTTATTTCTGGAGCTTTTCCATCAAATACAAATACTGGTTTTAAACCTCTTTCCATAAAATGGGTTGTTCTACTAAATAATCCTATCAAATGCGAGGTGACTTTTCCTTTACTATTAGTTAGCACTTTACCATCTGGTTGTCTTATGGTTGTAAGAAATTGGTACAACATGTTCATTGTATCAATGGCAACTATTTTTTTATTTAAATCTCTGATGCTGATTTCTTCTTTAACAATAATATCTTTAATTTTTAAACCCATTCTTATACTTCTCTATCTATTCTTTTTATGATTAAATTATCAAACGCTTTTGATTCTAACATTTCAATTGCTTTCTTGTTAATATCACAACTGTACAGAAAAAGTAATGGCATCTTTTTCATCTGGGATTCCATATAGGCCGCTGATAAATCTTTTTCATCACACTTATTTTTGTTTTTTGCTTTACAAAAATATTTAATTTTTCCAATTGTTGATGGAACATTAATTATAAAATTCAATTCAGAATTTTTTCTAACAATTTCTTTATTTTCAATTTTAACATCTAAACTGTCTAAATAATTACTTACTTTATCTAAAAAACCTTTATCAATCTTTTTTTTGTACTTACTAGAAAATTTATCTTTAATAATTGACATGAACGATTTTTTACCTTTAGGTCTTTCATCTTCTGATACTTTTTCTAAATCTTTAGTCTCTTTAATATCAGCATTTTTTTCATATTCTTTATCTGTTTCTTTTTCCTTAACATCACTTAACTTAATTTGATTTTTTTCATTCTGTTTTTTTATATCTTTTTCATGGTCAATAGCTTTTGTTGTAATTTCTTTAATTTCAGTTTCTGTTTTAACTTCAATTTCCTTTTTTATTTCTTCTTTTTCTTTTACAACTTCTTTTGAATCTTCTTTAACTTCACTTTTAGATTCTTCTGAGTTTAAATTAATTTCTTTCTGATCTAGCCAAACATTTCCACCCCTCCCAGTAATTGCAGTATTTGGCGGATAAGTATTACTTCGATTTAATGGTTCAATATTTTGTGCAGTGTTAGGAGGATAAGATTCAAAATTAGGTTGTTTTTCCTGAATCTCTTTAATTTCTATTCCTTGTTTGATTTCTTCTTTTTCTTGAACAACTTCTTTTGGTACTTCTTTAACTTCAGATTTAACTTCTTCCTTTTCTGGTTCAATCTCATTATATTGATTATGTTGATGATTTTGCTGTGTTTCTTGTGTTTGGACAACTTTAACTTGTTCAGGTTGAACTTCTTGATTGTTAGAATTTAATCTAGTATCATTATTTGTAATTGGTGTCAATCCTGTTAAAATGTCGGAGATTATATTGTTTGTTTCATCATCACCTAATAAATACCATTTCCAGAACAATTCTTTCTGGCCATTAAAATTTACGTGTAATGGTATTGCAAAATCTTGTAATGATCTTAATGCAACTTTAGCTAAAAGTTCTAAATCATTTTCTCTTAGAACTTTCCATTTTTGTAAATTTTCTAATACATCTCTATTTTTTGGATTAATCTCTTGAGTGAATCTAATTAGTTGATCTTCTTGGCCAGGTAAATAATATAAAGGTGAAGTTCCAATTTTTAGTTTAGAAATTTTAATTTTTCTTTTAGATGCTAGTTCAGATAAGTAAGCTGAAGCTATAATACTATCTTCTTTAATATTCTTAGCTATTTTCATAGCTAGGCTAGGTCCGCTATATTTCAAAAAATTGAGAATTTTGTCCTCAGTCTTCATATTTTGAAAAGTCATAATCTATGTTTAAATAGTTTTTGCTTGCTGAGAAGTATTTTTCAATTATCTGGTTTATAGTTTTGATTGATTATTATTGTAAATAACCATTTTAAGAACCTTTTTATTTAGAATATTTGTTTATCAAATTATATCAATTAAAAATATTATTGTTCTCAAAGTTAAATAAATATTTAAGCAAATAATAATTTAGGTTTTGTACATGGTCTAAACCCATCCAGTAATTATTTTCCTTACAATAAAAGAAAATTTCCTTTAGAGATATTACTAAAAATTAAAGAAGATATTGGGAGAGAGATCTTTAAACTAACTTAAACAAAATATTATTTAATTCATCTAAGTTTTCAATTAAATAATCTGGGTTTGCTTGCGATAATTTCTCTTTACTATCATAACCCCATGATACAGCTAATATTTTAATTCCTGCTTTTTTACTAGTTTTAATATCATGAACCATATCTCCAACATAAAGTGTTTCATTCCTTTTGAAATTATTCCTTTTCAGAACTTTCATAATACACTTAGTTTTATCATGGGTACTTCCAAGTATTTCTTTAAAATATTGAGTGAAGTTGTTATCTAACATCTCTTTATCTAATTTTTTCTGTGGGTGTGAACTAAAAATAACCATATTTATTTTTTTATTATACAATTTTTCTAACAATACTTCTATCCCTGGAAATGGTTCTGGTTCACTAACTTTATGGATTGCTTCAAGAAATAATCTGTCTTGTTTTTTTTTAGTTAAATCTGGGAAATATTTGTTCCAGAAATTCATGTAAGGTAACGTAAATTCTCTTTTAAATTCTTCAATTGAAATGGGTTCTTTTCCTAGTTCTCTGAAGACTATACAAGTAGCTTCATGTACTGGTCTAATATCATTACTAAGGGTTCCACTTCTGTCAAAGATTATGTTTTTGATCATTTTGAAAATAAAGAAAAATTAAATCAAGGTCTTAACCATCTGATTTCGTAATAAGTCACATCTCCCTCATCATCCACGATACCCATCAAAAGACGTTTCTTAGTACTGTGTGCTACTCTATTTTTAGCTGCAAATTCGTACCAAGTTAAAGTTTCGCCTTCATGTACTGGGTAAACAATCCATCTTGCATGATCTTCACCTGGTTTAATGCCTCTATCATAAACTCTAAAATCTGCTCCAAATTTAAGTGCAGTTTTGATAATGTAACCTCTGTTTCTAATATCTTTGAAAACCCTATATCTTGTCCAAAAATTAGGTTCAATTTTTCGTGCTCTTCTAACGTAGGATTCAAAATTAATTTTTCTTCCAGCTTCACTTTTAATTTCAATTTTACCTTTTTCCATTAAGTAAAGTCCTTCTAATAATGATAACTCAATTTTACCATTATCACCAAAACTTCCAAAACAAGATTGATTATTCAAGGATCTTGCTTCATCAGAAGATTCTGTGATCACTTTTTCACTACAAAGAATGGTTCTTATTAGGATCTTTTTCTTAACCTGGTTGTTATTTTCCTTTTTATCTTTTGATTTTCTAGAAGGAACTTTTTTCTTTTTAGAATTGTTTGATTTATCATCTACTTTACTTTTTTCTTTTTTAGCTGTACCTAACTCAACTTGTTTAATTTCTGCTGGTTGAGTTTGTTTTTTTTCTTTTTTTCCTGTAGAAGTTTCAGTCACTGCTGCTTCACCAAGAGTTTTTTGTTTAGTTGCCATAATTAACTGAATTAGAAGCCTTTTTTTAAAGATTTCGAGTTAATATTTGGTTTTACCTAATCGGATTTTTTACAATATTTAAACAAACTTCTTTATCTCCCTCATAATCCCTTCATGATCTAAACCATACCTATGCCATAATTCTTTTGGACTACCGGATTCTCCAAATTTATCTTTCATACCCAATATTTTCACCGGTGCAGGAAAATGTTGACTTAAAACTTCACAAACTGAAGAACCTAATCCTCCTACAATCTGGTGGTCTTGAATTACTAAGACTTTATTTGTTTTTTTAACTGAATTAATTATTGTTTTATAATCAATTGGTTTAATAGTGTGGCAATTAATAATTTCTGGTTTAAAGTTAATTATTTTTTCCTTAACCAAAATTTTACTGGCTTTGATAACTTCCACTAATACTGGCCCAGAAGTAATGATAGTTAATTTTTCTCCTTTTTGAATTATATCTGCTTTTCCAATTTTAAACTTAGAACTTATTTTGGTTAACTGTTTCATTTTAGGCCTATGGATCCTTAAATAGGCAGGACCATTCATGTTAACAATAGCTTTTGTTGCTAAAATTGTTTGATTATAATCACAGGGTTCAATGATTGTCATGTTTGGTAAAGATCTTAAAGAAGCCACATCCTCTAGCGCTTGATGTGTGGCGCCATCTTCACCAGTAGATAATCCGCAATGACTTCCAACTAGTTTGACATTAGAATTATTATAACAAACACTAACTCTAATCTGGTCAAGACATCTCATTGGAACAAACACTCCGAACGAAGTTGCAAATGGAATAAAACTTTCTAAAGATAATCCTGTCGCCATACTGATCATATTTTGTTCTGCAACACCTGCTTGAAAGAATCTGGTTGGATACTTTTCTTCAAATTTATGTGCTTGGACAGAACTAGTAAGATCTGCACTTAACACAACAACTTTTTTATTTTTCTTACCTAACTCTAACAATGCTTTCCCAAATCCTTGCCTGGTAGATTTTAGTTCTCTAACTGAATCCATTTGTTTTGTTTAACCATTTTATTCTATTTAATTTTAAATTAAAACTATTTTTATTTAATAATCAATTCCCTTTCTTTTTCTAACTCTTGTAATGCTGACTCTTTTTCTTCTTGATTTGGCGCTTTACCATGCCATTGATATTTATGTTCCATAAAAGATACTCCTTTACCTGGGACAGTATAAGCAACAATACAAACAGGGTAATTCAATTTCTTGGCTTTTTCAATTGCACTAACAATCTGGCAATGATTATTACCATTAATTTCAATTACTTTCCAATTAAATGATTCATATTTTGCTTTAAATGATTCTAATGGCCAGACATCTTTAGTATAGCCACATATTTGGATGTTATTAACATCAATAATGTTAATTAAATTATTTAACTTATATTTATTTGCTGCATTAACTGCTTCCCATACAGAACCTTCATCATGTTCTCCATCACTTGAAATACAATAAACATAATTTTTACTTTTGTTAAGTTTTAATCCTAATGCTATTCCTACTGCTGCACCAAGTCCTTGTCCTAAAGAAGCTGTACTTAATTCTATTCCTTGAAGATCTTCTTTGTGGGGGTGACCTTGTAATTTTGAACCTAGTTTACGTAAAGTTATTAATTCTTCTTTTTTGAAATATCCTTCTTCTGCTAAAGTGGCATATAATGCTGGGCAAACATGGCCTGGTGAAAGAATAAATCTGTCTCTTTTATTCCAATTAGGTTTTTTAGGATTATGTTTAATTAATTTAGAATATAACGTGATTAATATGTCTACAATTCCTAATGATCCAGCAGGATGCCCTGATTTTGATTCAGAAATCATTTTAATAATATTAATACGAACAGAATTAGACTTTAATTTTAATTCTTTCAATTCTTTTTTTGTTAACATCTTTATCCCTATAAAATTAAAATAGTTATATTAATAATTTATTAATATTCTGTTAATCATTTAGCACTTTTAATACTTTGCAATAAATTCTTTATTCTTTGTTTGGGATTTTCTATTTTGGTTATATAAGATCCTGATACAAAATAATTCGCACCAGCTAATAAAGCTAATTTAATTGTTTCAGGATTAATTCCACCATCGACAATTACTTGTAAATTAGGATTTATTTTTTTAGCTTGTTTAATTTTGTTTAGATTGGATTTTAAGAATTTTGATCCATAAAAACCAGGTTGAACTGTTAAAATTAATAAATAATCTAAATTTATCAAATATTTTTTGATTGAAGAAATTTTGGTTTTAGGAAGAATTGCCAGAGAAACTTTTCTTTTTTTCTTTTTAATAAAATGGATGTAATTTTTAACATTATTAATCTCTTCAAAATGGGGTATAATCAATTCAATATTTTTTCTTTTTAAAATATTTTTATTTTCAATCCATTGTTCTGGTTTTTTAACCATCAAATGTAATATATAAGAAAATTTATTACTTAATTTAAAGTTAAAATTAAATGTTTTATTATTAGCAAATTTGCCATCTATAACGTCTAAATGTAAATATTTAACTACCTTATCTAAATTTTTACAATCTTGGTTAAGTTCTTTTTGGCTTTTTGCCATGATTGAAGGTAGGATTTTTTGTTTCATTTTTAAGTTATATTATTATTGATATTATTTAGTTTTTTGCTTGTTTTAAAAAATTAAATCCTTTTTTCCAATTTTAAATAATAATCATTAAAACCATTTTTTTTGTACAAACTTTGTGCTTTAATATTATCTGCTTTAGTATACAATTCTATCTCTTTGATCTTGTTTTTTTTAAACCAATGTAATATCTTTAGAATCAACTTTTTTCCAATCCCTTTTTTCCTATAATCAGGTTTAACATACAAATTGAACAAATGTCCTTTAAATTTTTCTTTATGAGTTGGTGGATTTATTTCTATCTCTCCACCAGAATAAGCAATAATTTCTCCTTTTTCAATTGCAATAAAGAAAGAGACATTATTTTGTCTCAAATTTTTTCCTAATCTTATCCCTAGATTTTTATTAGCAAATTCAACCCGTAGTTTAGGATCTTTTTTACATTCCCATAAGTAAAACTCTTTCTTAATATCTTTCAATTTTTCAAAATCTTTTGGAATTGCTTTTCTGATTATCATTATAATTAAGGATTATTATATCTCCATGATTTTGCCAATTCTTCTTTTATGTCTTGGCTCTGAAGAAAATTCTGTGTCAAGAAATTTTTTAATCATTTTTTTAGAATCTTCAAAAGACATTCCCCAACCTGAAAGGCACATGATATTGGCATTATTATGTTCTCTTAACAATCTTGCATCTCTAACTGTGTAAGCAATTCCTGCTCTAATTCCTTTTATTTTATTAGCTGCCATACACATTCCTTGTCCAGATCCACAAACCAATATCCCTTTAGAATTATTTGATGAAGTTAAGTTAGAAACTTTAATCGCAAAATCAGGGTAATCATCATTTTTGTCAAGAATAGTGTTACCTAAATCTAAGAAAGGCATATTTGAATTGATTAACCATTCTTTTATTTTTTCTTTAAGTTTAAATCCAGCATGATCTGAACCAATATATATCGTTTTTCCTTTATATTCTGGTTTCTTTTTTATCCTGTTAATTTTTTTATCCTTATTTTTGTTAGTATGAATTATTTTTGATGTTTTTGTTTTATTAACTGTTTTTACAATTTTATTCTTATTAACATTTCCTTTTAGATGATTTGTCTTTATTACTGTTTTTTTCTTAGGGATCTGTATCTTATTGTTTGATTTTTTCTTAATCTCTACTTTTTCTTTTTCCATTATTTTTAACCAATATTAATCTTCTTAAGCTTTATTATCTGAACCTAGTATTTTAATCTTTCTTTCAACAGTTTTTTGTATTAAGTCTCTTGCTGGTCCTAAAATATGTCTTGGATCAAAATCTTTTGGTTGATTTTTGATAACTTTTCTTACTGCAGCATCAAAAGATATTCTTAAATCAGTATCAGTATTAACTTTACAAATCCCGTTTTTAACTGAAGTAGTAAGTTGTTTTTCTGGAACCCCTTTAACTCCTTTAAGGTTTGCACCATACTTTTCGGCTAAATTCACAATATTTTTTGGAACTGAAGAAGCTCCATGAAGAACTAATGGTATTTTAACTTTATTTTGAATTTGTTTTAATATGTCAATTTTCAAATGAGCTTTTCCTTTAAATTTGTAAGCACCATGTGAAGTACCTATTGCAACTGCTAAAAAATCACAACCTGTTCTTTTAACAAACTCTTCTGCTTTATAGGGGTCAGTATAAATAATTTTTTTTGATGAAACATAATCTTCAATGCCCCCAATTGTTCCAAGTTCTGCTTCTACAGATATCTTTTTTTTATGTGCCAATTTTACAATTTTTTTAGTTAAATTAATATTTGTTTCAAAATTTTCATGTGATGCATCAATCATAACTGAAGAGAATCCTATCTTGATACATCTTTTAATAATTTTTAAATCTTTACCATGATCTAAATGTAATGCAATCGGAACTTTACTATTTTTAGAAGATATTAATGCCAAATTGTAAAGATATTCTAATCCAGCATATTTTATTGCACCTTCTGAGATTGCAAGAATTACAGGGGATTTTAAATTTTCTGCAGCTTTAACTATTGCTTGAACAGTTTCCATATTATTGATATTGAAATGTCCGACTGCATAATTTTCTTTTCTTGCTTTTTCAAGTATTTTTTTAGTATTGGCTAACATTTTTCTTTTTTAATCAGTATTCTACTTATTTTTGCATTTTTTAACTTTAATTTTATGTTTCTTAATAAAATTAATAGCTTGTTTTTTTGTTAGTAACTTATTTTTTGTTCCCATATGTTGAATTACAGATGAAGCATTTGCTTGACCTAATTTAATAGCATATTTAATTTCATTTTTTTCAATGACCCCTGCTAAAAAACCAGAATTAAATGCATCTCCTGCACCAGCAGTATTTACAATTTTAACATTTGGTGTTGTTTGTATTGAATAAAAATAATTTCCATCAAAAACTGTGACTCCTTTTTCACTATCAGTTATTACAACTATTTTTGGTCCAAGATGATAAATCTTTTTAAGCATAATCTCTATTTTATTTATTTTAGAACTTAATAATGATTGGGCTTCTTCTTTATTTAGAATTATTATCTTGCTAGCATCCAAAAATAATTTTAATTTTTTATATCCTTGTTCAGCAAGATATGAAGAAGGATTAAATAAAATTGGAATATTATTCTTTTTTGCAAATTTGGCTATTTCTTTTCCAACTTGTTCAGACTTCCCCATTAATGTAGCAAGATAAATCCATTTAGTTTTTCTTATTTTAGAATAAGGTATGTCTGATTTTTTTAGATCTAAAGAAGATCCTTTATGTTCAATGATAATTCTATCTTTTTCAGATTTTGAACTTAACAAAATACTTTTATCGCTAGGTTCTTTACTTTTAGTACGCACAAAATTTTTAATATTAAATGAATCTAAATCTTGTTCAATTAATTTAGCATAATAATCTGAACTCAATTTAGAAATAATTTTTGTTTTTAATCCTAATCTAGATAATGCGCAACTAGAATTTCCTGCTCCACCACCAAAATATAACTCTTCTTTTTTGATTAAAATCTTTGCACCAGGAATCAAATTAGAAAAATTTCCTTTAATCGTAATAAATTTATCAACAGTTGTGGAACCAACACATATTACATCTAATTTATTTACATCTACCATCTCTTACTCTAAAAATAATTTTAATGTTTAAATTAGTTTTGTTTTATTATTAATTATTTTATATTCCAAGAAAATATAATTGAAAAGAAAAAAATAAAATTAAATAGCTTCTGCTGTGTAAAGTAAATTAATCGTTTTTTGTCCGGTAGGAGCTTCCTGAGGTATTAGGACTTTATAATATACTTGTATCTCGTCGTCACCATCTACTGGTTGAAATTGATCACAAATAACAACTGGTCCATAATTTATTTGATCACCCAGTAACATTTCATAACCACTATTTAATCCCAATATACAAGAGTTTGAGTTTCCTTCACTTGATCTTACAGTCAATTCAGCCATGTCACTTGGGCAAGTACTGTTATCACCGCATAAAAATTGTTCTGCATTCTGGTATCCACTATTTTGTTGTACAGTTAAATTAACTGTGGTTGAACCAGTGTTATTCAACAAATGATAATCATTAATATCTCCAGCAGGTAGTTCACTTGCATTTAACCAATCAAAATCTGGTGAACTAGGATATGAAGAAACAGATGCATGAGTAGCGGTAGAATTTACATAACCACTCCCAATGTCAATGGTAGAATCTTCAATATTTAATCCAACATTAGCTAAAATTTCTAATGTGGTGTTACCAGTATCGGTTGCACTTGATGTTACTGCGCCACTTAAAATCATCCAATTAGAACCTATGTTGCTGAATTTACTTACACTCATAACTGTTCCAGTTAAGGAAATTACAAGAGCTACTGCAAGTAAAGCAACGATTGTTTTATTATTCATTTTCTATCTAACCTCTTTTATCATAAATTTAATATATTAATGAGTTATTTTTAATTTATAAATGTTTTCTTTATCTGGCGCTGTCCCAAAAGGAATAGATTAGTATACTGGTAAGTTATAACTTTAGGTTATGACACAAAAAACCATAACAAACCAGTATAATACTAGATTACATTCAGAGATTATTAAACTTTGCAATTCTTTAGAGCTTCCATT
>JABHQR010000021.1 GCA_018696395.1 archaeon | reverse complement strand
TAATGGAAGCTCTAAAGAATTGCAAAGTTTAATAATCTCTGAATGTAATCTAGTATTATACTGGTTTGTTATGGTTTTTTGTGTCATAACCTAAAGTTATAACTTACCAGTATACTAATCTATTCCTTTTGGGACAGCGCCGAAAAAATTAATTAGTTTCAATTTGATAATTTTCAATTTTGACATTTAGGACAGAAGTATGTTCCTCGAGAATTCATTTTAATTTTTTCTATTTTTGAATTACAAGACTTACAGTTAGATTTTTTGTATACCTTAAGGAAGTTAAAGAAATTTCCTACATCACCATTAGAAGTAACATATGCAGAATCAAAAGAAGTTCCATTAAATTTAATCGCATCATTTAAGATAGATTTGATAGATTCAAACAATTTCTTGGTTTCGCTAAGTGTTAAAGATTCAATTTTCCTTTCTGGATGGAGGTTAGATAAAAAACAAGCTTCTTGAGCATAAATATTTCCTAGTCCTGCAATAACTTTCTGGTCAAGTAAAACGTTTTTAATTTTTGACCTTCTTTTTTTGTTAATTATTGTAGCAAAATTTTGAAATTTAAATTTTTCGTCTAATGGTTCTGGTCCTAAACCTTTTTCTTTAAAATATTCTTTTAATAACTTTGTTCTAACTACTTTTATTACTCCAAATTTTCTCCAATCATTGAATAACATGTGGCTATAATCTCTAAAATTAAACAAAACTCTTGTTGCTGAACTTTTCTGTTTGTTTTCAGAATAATCACTATAAATCAGTTGGCCAGTCATACGTAAATGTATCACTAAAGAATTTTCATTAGATAAATTTATTATTAAATATTTGGCTCTTCTATCTAAAGATTTGATTACTGTATTTTTTTGTTGATCTAAATTTGAATCAATACTATCTTTGTTGTCAAGAACACTAATATTTTCAATTATTTTCCCAATAATCTCTTTTTCAAGACCTTTTTTAATTGTTTCAACTTCTGGTAATTCAGGCATATTGCTTTTGTATGATTAGAATGTTTTTAAGTTTTGTTAAGTACTTTTAATAATCTAATTATTATTAATAAACCTATTAATGATAAAGGGTGGGCAATAAATTAAAAATAAATAAGAAATATAGAAAAAAAATTAATCTTTTTTATTTGGCAAAATTCTAAACATTGTGGTGTTACAATTAGGACATTTCCCTTTCATAGCTCTTCTTTCAACGCCACCTTTTCCTTTCATAGAAACTTCGTTAGCCTCAGCCATTTCTCTTTTTGCTTTACATTTCACACAATATGCTTCCATTTTATTTTCACCTCTTTGTAATTAGCGAGGAAAGTAATTTTTATTTCCTCTTTTATCGTGAATAACGTCTTAGAAAAAGTTACCCTTTACTAAGCTCACTGAACTTAACATAAACAGCCCTTGCTTAAAAGCTTTTTGTTTATCTAAGCGATGGTTAAAAACATAAATAAAATAAAAATAGGTTCAAAAACAAGCAAAATTGAGGTTTTTTATTGTTTTTAAGATTTAATTTGTTAGTTTTCAATTATTTTCTTGTTCCTTAAGTTTAATTCCAATTTTAACTTTGAAAATTTCAGTTTCAAGAGTTGTGTTTCCTTCAAAACTTATTTTTTCAGCATTTAAAACTGCTTTTAAATCTTCTGAGATATGGTTGATTTTTTCTTTAAAATTGACTAATCTTCCATCACTTTCATCTTTAATGAAAATAATCTCTTCAATTTCTGATTTCAAAGATAAATTTTGTTCAGACTTGAATTTTCTAACTGCATTTATTATGTCTACTCCAATATCTCCAATTAGTTCAGCTTTTTCATTTACTAGTTTTGGGGAATATTCTGGCCATTTAGTAAGATGTATGCTTTCATTTTTTTCATTGCTTTTGAAAAATAGTTGATAAATTTCTTCGGTGATGTGTGGTGTAAAAGGGGCCATTAATTTATTAACTGTTAAAACTGTTTTGTATAATGCTTTCTGGGCACTTGCTCTTTTATTTTCTCCTCTTTTGTCTGGGTTATATAATCTATCTTTGACAATCTCTAAATATTGGTCACAGAAAGTTTGCCAGAAGAAATTTTCAGCTACAAATTTTGATTTAGAATATTCAAATTCATCAAAATTTTCAGTTGCTAATTTAATCACATCATTAAGTTTAGTTAATAACCATTGATCAAACATTTCTAATTGTTTAAAATCACAATTACATGCAAAATTACTCTCTTCACTTTTAGTTCTGTTAGGTTTAAAATCTTCTAGGTGCATGAAAGAAAATTTGGATGCATTCCAAATCTTGTTAATAAATTTTTGACCAGTTAACAAATCTTTTTCCGGAAAAGATAAATCCTCCCCTAATTTACAACCACTTGCCATATATCTTAATGCATCAGAAGAATATTTTTGAATCATTCCTTGTGGTTCGATAATGTTGCCTTTAGATTTACTCATCTTTTTACCTTTTGGATCTAACATCCAACCATTAATGAAACAAACATTCCACGGTTTCATTTGGAAATGTAAATTACTTTTTACAACTGTGTTAAATAACCAGAATGAAATTATATCATGTCCTTGTGGTCTTAAATCCATTGGATTTTTAATTAAATAGTCATATACTGGTTTTCCTTTGAAAAGTTCTTTAACTATGGTGGGTGTTAATGATGATGTTGCCCAAGTATTGATTATGTCACTTTCTCCAACAAGATTTTTACTTTTACAATTAGGACAATTATCTACTGGGGCTTTATCACTTAATGGGTCTACTGGTAAATTTTCTATTTTTTCCATGATCACTTCATCACAATCTTTACAGTACCATACCGGGAATGGAATTCCAAAATATATCTGTCTGCTAATACACCAGTCCCAAGATAAACCTTTAACCCAATTATCAAACCTATTTTTCATATGGTGTGGATGCCAGTCAAGTTCGTTACCCCATTTTAACATATCTTCTTTTAAATCAAGATAACGAATAAACCATTGTTTAGAATGAACAAATTCAATTTCTGTACCACAACGTTCATGAACATTAACTGCATGGGTAATCTCTTTTTGATTGGTGAGAAGGTTAGCTTCTTTTAAATCTTCAATAATTTTTTCTCTAGCTTCTTTAATTTTTAAACCTTGATATTTCTCCCCAGCCAAAGAAGTAATTTTTCCATCCCTACCTATTGCACTTTTGATTGGCAATTGATGTTCTTTTTGCCATTCCATATCTGCTTTATCTCCAAAAGTACAACACATTACTATTCCTGTTCCTTTTTCTGGATCGGCTTTTGGGTCTGGTAGAATTGGAACTTCAAAATTAAACAATGGCACTTTTGCCATTTTACCTTCTAGTTTTTGATATCTTTTATCATCTGGATGAAAAAATATTGCTACACAAGCGGGTAAAAGTTCTGGTCTAGTAGTTGCAATAATTAAATCTTTTTCTGTGTTAGAAGTTTCATCTTTAATTTTAAAAGTAATATCATTAAATTTTGATGGAATATCTTTGTCTTCTAATTCAACTTGTGCAATTGCAGTTTGACATTTTGGACACCATATTGCTGGGGCTTCTTTTCTGTGAGCTCTTCCCATCTCATAAAGTTCAATGAAAGATTGTTGGCTTAGTTTAGTACAATGTTTGTTAATGGTGGTATAATTAACATTAAAATCACAACTGATTCCTAAATTTTTCCAATCTTGAACATACTTTGGTCTTAGTTCATTTTTTAGTGTATCTAAACATAATTTTACAAAATCTTTCCGGGGCATATCTTTAGCTCTAACTTTTTTCAATTTTTGAACTAACATCTGTGTCGGAAGACCATTATCATCTGTTCCAAACGGTTGTAGGACGTTAAAGCCTTTCATACGTTTATATCTAGCAATAAAATCTTGTTGACTATTGCCAAACGCATGGCCCATATGCATTTTACCAGAAACTGTTGGTGGGGGTGTGTCAATGCTATAAATTTTTTTATTATCTTTGTTATCTGCATCAAATTGGTAAGTTTTATTATCTGACCAAAACTTTTGCCATTTGGCTTCTGAGATTTTAGGATCGTATCTTTTAGGAATTTCCATTTTAGAAGAGTAGGGCAAGGGTTATTTAAAAAGTTAATTATAAAAAAAGTATTATAATAATGATATAATGCTAAATAAAATAATACTCTGTTTTTAATTTAATTGTTGCAATGGTATTTATAAAAATAATCAACGTATATGTTCTGGGGTGAATAATGCAATCAGTACCATAATCCCAACTCCTGCAATTATTGAAATTAGATGTAACATTGTTTCTGTTAATCTACAATCTCTATGTAATTCTGGAACTAAATTTGATGCTGCAATGTAAATAAAACTTCCTGCAGCAAATGGTATGATGAAATGTGTGAAATTAGTTGTTCTTCCAGCTAGTATGATCCCTAAAAATGCTCCAGCTAACGCAGTTAATGCTGACATGAAATTAAACAATAATGCTTTCTTTTTAGAAAGGCCAGAATATAATAAAACTCCAAAGTCTGCAATCTCTTGGGGTACTTCATGAAATATTACTGATATTGTTGCTGCAATTCCTAATGGTATGTTCACTGCATAAGCTCCAGCAATAACTAAACCATCCAAAAAGTTATGTATCCCATCTCCAATAAGGTTCATTGGTGCTAAATGGTATGCATGATTATGTGGTTTATTAGTAACACAATCTTTATGGTGATGCCAATGAATCAATTTTTCTATCATAAAGAAAGCTAAAAATCCTGTCAAAATATAAATTGCAATCTCTAAACTTCCTTGTCCTGTTTCCATTGCTTCAGGTAAGAAATGGATAAATACGCTTCCTAACAAGGTTCCTACTGATATGCTTAATAAAATTAATAGTACTCTTTTAGAAGTTTTTTTCCAAATTAGTAGGGGTAATGCTGCCACAACAGCAACTAAAGAAACAATAATTACACTTATGAAAGTATATGTGATTGCTATTGTCATTAATATTATTGTAACAAAGCTTATATATAATCCTTATTGATTCTCATTCTCAATAAGGTTATGTGAAGGGGGATTATGGTCAAAATGGCTAAAAACAGAAATACGATCCAAAAAAAAATAATTCAAAGTGAATTAGATAAAATGAAAACTTTTTTTACTGCAGAAAGCCTTTATGAAAAAATTAAACAAAAAGAAAGTAATGTAAAAGAAGAAAATTCAATAAGTAAGAATAACTCTAAAGTTAGTTTAGCAACAATATATCGTTATTTGAATGATCTGAAATCTCAAAATAAAATTTATTCTTACATCTGTAACAGAAGACAATTATATTCTAAACATGTGAAAAATCATTGTCATTTTATTTGTGAAGAAACTGGTAAAGTAACTCATTTTGAAATAGATTCATTAGATTTTCTAAAAGATAAAATTCCTGGTAACATTACTAGTTTCCAATTAGAAGTTAGGGGATTATGTGATGACTGTTGCAAAGGTGATTGTTTTTGTGGTAAGAAAAGAAAAGATTAGTTTTGATTAAATTTAAATTCTTCTTCTAATTATTTGACCAAATATCATTAAAAAATTCTTTATATTTTTCAGAATTAATTTTTGATCTTAAATCAAAAGCTGTAATCTTCTTATCATCAGCAATTATATTTATTACATGATCTTTAAAAATAAAAACTCCAGTTGGGAATTTAATGTTCACATATTTTATACTTTCATTACCAATCATATCTTTATAATTTTTTTCAATTGTTCTTTTTATATTTTTATTTAATAATAATCTAACTTTGATTTTGTTTTTTTTTCTCAAATCATGATAAAATTTGAAGAAACTCATCATTCTAGCTTCTTTTAATGATTCATTTAAACCAAAAACAAAAATCTCTTCATTTTTATTATCGTTTGTAAATAACTCTAAGAATAATCCTTTAACTCCCCGATAACCTTCAAACACTCTACTATATTGTTGTAATTCTTCTTCTTTCTGCTTGGCCAAAAGTGAGGGGATGATTTTTTCTATCTCTTTTTTATTATATTCTAAATCTCTTACTTTTTTATTTAATAATTCTAAAAGCATATTTGGGTTATTTGCATTAAATTTTTTTCTTCCTTCTTTTATTATACAACTTACTAATCCTTTTTCAATTAATTTGTCTAAAATAGGATAAACTTTAGCATGTGAGACCTTAGATTCTTTTGAAATTGGTCCAACTGAACTTTCCCCTAATTTGAATAATGAAAGATAAACTTTAATTTCTCCTTCACTAAAACCTAATTCTTTCAATTTTCCAAATGTAACTTTTCCCCCCATATTATTACTCCCTTGGGTGGAACTATTATTTAAGTATTTCTTATTTGCATTCACTTTTTATGGTAAAAATATACATGTTACAAAAAGACAAGGAAAAAATTGAATGTCTTCTATCTTCAGCAGATATATCTAAAAGAGAGTTGGCTAAAAGAGTAAGGGTTTCACCCCAATCAATATCTAATTTTCTTTCAGGAAAATATTCTCCTCACAAGAAAGTTAGGGAAAAAGTTTATCCTATATTGAAGGGCATTTATCTTGAACTTAATCAAGAAGATGAAGATCAATTTAAAGAAGAATTTGGTTTCATAAACAATCTTTCAGGTTATGAAGTTACTAACAATGAGCTGATTGAGAATAAATCAGATTATTTTAATGTAGTGTGGGGTGAAATTGAATCTCGAATAAATTCTTTAGCTCAATCAGAAAGACTTGAGTTAAGGCCTTTGTATATGGACATTTTAGTTAAGTATGTTTTAAGTTCAAATAAAGAAAGGGAACAAATTAAAGAAGGATTAGAAAAATTGATTTTAACATAAAACCTGTTTTTCCTTCTAAACTAAAGTCACATCATGTGGTTTACTTTCTCGCATTCCTGCAGGGCTGATTCTTACAAACTCTGCTTTTTCCCACATCATGGGTATACAATTAGAACCACAGTAACTAATCCCACTACGTAATCCACCTACTAATTGGGCAATAACTTCTTTGACAGATCCTTTGTATCTTACCATTGCTTCAACACCTTCCGGAACAACATCTTCTAATTCTTTGTCTACTTTTTTGTTTTCACGATAATTTCTACCCATCGCCGCACCAAATGATGCCATCCCTCTACTAACTTTGAATTTGTCACCATTCTTAATAATCATCAATCCAGGGCCTTCATCTGTGCCCGCTAATAAACTTCCTAACATTACACTAGAAGCTCCTGCTGCTAAAGCTTTACTAATATCTCCGGAAACTTTTATTCCACCATCAGCAATTACTGGGACGTTATACTCTTGTGCAATTTTAGCGCAATCGTTCACTGCACTAAATTGTGGTACTCCTGCCCCAGAAACAATTCTGGTAGAGCAAATTGATCCTGGTCCAACGCCAATTTTAATTCCGTCAGCACCTGCTTCAATTAATTCTTTGGTAGCTTCACCAGTTGCAATGTTTCCTGCTACAATTTCAATATGCGGATATTTATTTTTAATTTCTTGAATAACCTCAATAACTCTTATTGCATGGCCATGAGCAACATCTATAACTAAAACATCAACACCTGCTTCAACTAATGCGTCAGTTCTTTTCATAAATTCTTTCTTTGTACCGATAGCTGCACCAACCATTAATCTACCTTTATCATCTCTGGTAGCGTTAGTGTGGGTTTCAATTTTGATAATATCTTTTTGGGTGATCAATCCTACTAATTGATTATTTTGATTTACTATTGGCAATTTTTCTACTTTAGAAATCTTAAAAATATCTTTTGCTTCAGCTAAACTTATCCCCTCCCAACCTGTAAATAATCTGTTCCTCGGGGTCATTAATTCTGATACTAACATTTCATCATTTTCTCTAAATTTAACATCCCTATTTGTTACAATGCCTAGCAATTTATTTTCCCGATCTGTAACTAACAGTCCATTTACTCCTTTATCTTCCATGATTTGTTTTAGTTCAGCAAGATTTTTGATTGGATTTACCGAATATGGTTCTTCAATGATTAAATTATCTTTTCTCTTAACTATCTTAACTTGATTTGCTTGATCTTTTATTGTCAGAAATCGGTGTATTATGCCTATCCCTCCTAATCTTGCCATAGAAATTGCCATCTCAAATTCGGTAACAGAATCCATGTTCGCACTTACTACTGGAATGTTTAATAAAATATTTCTAGTAAGTTTAGTTTTAGTAGAAATTTCTTTTCTAGAATTTACAATTGCCTTTTTAGGCACCAACAAAACATCATCATAACTTAGCTTTAATGGGATTTCTAACATCTCAAATACCTCTTTGAATTTATAATTAACCCTGAACACTTAATACTTTTAAAGATATCTTGTTCAGAATATACAAATGAGAAAGCACAAATATTTAAATCAGGGATTATTAGCAGTTTATTGATGGACCTTTTTACAGTTAAATATATGCCTGAAAATTCTGAACAAGTGTTTGGGCAAGAAGAACCTTTAGCTAAATTAAAAGATTTTATAGTTAATTTTAAGCAAAGGAAAGAAAATGCGGCATTAATTTATGGTCCGATTGGAATCGGAAAAACTTCTTCAGTATATGCATTAGTAAAAGAATTAGATCTTGACATTTTAGAAATAAATTCTTCTGATTTACGTAATAAAGTAGCTATTGGTGGGTTTTTACGTGCAGCTTTAGGTCAACAATCATTATTTTTTAAAGATAAAGTTATTTTGATAGATGAACTTGACAATTTTTCTGGTATGAAAGATCGTGGTGGGGTTCAAGAATTAGTTAAGTGTATTGATAAAGCAGCTTTTCCTGTTGTTATGACTGCTAATGATCCTTTTGATTCAAAATTAAAATCGTTATGTAAAAACTCTTTAATGATTGAATATAATAAACACGATTACAAAACTGTTGCTCATGTTTTGAAATGGGTTTGTGAACAAGAGGGAATTATTTATGAAGAAAAAGCTATTAATAGTTTAGCAAGGCAAGTTGATGGGGATCTACGTGCTGCTTTGATTGATTTACAAGGGTTCTTAATGAAAAAAGAGGTTAAATTTGAAGATGTCATGGGTCTTTCTGATCGGAAAAGAACAGAAACTATTTTTCATGCATTAAATTTAATATTCAAATCATCTTCTGCAGAAACTGCAAAAACTGCTTTTAATGATATTGATTTAAAACAAGATCAAGTATTTTTATGGATTGATGAAAATTTACCTAAAGATTATTTGTCTGCGGAATCTTTAGCAAAAGCTTATGAACATATTTCTAGGGCAGACATTTTTAGAAGAAGAATTATGCGAAGACAACATTGGAGATTTTTAGTTTACATTTTTGATTTGTTAAGTGCAGGTGTTTCTATCAGTAAAAATGAACGTAACCCTAAATTTGTGAAATATCGTCAACCTATGAGATTGTTAAATATTTGGCAAGCTAATATGCGAAATGCAAAGAAGAAAAGCATTGCCGAGAAATGGGCAAATGCAACACATACCTCCAATAAAGAAGCAGTGAAAGAGATTCATTATCTACAATCTATTTTCAAGAATGGGGGTGGTACAGATATTGCTAAACAGCTAGATTTAAGTGAAGATGAAGTTAGATGGTTATGCGTGTAAGTGTGTTAAATTTACCAAAATAATTAAATCTAAATATTTCTCCCTATCTTTCTATATCTTATACAAGCAAAAATAATTTAAACTACCTTGGTGTTCTATTTCTATGGTAAAGGTATTTATTAGTGAAGAAGATTTTTCTTACAATTCTTTTCTTTTAGGAGATAAGATTTTGGAATCTGGTTTTAAACCTAATTATTTGGTCGCAGTTTCTCGTGGTGGCACTCCCCCTGGGATTAGGGTACATGAATTCTTAGAAAGATATGGTGCTGAATGTATTTGTCATCCGATTAGAACTAATGGTTATCCTGAACCTGAAAAAATGAGTAAAAAAATAATTGTTTCAGGATTAGATTATTTAGTACATAATGTTAACAGTGATGATAAACTATTAATTATTGATGATGTGTTTGATACTGGGTTAAGTATGGAAGCTATTCTTAACAAGATGCAAAAGGAAATGAGAAAAAATTTTCCTAATGATATTCGTGTTGGGACAGTATATTTCAAACCTGAAAAGAACAAGACTAAATTAATTCCTGATTATTTTGTTTTGGAAGCAGGGAAAGATGATTGGATTTATTTTCCTCATGAACTGGATGGTTTGGAAGGTGATGAATTGTACGAAGCAAAAGGTCCAAGGATAGCAGAACTAGTTTTAAGAAGGGATGCTGAGTATAAACTTAAGTGATCTAAGTATTTTTTTATTTATTTACTTTAATTCTAGAAAAACTTAATAAACCAACTCTTTTACTAAAGATACTATGGCAATTACAACAAAAGAATTAGGTTCTTTCTTTAAGAAGAAAGGTTTCATTTATCCTTCCTCAGAAATTTATGGTGGGGTTGCAGGTTTGTATGATTATGGGCATTTAGGTACTAAATTGAAACATAATTTTGAAAATTCATGGCGAAAATTTTTCTTAAGTTTAAACGATAATTTTTTCGAAATTGAAACTGCAAACATTATGCATGGTAAGGTGTTTGAAGCTTCCGGACATTTGAAAAACTTTTATGATCCTTTAGTAAGATGTTCTAAATGTGGGCTTTTAGAAAGAGCAGACCATTTCATTGAACGAGAATTAAAAACTAGGGCTGAAGGACTTAGTTCAGAAGATTATGATAAACTGATTAATGACAATAATTTGAAATGTCATAAATGTAAATCAAAGTTGTTACCTGTAACAGTTTTCAATTTAATGTTTCCTTTAGAAATGGGTGCACTTTCTGCAAATAAATCTTACCTAAGGCCTGAAACTGCACAATCCCCTTACGTTAACTTCAGGTTACAATATGAAATGCAAAGAAAAAAGTTGCCAATGGGATTAGCTTTAATTGGTCGTGCTTACAGAAATGAAATCTCCCCTAGGAATTTAACATTAAGGCAAAGGGAATTTACTCAAGCCGAACTTCAAATCTTTTTTAATCCAGATAATATTGTTAATCATCCAGATTTTGAATCAATTAAAAATGTTAAGTTAAGGACCTTAATGGAAGAAGATCGAAAGAAAGGGGAAGTTGTAGAAAGAACTGCTATTGAACTTGTAGAAAAACATAATCTCCCTAAATTTTATGTTTACCATTTAGCAAAAATTCAACAATTTTATTTTGATATCATGAAAATTCCTGTTAAGAAGTTTAGACTTTACCAGTTAGATGATAAAGAAAAAGCGTTCTATAATAAATATCATTTTGATTTAGAAATTGATTTGACTGAACATGGTTTTACTGAAGTGGGTGGTTTACATTATCGGACTGACCATGATTTAACTGGCCATCAAAAAGTTTCTAAACAAAAAATGGAAGTTATGGAAGAAGAAAGTGGTAAAAGATTTATTCCCCATGTTTTAGAATTAAGTTTTGGTGTTGACAGAAATGTTTATTCTTTACTTGATTTGGGTTATGAAGAAGATCAGGAACGAGGTAATGTGACGTTAAATTTTCCTAGGTCTATGACTCCTTTCTTTTGTGCGGTATTTCCTTTAGTTAAGAAAGATGAAAATTTGGTTGCAAAGTCCAGGGAGATTTATAATGAATTAAAATCTTGTTATTCTTGTGTTTATGATGCGGCAGCTTCTATTGGGCGAAGGTACGCTAGGCAGGACGAACTTGGTACAAAGATTTGTATCACTGTAGATTCTCAAAGTTTAGAAGATGATACTGTCACTTTAAGGGAACTTGATAGTAGGTCTCAAATTCGAGTTAAATCAAGTGAACTTAACAATGTTCTTTACAAATATTATTTAGGTGAAGAATTTGAGAAGTTAGTTTAATCTTTTCTTTAGTTTTTTAATTTATTTTTTTCTAATATGACAATCATTAAATACTAACTCCCCTCAATAATATGTTATGCAAAAAAAGATGTTGGTAGTTGTAATTTGTTTAATTTTAACTCTCCTTTTAGTTAATAGTTATAATGTGGTTAACAATGAAGATATTTATGTCAGTATTTACAATTCTGAAAAAGCTTTAGATGGTACAACTTTATTCTTTGACAGTAATTCTGGAACCCCTAGAATAATTGAAATTAATATGATTGGTGATATTATTTGGGAATATGTTTTACCTGACACTTTTAAGAATTATACCAATCCTGGTTTTGATGTTGAAATTTTGGAAAATAATCATCTGCAATTGTTAGCTCCAGGTTATGGCGTTATTGAAATTAATCCGACTGGGGAGATTGTTTGGCAGTATTTAGATCCTCAGGTGTCGCATGATGCTGACAGGTTGGATAATGGTAATGTCTTGATTGCGTTTGGTAACTTTGATACTAAAAATGATGTTCAAGTAAAAGAAATTAATCGAGCAGGAGAAATCGTTTGGGAATGGAAAGTTGCGGAACAGTTAGACTATGATGTGTCTTGTTCAGGGTATTCTCACACAAATTCTGTGAGTAGGTTAAATAATGGTAACACATTAGTTAGTTTAAGAAATTTTAATTTTATTGTTGAAGTAAATCCAGAAGGAGAAATTGTTAATACTATTGGTGAGGGTATTATTTCCTCGAATCATGACCCTACTGTAACTGAAGGCAGACATTTAACTGTGGCATCACAATCTCCTTTACCTTGTTACCTTACTACTGAAAATGATAATTTTATTGCTGCGATGGAAATTGATATGGATACCAATGAAATTCTATGGCAATATGGTGATGGCGAATGGGGTAATTCAAAGAAACAGTTAGTTAGAGACGTTAACAAATTATCTAATGGGAATTATTTGATTGCTGGAACTACAAAGACAATAGAAGTCACTTCAGATGGAGAAATAGTTTGGGAGCTGGTAATTGAAAGGTATGATGACTCATTAAGGGGGTTTTACAAGGTAGAAAGAATCCCTACACAAGAAATTTAATCTTTTTCAATTATTTTTTAAAATTTAATATTTCTATAATCTCCCATTCCAGGGATAACATTTCTTATACCCCCAATTGGGTCTTCAACATCACCAACATATCTTGGAATTATGTGGGTATGTAAATGGTCAATGGTTCTTCCTGCAGCTCTTCCTTCATTAATCCCTATATTATATCCATCTGGTTTTGTTGGTTTATGTCTTATTGCTCTGTGGCAGAAATATCTGGAACTTTGACTTATTGGTTCTCTTAACATTTGCTTATAAATCTGATTTAAATCTGTGTTTTCAATAATTCTTTTAACATCAAAAATAGCCTTATGTTGGAGGTAAACTTCCTGCATGCCTAAATCAAATAATGATATAGTGTGCCTTATTGGAATGATTTCAGTATGGCCTGGGGAAACAGGAAACTTATCATATTGAGCAAAAAATAATTCATTCTCATAAATGATTCCTTCTTTTCTTTCATAAATTTCACAAAATCTGCAGACTGACATAACTTTTTCTTAAATCAAAATGTTTATAATTATTATTGTTTAGTAAAATAGTCCTTCTAAAAGAATAAATAATATAAATTGTCTAAATTATTATTAAACAATGGAATGGTATTTTGCATCAAGAGTAAAACATAAAGATAAAGTTCAAGACCTTTCTGATTTTCTTAAATCTCATGATCATGAGGTTGCATACGAATGGTCAAAGTTAGGTACATTAAAACCATATCATGAAAACTCTGAACAATGTTCTTCTATTGCTAATGATATTAGCTCTGCTTTGAAAGGTGTTGATGTTTTTGTTTTGATTTCAGACCAAGGCGGGACAGATATGTTTGTTGAAATGGGTATTGCTATTGGTTGTTATTTGCATAATTATAAAACTAGAATTTATGCGATTGGTAAATTTAATGATCGTTCTTTGATGCATTTCAATACAGTAATCAAAAGGGTTGATTATTTACGTGATGTTTTTTCTATGGAATGTCCAGAACTTTTGAATAAGTTAGATTCTTCTTTGTTAGAATATTTTGATAAAATGTAAGGGAAGTAATACTAATCAATTTATTGAACATAGGCAGTGGTATTGGTCTGCATTAGTTATTTCACTATTTTCTGCGTAACTTATTACATCGTCATCTTTGGTATAACTTATCGTTGAATACATTCCTATGTTACTACATGCAAAAGTACATTTCATTCTTCCAGTGCCATTAATTGCTAAAGATTGTGAGCCTAAAATACTAATTACATTTTCTGAATCTAATAATCCAGTATAAGTTGCTTTACCAGTTGAAGAAATGAATCCTGCAAGGAAAATTAACACGCATAATGCACTGGCAACTATTACTGCTATAACCATGTGTTCATCTAATTTAACCTGCTTTTTGATTTTCATTTTCTTCTTTTTCATTTTAAATGTTGTAATCAAATTTAAATATTACTATTAATAGCATGTACATGTTGTACTTCCTTCTTCTAAGCATGTGTTTCTCCCACCATCTGCAAATCCGCAATCTATTCCTTTACCATCGCAGAAATCTTCACAAATTCCATTATATGTGTCACCTATTTCTGAATAACTTGAAGATTTGTAAACTCTTCCTGAATTTAAATATGTCAAAACATTTTCATAAGTTGTAAAATAAGTAACTTCTTCAACTTCTACTGTAACAGTCGGAGCTTCATATTCTATTGGTGTGCACATTCCTTCATAACATACACTATTTTCTCCACATTCTTGGTAACTACAATCAGAATCACTACAGTCAGCGCCATCTGATTCTGAGAAATTATATTCTGACCCTTCATTCCAACCAATGTAAACTAAATATTCATTTGCATCATAATGTGCATTGCCTGAACTTGCAGCTTGACCAGCAACATTTCCTCCAAATAAAGATCTAATCCAATTAAATGATTTTAAGATCCAACCACCATCTGTTTCACCTGTTGATATTGCAAATCCTGCAAATCCAAACTGTTGGGTTTTATCCATTTCTAATACTTGTGCAATGTCCATAGCTGTTTCTTGAACAACTTCTTGTACAACTGTCTCTTCCATTCCTGCTTGAACCATTGCTTGGACTGTTTCTTCTTCGGTAGCTCCTTGTAAAATTAATACTTCTGCGATTTCTGTTTGACTTTGACCCTGAGCTGCCCAAGCTTGAGCTCTTCTTCCTTGATATTCTGAATTAGATAATGTGTCCATCATTGTTCCTACATCTGTTGCATCGGCCCCTAAACCATAAAGTGTTGCAGCAGCACCTGCATCAGAAACTCCATTAGTTAACATAACTTGTCCAATTTGTAAATCTGTAAATCCCCTTTCCTGAAGATCTCTTCCAACAGCGTTCCATAATTCTCCTGCATTTGATTTGTCTGCAGCCATGTTATCTAACATAAAATAATTAATTGCATCGTTAATGTTTTGACCATCATCTAATAATTGTTTAAATCCATCAAGTTCCGCAGAACTTTGAAGTTCTACTTCTGTTACTGCTGCCCCTATTTGTTCTTCATCAAGAGATACGTCTGTTACCATTACAGTATCTGCTGGTAATTCTGTTGTTGGTTCTTCGCTGATTTCTGCATCTAATGATACTGGTTCTCCTTGATATGATGATGCATCTCTTTTGTCAGAATTACCTGGATCAAAGTTAAACTCACCTTCATTACTTTCATTACTTTCAATCAATTCAATCATTAAATCATTATCAATACCATCGTTGCAATATGACTCTGTACAAGTTCCATCTACGCAAACAGAACCTTCATAATAGCCACATTGTAAGTTTGCACAATCAGAATCTTCACAATCAATAAAACCATCTCCATCATTATCTTCTTTGTCAAAACAAGTAATTTCTGGGCATGATTGGTCGTTCGTAAACTCTGCTGTACTTCCAGATCCTAAATGAATATCTTCAAATGCATTAGAATCTCCTTCTAAATTTGAATTTGACCAAAGATATAAATCATTTAGACTATTAAAACAGAATTGATTATTTTTTAACTGGCTGTCTTGTGCATTCTTTGAAGATAATCCTCTTTGAAAATTAATAACAGTACAATTTTGAATAATTATCTCTTCTGCATGATTTAAATAGATTCCTACTTCTGTGTTATTAGTTCCTATAATTGAATGTCCTTGACAATCTAATGTGAAAAATTCTGTGTTTGATCCACTAATTGTAATTCCATATTCTCCTTCATTACAATATAAATCTTTATCTAAAGTATAGTATGCTCCAATTTCCTTTGTTTGATTACATTCAGATAATGTAAGTGCATTAACAAAAGTTGATAAGGTAAATATTAATACAAAACTTAATAATATAGTTAATGCTGTTTTCTTCATTCTGGAATTATGCAACATCTGCATTCACCTCCAGAACTCATTATTTCATCACAATTTTCTTCCAAAGGCAAACAAACATTTTCTTCACAAATTGAATCACAATTATTTGTTCCATCCGCAACTACCCATGAACATTGATTTTCTAATAAAGACATTATCCCT
>JABHQR010000006.1 GCA_018696395.1 archaeon | reverse complement strand
GTTTAGAGGATTAAGAAGTAAAATACCTTATATGAAAAAAAGAGAATTTGGATGGAAAGTAATAACTTATAACTTAGAAAAGTTAGCTAAAGTTATTCGGTGGATCATAGCTAATCTCTTTTGGGACAGCGCCTAAAAATGAAAAAGAAAAAAGTAAGTTAATATAAACAAAAAAAAGTGCATTTAACTTATTTTAAATGAATCTCCACAACATCATCGTCGTCTAATTTATGCTCTAATCCCACTGTTTGGCCTTGATGTTTTGCAGATTTGCCCCACACTTTAGCATAACGAAACTTTTTAACAAAATCTTTATGAATATGTTGAGCCATATCTTTGATACTAGATCCCCTATTTAAAGTTACAGGATCTTTTTTTGTAGGGGGTTTTCCAGGCTCTTTAGTAAATACTTTAATTAACTTTAAATGTTCCCAAACTCTCTCTTTTATCAACTGAATATTAATTTCATTTTTAATTGAAGCATTAATAACTTCAACATTCTTAATTTTATTAAGTTCATTGATTTCATTGATATCTTTCAAATAATCTTTCTTATTAAAAACAGCTAAAGCTGGAACATAAGCTATTTTTTCATCGACAACATTAAAAAAATCATCTAAATTAACATCAGAGAATATTTCAATTGTAGCATTAGCAATTCCATGAGACCTTAAAACTTTCCTAACTGAATCTATGTCTGCATGAATTAATTTTTCCCCAATTATTTCCAATCCACCAGTGAAGTCTCGAATAATATTAATAGCTGGTTTTTCTTTATTTATTAAAATGTTACTTTCTTTTAATTCATTTAAAATAACATTTAATTGAGATAAATCATCAATTACAACAAGTATTAAATCACAATTCCTAACCATTGATAATAATGGAGTTTGTTTTATTGAAGCACCCTCCATTATTGGAGGTAAATCAACAAGTTGAATTTTTACAGTTTGATAATCTAAAACTGCAACTTCTGGCTTAACTGTAGAATAAGGATATTTTGCAATTAAAGTTTTTGCCCCAGTTAAAATGTTAAGTAAAGAACTTTTCCCAGTATTGGGTGATCCAATAATCATTACTTGGGCCGCACCTTCTTTTTTTACATGTAAAGAACTTCCAGAACTTTTTTTCTTTTCTTTTTCTTTAATTAATTTCTCTTTAAGTTTTGAGATTTTAGTTTTAATTTCAGCTCTTAATGTTTCAGCACCTTTATGCCCTGGTGCTTGTTTTAACATTTCATGTAAACATTCTAATTTTTCTTCAGGAGTTTTAGCTTTTTGATATTCCATCTCAGCTTTAGCATATTCTACAGTAACATTAGTTGGCATAAGCATTACTTTATGCTAATCATTTAAATAATTTTTTAGAAAAAGTTAAAATGTTACAAATGTTGATCAAAAATATTAAACGAAATCTATTTAAATCAAAGAGAGATACCTTTAAATTATGTCTTTTGTAACAAACACTTTATTTGCTATAGGTTTAATCTTATTCTTTGGATTTTTCGCTGACTTTTTATTTAGAAAATTAAATGTACCAGATGTTATATTTTTAATATTATTGGGATTTAGTATAGGTCCACATGGTTTTAATTATGTTAATCCAGATAGTTTTGGAAATATAGCTCCCATATTTACAACATTCACATTATTATTTTTATTATTTGATGGTGCATTTAATATTAACTTATCATCATTAATGAAAGAATTTTCTAATAGTTTTATATTAACAACAATAAATTTTGTTTTTTCTTCTACACTCGTTGCATTTTCAATTTGGCTTTTTGGATTATGGCAAGGTGAAATTTCTTTTATAATTGCCTTGTTAGGTGGGTTTATGTTGGGAGGGGTTTCTTCTTCATTTTCAATACCAGTTTTAACAAGACTTAACATTGATAAAAGAATTTATTCATTACTAGCACTTGAATCAGCTTTAACAGATGTATTTTGTATTGTATTTTCATTATCAATTATTGAATTTTTAAAGATAGGTGATTTGGGATTAAGAGAAACTATGACTCAATTTGTAAGTTTTTTTGCAGTTGCAGGATTGATTGGTTTAATTGCAGGCATATTTTGGATTATATTAATTATCAAAGTTTTCAAAGAACATAATTATGTAATGACAATTGCATATTTATTAGTAATTTATTTTGTTGCAGAATTCTTGAAAGGAAATGGAGCTATTGCAACATTATTTTTTGGATTAATTTTAAACAATTCAAAACAATTATCTTCAATAATTATTGGATTATCATCACACCATAGCGAAGATAAAGAAAAAGCAATTACTGGTGATTTGGGAGTATCTGTTACAACCCCCTCAGAAGAATATTTTTATCATCAAATTTCATTCATGTTAAAAACTTTCTTCTTTGTGTATATTGGTATATTAATTGATATATCTGATTTTAAAGCTGTAATTTTAGGTATTGGACTATCTATCCTAATCATGTTAGCCAGATTAATATCTAATTTAATTACCAAAGGTAAAGAAGAAAAAGACAGATCTTTAATTAATTCTATTTTTGCGAGAGGTTTAGCTGCAGCAGCTATTGCACAACTTGCAATTCAAGAGGCCATACCTCATGCAGAATTCCTTTCAAAAGTAACATACATAGTTATTACAGGAACAATAATTCTTAGTTCAGCAAGAGTTTTTATTACTGAAAGTAATTTTAAATTAGGTTGGATTAAAAGAAACTTTAAATTTTGGAAATAATATGTTTTTATGATATATATTTTACATGTATTATTAAATTAAATGTTAGAGAAAACTTTTATATACCTAAAGAAAACAATAACTAACAATGATAGAATCAATGTTAGATGTATTTAATTTATTAAAGGCATATTTTTGGAATATAATAATTGGATTTATATCTTTATTAATAGGATTTACTATTGGTATCTTTGCTAAAAAATTATCTCTTAAAGGATTAAAAGAGATTGGAATTAATAAAGTATTAGCAAGAGTAGGGATACATTATAATATTGAGAATATTGCCAGTTCTATTTTATCATATCTGATTTATTTAATAACAATAATTTTTGTACTAAGAATATTAGGAATTGCTTCAATAGTACTATACTTACTCCTAGGGGCGATTTTAATGTTGATAGTATTAAGTTTTATAGTAGGATTAAAGGATGTAATACCAAACTTAATTGCATGGATAATTATCCAAAGAAAAGAAAAAATCAAAGTGGGAAGAAGAATTGAAGTTAAAGAAATCAAAGGTATTGTTGAAAAAATTGGTTATTTGGAAACTGAGATTAAAACTGAATTAGATGATATTCTTTATGTACCAAATGCCTTATTTTTAAGATCAAAATTTTGGATTAAAAAAGATTAAATTTCTTTTTTAAAATAATTTCAAAAAAATTCAATTAAACATAAATAATTAATTTTAAGAATCAGATTTATTATTATTTACTTCAGATAAAAACTTTTTCTGTACATTTTCAATGTTTTCTTTGATTTTTTTCTCTTGATCTTCTATAGATTTAAACCTTAAATTAATTAACTCTTTTTTATCAGATAATTCTTTAATTAATTCATCTGTATTCTTACATATCATTAATTTCCCATGAATTTGATAAGAACCCTTAGAATTAGGTAATTCATTTAATGCAGATTCAACTTCAATTAATTCTTGTTGAAATTGTTGTTTTTGCATTAAAATATTTTGTAAATTTTGTTGTAAAAGTTGTAATTGAATTAAATTATTAGAATCATCCATTATTTTTACCTTGCTTTAACTTTTGTTACATTACTCCTTCCTTTACATAAAATTTTACCGCCACAATAAGGACATCTTACTCTTGTTTGAGTATAACTATCTTCTACAGTTTTATCACAATGGAAACATTTATAGTTCATTTTTAACATACCTTTAATTAAATTAGTTTGCAGTATAAGCCTTACCTGCAAATTTAACTAAACACTTTCTACATTCCCAAATTCCTACTGCAACTCTTTTTACAGCGGATTTATTACAATAAGGACATTTGTGTTTAGATCTCTGACTAGATTCAATCTTAGCGAAACTTTTCTTAGGTCTTCTTCCATACCTAGCTCCAAATCTTTTAGTTGGCATAAAAAATATTTCCTCCAATTATATAAATTTAATTTCAAATGGGGCTGCCCGGATTCGAACCGGGGTTCAGCGGTCCCAAACCACTAGTGATAGTTGCTGCATATATAAATTAAAATTAATTAACCTACCATATGAACCAGGCTACACTACAGCCCCATAATCCCATTTATAAACATTTTGTTGAAAAAGGTCGGATTTAAAAGGTTTGTGGTTATTTTTAGGAAATGAGGATAAATAGCTTCATTTAAATGTATTTAAGATATAATTTATAAAAATATAATATAATTTGTATTTTCTAAAAAATATACTTCGAAAGCATTATAAAGGTCAAAAATAAGCTTATAATCATGCAAAAGTTAGTATTAGATAATGGTTTGACATTATTAATTGAAAAAAAACCAGGAAAAAGTTTAGTAATTGAATTAATGATTAAAGTAGGTAGTGTTAACGAAAAAATTAATGAAAAAGGTATTTCACATTTAATTGAACATTTACTTTTTGAAGGTACTGAAAAAAGAAAGAAAAATTGGGATATTTCAAATGAAATTGAAAAAATAGGTGGAGAATTTAACGCTTATACTAGCAGTGAAAGAACTTGTATTTATATTAAAGTATTAAATAAACATTTTAATAAAGCTTTAGATGTAATATCAGACATTATAAAAAATTCTAAATTTAATGAAGCGGATATTGTAAAAGAAAAAGAGATCATCATGAAAGAGATTAATATGGTTAATGATGATCCAAGATATTATCAATGGACATTACTACAAAATCAATTGTTTGAAAAACACCCAGTAAAATATCCTACTTATGGTGATAAAAAAGTAATACAAGAAATCAAAAGAGATGAAATTATTAAATTTTTTAATAAGAAATATGTTGCTAGTAATATGGTTTTAGCAGTAGTAGGAGACATTAAAAAAGATTGGATAAATAATATAATTAAATCCTTTAATATTAAAAAAGGTGAAAAAGTTAAAAAGTTAAAAATTAATGAACCTAAACAAACTAAAAATAAAGTTAAAAAAGAACATAAATCAATATCAAATACTTATGCAGTTATGGGATTCAAAACAATTAAAAGAGACAATAAAGATTCTTACGTTCTTGATGTGATAGATGCAGTTTTGGGGAGAGGCCAAAGTGGAAAATTATTTAATGAGATCAGAACTAAAAGAGGATTAGCATATGAAATTGGATCTGAAAATATTTCTGAACCAAGTTTTGGTTATTTTGCTATTTATGTTGGATTAGACAAAAATAAACTTAATCTTGCTAAAAGAATAATTTTAGAAAATATTCAAAAATTAGAAAATATTTCTGACCAAGAATTAAATGAAGCAAAAAGTTATATTGAAGGGAATTATTATTTAGACTTAGAAGACAACCAAAAACTTGCTGATCAGATATTATATTGGGAACAATGTAAAAATGCAAAAGTCATGCAACAGTTTATTAATAATATCAAGAAAGTTACTAAAAAAGATGTAAAAAGAGTAATTAAAAAATATTTTCAACAACACACAATGGTTGTTTTATATGATAAAAAGAAAAAAAAGATTAATAAATAATATTACTAAAATTTATTTATGAGAATACGCCCCATCAAATAAGTTTTTATTTTCTTCTAAAATTGTTCTTAAAGGTGTAATAAAATTAATCATTTCTATAATTATGCCTTGTTTTAAATCAATTGAAGATAATTCTTTTGATGCAAATGATTTTTCAACTTCTTCATATGTTTTAAATGAAATTTTACCACCATACTCTTCTGGCCTATCAATAACAAACTCTCTATTTTCTTTATTTACTTTCTTAAATAAGATATACTTTAACATTGCTAAAATACCATTCCCATTTACAACACCATCTTGACAATAAGATTTATTTATTTTCTTTTTAATTTGTTTATCAGTGTCATCAAAATCGATTTTAGAATTAGGTTCACTAGAACTCATTTTACCACTTTCACCAAGACCTGGAACTAAAGGATTCATTAAATGAATTCTTTTTTTATACCCTATTTTTGGTAAGAACTCTCTTGCAAACATGAATATTTTTCTTTGGTCAATACCACCAAACTGAACATCAACTCCAAGATATTCTTCATCAAGTGATTGTAAAATAGGATACAAAAGTCCACTCATTTTTGGAGTTTCAGTTTGTTTGACAACTTCTGCGCCTGCTCTTTGGGTATCCCTAGTACTTGATAAGGCTGATAATTTATACATATCTAATGTATATTTCTCACTTAATTGAAAATCTGTACCCCTTACAAATTTTAATTTATCAATTGGAACATCAACTAATTTAAGCATTTCTTTAATTGTAAATTCATAATATTCTGTTCTTTTATCTAATAAGTCCCATGTACTTTTCATATTATCTAAATAAGCATGTATATTAGCAAAGAGAACTGTAACATGACAACCTGCTTCTAAGAAATCTGCAATTTTCATCATTGGAACAAAATGACCCATATGCAATTTCCCAGTAGGAGCAGCACCCCAATATATTTTTAAATCTCTTTCTTTAAGAATTTCTTTAATCTTATCTTCACCAATAACTTCTTGTAAATCAGATGTAATTAATTTAAATTTATTATTAATATCATTTACCATAACTTACAAAATGAACCTAATAATTTATAAAATTATTGTGTATATTAACTGATATTATGGCAAAAGTGATTTTATTAGATTTTTGGGGAACAATTGTAGAAAATGGAGTTTGGAGTCCTGTAAAACAAATTAAAAACATTTTAAACATTAAAATTCCATTCCAAGATTATATTGTAAGGATGGAAAAGGCTATGATGTCAACTTGTTTTGAAAATTTAAGATTATCTTTTGAAAATGTTTGTAAAGAATTTAAAATTCCTATTGAAAATGAAAAAATAGAAAAATCAATTGGTTTATGGAATAAATCTTGGATGTTAGCAGAACCATATTCTGATGTTAATGAATCATTACAAAAAATCAAAGATAAATATAAATTAATTTTAGTTTCAAATTCTGATAAATCTTCAGTTAGAAATGTTTTAGATAAATATGATTTAAATAAATATTTTGACAAGATTTATTTATCTTGCGAATTAGGAATTATTAAAAGTGATCCAGATTTTTTTAAATTGATATTAGAAAAAGAAAAAATTAAACCAGAAGATTGTATTATGATAGGTGATGGCATACAAAGTGATATTATACCTGCAAAGAGAAATAACATCAGATCTATTTTAATTGATCGAAAAAATGCAAGAGAATTTCATCCAAAAGTGAAAGATTTAAAAGAATTAGAAAAAGTATTAAACATATAAAATAAAGAGAATATAACTATGACAAAAATAACTTTTTTAGGAACTAGTAGTATGCAACCAACTAAAGAAAGAAATCACCCAAGCATATTATTAACTTACAAATCTGAAAATATTTTATTTGATTGCGGTGAAGGTACTCAAAGACAAATGAGAATTGGGGGAATTAAACCAAGTAAAATTACTAAAATTTGTATTAGTCATTGGCATGGAGACCATGTATTGGGATTACCAGGTTTAATGAGTACTATGGGAACCGACCAATACGCAAAAAAAGTTGAAATTTATGGTCCAAAAGGTACAAAAAAATACATTGAACATATGTTAAAAGCATTTTTCAGTAAAGACGTTATCGATTTTGAAATTAATGAAGTTAATGAAGGCATCATTTTTGAGAACAAAGAGTTCAGATTAGAAGCTGCTAAACTAGAACATGGTACTACTTGTATAGGTTTCTCTTTTACTGAAAAGGATAAACTTAGAATTAATATGGCTAAAGCAAAACGATTAGGATTAAACGAAGGGCCAGAATTGGGTAAATTGCAAGAAGGCAAAGATATTCAATTTAATAATCAAAAAATTAATCATAAAGATGTAACTTACAAAGTTTATGGTAAAAAATTTTCTTATATTTCAGATACCATTAATTGTGATGGAGCAAACAAACTTGCAGAAGATTCAGATTTATTAGTTTCTGAATGTTCATTTCATTCTAATGAAGAAAATAAAGCTGAGGAATATTTACATTTGACAGCCAAGGATGCTGCCCTAATTGCAAGTCAACATGGAGTTAAAAAATTAATTTTAACTCATCCTAGCTTAAGATATAAAGATGTTAATGTTTTAGTTGAAGAAGCTAAAAATTATTTCCAAGAGACTATTTTTGCTCATGATTTTATGAAAGTTAACTTGTAAAATGATTAATAGAAAAGCTAAAGGTTCTAATGCAGAACGAGAACTAATTAAGTTACTTCATGAGAATAATTGGAGTGCAGTTAGAATTGCTGGTTCTGGAAGTTCTAAATACCCAAGCCCAGATGTTCTAGCTGGAAATGGATATAGACGGATTGCAATTGAATGTAAAACTACAAAAGATAAGAAAAAATATCTTAGTAGGGATGAAATAAGTCAATTAAAAATATTTGCTAATAATTTCGGAGCTGAAGCTTGGATAGCTTTAAAATTCCCAGGTAAAGAATGGATATTTTTTATGATTGAAGATTTAGAAGAAAAAGAGAATTCTTACTTAGCTTCATTGGAACTTGCTAATATTAAAGGATTAAATCTGCAAGAGATTTTAAAAAATTAAAACATTTATGAAAACCTTGAAAATCCTGATAAAAGCGAAAGATTTAAAAGTCTAACCTTTAATAAATGTTGTTACTATAACCTAATACTAAAAGGTTTTTAACTAAAAATGAGATTAACTAAAAAAAAAATCGATGAAGTGATTATTAAAATTCTAGGTGAAGTAGGACTTGATTTAGTTTCATTATTAAAAAAAAGTGATAACATTTCTGAATTTGATTTAGCTAAAAAACTCAACAAAGATATTAAAGTAATTAGAAAAATGCTTTATCTTCTTTATAACCATAATTTAGTTTCATTTACTAGAAAAAAGGACAAACAAAAAGGATGGTATATTTATTATTGGACCTTAATTAATGAAAGTATAAAATTTGAATACATTAAAAGAAGAAAAATTTTATTAATGAATCTTAAACATTTACTTAATAAAGAACAAAACGAAATTTTCTTTTATTGTCTTTCTGAATGTGTTAGATTAGATTTTGATGATTCTAGTGATTTTGATTTTCATTGTCCTGAATGTGGTAAATTACTTGAACAAGATAATAATGAAAAAAGAATTAAAGAATTAAATTCTAGAATTGAAGAGATCTCTTTAGAATTAAAATTAATAGAAGAAGAAAAAATAAAAGCAGCTAAAAAAGCAAGAAAAAAGAAAATTGAAAGTGAAAAGAAAGAAGTGAAAAAAAGAAAAGTTGAAAAGAAAAAAGTAACAACAACTAAGAAAAAGAAAGTAACTAAGAAAAAGAAAAGTACAACAGCCAAATCAAATTTAAAGAAAAAAACTATAATTAAGAAAAAAGTTTCTAAAAAGAAAAATAATCTTGAAAAAGAAATAAAAAAATCAGTTACTAAAGATAAGAAGAAAGTTGCTAAATCAAAAACAAATTCTAAGAAAAAAAAAATTACTAAAAATAAAGAAGTAAAGAAAAAAAATATTAAAAAGAAAAAATAAATTTATCTTTTTGATTTTTTACGTTTGATTTTTTTAGGTTTCTTAAGTATAGCCTTTTCAATGATAGTTTCTTCTTTTAGAACCCTATTGGTCATTCTTTCAATGTTACTTTCCATACCAGCTACCCTTCTCTCTAAAAGTATTAAAACCCTCAAAGAGTATACTATTGCTGCTAAAGTTCCAATTATTACAGCTAAAATTACTTCAGACAAAGATAATGTTGCCATATTTTATACACCTCTCTAATTATTATGTTATTATTATTTGATTATTGATACTACAATAGATATTATTAAATATTTAAATGTTTGGTTAATCAAAACAGAAATATAACTAATAAGATTTATAAAATAAGCTATAAAACAATACTAAAAATGGAAAGTTATGAAGAATTACTAAAGAAAGCTCAAGAAGAGTTACCAGAAGAGTTATCTAGTTCAGACAGGTTTGTATTAGATAAAGTAATAGGTCATATTGAAGGTAACAAAACAGTTATTGTAAACCTTAAAAAAATCGCTAAAGATCTAGGAAGAGATCCAGTTCATTTAATAAAATATATTTTAAGAGAAACTGCTAGTTCAGGTAAATTTTTTGGAGATAGAGCAATATTTAATTCTAAAATTGCAGCAAGTAAATTCAATAATAAAATTAAAAAATATGCTAGTGAATTTGTATTTTGTTCAGAATGCGGTAAGCCCGAAACACAATTAATTGAAGAGAAAGGTATTTCTTATTTAAGATGTTTAGCTTGTGGTACAAAAAAACCAGTTAAAAATATTAAATAGATTATAAAATGAAATTTATTGTTAATGAAATTAGTACTAATAATGGTGTTATTCTTGTTGTAACAGATAAAGAACTGATTGGGAAAAAACTTAGTAATGATAAAATAGATATTGATTTAAGTATTAAATTTTTTCAAGGTTGTGAGTTTGATAAAAAGAAGATTATTGATAAAATAAAATGTTCTTATATTCTTCATTTTACTGGTAAAGAATCACTAAAAATTCTTAAAGAATTAAATTTAGTAGACAATAATAAAATCATGATAATACAAGATATTCCTCATGCAGAAGTTTATATGGGATAATAAATTAATTTTTTTAAATATTTAATTTATAGATTTATTAAAATTAGGTCATAAAAGAACCTAAACCAACTTGTTTATCTTTATCTTTACCAAATACTGCATCAATACTTCTTTTTAACATAAAAATAGTTTGTTTAAGGTATGGTGAAAAATCATAGGCATCAGTCAGCTCTAATGAAGGTCCCAAATATTTTACTACTGAACCTTCAGAGATAGTAAATATTAATTTTGGATTATTACATTGTAAACACTTATTAGACAATGGTGGTCTTCGATATTTAGTATTACATTTTGGACAACGAAAATCTTGCATTGAAAATTTTCTAAAATTACCTTTAAGATCACTCAAAAAATGTTTTTGAATAACCATTTGAGCAACATGGTCCATATCAACAGCTCTTACTTTTCTTGCAATTTCCATCTGACCAAATAATTTTTCTTTCATACTGGGTAAAATTTTATAATCTGAACATAAAATACCATCATTAAAATTATCAACATTATGTGTAAACCCAAAATCTTCATATTGTTTTTCAGTATCGAGCCTATCTGCTAATTGTTCAATTTTCTTATTTTCTGGACCCCATTTAACATCCCACGGTGCTTTCATTTTTTCTGCAGCTTCATAAAATTCCAAAGGATATTTCCACATAACATCAATACCTAATACTTGATCATCAACTTCAGCAGGAGATAATGTTGCAGTAAGTACTAAAGGGGCATCCATAGTAGAACCTCTGCTTGAAGGTAAAAACTTTTTTGAAAAATTTAACAGCCCATCTAACAATAACAAAACTGCTGCCTCATCACCATCACAATCACGTCTTAATCCAGCATGAAACATAGGATGTGCCAATAATCCCTGTGTTTCAGAAAATCCAATAATTCTTCCAACTGTACCAGCAGAGATATGTGGTGCTAAACCAATTACTAAATGTCCAGCTAAATCTTCTTCACTTTTGATATTATAATAAGGTTTTAATCCATAAAAACTTTTTAAAATATTATCCACATAATTTGCTACATTTTTCATTACTGTAGCAGAAGATTCTTCTAAAAGATTTAAACCAGGCAATACTAAATCTTGAGGTTTTAATTCCAATATTTGATTATTATTTTCTAATTCATTACCAAAAATATCTTGAGTATAACCTAATTTAATTAATTTTTCAACAGATGTTCTAACTTCTTTAGGTTTAAAATGTGTTAATGGTAATT
Source organism: archaeon (assembly GCA_018696395.1). Classification (GTDB taxonomy): domain Archaea; phylum Nanobdellota; class Nanobdellia; order Woesearchaeales; family GW2011-AR9; genus JABHQR01. Next base: position 54,254 of record JABHQR010000006.1, on the reverse strand, counting down.
CAGTACAATCATACCTAGTAGTTCCATCTTTATTTACATAAATGTTGTGTTTAGCTCTTAAAATACCTTTAGATAAATTTTCTATTAAATGTTCTTTATTAGAAGTTCCTTTAATACCTTTAATTAAATCAGGATATATTTTTTCTTTAACATTTTTTAAAGCTACATCAAAATAATAATTAATATCTATCTCTTTATTTTTATAAGAGATGGTATTTCCATGCCTGCAAGTTTCTTTATCTAAATCACCACATTCACGACAATAATATTTTTTATTGCATTCATTACCACAAGTCTCACAAATTTTATAAATTGTTTCTTTTTTACATTCAGAACAATTATATAACGGAAAATTTGAAGTTACTTTTCCAGCTTTCATTGAAGATTGAAAACATCTTAACCTTCCACCTTCCTCACCAACTGGAAACAAAGAATGTGGTTTTCCTTTCATTGATCTCATCTTGGCCTTTTCAGGCCTGCCCATTCTTGCTCCAATAAAAGTTCCAGCTTTATCTTTTATAATAAAATTTTTATCTTTAAGTATATTTTTATTAATATAATCTAAAACATTTTTATATGAAGAATTTTCAAAGTTAGGAATATCAAAATTATTAATTGAATCTTGATCTTTAATATTTAATGCAAGTAACATTGATTTAGTTTCAATTCTTTCAATTACAATACTTTCATTATTAACAACTTTATGTTGAACACCTAAAAATTCTAAAACTCTTTTACTTTTCTCAAAAAAATCTTTATTTTCACTTGTTAATAAATAAGGTAGAACTATTTTTCTTAATCCTTTATCATCTTTTTTTATTTTTCCTAACTTTAAATATTTTAATAATGTGATTAAATCATCAAATGGCATTAATTTCCAATAATGAGTATATTCTGGATGAATTGGTATTGCCAATAATTTACTTAAAGATACTGCATCTTCAAATAATGGTATGAAATTTAATGGTTCATTTAAACAATCAAATAGTATGTTTATATCTATTTTTAATTGATTTGAAATTTTAGTAATCATATTATCACTAATTTTACTATTAACATCTTTATCAAAATGTTCTAATATTGACCTATTAAGATGTAATGACCACCATTCAGGACAATAACCTGCAGGGACTAATTTTTGACCGTTCTCAGAAAAATCCCCATAATTAAATAGAATATCACCTAAAAAAACAATTTCAGCTATATTTTTAACATGTTTTTTAGCTTCTTCACTAGTTTTTAATTTAATTAGTTCTCCTGTGTTCAATTTTACAATTGGAGGTTCAATATCATCACACAAAGTAATTGTAGCTGCTTTACCTGGCCTTTCTACTTTTAATTGTGTTCCAATAGCAATATATTTATCAAGAGCTATAAGAGTAGCAGGATGTGCTGCAGCAGCAGAAAAACCAGAAGTTCTTCCTCTACCATATCTTAACCTAAAACCACCTTCAGCTAATGGATGAGTCAAAACTGGTCTTCCAGCAACTAAATCAGCAATAAAAGTATCGTTAGGTTGAACTTTAACTTCTTCATTATTATCTCCACTTTTTGATTCTTTTTTCCCACTATGTTGCGCATGAATTTTTTCTTTTAATTTAATAAATTCACCCATAAATTCCCATTCTAAATCAAAATCTTTACCCCATTTAGATAATCGTTTCCATAGTTTAGGAGCTTTCTGACAAAGACCTTCTGCTAAAACTAATGCAACACCACCCCTAATTAAATTAGTACTAATCCTAGGTAAATCTTTAAAGTTAGAAACTTCAATTTTTTCAGTAGGATCACCATCAACTTCTACTGGTAAATGAGATACCATAAATTTTAATTCTTCTTCAGATGGGCGATATTGTAAATTAGTTATTCTTTCATGATAATCATTAATTTCTGCAGTATAACGTTTAACTTCGGTCTCATCAGGATCATAAGAAGCATAGCCCATTTTCACCCTAACATAATCAGATAATATTACTGAAGTAGAAGAAGCTGTACCACCAGCACCCCTAATAGGCCCAGCATATTTTAATGCAAAGTACTCTTTACCATCTTTTCTTTTTTTAATTTCTATACCAATAAACCCTTCTAAAGGTGCTGCCACAATACCTAATGTTAAATAAGCAAAACCAGTTCTAATTCCTATTTCAATTGCTTCTTGTTTATCTTTAAATTTACAAAATTGTTCTTTAGCAACCTCTTCTGCAAGTTTAAATCCAACTCTCCAATCAAGTACACCATACTCTTCTTCTAATTCTTGTATACGTTCAGGTATTTTTGTTTTCAATAATTGAGGTGCAACCATTGAAACAAGACCGATTACACGTTCCGCCATATTACGTGCTAACATGATTTCAACATTTGGTTCTGGATCAAGATTTTTTTTTCTAGCTTTTTCAGCAATAGAATAACATTTATCTACTTCTTTACCTAATTGTAAAAAATATTTCTTAATTTCAGGAGAAGCTTTAATGTCCATAAAAATAATACCACCTTCTTTTGTTTTTAAGTATTGTTCTACTTAGACTTATCTCTTTCAATAGATGTTTTATATTCTTTTTGTTGCAATGAATGAGTAAGAATTATCATTGAAGTTATCACCATGAAAAATAAGTATAAATAACAAGGTAGAAGAAATTATAACAATAAATCATACAAATTTCAATACTTTAACTTCCCTAGTTTTTAAATTAACAATAGGTACCCTACCTGGTTGAGGATTATGGCCTAATTTTTCTTGAAACTTTGTTTGTCCTTGCCAACAAGAACCACTAATCATAGTAACACCCCTATAATTTGCTACAGAAGAATAATGTATATGTCCTGTGATAATTATATCAGGTATATTTTTGATTAAAAGTGGATCTTCACTATGTGAAGGTAAATAAGGAGTTGATTTAAAACTTGGTGCTAAATGTCTTCTTTGTAATAAAAATTTCATTATCAAATCTGCTCTTTCGTAACCACCTCCATTTCTGATACTATCAACATTAGAAACATAATAATCAAAACTATATCCATGATACATTAAAATATTTAAACCATTAGATTCATCACTTTTCCCAATATTTACAACACTAGGGTTACTTAACAATATTAAATTATCAATATCAAATAAACTTTCAGAATATTCTTTGAAAAAATTTGGTTGTGGTTCAGCTAAATGAACTGCATCATGGTTTCCTGGACAAATAAAAAAAGTTTTATCTTTAGGCACTTGAGATAATAATCTTGTAAACTCAGTATATTGCTTATTGATATCAGTGATAGTAAGTTCAGATTCTTGTGCTGGATAAATACCAATACCATCAACTAAATCTCCTGCAATAAATATATACTTAACTTTACTAGCAACTTCTTTTTGAGATTGATTACCTGTTTTTCCAGATAACCATCGTAAAAATTTATTAAATTCTTCCTCTAAAAAATATGTTGAACCAACGTGAACATCAGACAAGAAAACTGCATATTCATCTTTATCTATTTTTTTCATTTCATTGGTAATTGGGATATCTGGCCAAACTAAATCTTCAACAAAAATAATATTATCACCATTAACACCTATTATCCCTACAATTTCATCAGGAACCAAGTCTTTACCTTTTTTGAATAAATCTTTCTTAGATTTATTTATTAAAATTTTAATTTGTCCAGTTGGATCTTCAACTTCAATTATAAGATTTCCATTCCTTGTCTCATTAATTTCAGTAATAATTCCAATAATAGAAACGTTATCTCTCTCTTTTTTAGCAAATAAACGATTAATACTTAACAAATTTTTAATTTCAGATCTTTGCCTAATAACTTTCTCTAAAAATTGATACCTTGATCTAAATTGTTTAGCAAAATCTTTTACTGTATATTTGAAGGGATTGTTAACATAAGAACATAAAATTTCATAATTAAGATTATTAATTTTATTATTATTATTTATTATTGAACTTTCAATATCATTAATTTCATTATCTTTTGTAATATCAATATTTGATTCAAATTTAACTGAAGAATTGTTGTTTTTTAATTCTGTTTCAAAACTTTCAATATTAGATTCTTTTGAAAAATCTTTAGAATTATTACTTACATTAGTTATATTAACTTTCACAATTTTAAATTCTTGTAATTGAGTTTGATAAAGTTCATTATCTCCTTTTTTCTCAAAATCAACTCTATGTTGGTCAACTTCATACCAATCAACTAATTGTTCAGGAGAATTTAAAATATCTGAATAATCTTTATTTAAAACTAATAAATCACCTTCATTTACAACTTTTTCAATTAATTCATCTTTTAACCCTAATTCTAATAGTTCCTTATTTACTAAAATACCTTTCTCAAATAATTTTTCAATTAGTTTTTCTTGGTCTAAACTCATGCTCACCCTCTAAAAAAACATTATTAACAATAAATCATTTTTTATATTTAAAAAATTAATTTATCCTTTTAATCACTTAATTGAATTGATTTTTCAATAATTTCTTTTAATTTAGTTTGCAACCTATCATCTAAAGATATTGAAACTTCCCTAGTTCTTCCATATCTACCCTTAGATATTATTTTTGCGTTAATTATACCCAACATATCAAACTCAGCTAAAATGTCTGAAACTCTTCTTTGTGTCAAAACATTAAATTTGATTTTATTACAAATATTTCTATACAATTCATATATCTCACCAGTAAAAATCTTTTTTTTCTCAGGAGATAATAACATAATAGAATATAATACTGCTTGAAATTGTTTTGGCTGACTAATTATAGTATTAACTATTTTATCTGATTCAATTTTACTTTCAGCTTCATCAAGATGTTTAATTTCAACTAATTTTGAACCAGATCTTTCTGCTAATTCACCTGCAACTCTTAACAAATCAATTGCCCTTCTTGCGTCACCATGCTCTCTAGCTGCAAATGCAGCACATTTCTCCACTAAACCAGGACCTAAACTACCTGATCTAAAAGCTTTATCTGATCTTCCTCTTAAAATATCTTGAATTTGTAAAGCATTATATGATGGAAAAATAATCTCTTCTTGAGATAATGATGATTTAACTCTTGGATCTAAATTTTCTGCAAAAATCAAATTATTAGAAATACCAATTATACTTATTTGAGCATTTTTAAGTTCAGCATTAATTCTTGTTAAATTATATAACATCTCATCTCCTATTTTTTTAGTTAATTGATCAATTTCATCAAGAACTAATAAAATTACTAATTTCTTTTTATCAACTAATGAATAAAAAATATTGTAAACTTCATCAGTTGGTAATCCTGTTGGAGGGACTGCTCTTCCAAATTCTTTAGCTAATTGAGCTATTAAACGATATTCAGTATCAGCTATTCTTTTCAATTTACAGTTTAGAAAAATTGTTTTTAAAGCTATATTATTTTTAATTGCAATATTTTCCATAGATTTTAATACATATTTAATTGATAATGTCTTTCCAGTACCAGTTTTACCATATATTAATAAGTTTGAAGGTTTCTCTACCCTTAGAGCTGGAGCTAAGATATTTGCTACCTCTTGAATTTGTTCTTCACGAAAAATCACTTCATCAGGTATATATGAAGATAAAAGATATTTTTTATCTTCAAACAATGAATCTTTTTTCAAAAAGTTTTCAAAAAAATTACTAACCTTCATTAATTTCACCCCTACCCCTTGATTTCCTTTGGAAATTGTTAATAATAAAAAAATAATGATATTGTTTGATTAAGTTATATTTAAATATTGTTTTTTACATTAAAGGATATGGTAACAGATATATTAGGATATATAATTAAATAGCTTTTTGTTGTTAAATGTACTTTTTTAACATTTTGTAGTTTCTAACTTTTTTTAAATTTATAACTTTCAATGTTATTATTATTATTATTATTATTTACTATATTGTAAATATATATATATATATATATATATAAATAAATTATTATATTATATCTCTATAAAAATCAAAAATCAGAATTATTTAATTAAAACAGTGTTAGATTTTTTTAATGTTGAATGAAATCAATATGATTCAAACATTTTTAATATTAAATAATTTTCATTATATTTTTTTACCTTCAATCACCATCATATATTTTATTATTAATATTAATTATTATATTAATTCATAACTAACAACTATCTCATTAATTAATTTAAACAATACCTTCACTTTTCTTTAATTTTTCAACTTCCATAAGAAATAAGGGGGTAGGTGTATAGTTTTAACTTACTAAATAATAAAATATGTGTTCTGATTACTTACAATTTTTTATTTTATTACCTTTTTAATTAGTTAAACGTAATATTGTCATTATGCACCTATTATTATATTAATAATCTAATTAATATTAAATGAAAATTAATAAATACATTTAACAATGAATCATTGGTGTATGAAAACATACTATGTCAACAATTATAAATTAATATATCACTTAAACTAATCAAGTTAATATAAAAAAGTTTAAAAAGGCCAATTGTTTCTTTAATGAAATGGTTTTAGAATCTTTATTTAATCCTTTTGTTGTTAAAAAGAAACCTTGGGAAATGTTTTTTGCAGGTTTCTTATATTCATCTATTGGTTTACTATTATCTATTTTAGTTTTTCAAGATATGGCTGGTTTATTGATGGTATTTTTTACTGTTATTGCAGCTACGCCTATTGTTTATAATACTATTAAAAATGAAGAAGAATTAGATCTTAATTTAAGTGGTGAAATAACTCTATTAAAAGAACATTCAAAAGTTCTTTATTTTTTACTATTTTTCTTTTTAGGTTCTGTGGCAAGTTATACTCTTGCTTATGTTTTTTTACCTGCAACTTTAGTAAGTATTGTTTTTGCAAGTCAAACAGTTGCAATTGGTGATATAAATCGTGCTGTCACAACTGGTAGTTTAACTCAATTTGGAATATTTAAAGGAATTTTCTTTAATAATATGAGGGTTTTATTTTTCTGTTTAATATTTTCATTTTTATATGGGATTGGAGCATTATTTATTTTAACTTGGAACGCTTCAGTAGTTTCTGCTGCAATTGGAAATCTAATTAAAACTAAAATTTCTGTTATTAGTGCAGGATTAGGATTTGAAACTATTGCTAGTTATTTTAGTATTACTGCTATGAGTCTATTAAGATATTTATCTCATGGAATTATAGAAATTGCGGCTTATTTCATTGCTGGTTTAGCAGGTGGAATAATTTCTATTGCTGTTATAAAACATCATTTAGAAGATGAAAGAGTATTATATGATGCTTTAGATCTAATTTTTATAAGTATAGCGGTATTATTTGTGAGTTGTGTTTTTGAAGTATACATAACACCTATATTTTTCTATTAATTTTTTTTAATAACTTATTTTTTTTATTTCAAAAGTGAGATATTATTATAATTATAAAATTTTAACTTTGCCAGGTAAATTTTGATAAATTTCTCCTGTTTCAATCATGTTTTTAATAATTTTTTCACTTCCTTCAATATTGGACTTTTCAATAATATCTTCAATCATTGCCCCACTTCCTTCATCTAATTCTTTTATTAAATAAATGATTTTATCTGATGGATTAAATATGTCTGGTTGTTCTTCATCAACAATATTTTCTTTAGAATCACTTTCAGAATTATTTTCAGCTAAATCAATTAATTCAATTTCTGAACTATTTTTTTTAACTTCAATATTTTCTTTTTCCTCAATATGTATATTTAATGATGCATCATTTATTACATTATCATCTTCTTTATTGTTATCTTCTGGTTTTTGATTTGTTAATTCTTCATTCAATTCAATAATTTCATTTGTATCTTTATTATTATCTTCATTTTTATTATTAAATTTGTTAACTCCTAATTCTATCGACCTTAATTTCAACCATTTAGATGATATCTTTTTAATTATTTCAGGATAAATATATTTTTCTTTATTATATGTTCTAACTCTTCCTATAATCAAAATTGAATCACTTACTTGTAAATTTTTAATAATATTATTATCTTCAAAAATTCTCATAATAATATTTCCTGACCCATCATCAATTAGTATATTTGTAATATTTCCAATATGTTCAATTTTAAGAATAATTGATATTAAATTAATTCTATAAATTCTATTTTGTTTTTTTGTTAGAAGATAATTAGACTCATTTGTATCTTCTTCAATATATTCTGCAGAATTTAAGTTATTAATATCAGTTTTTACTGCTACTAAACGTTTAAATTTATCTTTATCATTCATATTATTTTTAAGATAACTATTTGTTTTAATAATTCCTTAAGTTTAATAATTATTTTTGAAAGTCTATTCTCTAGATTATAATCTTTGAATAAACCCTCTTTTAGGTTCAAATATATCTCCTGTTCTTCTTAATTTACTCAGAACTTCATCTAATTGTTCTTGTGATACATTTTTATTTTTAGCTATTTCTGCTAATTGTTCAACTGGTAATATTTTTTCACCTAACTCTTTTTCTAAACTATGAATTAATTCTTTAACAACACTTATTTGGCTTCTTTGACTGGCAGTAATTCTACTACTAATTCTATCAATATCAATTTTACCAGTTTCTTTATCTTTAGCAATTTGGTTAAGACTATAATCAACTAATTCAATTCCTTTTTGAGCATCTTTTTTAGTAACTGTTTTTGCTAATCTTATTTTAGCTGCTGCTTCAGCTAACCTAACTAAAGCTTCTAATTGTCTTGCGGTAATAGGTATGCTAGTAATTCCACCTTCCTCATTACTTCCCATATTTCTCATAGTGATATAATATTGTTTAATTTCTTCAATTGCCCCATCTGATAATTTTGGATTTCCTCTTCTAACATACATAAAGAATTTTCTTAATAAATCTGAATCAATTTCTGAAGCTGCTCTTTCTGGTTTTTGATGTAAACTTAAAATAAATGCTGCAGTTCTTTCATCTTTTTCTCTGCTAGGTAAATCTTTTACTGGGAAAATCAAATCAAACCTGTTAATTAATGTAGGGGGTAAATTAATTTGGTTAGCAACTAAATCATATGGATCAAACCTACCAAATTTAGGATTTGCTGCTGCTAGTAATGTAGTTTCACATTTTAATGTTGCTTGAATATTAGCTTTAGATATACTTACAGTTTGCTGTTCCATTGCTTCGTGTAAAGATGATCTATCTTCTTTAGTCATTTTATCTAACTCATCAATGATTGCAAAACCTTTATTTGCAAGAACTAATGTACCTGCTTCTAGGCTCCAACCACCTAAAAATTCATCTTTAACTACACTTGCAGTTAAACCTGCTGCACTTGCACCTTTACCACTAGTAAATCTTGCTTTTGGTGCAACTTTAGAAATTCTTTTCAACAATTGTGATTTTCCTGATCCAGGATCTCCAATCATTAAGATATGCATATCTCCTCTTGTAACAACTCCATCTGGTCGTTCTTTTCTACAACCACCAGCTAATTGTAATGCTAACGCTATTTTAATTTTATCGTGACCATAAATTGAAGGGGCAATATTGTTTGCAATAATGTTTAATACATTAGGATTTTTAGCAAGCTCTTTAATTTTTCTTTCTTCTTCTGTAGTTATTTTCATTTCACTTGGATCATCTGAACTTGCTTCTACATTATTTGCTTCTAAAATTAAATCATATTTAATTGACCTTCCACCCGTGCGTAAATTAATTGGTACTTCTGAAATCCAACCAAATAATTTAGCTTTTGTTCCAGGGCTACTTCTTCTTTCAGAAATTGGGCTAACTAAATCTCCCTTTAAGAATACATTAATTCTTTTAGGTTGTGATCCACCATCTAAATCATCGGGTGATTCTTCTAAAACTAATCCTTGCCCATCAATTAATTCTTTTGATCTTTCAATAAATTTACCTTTTCTTCCACATGAACATCTACTAGGTTCTTTAAATTTTTTATCTAATTGAAGTACGTTAAGAACATTACCACAACTTGGACATTCAAATTTAGCTGCAGTAACATGAGGTCTTACATCAGATTTTTGTCTAATAATACCTTCTGTCCAAATAAATTTTCCTAAATGTTTACTTCTAATTTCACTTATGTTAACTCTTAATGATTCTGGTAAATTTTTTAATCTGACATTGAACTTATCAACTTTTTTAGGAAGATCAAATTCTTTAATTGCAATCTCTGCAGCTTTAAGTAAATCTTCTGGTTGTTCAATAAGTTCTTCAATAAGTTCTGTATTAAATTTAATTAATTCTGAGAAATCTAATTTTAATGAATTTTGACCTTTACGAACAGCTTCAAGCAATTGAGCATGATAATTTTGCTCAATAAAATCTCTAAATAATTTTATTTGTTCATCAACTTCCATCTTTATTTTAAATTTAGCTTAAGCTAGATAATCATTAGTATTATGAAAAATATGTTTTCAGGAATATAATTAAAAAATAGTAATAAAAAATTAAATTTACTTATTTAACAACTTTGTAAGATTTTCAATAAGTTTATCTGTAGCTTCGTGAACTTCTTCTTCTGTTCTTGTACCTGTACAAACAATTTTTCCATTACTAAATAATAAGAATGTTGCTCTAGTACCTTTTAATTTATGCACTAATCCTGGAAATTGTTCTGGTTCATATTCAGTATTTGGTAAATTTAAACCTAAATAATTCAAGTTTAATGACATCCCAATAGATCCTGAAGCTACAATATTTTGAACAGTAATTTCTGGTTTAATTGTAACTATAATATTTAATTTCTTTAGACTTTTAATAATACTTAGAATACTTTTACTAACATCTTCTAATGTTTTTGCCCCAGTACAAACAACTTTTCCACTAGAAAAAATTAAAGCTGATGTTTTTGGGTCTTTAATTCTTAGTACCAATCCTGGAAACTGTTCTGGATTATATTCTGTGTTAGGTAAGGTCGCAGCCATTTTTTCTAATGGTACATCTTTTTCTAAAGCAGTTGATACAACAATATTAACAATTTTAATTTCCTTTTTTCCTTTAATTTTTTTTGCAGCCATAAAATAATCCCTCTCAATTTGTATTAAATAAGACTTATTTTGTAATTATTAACTTAACTATTTAAATATTGCCTTTATAAATGTTCATTTTATCCATTTAAAAAGGTTAGACCTTTACTTCCTTTGGAATTATTATATTGCCTTTTTAAACAGTTTATAAGTGCTTTTAAGTAAAATTTATTTTTTTCCTTACATCAGAAATCAAACTCAATTTAGACATTTATTTTGGAAACTTTTTTAACTTAAACTTAGAATTGTTAGTAATATGGGCTCAGAAGAACTTTATGATAAAATTTTGTTAAGGTATGGCGAAATCTTCCTTAAGGGTAAAAATAGGAATTATTTTGAAAATATTTTAGTCAGAAATGTTAAGAAGTTAACTGGGGTTGAAAAGGTAGTTAGACTTAGATCAAGATACATTATTGATTCTTTTTCTAATCACAATATGATCAAGAGAGTTTTTGGATTAGTTTCATATTCTTTAGCTTTACAAGTTGATAAAGATTTAGATTCAATGAAGAAAGGTGTTGAAAAAATAATACTTAATGATAATGTGTTTAATAATTTAGGTGATAAAAAGATTAAATTTAAAGTATCAACTAAACGTTCAGATAAAAGATTTCCAATAAAATCTCCTGATGTTAATATGAAAATTGGCCAATTTATAGAATCTCATTTTGAACATTTAGAATTTAGTTTGAAAGAGTTTGAAATTGAAATTAATGTTGAAATTAATCAAGAAGCAGCTTACTTATTTATTAATAAAATTAATTGTTTTGGTGGACTTCCTTCAGGGGTTGAAGGTAAAGTAAATTTATTATGTCAAGATAAAAGTGATCTATTGGCTGGTTTGCTAATGATGAGAAGAGGAGTTAGTTTAGATGTGTTAACTTTAAAAGATAAATTAGATATATCTTTACTACAAAAATTTTCTCCAAAACCAATTGATCTTGTTAAAATTTCTAATATCTCTGAAATTAATTTAGATATGTTAAATGGAAAAAATTCAGTTTTTGTTGTGGGACAAAATTTTAATGAATTAACCCCTTTAGAAAAATTAGAAGAAAATAAACAATTAATTATTCTTAGACCATTAATTGCTTTTAGTAATGAAGAAATTGAAAGTAGATTGAAAGAATTTGAAGATTGTTAAGTTAAGAATTATTTTGACATAATTTACATTTTTTATTCTTATTGACTTTATATTTATCAATTTTCATATTCCAAGAATTTACTTTAATTAATTCTGTTTTGTATGTTTTTGTTAAAATATAATTTAAAGCTAGATTTATTTGTAATGATGAAATTATTCTGGTTGTAGTATTTAATATCCCTTCTGAACTGCAAAACTGGTTTTGTACTTTATCTGGAAAAATACATTTTAAACAAGGTCCTTCTGGGTGAATAAAAATTATCATTCCTTCAATATTAATTGCTGATGAAAAAATCCAGGGGATTTTGTTTATTTTACAAAAATTGTTAATTATAAATCTAATCTCAAAATTGTCAGTACAATCTAAGATTAAATCAACATTTTTAAGTTCATTTATATGATTAATATTATCTTGACTTAATTTTAAGTTATATGTTTTTATTTTAACATTAGAATTTATTTTGTTAAGTTTATGTTTTGCAGTAATTACCTTATTTTTATTGATATCCTTTTCTTCAAATAAACATTGTCTTTGTAGGTTACTTAATTCTATTTTATCATTATCAATAAGAATAAGTTTTTTTATTCCTGCCCTTACTAACAATTCTGATGTGCTTGTACCTAACGCCCCCTGGCCAACGATTGCAATTTTAGTGTTTGATAATGCTTCTTGTCCATTTAAGTTAAATACTGATGAAGCAATCTGTCTAGAATAACGTTCTAATAACTCTTTATTACAATTATTTTGTTTTTGTTGTATCATTGTTTATTATAATCTTTTTCAATTCACAAGCATTACACACTTTTTTATTAGTTGGTTCTGAACAAATTTCACATACGTTAGGTTTGTTTGTTGTTTGATGATTATTTTTATCATCTTTGAATTTTTCTTTAAGTAAAGGTAATGTGTCTAAAAATGAATTAATTATTCCTGTTTTAGTTCCAGGATATTTTTCTTCCATGTTATTTAACATCTCTCTAACTTCTGCTCGATAACTTTCAGTAACGTAAGGGCATTCTGTAAATTCAACTTTCCATTTTTTAAGTAAAGCATAAAGTCTAGTTTCTTTTTCTGAACATAAATATAATGGTTTAACTCTTCTAACGAAATTTTCATGGTTACTTATACCTGACATTGGTCCTAATTTAGCAGATATTTTAACATTAGCTTTGAACATATTCATTAAAACTACTTGAGATTCATCATCTAAATTGTGCCCAGTAACTAATTTTGTGGCACCTAATTCTCTTGCACCAATATTAATCAATTGTCTTCTCCATACCCCACAAATGTTGCATGGTTTTTTCCCTGTTATTTTGTTGATAATTGGATATGCTTGATCTAAATCTTTCCCATAAAACTCTTTAAAGGAAAGTATTTTTAGATTAATATCTTGATCTTTACAGAAATCTTGTAAATCTTGTAATGTTTTTTCTCGGTAACCATATATCCCCTCATTGATAATCAGTGCGTTGAGGTTTTGTAAAGGAATATTATATTTTAGAAAATATTTTTTTGTTAAGTATAATGCACTAAGGGAATCTTTTCCGCCTGATGCTGCCACGCAAACTTTATCATCTCTTCTGATTAATTCAAATTTGTTAATTGTTTGGAATACTTTAGATTCAAAATAATCTATAAAATGCTTTTTACATAATGATCCGTGTTGTAATTTGATTACTGCTTTATCTTGACATTTATTACAATTCATTCTTATCCACCAGATATGACACTTAATAATTTTAACTTATCATTATCTTGGAGGATTTCATCTAATGTAACAACTTCATCATTTTTTATTATTAAAACAGTTTCAGAATTAACTTTAATTTGTTTCAACAGTTCTTTTACAGTTTTCTCCTGAAATTCAATTTCCAGTTCTTCCTGTTTTTTTTCATTAAATACAGTTATTTTCATTTTCCTTTCCCTCCAAGATGCTTCTAATAAGCATAATTTTAGGTTAACATTATATTTTAAAGGGAGCTTTATAAATGTTTTTAGATTTATTGTCTAGTTGGTAGTGATTTAATTAAAATCAAAATTAAAGCTGAAAAAGAAATTATTATGAATGGTATTGATAAGTACTGACCTATTGTTAATCCTGAATTAAAAATAATATATTCTTTAAAATATTCTGTCACGAACCTTGATGAACTGTATGTAAATATGAATAACCAAAAAATTGTACCTTTTGGTAAATTTATCTTTTTTGATTGATTGATTGAGTATAAAATTATGAATATGGTAAAATTTTTAATTGCATCATATAATTGGACTGGGTGTCTGCAATCTTTGTTATTGAATTTCACACACCAAGGTAAATCTGTGATTTTTCCTACCAATTCACTATTTAAGAAATTTCCTATTCTTACAAATCCTACTGCTAATGCAATACCTATAATTGCTTGATCTAAAATTTTCCAAGTATCAATCTTTTTAATTTTACTCCCAATATAATAAGATGTAAATGAACCTACAATCGCTCCATGAGAAGAAACTCCACCATTCCAGATAAATAATATTTTTATAGGATCTGTTGAAAAGTATGACCAATTGTAAAATATTACATGGAACAATCTTGCTCCAATAAATAATCCTACCATAATGATTATGTATAATTCAATCACTTCTTTTTTGTTAAGGTATTCTTTGCAAAGATATTTCCAAACTAAAAAACCTAAAAATAAACCTATCAACATCATTATGCCATACCATCTAATTGAAAAGAAACTTGTTTGGAAAGCAATAGGATTTATCATTAAGTTTTTATAATATAATGAATTTATTTAAGTTTAATGGGTAATGTTAATTTAGTTATGAAAGATTTTGGACTTGATTTAGGTTTTACTAAAACTTTAATTTCTGGTAAAGATTTCATTATTTTGGAAGCTGATAACAAAAATAAAGTTCGTAAAGATATTGATTTAGCTAAAAAGAAAGGTGTGTTGGTGATAGTTAATGTTAAGGACGAAGATACTTTAAGATATTTAATTGAAAAAACTAAAGTTGATATTATTTTAGGTATTGAGAAAATTAATCCTAAAGATAATGTTCATTTTGTTCGTGGTGGGTTGGATCAAATAGTTTGTAAATTAGCTGTTAAGCATGAAAAAATTATTGGATTTTCTTTTTATGACATTCTGAAATCCAAACCTGGGTTTGAAAGGGCTAAATTATTAAACAGAATTAGGTTTAATTTGAAATTGTGTAAAAAGTTTGGTGTGAAAATTTATTTTGGTAATTTTTCTAAGAGTGCTATGCAAATGCGTGCTCCAAAAGAGTTAAGAGCAATCTTAAAAGTTCTAAATTGTACTAAAAATGCTTTGGAAATATAATTATCTTATTATTAAAATAAGGAAAAGGTTAAATAGGTAAAATATTTATACTTTAAAATTAAAGCTAGTTAGCTAACAAAAGCAAGAGATACTAAAATGGGGAAAAGAGGAATAGATGTTAATAGTTCTAAAAGTGCATTTAAGAGTGCGTTTAACAAAAATTACAGCATTTTCTTATATGTACTACTATTCTCCATATTCATCTCTGGCTTATTGTTAAGTGGGTGTGCTAGTGATGAAGTTATTGATGGTTTTAAAGATTGTTCGACAGCAGATGAAACATACATACTTGATGATGACGAGTCTTATCTTTGTGTAAAACCCTACTCTTCTGCGGAATCAAGTAATGATTTTGAGGGAGAAGTTTGTTTTAGAGATTTAGAAGGTCTTGAAATTACAAATGGTTTTGTAACCGTACAAACTACTACAAAAGTAAGTAATGATTATATTTATGATTTTGAAACAAATAAAATTATTAATCAAATGTTTGCAGAAATTTTTTATGATGTATGGGACAAGGGGGAAGATGCCTTATCCGGTATGTCTGATACTTGGGAATGGCACGACTCTTTAGAATCAGGTGCAATCTGTGCTGATCACTTTTTTGGAGATGATATATATTGTGAAGAAGATGATTGTGAAGATGGTGATGGTTTTGGAGGGGATATCCATGATGATGGTGGTGCTGATTATGAATCTCAAGCCCATGCAATTTATCCTTGCACTGATATTTATTCAATAAAATTAAACGAATTAGATTCAACAAAACAATATGGGTTTGATCCTAAGGATTTAAGTAAACTTACTGAAACATTAGGTGCTGACTCGCTACCATTAATGTTAAAATGTTTTGATTCTGTAACTGATAGTGGCGGACATAATGGGAACGGTGAAAAATTTGATTTATATGATGATGATGAAGATTCTGTAACAAATGAATTAATTGTAACTCAAGAAGTTAATGTTGGTGAAAATGAAGATGGAAGTCCAATCATCAAACTAAAAGCATTTTACTGTGATGGTAATGAATGGATAAAAATTGATTCTGATTTAAGTATGAACTCAGATTTAGATTCTGATTATGATGATGCTCCTGACTTTTCTGAAGATTGGGATTGTGATTCAGATAGTAGATTTACATACACTGATTTAGGTATCTTTGATGGTTTTGAAGAGGATGATTTATCAGTTGAGATTTGCGGCGATGGTAAAAGTAATAAATGTCCAGATTCAGAGTTATACACTAATTTGGCAGATTATTATATTAATTTGGGTTATGATGTAGGTCAACTAACAACAGATGAAATAGATACTTGTGATGAAAATCCTTACGCTTGTGAACATAACTGTTTAGAATCAGAAAGAGAATGTGATTATATTGATTATTCTGAAACTGATGAGGGTGCTGAAACTGATGATATTGAAACTGATGAGGGTTATTGTTGTGGTGCAGATCAAATTGATGATTTAGGTGTTATAATAGAATCAGATTCAGGTTCTAACAAAGCTTGTTTGAAAGTTGGTGATGATAAAGTAGTTGGTTCAAAAAGTGGTGAAAGTAGTTCTGATAGTGAAGATGTTACAAGTTGCGATAAAAATAGTGATTGGTGTTGGGTAGATCCTCAAACAAATATATTTGAAATTTTAACATTAAAAATTAATGGTGAAAAAAGTTGGGACATAGTTTCTAACTCAGAAAATTGGTTTACTTGTAATGATGATAATATCTTAGGAACTTTAGAAAAACCTGAAACTACCATATCTGGAGATAATATTGATGATTATCGTTATACTGCAAATAGGTTTATTTGTTATGATCAAGGAGATAGAAATGTTTGGGTAGAATGTGCTGACCCAGAAGCAATTGAAGGATTATCTCCTCCAAATCAAGATACTGTTAAATTTAGGAATCCTGGTGATGGGTTTTTCAATTTGATGTCTGGTGGGACGAACATAAACTTAGAAGGTGATTATGGTGGTGGAAGTAATTATTATGATCAATATCGTGAATTAGATTATTCTGTTGATTTTACAAATTATGATTACTTAGACTTTTTTGTTGAATTCACAAATCCAGAAGATTTAGTTTATCCTGCTGATGTTCATCTTAAAATTAATGGGTTCGGACAGGATAGTTATTCTGAAGATGTTGTATACTTTGATGAAAATGTATTAGGTTATGCAATAACTTCTCCTGATTTAAGTGGTTCTGATCCAATACATGTTAAAGTACCTGTTGGCGATTGGTTAGATGTAAGTATTCTTGATTTCACTGCAGATGGATCAGAAGGTAATGAATTTACTGTTAAAAATTTACACTTAACTAAGACTGAGAATGATATCAATTATTACTGTTCAGGTTATAGTACTAAAGATACTGAACATGGATACAATTCTTGGATTGAAGATTTTGATCAATCTGATGAACATAATCCTGTGATTGGTGAAAAAATTTGTCAAAATCATTTTGGGGCTAATGCTTGGTTAGGTTCTTATGGTGAATTAGAGATTGATGATGAAACTGCATCTTGTTGTGGTGATGATGAAAATGAATATTATGCTGGTAAGTCTGCTGATGATTCTGGGTTAGGTTGTTGGAATTCAAAAGTTATTGAGAATGATCAAACTGTAATGAATGTTGAGTACAAAGTTGAATACGAAGTACAAGATTTTACTATGGATTATCCTGATCAAGAGTTTGAGTATGGTGTTGCTCTTGTATTCTCATGGCTGGATCTTACAGATTATAATTATAACTCTTATGATTTAACAAGTATTTCTCAAGTCAATAACCCTAGTTTAACCTCTAGTTTGGGTATTGGTGGTATATATTCTGTTCCTATTACTTCAGGACCAGTTAATATCAATTATAATGAATCTCCTAAAGTTATTGCAACTTATTATGGTTTGCTTGATGACATTTATACTTGGAATAGTGCTTCTAGTTATTCAGACATTGAAATAGTTCTCAACTGGACTGAAAATGAAACTGTAAGTTTATATCTATTTGATGCAAAGGAACAAAATTATCTTGGTGATGATGTTACTATTACTATTGATGATTCAGAATTACTTCAAAAATTTACAATCCAACTTATCGCGGAAACTAACATCCTCGAAAGCACTGCTTACGAAACAACTACTGACTCCACTTTCAATTATCCTTGCTTACAAGATGAATGTGTTTATGCTTTGCCAGGTAATCCACCTTACAAAGTAACTAACTTACATCCCGGCTTGTACGAATTATATTATCGGTTTGGTGATAATGATGAAGATGAGATATTGATTACTTCAATAGCTCAAGAGTACACAGAAGATGCTAACTTAGTTGTAAAAAAATTGTCTCAACAAGTATTACATTATAACCAAAGTTTCTGGGGATGTAATGCAGCAGATTACATTACAAATACTAACATTTTCACAGATTATGAAGGTGAAGATTTAAGTTATTGTGACATTCAAGGTTCTTATTATTGTGCATATCAAGATAATAATTATTTGGTAAGTACTTGGAGTAATAATGGGATTAATGAAACTGGTTATGAAGAAATTGCTGAATATGAAGAAGATATGGAATTTGAATTAGCATCGTGCAATTCTGCAGATGATTGTGCTGCTACTGATAGAAATTATTCTACTTCAGTTGTGCCTGGAAGAAATTTTGTTTCAAATTCAGATTTTAGTAATCAAAATGGTGACGATGTCGTTGCTTGGAAATTGAGAGATTCCAATAATCAATTATCTGAAGATGAAGATTATCATGTTAATGATAATATTTTTACAATAGAATCAGGAAATATTTTGTGGTCAGAAAAAATTGCATTATACTCAGAAATGGATTATCAGTTTAGTCAAAATTCGTCATGTTCAGTTAATTTTTACCTTTATGATACTAACGATGCTGAAACAGTTTATACAACCAGTTCTTCGTTAAGTTTCAATTCAGGAAGTTATACTTATGCTGTTATTGAAGTTCCTGGCGAATGTTCATTTCATGGACCTATGATTCAGTTAGTTGATGATATGGGTGCACAAGATTATAATTATGATAATGAATTTCAATTAAGGAAAGGTGCAGCGTGTTGTCCTGAAGATATGTGTTGGAACGGGTATGTGTGTGTGAATAACATGGCACCTTACACTTACATGACTGAACAGTCTGGGGAAGTTGATTATCGTTGTATTGATGGTCAATGGACACATATGGATCCAAAATATGATTGGAACTTTGATGAATATGGTTTTTGTAGCAATGATAATCAATGTTTTGTAACCAGCAGTTTGTCTGAAGGTGCAGATTCTGGTGCTACGCCTAACGATTTTTATGATGGAAATTATCCTACTTGTGTTAATTCCAGTGAATACATTTTAGATCATTACTGTGAAGATGGTGAGTGGAGTAGTAGAACAAAATATTTAGCAACTAAATTATTGAATTATGCAGATAGTCAAGATTATGTGATGTACTGTACTGATTTAGAAACAAATTATTTAGATTATGCTGTTTCTGGTTACAATTATATAAATTATATTATGGGTGAAAGTTCGGGTGAAGTTGAAACTGAATCTAGTTTAGGTGATTCTGTAACTAATACTACTACTTCATCCAGTAGTTCAGATACTACTTCTATTTGTTTCTCTGCTTTAGAAAATAGTGAAACTGGTCGAAGATTAGTTGATACTGAAGAAAATACTTGCATTAACAATGTCTGTGTTTTAAAATATGAATCTGGTAATGATTTCGCAACTGCATTTGCAACTAGTATGAATAGGAACACTTCGGCAGACAATTCTTTCTTAATACCACTAGGTATTTCTAGTTCAGACAAAGAAGAATTTTGTGCAAGTGGTGATAATAGTAGTGATTTCCAAGAATGTAGTGAAGAGTTGTGGTATGCACCAGAAATTAATTCTTTAATTTATGCTAAAGATGGGATTAGTATTGAATCAAATTTAGTTGATGAAATCTTTGACTGGTTCGGTAGTTTGTTCAGTAGTTCAACTTTACAAGATAATGAAGATTTCTTAGACGAAGCTACTAACTTTAACAAACTTTACATGATGAGCATGGACAATGGAAATTATGTTGTTAGAGCAATTGAAGAAAAGAATGTTAATGCTACTACTTTAATTGCAGAATACGATGGATTTAATGTTCCAGTATGTGATTATGTTAATAATATTAATGAAGAATATGTTATCGTTGAACAATGGCCTGCAGAACCAAACTATTTAGTTAACTGTAGTTTAAACGATGAGGGAGTGTATGAAGTAATTACTGCAACTAACACTGATTTCTGGTGGCCAAATTTAGTTGGTAGGTTAAGGTACGCTCAAGAATAAACAATTGTTTAATTTAATCTTTTAAATTGCACCTGTGATTTTATTTACAAACTAAATGACAAACAAACTTTATAAGTCTTGAAATAATCCTATCATCTCAATGTTAAATTTTAATCCAGAAAATAATATCTTAAAACTAATTGTACTTTTATTAATATCATTTATCTTCTTACTATCATTGTCAACAATTTTATTAGCGTCTACTGGTTGTTTTTTAAATTTAGAAAGTGATGATTATTGTCAAGAAATAACTTTGCAACAAGTAGAAGATGAATGTGATGTGTTAGGAGGTTGTGAGTTAGATTCAGATTTTTTTTTTGGTGTGGGTTGTGACAATTTTGAACAATGTAATGCTATTTATTGTCAAAGTAATTGTGATATCGAATTTTATGGCCAATGCCCTTATGGTGAAATCCCTGAAGAAGATACTTATAATTGGTGTGGTTCTGGTTGTTGTAGATTAAATTCTAATGAAGGTAATGTTTGTCAATATCTTGAAACTAAATTTGAATGTATGTTACTTGCAGAATCGTATGAAACTAGTATGTTAAATTGGGATCTCGGATTTTCAGAATCTGCTTGTAGTTCCAGTTGTGCAGATAGTTTTGATACAGAAATTTTTACCTTAGGAAGGGAAGATTTTGATCTAGAAAAATCTAATGTTGAAAATATTTATGATAATTTAGACATATCTTCTGGGGCGGAAAAAACAAATGAATTAAACATTTCAAATAATAACTCTTCAACTTTTTTAACAAATTTTTTATCTCCAGAAAATAAAAAATTATTATTTAGGTTTGGGTTACTTATTGTATTGTTAGCTTTTTTAATGGTGTGCTTATTTATGCTATTATTAAAAAATCATTGGAAACATTATTCTAAACATATCTTTAATCGAGAGTACACTCCAGAAATACCTTTATCTAAAGATAATTTTAACTCAAAATCTTTAACTAAACTGTATCTTCCAAACACTTTAAAATATGCTCATCCAAAACATCTTTTTAAAAAAATTAAAAATGTTCATGCCAAACATTCCATACGAAAAAAAGAAGCTTTTTTGGAAGAAAATTTTCCAGGAAATAAAATTTTAATAAAAAATAATTACCTTGATAAATTGAAACATTTAGTGACTAAACACCACAGAAAAAGTAAAAAACAACATTTGAAACATAAACAATCTAAACATTCTCATTTAAATAATGTTCTTGATAAAGAACTAAAAGATAAATCTAAACTTAAAAAAGAAAAATCTTATTTAGAAAAGTTAAAAAATATGGTTGAAAAATAAATAATTATTCTTTATCATTAATATATTTAATACCATTATTTATTTAAAATAACTTTATTAATTATATATTAAAAAATAACATTTATAAATGCATAAGCTTTCTTCTATTACAGTAACAGCATGAAATTAAGAAAAAGAGGATTATCAGATGTAGATGTTAAACCTATCAGTAATCCTCCTAAATTAAATAACTTTACTAAACTCTCCTTTATTTTACTTATTTTAATCTTAATCGCCTTGATTGCACCTAACAATTTTTCTTATGCTGATACGGAAGGATGTTATATCTTTCCTAGCGGAAGTGAAGATTTAGTATGTCAAGATAATACCTTGAAAAGTGAAGCTCAATCAGATTGTGAATCTTATGATAATTGTGACAATTTTGATGATTATTTTTATTCTGGGAAATTATGTTCATCAAGTGAATTTGATGAAGTTTGTGAAGAAGTTGTTTGTTCTGTTGATTGTGATTACCACGCTTTAACTGTTTGTGAAGATCTTGGCGGTGAAGCTGTATCTGATGATGAATATGGTCTATGGTGTAATGAAGGTTGTTGTCAAGTAGCTGATTTTTGTAATTATGTTAGTACAAAATATGAATGTTTGGAAAATGCTGAACAAAGAGGTTATGACTTAGAAGATTTATATTATATCACTGATAATATTGATCCTGATTCCTGTCAAACAGATATATGTGGTGTGGAATTAAGTTATGCTAGTGTTTCTGGTTATGTACTTAACGAAACTGGAAGTCCAATAAGTGGTGCTGATATTGAATTAACTAGTTCAAATTCTTATACTACTAGTTCAGATGGTTATTATTCCTTTTCAAATGTTAACCCAGGATCTTATGTTGTAAAAACTTCTGCAGAAGGATATTATTCTGATTCTAGTTCGGTATCTTTATCATCAAGTGAAGTAGAAGAATTTAACATTACTTTATCCATTGCAGATGAATATTCTAACTTGTTTGGTTACATCTATGATTCTGAAGGTAACACAGTAAGTTCTGTAACTATTTGCTATGATGGAACTTCAATATCTTGTGTGACTTCTGGAAGTGATGGTTTTTATAATGTTACTAACATCTATACTGGCGATTACAGTATTACTTTAAGTAAATATTCTTACTCTACAACTGAAATTGAACTTATTTTAGCTGAAGGAGACAATGAACAAGACTTAACTTTAAGTGAAATTGATTTTCAAGGAATTACTGGTAATACTTGGGTAGACGAAAATGGTGACAGTTTAGCTGATGATTTAGTTTATGGTGCAAAAATTTATGTTGATGGTGTTTACAAAGGAAGTTCAGATTATCCTGATGGTGACTTTGAAATTAACTTAGGATCTGGTACTTATAATGTTAGCGCAACATATCAAGATTATGGTTCTGAAGATTATGAAATTACAATCAGTGATGGCGGAACTGAAGATATTGATTTATTGATGACCAAATATATCGGTGAATGTAGTTACGGTCAAGAAAATGATCAAAAACCTGTTGAAGAACTCATTGCAAATATTGTCAGCGGAGAATTGATAGTTGATTTAGAATGGGATAAACCTTGTTCAGAAGTTAGTGGGTATTATCTTTATAGGGACGATGTTTTAATTTTAACTTTATCTCCAATTGCAATATCTTATTCTGATGAAGATGTTGAATGGGGTAACACTTATACTTACGAAATCTGGGCAGTTTACATTGATGGTCCAGTGGACAATAGTACTGGTGATCCACAATCAAGATTATCTAGTGAAGGTGCTTCTGCAACTATTACTTTAGGTAGTGATTATTGTGAAGGGTTTGAAAGTGGCCAATATTTTTGTATGAGTGATGATTCTAGTACTGAAAGTAACGAGAAAAAATATATTTATACTTGTGATAATGAAAATAATTTAGTTACTAGTTCAGATTGTAGTAGTTTAGATGATTCTGATAGTGATTGGTATTGTACTGAAGCAAGTTCAGGTTATGCAGTATGTAAAAATGCTGGTAATTGTAATGTTTTACAACAAGGGGCAGATCCTTTCGGACTTTATTATGATCGTGACACCTGTTATGGTGAATACTCATCAACAAGCGGTTATGAAAATTATTGTTATTATGACTTTACTGAAACAGTATCAGATAAATGTTATTCTTGCGATGAGTTTGATAATTGTTTTGATTATGTTAGTGAAGATGCTTGTACATCTAATAATTGTTTAGGTATCGGTTGTAATTGGATTGATGCTACTGCTGAAGGCGTAAGTGCTTCTGGGTCTAGTTCATCCGATGAAGAGATGTTAGATTATTCTGTACTTTATGAAACAACTTTTGAAACTGGTCAAGGTTATTGTATTGAAGATGAATATGAAGAAGATGATCAATGTTATTCATGTGGTCCTGATGCTAATCTGTTTGAAAATAGTTATTGTACTCCTTACATCTGTACAAATTTAGGAAGATGTTTCTCTGAAGATGACTTAACTGTATGTAATGAATGTGGTGAAATTTCGAGTGACGATGCAAATTGTTATGAATATAATTCTGAATTAGAATGTATCTCCGAACAAAACATTGAAAATAGTTATGGTGAAATTATGTTGTCTGAAGATAGATGTTCTTGGGGAAGATGTTCTTGGGTTGCTGCAGATAGTAATTTGTCAACAGGATATTGTATTAAAGATGGTGATGCTGATGGTGTTGAAGATTGTTCTGTTTTTAGTGCAGGTGAATACAGTTCTTGTGAAGTTGATAATGACGCGCCTGAAACAAATGTTGAAAGTGAAAGTTTTTCAATAATCTCTGTAACTTATCCAAATGTAACCTTTAATAGTATTGATCAATCCAGTTCATTAGGTGAATTATATTATTGTTTGTCAAGTTCAGATTCTAGTTCATGTAACAATTTTGAATCAGTATCTTATGATGGTGTAGTTAATGAAGAATCAGTTGAAGTTGATTTAATTAACAGTTCATACTTGTCTTCAACTATTGTCTCTGGTGAAACTTACTTACTTAGATTTTATTCTAAAGATAAATATTATAATCAAGAATCTGTTAAAGAAACTTATGTTTTTATTGACAATAAATTGCCAGAATTTCAAATTGAAACTGAATACACTATTGAAGCAGATAGTACTGATTTAACAGTTTACTTGAGCGATATGAATGAAATGATGGATTGTGATTTTACTTTAAGTCCAATTTTACCTGAAGGAAGTAATTCCACTTCAAGCCTGGGGAGAGAAGAAGATAAAGAAAAAGAATATACTGGTCTTACTGGCGTTATTTATGATATTACTATTAACTGTATGGATGACCATGCCAATGTTAACACTGAAACAGAAACTTTAGTATTTGATCAAGAACAAGATATAACTTTATTATATCCTGCTTATGAACAACCTGTAGACGAAACTAGTATTGAATTTCAAATAGAAACTGCAGTATCTGCAAGTTGTGAATTATACTTATATGATGAAGGAACTTTAAGTTATGATTATGTGACTGATTTTATTAATCAAGATGAAGATAATAAAGAACATAAAACTGAATCAATTAGTGGTTTTTATGAAGGTGAATATGCCGGAACTGTGAAAGTTGTATGTGTTGAATCTTTGACTGATGACTATCTTGAAGATTACTTTTATTTCAATGTAGATTTTACTGCACCCAATACACAAATAATTTTAACTGAAGGTGAAAGAACAGAAGAACCTACTAGTTATGGTTGGGAAACTTACTTTGTGGAAGAAGTTTCAATTGACTTTGAATGCGATTCTGATGGGTTTGAATGTCAATATACCTATTATTGTTTAGGTGAAGGTTGTGAATATTCAACTTCAACAAATTATACTGAATATTCTGAAACTGTTACAACTGCTGAAACTATTCAAATTTGTTATTATTCTACTGATGAATCTGGTTCATACGCTTATCCTGAATGTGGGGATATTATTATTGAAGGATTTGGAATTAAACAAGTTAATCCAGATGGTTTTTATTATGAAGATGAATTATGGGGTGTAAGTAACACTGCTACTTTTGATTGGGAAATTATGAGTAAATTAGAAACTGAACAATGTAAATTTGATTTCAATTCAGAATTTGATTATGATTCAGTTCCAAGTTTAAGAACTTTTGATGATTCTACAACTGATGATTATTATATAATAGAAAATTTCCCTGCGGATGTACTTAGTGATTTTGATACTGATGGAAGTTCAAAAACAATTTATGTTAAATGTGAAGACCAATTAGGTGATATTAGTCCTTCACAAAAAATTTATTTAGAATATGACCCTATTGCACCTAGTATCAGTTCAGCTTATGCAGACCCAAGTGATGTTATGGAAGGTATAAACACTAACTTGTATGTAAGTACCGATGATAAAACTGCATGTAAATATAGTGACAATTCTGATGGTGCTGGTAGTGTAGAATTTGATACTATGGAATATTCTTTCCCAGGTTATGAAGATGATAGTTCTAGTACTGATAATATTTTTTATACTGATCATGAAACTACTTTTTCATTTAGTTTTGATGGTGCACAAAAAGATTATACTCTTAACGTTCAATGTATGAATGGTGCTGGTGATTTGAGTGAAGTTAGTGAAATTACTTTTTCTGTAGATTATTCTGCTTCAGGTTATATTGTAAGTGTCAGTCCAGGGGGTTACATATCTTATACTAACGTAAGTTTAGGTGTTGAAACTAACAAAAATGCGTACTGTTATTATGACAGTACTGATTTTGAAACTACTGGTGGAACTTCACATATCCAGGGTATGGGTACTTTAGATGAAGGAGAATATCATTATTTGATAACTTGCCTTGTGGGAGAAAATAATCGTGATGGAGAAATTGATTTTAATATTGATTTAACTGCTCCAACAGTTTCTAGCATCGATGATGGGATTTACACTTGTGGTTTGAGTGAAGTAAAATTATTAGTTTATACAGATGAATCAAACATTTCCAGTTATTATTATGAATTGTATCAAGGTGAGCCTGAATCTTCAAGTAGTTCAAGTTCTAGCAGTTCTTTTTCAAGTAGTAGTTCATCTACAACTTCAAATAGTTCTGATACTATCTTGTTAAGTAATGGGACTTTACCTGCAAATAATGAAACAACTATCTCTGCAACTTTTACTGAAAATGAAACTTATTATGTTCAAGTTTTAGCAGTAGATGCAGCAGGGAATTGGGGTGAATATACTCTCAGTGATGGTTTTATTGCGGTAGGATCAAATTATAGCTCTTGTGCAGAAGATGAAGAAGCCCCTAGCATTACATTAGAAACTAATGAAACTTGTACTGCGACTTATGCGGAATTAATCTGTGAAGATGAAAATGGTTGTTCAGAATTTAAGTACGGTATCTCTAGTTCATCTTCTACTTGTAGTGCAGATGGTGATTATTATGGTAATCAATTAACTTTTAGTGAATCTGGTTGGATCTGTTATTATGTTGAAGATGTTAATGGTAATAACAAAACTGGTTTGAAAAAAGTGACTTTTAGTGATGACGATTCTGATGAAGTTGGCGATACTTGTGATACCTGTTCAGACACTTCAGATGGTAAAGTTGTTGATAGTGATGGTTGTGCATATGGTCAAGTACCTGATGAAGAAGAAGGTAATGATAAAGATGAAGATGGTTTACCTGATTATTGGGAAAAATTATTTGATCAAACATCTTGTGAATTTAATTATTTAAGTGAAGATACAGATAATGATGGTATTATTGATGGTTATGATGATAATGACGGGGATGGTTACACTAATTATGAAGAATATAAAAATGGTTATGATCCTTGTGTTGCAGATGAACGAGGCGATACTGATAATGATATGGCAGAAAGTTCTAACACTTCAACAACAACTAACCTAGATACATCCATTACTGAACCAGAAAATAATGGGTTGAAATTAATCGGTTTAGTATTATTAATACTTGGTATTTTACTTACTGGTGGTGGTATTGGTTATTTAGTTTATTTTTATCTAAATACTCTTCAAGGTAAAAAGATTTTAGGTAATGGTATGGGCAATCGTTTTGGGAGAACTAATTCACCAGCGGGCCAGAATCAAATGCCAAGAGGTTCTTATTATCAACAAGTAGGACAAACCAGATCTAGTTCAAGATCAAATAACTCTTCTGGCCAAACAATGTTTTCTGGATTAAAAGGGTTAGGTGATAAACTGAAAGAATTAAGTAAAATGCATTTACAAAGATCTAAATCTAGTGAAAGAAAAAAATTATTTTCTGGTTTTTCTGGTTCTTCTTCAAATGTATCTTCTCATTTCAAGAACGTGTTTGAAAATGAGGGGGCCGACTCTCATGAAAAAGTTAAAAATATAGTTAATACCTATCAAAAGAACCGGGAAGAAATCAGGGGTAATATGAAAAAAGGAGAAGAATCTCTTTTCAATAAATTAGATGAAATATCTAAAAAATCAAAAACTAAAAGTTTACAAGATATTATAACTAAAAAAGATGCTAATAATATATTCAATAAACTAAAAAAAATCAGTGGTAAAAGAGGTAAGTAAAAATGGGTTTGTTAAAACTTAACTTGATTTCTAAAAAAATTAATTTCAAAAAATCAAACAAATTAAACAAAAAAGCAATGGGGATCCAACAAGTATTTGTTTTTATGGTAACTGCTATTACTTTTGCTTTCATTATGATTTTTGGGTATAGTGCAATAGGTGATTTTTTAGAAAAAGGAGAAGCTGTAGAATTTTATCAATTTAAATCTGAGATTGAAAATAGTATTAAAAGAATTTATTCTGAATATGGGTCAGTAAGGCAAGAAGATTATCAATTACCTAGGGAATATTCTCAAATCTGTTTTGTAGACCTAGATTCAGAATATAATGAAGAACTGTGCAATTACGATGCTATCGCTTGTGATGTTTGGGAAACTGCATCTTATTCAGGGGATGGTTATGATAGTGCTGATGAAAATGTTTTCCTAAAACCTAGTGCTCCTGTGGCCATGAAAGTTTACAAGGTTAGTATTGATGAAGGTTTTATTTGTATGAACATTAATAGTGGTTCATTTTCATTAAGATTAGAAGGGTTAGGTTCAAGAACAAAATTGTCAGAAGCAGTTTATGAATAATTGGTTGATTTATTTACTTTTTTGTTTTTAAATAATTAAAGTTATCAAATGAAAATTAAATAAAATTAAAAGACATATTAAATTATCTTTATATTAATAACTTGGGTTATATTTTCCATGTCATATTTAAAAAATAATAAAAAAGGTCAATATACTTTAACCTTTAACTGGATATATGTTTTAATAGCTGGAGCAGTAATTCTTCTTTTTTTTATTGGTATCGCCGTTAAACAAAAATCTATCTCTGAAGATAATTTGAGTTATGATGTGACTAGGATCTTAGAATCTATCATCACTGCAGCTACAGCTTCTGAACAAACAAAAAATTTTGTTGATACCAGTAGTTTAACTGATTATACTTTTACATTTACTTGTGAACTTGATGATTATGGTGGATTTAAAGATATTTTTTCAGGTTATGGTGTTGAAGATACTAGTGCTACTGAAGAAACTATTATTGAACCTATTTTTGCTCCTGCAAAAATTCAAACTGCAGAAATGATTACGTGGAGTTTACCATACAAATTTCCTTTCAAAGTAATGGACGTTTTAATGATAACTTCTTCAAACACTAAATATTTTGTTATTGGTGATAGTTCAGAACAAGCTTTGAAAGAAGAATTATTAAATTCCACTATAGATTTAAATTTTGAATTTATTGATAGTTTTGATGATATTGATCCAGGTGATAATTATCAAGTTAGAATTGTTGATTTTGATTCTGGACTTTCTGGTTCACAAGTAACAGATAATGGTGCAATTCCTGAATCTTTAGAATCTTTAGATGATAGTAAGGTTTCTGCAATAAGTTTTATGTCAACTGGGGGAATTAATTATTATCAAAAAGAAGGAAATCATTTTGAAAAACTTAACAACGAAGTAATTCCAATCATAAGTAATTCTCCTGATGAACGTGACGTAACTAAATATGCCGCAATATTTACTCATAATGATGAAACTTACAAATGTAATATGATTAAAATGTTTGAAAGATTAGAAATAATTTCAGAAGTTTATTCTGGAAAATATCAAGAATTGTTGGAATATTATTCTGAAGGAAGTGAAACTTACGATTCGGAATGTTTAACCGCATTACAAACTAATGACCCATTTAATGGAATTCATTTAGCTGCCCAAGTATGTACTAGTTCAGGGTATAGTCAATGTATTTCATTGATTAATTATGCTTCAGAAATAGAACAATTGAACGACTTATTAGATTTAGAATTATGTGTTACAATTTATTAAATATGCTAATTTAAATAAAACCAATTCAAATAAAAAATAAAATGTTATTCACTAAAAATAAGAAAGCTCAGATGCAACTGATGGAAACCATAGGGGTATTGTTTATATTCTTTGTATTAGTATTATTTGGGTTAATTTTTTATTTTAAATTTCAACAAATTAGTCTTGAACAAAAAGAAGAAGAACTTCTTGCTAATGATGCTATGGATATCACATTAACCGCTTTGTTCATGCCAGAATTTCAGTGTAGTCGGGGTAGTGCCGAATCAGAAGATAATTGTATTGATATGTCAAAATTAAGAGCTTTTAATCAAACAATATCAGATTACATTAATGATTATTATTTTAACATATTTGGTTTTTCAAAAATATCTATAACTGAAGTTTATCCTGGGAATATTAGTTATGTTTTATATGATAAAGAAAAAGTTTCTACCAACGCAGAAGGTGAAGAAGTTTCTAGTTGGCAACTTAAAGAATCTACTTTTTTTGTTGTAACTTTGAAAGATGAAACCCATGGCAGGAATTTTGGTTCTACTACCAGGGGTATAGAAATTAAAGGAATGTATGGTGTTGGTTATATCACAGTAGAGGTATATTCTTAAATGGAATTATATCAAAGAAATAAAAGTGCAAATAAAAAAGCTCAAGCAGAAATGATTGGTTTAGTTGTTATTGTAATTCTTATTACAGTTGGGATGCTTTTCATGGCCCAGTTTGCTTTAAATCAGGATCAAGATAAAAAAACATTTACTCGTAAAGGTTTGTCTTTTAGTACTATGAGTGCAATAATGAAAACTGAACTAACTTGTGAAGATTCAAGTTCTGGTTCTACAAAAGTGTTAAGTGTGGAATTGGATCTGCTTGAAGATTGTGCCGAACATTATAACAGCAGGGAAGGAAGTTACATCTATTCTGATTATATGTGTGACGGATTACATTCATGTGATTTTTTACAAGAACAAATTGGTTATGTTCTTAACGAAACATTAGGACAATGGAACAAAAATTATCAACTTCAATCAAATTTTGTATCTGGAACTAACGAAGATCAATTAATTTATGTGGACAATGGAGGATGTACTTATTCTAGTGAACGAGATACTTCTGGACAGTTTGCTATATATCTCAAAGGTCAAGGTTTAATTGAAAGTATTTTGTATTTATGTGATTGAATATTTTATTAATTCTCTTAATTTTAACAAAATAATTAAAAATCAATTTGAATCAGTTTTTTCAATATATTTAATAATATTAAAAAGAGGTGTTTTAAATAGCATTAATATCTCTTTTTTCCCTTGAAAATTTAGTAATCTTTAAATACACATTTCTTTTATTAAGTAATAATAATTATATTTTATAAGCATGGGCTTATATTTGATATAAACAAGAGGTGAATTAAGATGAATTTTTTTAAAGATAAAAAAGGACAAGGTCTTTCGTTAACTGTGATTATTGTTGCGGCACTCGCTTTAATAGTATTAGTGATTTTGGCAATAATCTTTTCTGGAAGAATGGCTTCATTCAATGAAGATATCAGTAAAGAAGGTACTACTGAACTTACTGCATTAAAAATAACTTATGGTTCATGTCATCCTACTCAAAGCGCAGAGAATAATTTCCTTTCAGGAATGCAAAGTGAAGATAGTTCAGTAACTGATGAAACTAGGTCAACTTTAAAATCTGAAATAAGTAGATGCAGGGGCGAAGGTACTGATTCAAGTAATTGCATATCTACTGGTTGTGATTGGGAATAAGTCAATTATTAATTTTTTATTAATTTTTTAAATTTAATTTTTATAAAAATTATTTTTTATTCAAGGAGGAAGAAGATGCAAAATAAAAAAGCTCAAGGTAGCACTTTCTGGATAATTATTGCTGCAGTTATTGCTTTAATTGTAATGATCGTATTATTGTTAATGTTCACTGGAAAGACTAATGTTCTAGAAAAAGGCATCATGGATTGTGAAGCTAAAGGTGGTGTATGTTACTCTAATAGTGTTTGTCCAGATGGTACGTCCAAACAATCTGTATTCACCTGTGATACTTACGGTGGAGATTATGTATGTTGTTTAGGAACGCCAACAATAAATGAATAATTATTATTTTTTACAATTTAATTTTAATTATGAAACAAAATTTTGAAAATGAAATTTAACAAACAAGCAGCGTCAGAAGCAACATTAAGTATGATAGTTATAATCATACTTGCTATTATGATGTTTTTAGCTTTTATTATGTTTTTGAATAAAAATGGTCTGATTATGAATTAATTTGATGATGTAGGTATTTTAAAATGAATAAGAAAGGAATGGAAATGTGGCAAATTGTTTTAATGATACTTATGCTATTACTAATCTTTTTTGGATTTTTATTTTATGGTGGTATTTCAGATAAACTTGGCGATTTATTTGGAACTTTAAAGATGTTGATGTGAAATATTGAAAATATTTTCATTAAAAAGAGGAATAAATTAAAATGATGGGCTCAATAGAGAAAATAGTAGGTTATGTTATCCCTATTGCAGTTTTAGTATTTCTAATGATTTACATGTATGGTGGTACTGGCGCATTAAATGATGCTAAAGAAAAAATATTAAATTTTGCTGATAAATTTGTTGATATTGGTAAAGAAGAAATCTCCGCTCAGGCATCTGTTACAAGTAATCAAAAAACTGAACTATCAAACTTAAAAAATGCCTTACAAAAAATGGTGAACCCTACTTATTGTGGGAGCAATAGTTTTCTTAAATATTCGGGTTTGACAGATTTTGGTAAAGATGATAATTTAGAAATTTCTTTTTCTTATAATGGTTCTGGGACAAATGTTTTAGTAAAAGGTGGTGCTAGTACTGCTCAATTTATTAGTTCAGAAAATTTCTTTGTTGAAGGTATGGTTCCTTGTGTTATTGCAGGTTCTTCATTAGTAACACAAAATTTTGATAATAAATTTCTTAATATGGAAGGTTCTGCAAGTTCAGATTATTATTCTGCTGTTAATTCAATTGTAATCACTTTTAATACTGATGGTCTTAATGAAAATAGAATCAAATTTGGCAGTGATTTTATTGATTTTGAGGGTCATGAATGGTTATTTACTCCAGACAATAAACATGTCTGTTTTTTTCCTACAAAAGATGGTAATTTAGGCTGTGATGGTGATAACGGATTTTTGGATGATGATTGTTTAATTGACACAACTGAAACAACTTCAATACCTTACAAAGTCAATCATGGTATGTTAAACAAATGTACATAAATAAAAATAAAAAAGGACAAGTAACTTCATTTTTACCTCAGCTAGTTCTTGTTATCTTAGCATTTGTTTTTATTGCTATGGTTCTCGGAAGATTTATGACTGACATCAATGATGTTGCTGCAGAAGAATTATGTCATGATAGTATGGCTATGCGGGCAGCAAGTTATTTTCAAATTGCAGGGACAGAAATTTCTTTGACTCCTTCTTTATGTAAAACTATCGACCTAAAAGTTGAAGGAGATCGGGAAGAAATTAAAAAACAAATAGCTGACAAGATGGCGCGTTGTTGGTGGATGTTTAATGAAGGAAGGTATGATGATGTACTTGATTCTAATGAATTATCTAATATTTTCGGTTGGGAAGACTATCAAAATAAATGTTTCATATGTTATTCTGCTATGATTAATGAAGAAGAGATTGAAGGTGGTACAATAACTAAAACTGAAATGTTTGAATATTTGCTTAACAATCAATATTACAAAGTTAATGGAACTTATATAGATTATATCCAAAGTTATGGTGGTCCTGGTGCAGCAATGGTTATGGGGGATATAAACCCGGAAGAAGCTTATGCTATAACTTTTTTATCAAAATCTACTGATGATAATAGTTGGGCAATCGGAGACTGGGCAGCAGTAGTTGCAATTGGAGTTGGAACTGCAGTAACAGTTGGAACTATTGCATGTATTATTTTAGAACCTTGTGGTGCAATAATCGGAACTGGTTTACTTCTTACTGGGGGTATTGCAGCTTCTACAGCTACAGCAGCTAGTATTGGTTATCTTGAGGTACATGCAATTAATGAAATAATCAGTCAGTTATACAGTGAAGAAAGAGCAGTGAGTATGGTATGGGTTTCTAGTTTAGAATCTGCACAAATGGCTGATTGTGTGATCACTGATGTTGCTGGAGAATAAAATAATATGATCAAAATAATAAAACAATCATTATCAAAGAGGTGAACAAAATGTTTAATTTTAAAAAAGCTCAAACTCAAACTTGGTGGATTGTTATTGCAGCAATCATAGCAATTGTAGTAATGGCATTAGTATTATGGTTTGTTACAGATAAAGGTGGCAAAGGTATGGAAACGGTAGGAGACGCATTAGATTCTTTTGGTGATTGTGATAGTGATGATGTTGCAGACTTTTACGATAAATGTCCTTGTAAGTATGGGACTACTGATAATGAAGATTATCCTGGGTGCCCTTCTAGTGTGACTGAAGAGAATATTGATGAGAATAAAGAATGTACTGATGCAGAAAAAGAAGAATGTAAATAAGGTTAAATTTAATTTTAAATTATTAAAATAAAAATGGGAAAAAAAGCTAACATAATGGTGCCTTTCTTGATGGTAACTATTTTAGCTTTAATTATTTTCATTCCTACTTGCATGTTTGCTTCTGAAATGATGAGGGTAAGTGCTCAAGCTAAAGAAAATTTTGACGATGTATTTTCAACAATTGAAGAAGTTAATCAAGAAAAAGTAGGTTACATGGATTCTGTTATATTAATATTAGATGATCAAACTACTTTTGTTTACTTTAATGCTGGTGCTACTGAAGTTATTGTTGATGTTAAAGGAGCAGGTGGTATTAATGATGACAGTTATCAAATTGTAATTGAAAAACCTTCTATTTGTGATGAAACTTTAAATTGTGTATGCTTACTAAGCAATCCTGAAATTGAAGATAATGGGATTATTAATCAAGAATTAAGAATAAGGACAGATTATATGACAAAATGTGAAAGTATTAATTATACTATCCAAATTAATTCGTGTAATGTCGGATCTCCTTTTGAAGTAAGTTCTTATACTTGTAATAATGGTTTTATGATAGAAAGGGGGATGGCTAAAGAGGAAGGGTTTGACTCTTATTTTGAAATTGATCGAAGAACTGGATTTAGCGTTAAGAAATTTGAATATAAGATTTTGCTAAGTTATTAATTACCATAAATAAAAATACTAAAAATATTATGATAAATATGAAATTATTCAAATCAAAAAAGGCTTCTAGCATTTTAATGATGGTCTTTGAATTAATGGCAGTGGTACTAATAGTTTCAATGCTAATGTTAGTTTCTAAAAAACTTAATGATTCAGAATCAGTTCATAAAAATTTGATTGCCGAAGATTTGAATATGATGATTAATTACATGGCTTCTGTTTCCGGAGATATAATATTAAAATATCCTTTACAAAACTCTTCTAAAAATATTTCTGCATATGAAATTGTACTTACCAGTTCTAATGTTGATGGTACTGGTACTAATGATGCTGAACTAAAAGTTAGTATTGGTGGAGAAGTAAGTTTGCTTGACTCTAAAAGAACTTTATTTTTACCAACTGGATATACTGCGATTGGTATTGCAGAACAAAAAGAAAGAATTTGTTTAACTAAACAAGGAAAAAGTATCACTTTGGAAGGTTGTTAAAATAATTAATTATTAAACTTAAACATAATAAAAAATAAAACTAAAAAGATGAAAATGTCAAACAAAAAAGCTCAAAGTGCATTTGAAATTGCTAGAAAACAAATATTTTGGATATTTATGGGGTTAGTAGTTGTAGTTGCAGTTTTATCTTTTACTTACATCATTCAAAATTATATCTCTCATCTTGCAGATACTCCTCCTGAATTGGAATTACAATTCATAACTTTAAGATTTTTAGAAAATCCAGATTGTTTTGCTTACCAAGACAGTTTTAATGGTAAGGTTCTAGTAAACACATTAGATATTAACAAACTTAATGAAGAAAGAATGGATCTCTGTTATTTTACTGGAGAGAGTAAAGGGTACAATTATCCTAATTTTGAACTTTATTTTCCTGAAATTAATCTTTCTTTTAATACTAATGAATATTATGGTATGGTTGATCATACTTATTTTAAACAAATTAACATTAAGAACGGGACTGAAATTTATTCTACAAACTTAATAATTTACATACAAGAAAATATGGAGACTAGTAGGCATGATGAAACTTGGTCGTAAAGCAATGATGGATGATTGGTTTGATTACATTTTTACTATTGTAGCTATGTTTTTCATTTTCTTATTTGCTGGATCAATTTTTTCTGGTCAGCTTGAACAGGAACAAGAAAGTATGGCTGATCAAGTTGATAATTGGTTGGGTGATGATAATGTGTTAAGTTTAATGTCAATGCCAATTGAAAAAGAAGAATTAACTATGTCTTATTATGAATTTATAACTTACTCTCAGAATATAGAAATTGAAGATAAACCAGATTTATTTTATTCTCCTACTGCTAATGTTTTAGATAATATTCATGGTTCTAAGGGCTGGTCAATTTATATCTGTTTTGAAGAATCTAATGGTTTAATTGGCAAATGTTGGCTTAATGCAAATTTAGAAGTGTATTACAGTGATTTAGATCCTTACTCTGGTTATTCAACTTATGTTGAACCTGTTCATTATGGCCAGATGTTTTTTAACGATATGAATAATAAAGAAATAAACTTAGTTTATGAAACTTATTAAATAAAAATAAAATGATAAATAAAAAAGCTGCAATATTTCATTGGATTATCTTTGCTATTATAGGTTGTTTAGGTGTTGTGGCTTATGTAACTATTGACATGTCCATGAATTTGGAGAAAGGAGATTATGAATTTAATTTATTATATTTTCATGAAGAAGTTAAAGAAGCACAACTTTATTTTGATCAAGTGGTAAGATCTACTTCTTGGCAAACAGTAATTGAACTGTCTGAAAATGGTTTTTTAGATACTAACTCTAATTGTGGTAATATTGATAATTATAATTATTGGTATTTTAATGGACAAAACTGTTTTCCAGATTATGAAAATATTTTTTTGAATGAATTTGATAATAACTTAAAAACTAGTTTTACTAACTATTTACAAAATGTGCCTAAATTTCATTATCGTGATTATAAATATGAAAATTATTTAGGTGATCAAGTTGAAAAACATGTAAAAATAGCAATTCCTGAAGTAGATTATGAATATTTGTTAGATGGCCCAGAATTTAAAGGTAAAAGTGATAACTTATTTCGTTTTGTAGAAGGAAATGGTGATATTGAATATTCAATAACTTCTTCTTTTACTTTAGATATAACTTACAATTTAATGTCTGATTTTTATCAATTAAATAATGATGTTAATAACCTTTTGTCATTGTGTTTATCAGATCAAAATTTAGAATCTTGCATTGATAACAATATGCTTGCCTATTGGCATTTCACTGATTGTAATAATGATAATTATTTAGAATTTGATCGGTCAGTAAAATTTTGTGTAGAAAGTCCAAACGATTATTCTCTTTATAATTTATCTGCTGAACTAATCCCTATCAATTACAAATTTGCGTTAGATTTTAGTCCAAGTAAACCATTTTCTGTAACTGAACTTTATTCTGATTCTGATTCCAGTACTGATTATTTTTTAATTTACTTTGAACTTAATGAATTTGCTGAAAAGTACAATATTTATTTAACCGACAATAATAATGCTGGAACTTATTCTGGGTCTGTTGATGAGTTTGAAAATTATTATTTATACAGTACTAATTATTATGACGTTAAAGATTTTTATAATTATGAAATTGAATCTGATTGCCCTTCTGATTTTGAAGCAGGTGAAATTTATACTTGTGATGGGGCGTTACCAGGTATTTCTTATGGTGTTTATGTTTTAGATTCAAATGAATTGGATCTATCCTCTGAGAATTATTTTGCTGTTACTGTTTCAAGCAATAACCAAGAATCAGATATCATTTCTTTCAATTTGTTAAATTAATTATTTTTACTTTTTCAATTATTAGTTGAACTAACTTAATCCCTCAAAAATATGTTTCCTATCAATCAGTCTACAACAGATACATTTAAATAATGATTTAACTTAAATTAAATTAAATTAAATTAAATTAAATTAAATTAAATTATTTTATCATTATAAAAGAGGTTAGATAGAAAATGAATAATAAAACAATTGTTGCTTTACTTGCAGTAGCACTTGTAGTTTCCTTAACTGGAACAATCATGAGTGTTAA
This sequence comes from archaeon, assembly GCA_018696395.1. GTDB lineage: Archaea > Nanobdellota > Nanobdellia > Woesearchaeales > GW2011-AR9 > JABHQR01. The sequence continues at coordinate 15,489 of JABHQR010000006.1, read as the reverse complement.
TGAAATTAGTAAAGTTGGTGGACAATGGTTGGTAATAAGTGGCGCAGTAACATCCAGTGCAACTGATACTGGCAATACTACGTTAGAAATTTTGGCTAATGTAGGTTTGAGTGTTGATGATTTTAGTATTGATTTGGGTAGCGGTTATGTTAATAGTAGTGTTCCTTTTGCAACCATTGATACTGGTGAGACTGTAGAAACACAGTGGTTAAATTCTACTAATGGTATTCATACAATCAATGACGGTCACACATTAAACAATACTGGTTCAACTACAGTAAACATTTCGGTTGCAGCTAGTGTTTCTAATGCTGATGAATGGTTATGTGGTGATGCAACTGGTGCAACTTGTCCTGGGAATAACTCTTGGGTTAAAGTATATATTGCTGATTCTACTTTTGATGCTTGTTTTGGTTTTGAAAAAACTACTGCGGGTACATTTTTAACTCATAATACCGTTATCCCTTCAGTATTATTATGTGGTAATATGATGCCTAATGATGGTCAAGATCAATTTAGAGTTAATTATGTTGTTAGAATCCCTCAGGAAGCACCAACTGGTACAAAAACTGCAACATTTACTTATACGGCAGAAGCAAAGTAAATATATTTTTCTTTTTTTCTTAATTTAAATTTTATTTTTCTACTAAATCTTATCTTTAATATATCTTTAATTAGCAAAATACTTATAAAGAATTTTCTATGCCTTTAATTTTACTTATCATTAAGATTAATTATATTATACATTAATCTGGGGAAAATTGGGGTGAAATAATATGCTTAAAATACCATTAAAAGAAATTAAAGAGAAATTGTTAAGTTCAGGTAAAATTTCTGAAGAAGATTTTAACGCTAGAATTAAAGCTAAAATTAATGAACTTTCTGGCTTGATTAGTGAAGAAGGTGCAGCACACATAATAGCTAACGAACTTGAAGTTGAATTAGTTTCATCTGAAAACAAAAAATTGACAGTTAAAGATATTTATTCCGGTATGAGGAATGTTGAAACTATCGTTAAAGTAATCCAAAAGTATGAAGTTAGAGAATTTAATAAGGGAGATAATAAAGGAAAAGTATGTTCCATATTAGCGGGTGATGAAACTGGATCTCTTAGAATTGTATTTTGGAATGATCAAGTCGATTTAATATCTAATCTGAAAGAAAGCGACATTTTACATATTCAAGATTCTTACGTTAAAGAAGGTTTTAATGGAAGAAAAGAATTACATTTAGGTAAATTAGGTCACATTAATATTAATCCAAGTGGAGTTTCTATTGGTGAAGTAAGACAAACTAACACTTTTGAAAGAAAAAGTATTCAAGATTTACAAGGTGGGGAAAATTCTGCTGAAATTATGGGAACTATTGTTCAAGTGTTTGATCCTAGATTTTTTCATGTGTGTCCCGAATGTTCTAGGAGAGTTGTGGAAAGTGGTGAAAGTTATACCTGTGCAGAACATAACGAAGTAACACCAAATTTATCTTATGTATTAAATTTGGTTTTAGATGATGGCACTAGTAATATCAGAGCAGTATTCTGGAAAGATCAATCAAACAAATTGTTAGACAAGACTGAAAGTGATTTTGGAAATTTTAAAGATAATATTGGTTCATTTGAAGATGTGAAAAATGATCTGTTAGGTGAACAATTTATTTTAAAAGGTCGTGTGAAGAAAAATGAAATGTTTGATCGTTTAGAATTCAGTGTCTCTTTTGTAGAAAAGGCTAACCCTGATAAAGAGATTGCTAGGGTAGAAGAAGTAGTTTAGGAGTAAAAGTTAAAATAATTGATTTGTTTGATCAATCAATTAATTGATTAAATGAGGTAATTTTTTATACTTCCTTTTAATTCTTTTTAATATGTTATTTCATGGTCACTTATTGGTTGGTATGTTAGTGTTTTTGTTAACTTACAACTTTTTTGATGATATTTTTACGGGTGGCAACATATTTGTGATATTTTTGTTAGTATTGTTAGGTTCACTTTTACCAGATATTGATGAAAAAGGAACTACCATCAATAAATGGTTTGGTTTTATTGGTATTATTTTTCAAAAATTATTCAAACATAGGGGTTTTTTACATTCATTAATCTTTTTTTTAATAATCTCATTTTTAGTAAAAATCATTTTTTCAGATGCTTATGGGTATGCGTTACTGTTAGGTTTATTTGCCCATATTTTGGGAGATGGTATCAGTAAAATGGGTGTAAGATTATTTTATCCATTAAAATTTAGAATTAAAGGCCCTTTAAGAGTAGGGAGTTTTGCAGAAGTATTAATCAGTTTTTTTATATTTTGTGTGATAGTTTTGTTATTATTTTTTCTTTAGTTCAAATATTATGAAAAGTGGTATTTTTTGACGAATCTCCCAAAAAACTTTATGTTTATTTCTTATTTTATCTAACGCCTTTGGTTCTAAAACATCTGTGATTTCAAAACCAGATTTAATTATGTCCTTTATCATTGAAGAGAACGATCTGTGATAATAGGTCACTTTAAATTCACCAAACCATATGTCTTTTATTTTTCTTGTGTTTAAATAATCACCATAAATTTTACAATCATTCTTTTTTGGAAATTTAATATAACCTAACAAAGAAGATCTTTTATTTTTATCTCTTATTCTTTCTGCTCCCCAAATTGATGGGTGATGTGTTGAAAAAAGAAATTTTCCATTTTTTTTCAAAACTTTTTTTACTGAATTTAATGTTCTTGTCCAATTGTCAACATAATGCATAACTAAACTAGAATAAACAAAATCAAATGTTTCTGTTGGGAATATTAATTTTTCCATATCCATCACTTGAAATTCAATATTTGGATAATTTTGTTTTGCAATATTTATTAACCCTTTTGAGATATCTATACCAATAACTTTCTTAGCCTCAAGTGATTTAAGGTAAGATGTTTCTTCTCCTGATCCACAACCTAAACAAAGAACTTTTTTATTTTTTAAATTTGGCAATTTAGAATACATTGCTGGTTTTTCTAGAAAATCATGGGCAATATTTAATCCTTTTTCATTTATTTCTACCCATTTTCTAGCATATTCATTATAGGCTTCAATAGTTCTTTTATCAGTTCCCATATTTAATAATAAACATATTTTAATTATAAACTTTCCTCAATTTTTTGTCCACTTACCCACTGGTCAAGTATACAAATTCTTTATAAAGATGTTACACTACAAGGTTATTGCAATGGTTTGGTCAGAAGAGGAAATTGATTTATTAAAAAAAGAATATCCAATCAGAGGAGATCACACATTATCAAAAATAATCCCAAAATCTCCAAATGCCATTAGAATTAAGGCTAGTAGGTTAAAAATTAGGAAAAAATCTGCAATAATTAGAGAATCATTAAAATTGAATGATTTGGTATTACCTTTATTTTAAAGTAAATGATGCTAAAAAATCACTTAATTTATTTAATCAATTTGAAGTGCCTGATTGTATGAAATACAAATTAGGATATGTTAAATCACACTCCTCAACTAATTTGGCCACTTAAAATTTATATTTTTAAGTTAATTAGTTGTTGAAATAAAAACCGAAAAGGAATGGAGGGTTGATAAAATGAGCAACCAAAAAACAAAAAAAAATTCTGAAAATGATCTTTTCAGATACAAAAAAGCTTCTGAAGGTGAGTTAATAATTTCAGAAGAAGAAGTTAAAGAACAAGGTAATTTACCTAAGAAAAAATACAAGGCAGGTGCCATAACTGCTACTGTTTGGGAAAATAAGGGTAAAAAAATTAATGGTGAAGATTCTAGTTATGAAACTATTTCTTTAGTTAGGGTTTACCAAGATAAAGAAGGTAATTGGAAAAGTACAAATTCTTTCCGGTTAAACGATTTACCCAAGGTCCAATTGTTAATGCAGAAAGTATACTCTGATTTAGTTCTTAAAGAACAAAGTTTGTTTAAGAATAATAACAAATGATAAAGATAAATAAAATAATAAAATGAGGTGTAAAAATGTCTGAAGAAAATAATAATGATGTTCAAAATTTACCTGGTGTTGGTGCTGCTACTGCTGAAAAATTGGTTAGTTCAGGTTATCATGATATGTTATCAATTGCAGTTGCAAGTCCAGGTCAATTAGTTGATTCTACTGGTGTTTCTGAAGCAGTTGCAAGAAAAATGATTAATGCTGCAAGAGATAATATGAATATGGGTTTCGAAACTGGGACAGAGGTTATGGTAAGAAGGGGCCAAGTAATTAAAATCAGTTGTGGGTGTTCAAGTTTTAACACTTTGTTAGGCGGTGGTTTTGAAACCGGTGCGATTGTAGAATGTTTTGGAGAATTTGGTTCTGGTAAAACTCAGATTGGCCATGTTCTTGCGGTACAACTATTAAAAGCATATCCTAACGCTTCTGTTGTTTATATTGATACTGAAAATACTTTTAGGCCTGAAAGAATTGAACAATTAGCAAGGGCTGCAGAACTAGATGTTGAAGATACTTTAAGTAAAATTATTGTTGCCCGTGCATATAATTCTGATCACCAAATGTTGCTTGCAGAAAAAGTTGATGGTTTGATAAAAGAGCAAGGTAAAGATGTTAAATTGTTAGTCGTGGATTCTCTTACTGCTCATTTTAGAGCAGAATTTATAGGAAGAGGAACTTTAGCTGAACGACAACAAAAACTTAACAGACATATGCATACTTTAGGAAGATTATCAAGCTCAAATAATATGTGTGTGTTTGTAACTAATCAAGTGATGTCTAAACCAGACCAATTCTTTGGTGATCCTACTACTGCAATTGGGGGGCATGTTGTAGCTCACGCTTCCACCTTTAGAATTTATCTTAGAAAAGGTAAAAAAGGAACAAGGGTTGCTAAATTGATTGATGCACCTAATTTGCCAGATGGTGAATGTGTGTTTGAAGTTGTAGAAGGTGGACTTAATGATGTTTAATTGTTAAGTTTTCATAATATTTTTTCTTTTTAATTATTTTTTCTTATATTTAAATTCCAAATCTTTTTTTTATATTGATCTCCTCTTAATTTCAACTAAATCTTCTATCTTGATTATTTTTCAATAAGTTTTAAATAGTATTATATCAATTTATCACCTATAAAAATATCTTACGAGGTTTAAAAAATAATGAATCAAGAACAGGCACCAGTTAATGATGGTGAAGAACATACAGTTAGTATCCTCTCAGTTGGGGGTAAAGGTGATGGTATTGCAAAAGTTAAAGGATTTGTGATTTTCATACCAGAAACAAAAAAAGGCGATTATGTTAAAATTAAAATCACTAAAGTATTACCTAAACTTGCCTTTGGTCAAGTAGTAGAAAGACTTGAACGAGCTAAAAGACCAAGCAAATTTATGGAAATAAGTAAAGATGAATTAATGGAAAATCAATATCATTCTTCTGAAAAATATGAAGAAACAGAAGATTTCGGTGCAGATTTGGAAGAAGACGATTAAAATCTTTTTCATTTCTTTTTCATTATTTAAAATGAATCAAGTTAAATCAATTCTAATTTAATTATAATCTCTCTGTAAGTTCTTGTCAATAAATTTATATACCTTTAAGTTTTAACTCTGCTTGATGACTTACAATAGATTTTATGAACATTATGCTAGGGTAAAGCAGTATCTTCGTTTTAAAAGATCAGAACTTCAATCTTTAGTAATTGTAGGTTTCATTATAGGATTTATATTTTCAATGGCTCAAGATTTAGGAGATACTTTATTACTTCTTAACTGGGCAAAATATTTTATTTTAGCAACAATTGTTGGTTTGATAAGTTTATTTTTAAGATTAACTTTACAGAAAATAATTGCTTTAAAGTATGGTTATTATGCTCAATTTAAAGTATTTTGGGAAGGTATGGCAGCATCTTTAGTATTCTCTTTTCTAAGTATGGGTGCTTTACCTTTGGTGTTTCCTGGTTCATTAAGTTTAATTTTTATGGTTAGACAAAGAATTGGCGAATTTAGATATGGTTACAATTTTGAAGAAACCGCTATAGCAACTTTATGGGGTTTAATTGGGAATATTTATTTAGCAACAATTTTCGCAATACTTAATTTAGCCTATCCTGGGAATTTCTTTTTTACTACTGGGATGTATTTGAACATAATTTTGGGAATTTGTTTTCTTGTACCTTTGCCTTGGTTAGAAGGATTACAAATATTTTTTGGTTCAAGATTCTATTATGGTGTGGCACTTTCTGCTTGGTTATTATCCACATTATTACTTATTTCAGGTACAAAGATTGGAATAATTATTGTTATTTTGGCAGGGGCATTTTATTTGATTGGAAATCTATTGTGGGGTGCATAAATGTCATCAGTAATTTTTGAAGATGAATGGCCAGAATATGTTGCTGGTGCAACCGCTTTCTTAGGATTCATAGCTGCAATGTTCATGAGAAATTCCTTTTTTAGTATTATCACTATTATCATTTTAGGTTTTATGTTAGGAAGATTTTTCTATAAGAGAAGGTTTAATGAACCAATTTTACCTTTTGTTTTAATCATCTCTGCGACAGCTTTAGGTTATTTAATTGGTACTTTTTTTGTTAGTAGGTTACTTATTTTGCTACTTTTCTTAACATCGTTTACTGTATCATATCAACTTCATAAGAGAAAAATTATCAAAATATTTAAAAGTGAAGACTTTATGAAGTGAAATAATGGAAAAGTTTGAAACTAAGAGTGTTGTGGTTAGCAGAAAGCCAGGTAAAGACAAAGATGGGTTATGGACAGCTGTATTAGCTTTGTTTGATGAAAATAATCCTCATTTGAAAGCTAAAGTGCCTTTCAAAACAGTTGAGTATGAAGATATTATTAAAGTTAGGTTAAGGGACCTTACAAATGTATCCTTTTATTTGATGGGTAATGATTTAGTAATTAACAACTTGGTTCATTTGTGCGTTAAGCTAGATGAAAATACTAGGGTAATTACTCTTACTGGGGAGCAGGAACTTTGATTTAACAATTTTGATTGTTAAACATTTCTTCTAAAAGATTATAGTGCTCTAAATTTTTGTTAATATATTTATGAATTGTTATTTACCATTGATGTTATTGTGTTATCTAAATCAATATAAATCATTTTTTTTGAAAAATAATTATGATCACTAAACCTGATTTGTTATTTAGAAAAAATATTGAAGAAATTGTAAAAGAAAAAATTCAATTAAGCTATATCGAAAGAGTAGAAAGACAAAAAGCTTTTTTGAAATATAGTGATGATGCAGCAGTACAATTAAACAAGGAATTAATATCTAACTTTTCTCCAAATGTTGTAACTTTCAAACCAATAAATTTTCCTAAGGATTTAGGTTTAGATGTTTTAATTAGAGATTTTCTTCAACCTAATCATTCAGCATCTTTTCAGTTATACAATTTAAGTCGACCCCCTGTTGATATCCCTACAATAAATTATAGGTGGAACATTTTAGATGAAATAATAGAAAAAACTGAACTTATGGGTCAATTAAATTTAGTATCTGAACAACTTTCTGTAGTATTTAAGAGGTTGAATGAATATCGTAATATGAGTAACTATGAACATTTTAGTAAGAACAGATCAAGACAAAAATTAGAATTTCTTAACATTCCTTTGTTAACTGAATATGTTGAATCTGTTAATGTTTTAGCTAAAATTACTAAAGATTCTAACTCTGATGGATTTAATTTAATTTTTGATTATTCAATTAAACTTATTGAATCTGAAGAATTTAAAATTTTGTCTGAATTTTTATCTGATTATAATAATGATCAATATGTGGAATTAGGTGTTACTTTAAATAGTATTAATGATATCTCAAAAGTCAAATATTTGGGTGTTGAAAAAAATAAAATTAATAGGGGGATTTTAAAAGAATTAAGTGCAAAATTTAAAATCCTCCATTTTTCTGAACATTTAAATGATAATTATTCTAATTCTTATGAAGGTCTTTTAGTAATGGTTTCAAATGGGTTAATTGAAGAATCAATGAAACAAATTGAACAAACAACTTATCTCATTGGTGATATTGAATTTTATAACAGTGCAGCCAGATTAAGAGATATCTTTTTAAAGAATAAATTGCCTGCTACAAGGCCAAAAATAAAAGACATGAAAGAAAGAAAGCACAGCATTAAAAACATGTTTAGTCCATTAATTAATTACCATTCAAATCCTTGTTCTGGTAAAGTTATTTATGAATCTAAAATCACACCCAATGATTATCTTTCTGACCCTGATTCAAATATTAGGCTTGTTACTGGTCCTAACAATGGGGGTAAAACAAGGGCAACAACTGGGTTTGGTTTAGTTTTTGCTTTAGGACAATCTGGATTTTATGTTCCTGCAGAAGAAGCAGAAATAAGTTTAATTGATAATATTTATACTCATTTTGTTTTTGGAGATAATGCTGATAATGAAAGTGGGCGTTGGGTAAATGAAATCTCTCGGATGGATGAAATGTTGTATCATATGACTCCATACAGTTTATCTTTGATTGATGATTTTGGTTCTGGAACAAATTATCAAGAAGCAAGGGAACCAGCATTGAATGTAATTTATGGACATCATAAATTAGGAACTACTTTGTTAATGAATACTCACCTTCATCAGTTAGCTGAAGATGTAGAACAAGGTGAATTTCCAGAAGTATCTAATTGGCAAGTAGAAGCTTATGTCAAAAATGATCATTTAATTTTTACTCATAGAATTATCCCTGAAAGAGCCGGTCAAAGTTATGCTCAATTAATTGCAGAAAGTTATGGTCTTAGTCGTAAAGGTATTGATTTGGTAATTAAAAAAAGAATCGAGCAAGGTGAACTTGACTCTAATCAATTGAGATAAAATTTAAATCTGGAAAATTAAATATTTTTTTATCACTAACAACAAATAATTCTATTATCTCTTTTTTGTTTGAATGGTTTGTGTTTAAGAATGGGCTCAAAAATTTCATTTCTAAAATGTTTGAACCTTTACTAAGTAAATTAAAAGAAGGCATAACAATTAATATCTTATTATTCCATCTAGTTTTAACAAATATTTTATACACTTCGGTTCGGGGGTATTGTTTGAGTTTAATCGCAGGATGTTCATGCCCTATTATAATTGTCTGTGCATTTTCAGCTTCTTCAGGTACCTGATCTCCATGACAAAGTAAAATTTTATTATTATCTTTTGATTTGGGATCTTTGTGTGCCTTTTGTATTAGAAAATATTCTTTTACTTTAATATTCCTTTTACTTAAAATTGGTTGAATTATTTTATCATGGTTGCCTTTGATAACGATAACTTCTTGACATTTTATTGTTAATAAATCGATAAGTTCTAGTGTTTCTTTCCATTCAGATTTTTGTATTATTCCAAATTCATGTTTAAGGTCACCATTAATTATTATCTTTTCAATTAAATTAATTGAATACTTTTTTTTAATAAATTCAATTATTTTTAAAATTCTAGTTTTAGTTAGTTTTAACTGTTGTTTTGGAACCAAAAAACCTTTAGATTTTAAAGTATCTTCATAACCTATGTGTAAATCTCCTAAAATTAGTGTGTTTTGTTCTATTAAGTATAAACATAAATCAACAATTTCAATTCCTTCCAATATTATTTTATTGCTTACCATTTATTACTTTAATTAAATTAATCAATACTCTTTAATTTTTTCAAGAACAATCTCCCTTAACTTTTTTGGCCAAGTTTTTTTAATGTAAGATTTACGTTTTTTAAGTTCTTGAATTACATCTGACCTTACACTTTTATTATCTTGAACTAATTTGACAATTTCATTTTTGGCAAACATTGGCACTCTTTTTAAGTTTAGTATTTGGATTTTAAGTTCTTCTAATTCTTCATCTTTTTCTTCAAACTGCTTTAATTCTTGTTTTTTCCACTCTTCTTGATAGTCAAAATTTATTTTTCCAGAATTGTCTTTAACATTATTACTGCCATTAACAATATTTTTTCCTTTACCTTGTTTTTTCCCTTCTTTTAAAGCAATTTTTACCATCACCATTTGATGCATTCTTTGTAAGAATTGCATTCTATCTTCCATTTTAACAATGTCCATAACTCCTTGTAATGATATTTTGAATGCAAAAGGTGAAGGTATGTCTGTTTCTATCTCTTTTATTTTAATATCTCCTTTTTCTATTTTTTCAAAAATCAGTTTGGCATTATCAATATCCATCTGGTCTTCTAATACTTCTCTTCTAGCTTCCTTTAAAATAGAAAAATCTTTAGATATTCTTTTCACTGCACTTAACAAAATCATTGAACTTACTTGTTGTCTTCCAACTTTTTTCTTTTTTCCCATATAATTTCTTAATATCATCATTGCCCTTCCAGCACAATGTCTAAATCTTCGTTTTAAAACTTCAGAATCTTCAATTGCCAATTCCATCAAATTTCTAACTTCATTAGATTTGATTAATTGTAAGGATTTGCCTAATGAAACTTCTTTAGAAACTCCTAAATAAAATCCATTATCATTAATTCCAATTTCTACATCTTTATGTTTAGATTTTCCAATTGCGTAAGCTATTGATCTTGACAAGACATCATTAACCCTTCTTCCAAACAAAGTATGAAATATAATCTGCTTATTTCCATTTTGATTTTTATAATTTTCAACTAAAATTAATTTATCATTTGGGATCTCTTTAACATACCTATATTGTTCAGAAAAATATTGATAAATTGCTTCTGCAGAATTGTTATCTAAATAAAGGTAATCATGAACGAATTTGATGATTTCTTTTTTATTTATTTCAGTGGTTTTTTTCAGCTCTTTTTGTGATATTTTCTTATTTTTGTTTTCAAAACTAACAAATTTTTCGTAAATTAATCTTCTGAATTTACTAATTTCCATAGCTAAATCAAAACTTAATGGCAACATCTCTGAAATCCATGAAGGTACAGTTGGCGGTCTGGCTATAGCTGACCTAACATTTGCTACCATCCCTCTAGCGTGCCTAAATTCATAACAATTACCACCTAAAACAAAAATGTCTCCTCTTTTTAATTTTTCAAGAAACATTTCGTCAATACTACCTACAATAACGGTTCCTACTTTTACTTTTACGCCGGTTTGATCAGGGATTGTTCCAATATTAGTCATATAAATTACTCGACTCAATCTTCCTCTTTTACCAATCTTGCCTTCTTTTCTCCAAATCTTGGCATAAACATATCTCTCTTGTAAAGATACAAACTCTCCTGCTAAATATGCTAAAATCTCTTCAAATTCGGTTCTTTTAAGTTCTGAATAACAATAAGTTTTTTTGATCAGTTTAAACAGTTCTTTTTCTTCCCAAACTTGATCAAGTGCCATCCCAAATATTTGTTGAGCTAAAACATCAAGCGCATTTTTTGGGATATGGATTTTATCAATCTTTTTCTCTAATGCAGATTTAACTAACACTGCACATTCCACTAAATCGTCTCTATCAAGAACAATAATTCTTCCTTTAGTTACAGAATTAAGTTGATGTCCTGCTCTACCGATTCTTTGTAATGCTCTGGCTACAGATTTTGGAGAACCTAAACAGATTACTAAATCAATTGATCCAATGTCAATACCTAACTCTAAACTGGTAGAACATACTGCTACTTTCATATTACCTAATTTAAGTTGATGTTCGAGATTAGTACGATGTTCAGCACTAAGACTTCCATGATGAGCGCCAATATTTTCAGAATTGTAACTTTTTGGAAATTTAGTTTTCAAATGGTCAACTACCCTTTCAGTGGCTGCCCTAGTATTAGTAAAAATAAGTGTGCTTTTATGTTTTTGAATAAGTTTGTCAATTAATTGATACAATTTTTCATGCATTTGTTCATGAGTTATGTTAATGAAATCCTTCACTGGACTTATTACTTTAATATCATTTTTTTTAATATGTTGAACATTAATAACTTGACATTCTCCATTAACACCAACTAAATATTTAGCAATCTCTTCTAATGGTGCTACTGTTGCAGAAAGACCGATTCGACATAAGTGGCTACTAAAATAATCTACTCTTTCCACACTTAAGTTAAGGTGGACACCACGTTTATTATCTGCCAATGCATGAATCTCATCAATAATCATCCACTGAACTTCTTTAAGGTGTTCTTTGAACTTAATTGAACTAAGTAATATTGCTAAAGATTCTGGTGTTGTGATTAATATATGTGGTGGTGTTTTCAACATCTTAGTTTTTTCAGCTTGGGTAGTATCACCAGTTCTAGTCATAACTCTGATCCCTAAACTTTTACCATGGATCTCTTCAATTTCTTGTAATGGTTCAATAAGGTTTTTCTGAATATCTCTATTAAGGGCTTTAAGTGGAGAAATATAAACACAATAAATCTTATCTTCTAAACAATTTTTCATTGCAGAATCAGTAAGTTCGTTAAGTATTGCCATGAACGCGGTAAGTGTTTTTGTTGCACCAGTGGGTGCACTTACTAACACGTTTTTTCTAGCATGAATTTCATTTACTGCATAAAGTTGTGGTAACGAGAACGATTTAAATTTTTTTGAAAACCATTTTTGCATTAAAGGATTTAAAATATTCTTAACAGTAGTTTGAGTTTCAGGTTTCTCTTTGAAAATAATTTTCTGTTTATTACTTTTTTTTGTAATTGTCATTTTAAATTTTTAGTATCACAAAAATCTGCAAATCATACGTACATACTTCTTCTTTTAAAGTAAGGTGGGGCACTTTTTGCATATTTTTCATAATCTCTTAATGTTCTAAACTTTACTTTAATCTCTAGCCTAACTTAAAAATTTAACTTAGAATTGACAAAAATAAGCAATTATTTACATTTATTGTTTTTTTAAAGATTAATTTAATTTTTATCTATAGGTTATTTTACTTTTTTACTATGTTGATGTTCTTTTTTGTACATGTGTCTTTTGGTAACTAAATATAATCCTAATATAAACACAGATAATAATAACCATGCTGCTTGAGAATGGAACTGTCCCATTGCAAAATTAGGCCACCAATTACCAATTACCATTAAAGTTGTAATTCTAAAAATGTTTAAGATATATGAACCGATAAATCCTACAAAGAAAATTACGAAAGTTATCCATTTATGTAACTTTTCATAATCTAAAATTACCATTAAAACGAATAATGAAGCAAAGAATGATAAACTTTCAATTCCTGAACAAGGTGGTCCGATAATGATCTGAAAATCATTTAACATTAAAATGTGGTCTCCTAACAGACTATATGATACATTGTCAAAGAATATACTTAATATTTTAGCTGAAGCAATTGTTACAGTTTTAGAAAATAATTGCCAATGTTCCCAACTAATTAAAGTAAATATGAAAAACATATAAATTGATCCAAATAAAAATACTACTGAATCTATTGTTCTTGAAAATATTTTCCTTCCAAATAAAGCTAAACTTATCAGTATGACATAAATTGTGTTCATAGCAATTACAATGTGTAATAAAGTATAGGTTTCATTTAATCCTGCAAAATATTTTAAGTAAATATAAATTGCCCCTGCTAATATTGCTAATGGCCAGAATAAAATTTTATCACTATGTGTCGGGTGAGCATGTTTGAAAGTTTTCCAAGTGGTGATCAAATAAACAACTACTGCTGCAATCAGAAAACTGTAAAAACTAAAAAAATTATATTGTAAATTAGTGTAAAGAGCTTTGCCAATAAGATATGGTATCAAAACTACTAATATTGACCAAATAGTTAATCTAGTTAAAACATGCTTATTTTTTTTAACAAAATTCAATTCTTTTTCCCAATTCATCTTTAATATTCCCACAATTATTAACTTATTTAATAATCTTTTGTTATGGTACTTTAATCTTACATCTTTTTTTTAAGTTAAATTTGTTAAGAATATTGTTGAATAAAGTAAACAAAAAAAGAAAAAAAATAACTTTACTCTTCTTTCTTTCGCATGTAAATGAATCCGCCTGCTACAGTCATTAACAAGAACGCGATTGCGTAATCACTAAATTCAGGAACATCTTCACCACCGCCTGAACTACTTGAAGAACTGGATGATGAACTTGAACTGCCTGAAATACCTAAAAACATATCAACACGACCATCTTCATTCCAATCTAAGTAATCAGGTGCTGAAGTAAGTATGTCATTACTATTATCTCCATTAAAATCTCCTGTTGAAATAGAATAAAGGTTGCCACCCTCTGAAACAATTACACTTGCATTTGCAGAGGTTGTTCCATTTTGCCAATCGTATGTCTCTTTTCCATAAAACATTAAAATTTTATCATGTGTTGAATTGCTCACAGTGATTATAAAATCATCATAATTATCATTATTCATATCTCCTGTGGCTATTTCACCTGGCCAAATATCAGTTGGATCACCACCAATATAATAACTATTTGATGCATCATACATTGGTTCCATACTTGTGTTAAAATTAACTATATACAACCTATCTCTGCTATATTCTCCAATTAAAATATCTTTATTTGAATCATTATTTATGTCCCCTATTGCTAATGATGTGCCAAAATTAGAATTACTATAATCATTTTCGTAAATTGTCACATTAGCATTTGTGGTGTTTATATTATAATTTTCTCCCCATATCATTACTTCTGCAGAAGTCCCACCATAGAAGATAAATACTCCCCCTGAGTTATATCCAGGTATTGATGCTTCATTATTTGTAATCAATATGTCATCATATCCATCACCATTAAGGTCATCACATTCTAATGCCCTACCTGCATTTTGATTAATAACTGTGCCTGAAAAACTAACATTATTACTCGCACCATCTTCAATATGGCTAGATCCGAGATAAACCCATGTCTTTCCAGCACCCGAGATAACACCCATCCCTGTTTTAAATCCTGTTGCTAGTGAATTTGAAATTAAAAAGTCATTATATCCATCGTTGTTAATGTCACAATTACTTACAAAATCTCCAGACCCAATATTAGACCCTATTGTTACGTTTGCCGAATCATTATAAAGTGTTTCCCCTAGCCAAGGGGTTCCATTTCTTCCAAAATAAATAGATAATGAATTACTATTGCTGTTTATTATCCCAAAATCATCATACCCATCACCATTGACATCCCCCATTCCAGTCATCATAGCTCCTAAACCGTTTCCTCCTGTGAATGTTGCATTTATAATCTCACCTTGTAAATCTGATTGACCATACATTAAATGAACAACATCCGGGTCGTCACTTGAGATTAAATAATCATCATAAGTGTCATTATTAATGTCACCTGCATTAGCTATCGTCTCCCCTAGGTATCCCCAACTATCTGTTGCTGCAATCATACTCCAATTAGCATCATCATAGTCCATGTTTAAAGATATTGCTGATACTGAGCTAGAAAATATCAATGTAAGGCGCTGTCCCAAAAGAGATTAGCTATGATCCACCGAATAACTTTAGCTAACTTTTCTAAGTTATAAGTTATTACTTTCCATCCAAATTCTCTTTTTTTCATATAAGGTATTTTACTTCTTAATCCTCTAAACCTACTT
>JABHQR010000004.1 GCA_018696395.1 archaeon | reverse complement strand
ATAAATAAATAAATAAATAAATAAATAAATAAATAAATAAATAAATAAATAAATAAATAAATAAATAAATAAATAAATAAATAAATAAATAAATAAATAAATAAATAAATAAATAAATAAATAAATAAATAAATCAATAAATAAATAAATAAATAAATCAATATTCAACTTTTTCTGGATCGAACAATTCAGCAATTCCAAAATATTTTGTCTCAAAAGAGGTATCAAACTTACCTGTTTCTAAATTATATAATCTTCCAGATGTTAAAATTGAATTCCAGAATGTAGGGTCTTTCTTTGATTGTCTTAATGCATCTTGTCTATATTCTTGTCCTCTTTCTGGATTAAGTAAATCTTTATGCATTGCTAATAAATCTAAAGCTGAATTAACCTCTAAACTTTGATTTTTAAGATATTTTTCAACTAAATTAACTGTGAATTTTGAGGCAACTTTTGTATCAAATGCTTTATCAAATACTTCAAATATATGTCTGAAACCATCTGAATGATGTTCAAATTCTTTTTTAGGGATGTTTAATTCTCCTATCTCTGAAATGTATAGATTTCCACCATAAGTATCTCTTTTTCTAACATTACTCCTTAATTGGTCTCTTGTTTCATCTCTTATCTCATAATTGCATGGGCCAAATTTTGAACCTAAAGCTTCTAGGATGGAATAAGCGCTATGTCTTTTTTCAGTAATGTCAGCAGATTCATCAGGAACAACTTTTAGTTTTTCTTTATCATATTTTGTAAACATACCTAACTCTCTTAATTCACCTAACTGATGAATAATTAACATATCAATATCTTTTGGGCTCTCTTCATCTGGTCTTTTGTATGATTTTCCTGTTAAAGCTGAGCCAAATAATAATAAATCTTTAACTTCAGTTTTTCCGAATGATCTTGCTAAAAAATCACTTTGGTAAGAATTTTCAAAAATTATTTTAGCTACATTTTCAGCAATTTCAATTGCGTTTGGGATGATCTGTTTATTTGTCATAATCTGTTAAGAAAATGTTCAACTTATAAAAATGTCTATTCTTGAGTAGTATTTAATTAAGAAAAGGAAATTTGATTTTAATCATCTATAAATCTCTAGCACTTCTTCTTCAGTAAAATGCATTTTGCCAGGGATGATTAAACAATGTGGTGCTTTGCCAAAGTCAATGTTTTTCACTTCACTTAATTTTCCTACTTTGATCATCGGTGAATCTGTTCCAAGTCTAGCACAGCCTACTACAAAAGTATTTTCTGTTACGATATTTTCTTTTTTTCTAGATTCAATATTTTCCAGAATTTCAATCGCTTGATTAACTGTCATGAATTTGTTTAATTCTGGTTTCAGATCTAATAACATCAAAGTATGTAATCCTAAACTCTGATTTTCTTTCAGAACATTGTAAGGTGTTTCCAAATTTGGATGGTCTTCGATGAATGGTATAGATGTGGTTTTTCCAAATTTGTATAATTGTAATCCTGTAATGCCAACTGCTGTTAAAACTGAAGCATTGTTAATAACTTTTACTGGCACATTTTGTTCTTTTGCTAACCTTAATAATTCAATGTGGGTTGTTGCAGACATGGGATCGCCAATAACTAAAAAACAAACTTCTTTATCTTTAGCTTCACTTACGATTTTTTCAGAACCTTGTTCGCTTATGTTTCTATCTGCAAGAATAATCTTCTTATTATAGAACTGTTCAAGATCTTGAACTGTGCATTGAAGTAATGAGGTATAGTTCTCTAAATATATTATGTCTGATGCTTTGATTATTTCTAATCCTTTTACTGTAATGTCCTTCTGATCTGCAAGTCCCAGTCCGATTAAGTATAACATGTTTGGTTAGAACGGGGGTTGTTTTATAAAATTTACATTTCTTTTTCAAATAACTACTAATCAGTGATAAATCTGGCGAAAAGTTTAAATAAGAGTAATAATAATTGTTAGTTATGAAGCAAGTATTCACAATTTCATTAGAAGAATCCACTGTCCAAAAAATCAGAGATCAAACTAGAAATAGTTCTTTTCGTAATAAATCTCATTTGGTTGAAGTTGCTATCTTGAAGTTCTTGGAGGGCGAAGATGGGATTTATTAATAGATTAAAAGATCGTATTGTAGAAGATTATAACCGAGGTCATTGGGATAAAAGTAAGAATTGGGATTGGGAAGATATTGGCTGTTTTACAAAATTTGATAGTTTTATTTGTCATTTAACTCACCGGGATTTTATAGCTTTAGCTAAAGAAGAAGATCCAACTGATTTAGATCGGATGTTAGATTCCACTAGACTTTGGAGTCGGTTTGAAACAAAATTCCTTGATCCATTGCCTGGTTTTTTCCCAAGGTTATGCAAAAAATTATATCTTGGTTCTGATGATTTAAACAGGTTACCTATCACTGGTGGAACTGTAACGGGTGTTAAGAAAAAACCCTTAGGTTCTATGTGTGATTTAAATCAAATGCCACCATATGTGGAAATTTATTTAACTGACCATAATATTTCTGAATTGGGTGGATTAGAAACTCAAACTAGGCTTGAAGAATTAATTTTAAGAGGAAATCAGTTTAGTGATATTTCTACTTGGCCGGAATATATTAAAAATAAATGCCCACATTTAATTGATAATAAACTGAAAATTGACCTTTGTAGTAATCCTATTGATTGGAAAAACCCTAAAAATCATCGGGCTATGTATGAGTTAAGAAGAATGGGCATAGATGTGGAAGTAAGTACCCCTACTGAATTTGAATCGTTTGAAACTCTTACTAATAATCTTTATGATATATTAATTACTAAATTTGGTTTACCAGAAGAAGCAGTAGTTGGAAATAAAGAATTATGGGATTTTTGTCAACGAGTGGATCTAAATGATGTAGTTAGTTTTAATCAAAGTTATAAAATATTGGATAAAGATGGCCAAAATTGGATTTTAAAAGTCACTGATAATAAACCGAAAGCTCATATGGAAGCTGTTGCAAATTATTATTTAACAGATCATTTTTCTTTTATTGTCCCAGGAATATCACCAGAACCAATAGAAGTTAATGGTTTATATTTTACAATTCAAAAAGACATCTCAGATAGGGAAGATTTAATTGTAAGTAAAGGCATAGATTATTGGATAAGTAGTTTAGCATTATTTCATAAGGAAGCTGGTAAAATATTAGAAAGTAATGGGATTATTGTTCCAGACCATGAAGTGATGAGTTATGATATTTTACAAGAAATTTATGATGAAGGTGACAAGAGTCATGATGTTATTTTTGATAGATCTAAAATTAAAGATGCTGTTGATTATTTAAACAGTACTAAATCAAAATATTTTATTCATGGTGATGTTAAAAATGATAATCGTCTTGGAAGTATGTTGATTGATTTGGAATTATGTGGCAAAGGAAATCCTGTTATTGATTTGTCTTTAATTTTAATGCAATATAATGTTCCTAACGATAATTGGGGTGACCATATTAAAAATTATCTTAATATTAGGGGATCAGATAATCATGATCAAGATTTTAAAGAGTTAAAAGAAGGAATGAATTATGCTATGATTTATTCTGGATGTAGGGAGTGTTGGTGCTCTTATTCAAGATCAAGAATTACAGATGAAATGAAAGAAAATGGACAATTATTAAGGAAGTATGTTCTAAGCAAAGCATCCTAATAACCTTGAATTTAATTGTATTTGTAATTCTACTATGTGTCCATAATGCATTGCCATAATCATCTTTTCTTTTTTCAAATTTTTCTTAAGATCTTTTTGAAGTTCATTATAATAATAATTAACTGTTTCAACCCATATTTTATTAGAATTATTGAAATCTTTTCTTAAATAGGATCTGTAAATATTTTCAAGGTTATTAAAAATAAAATTATCTAACTCTGATTTTTTAATATTATACTTTACTACATCACAAGCATAATTATAGAATGAATAGGCTAACTTGTCTAATATTGTTACAAATTCATAATAATCATAAGATTTATCTCCTTCAAATTTATTTGAATGAATTAACCTTAAACAATGGTCTCTTAATTTAATTGTGTTTGGTCTTAACAAAATTTTGAGGTTATTTAAATCAACTTTTTCTCTTTCATTGTAAGTTTTTTCTGCGATATGTTTTGTCAATTGAAACATTTTGATTATTAAATTTTCAATATTGTCTCCTTCATCTTTTAAGAAGGATTTAATGACATATCTTTTGTTATTGCTAGAAATAATTTCTAATCCAGTAAATGAGTTAATTACTTCATTTATTATACTTAAGTCTGAATCTTCTTTTATTTTTATTATTATTTCATCATATCCTCTTTTGTAGGCTGATGCAATTAAACTTCTAAGGTGAAGATTATTAGTTTTATCTAAATTTATCTGTTTTATTTTATTGATCTTAGTTCCTTTGCCTGAAATACTTACTTTTGATCCTTCTTCATTAACTTCAACTAAATCTCCTACCTTTAAATTGTTAAGATCTAACCATTTTTTTGGTAAAGATACAGTTAATGCTCCTTTTCCTTGTTTCACTAATTTTCTTTGCATAACTGTTTGATTATTTGGCTTATTTTTAAACTTTTCTATAACTTATATAACTTATATAAGAAATATATAAATCACTCTCACTTAGTTACTGGTTAGTAACAAACAAAACTCAAACTAAAAGGTGAAATTAAAAAATGAATAAATATTTAGAAATGGCAATATTAGGGGCAGCATTAACTGCTGGAACAGCTCAAGCATCAGCGGGAGATAATTATTCTGATTATCTATTTACTATGACAAGTGTGCTTGAACAGACATTAGACCTGAAAGAGAATTATGACAATTATGTTCTTGTCAATAATATCAATCCTGTGAAAGCAAAAGCAATGGGTTTCGAAGTTCCAACTTACAAAATTACTTGTGAAGATACTAATCTAGATTTATCTTTGTTAGATAGTTATAGTAAGTCAATTAATTTTTACAATCAATTACTTGTTGATAATGGTGTTGTTGATAGTAAAAATGAGTTAATGAAAAAAATTAGAACTGGTTTTGATAATTTAAGAGGTGATATTACTCCGAACATTAATTATTTTAGATCTCGGGAAGGTTGTACTGATGTAGAACCAACTGGTATTTTTTATCAAAATCCTACGACTAGCTTTGTTCCAACTCAAGATCAAAGATTGGTTGAAGATTATGCCTCTCAATTACAAGTTGTTCAAAGTCAAATTGAATCTCTTGAACAAGGAGAGAGATCCTTGGAAGAAATGGGATTAATTAAGGATTATTCTATTAGTGATTTTTTACCAGAAGAAGGTTCTATGGCTGATGATCTTAGATAGAATATTGTTTTCAAAAGGAGAAATAAAAATGGATAAATTAGGAAAAGGTCTTTTAACAGTAGGGAGTTCAGCTCTTTTAGCTATTGGATTATATGGTGTTTATGAGTCTTTTGGTCCAATATCTATCTCAGTTGATTTTGGAGATAATGGGAAGTCAATTGAAGAAAAAATTGAACTCAAATTGGTTGATCCTGAATTAAACTGTAATTACATTATAGATAACAATTCTTACATTGCCAAGCTTGATTCTTTGACTAATGAAAATCACTCTGAAGAATCTTGGAAAAAGTTAACATTTGAAACTGTTGAAGTTTCAGATAGATCTAACTGGATTATGCAAATTCCAAGGGTGTTACATCCAGAAACTGGTGTAATTATAGAATATCATTCAAAATTACACTTTAAAGCAGATTATTTTGCTATTGATCATAAAACTTATCGTATTTCAAAAGTGGATTGTCCTGCTAGCATAGATAAGTTAGTTGTTGGTGGATATTTAACTTCTCAGTTTAAAAGAGAAAATTTAAGGTTAGATTCTGCAAATAAAGTTACTGAAAATTATCGTTTTGGAAATTTATTAAATCCAGGTTTCTTGATTGTTGATAGTGAAATCTCTAGGATAGAGGTTTTAGATCCAAATTTACTAAATTAAAAATTATTAGGGGGAAAATAAAAATGAACAAATTAATACAAAAAATAATGCCTGCAATGATTCCAATTGGAATTTCAGCTTGCGCACACACAGCAAACACTTCGTTTGTTGAAAATAATGGATACTTTCCTGCAGATAGAGAAAGTGATTTTGTTAAAGAAAGAGTAAACCAGAAAGATGGGACTCTTTATGGAATAAGTACTAACTTTACTGATATCAAAGGAAATGGAACTGATGAAAGAGATAATTATTTTGAATCAAGACTAAGTTCAATTGGTGATGAAAATGAATTAGAAATTATTTATCAAGAAGGTTCATTTGCAAAATATATTAATGCATTTGACACAACCCCATTACCTGGTTATGAAACTGTAAATATTGTTGAAATCTTAAATGGTGAAGAAACTAGTTATCAATTAGACCTTTTTGTAGGTAACCATTATACTAATACTATAACTAATGTGAATGTAATCAATCTTCCTAATGGAGAGAGATATCATTCTCATTCTACTCAAAATAATAATTCATCTATTTTAAGAGGAAGGAAAGTAGAACAAGCTGCAACTCTTTTCAATGCAGTTAATTCTATCTCTGAAGTTCTGGAAGAAGGGAATATTGAAACTAGGATTCTTTTAGGATATGATGAAGATTTTAGTGATGAACTTAATGTACTATTAAGTGAAGGAACCTTGAGGTTATGAAAATGAATAATAAAAATTTATGTGCTATTGTGTCTGTAGGTTTAGGATTAACTGGTTTTGCTTTTATCAGTTCTATTATTTATGAGGGTAATTTTAATCGTAGACAAAACCTTTACACTGTTTTTGATGAAACTGCACCTTTATTTAAAGTAAATGAACTTGAGAATCGTTTTTCTAATGATACTAATCCTCAAATAAAAGTCATCGTTGGGGAAGATCTTGAAATGAACGAGTTATGTGACGATTATATATTCAATTGCGATAGGTACCGGCCAGGACCAATTGAACATATTTCTGGTTTAGATAAAGTAACTTTAAGTTTAGAACATTATGGGGTCGATTCTTTTATGTTGGAATGTGATATTTTAAATCCAAAAAATAATGTTTATGATGGTTGTTCAGCTATCCAGATAAATTCTCTGTCTGATGATTTAGTTGATTTTTCTATAAATTTTATGTCTGAGGGTAATTTAGATTATGGTGTATACTCTATAACTGTTAATGCTAAAGATAAAGCAGGCAATGTTAGGGAATTAAATCAAAATAAAATTATCATGAATGAATATGTGACTAATGATTGTCGTGATACTTTTGGTAATAGCTGTGATATCTTTGATCTTGGCGGTTTGGATATTAGTGCCCCTATCATTTTCACTTTACCTCAATTCTCTGAAAATTTAGATCAAATCATTAAATGGTCTGTTTTTTCAAGGAGTCATTATGATCATAGTATTGGTGGATTTGATAGTAGTACCACCAGAAATATTAAAATTTATCGTAATAATGAACTGTGTCTGGACACTGGTGATCTAAGAGTCTGGCGTCGTGATGATGTAGGACGGATTATAGATGACGAATGTTTGCCAACTGGAAAATTACCTGAAGAAGATGTAACTTATACTGTTGTATCAGAAGATTATAATGGTAATGTTGCTGAAAAAAAGTTAGATTTTGGTTCTGGAAAATTACCTTTCTTAGATTTAGTAAGTTCTTTACATGAAGAAGGTTTTCAACAGATGAAAGATTCTGGTGCGAGCATAGAAATGTTAAGGTTAGTGGATAATAATTATCTTAGATCTGTTTCTAACTGTCCTGGAAGGTACAAAATTGAAGATATTAAAGAGATACCTCTTTTTGAGATGTACACAAAATGTTTACTTAATTCTACCAAATATGTAGTAGAATCATTTGGAGTGAGTTGTTCTGTTGAAAATAATCATGAAACTAGAAATATTGTTGATCATTATCTGTTAGAATCTAATCTATTTAAATTTGTTGTTGGGTCTAAATCATTAGTTACACATACACAAGATATTCTTTCACTATGTGGATATTTCAATCATTTAGAAAATGATTGGGTTGATAATAATCGTGATCATATAATCTATGTTAACTGAGGAGATGAATAAAAATGAGAAAAGAATGGAAATATGTAAATGTAATGATATATAGTTTAGGGATATTCTCTCTTGCTAATAGTCCTGCTACCTGTTTAAAAAAATATTCTGAATCTATTCCTAAATCCACACTTTCTGGACCAATTGTTGATTCCTGTAAAGTTGAAGATAAACCAATATTTAGTTTATTTTCACATGATATTTATTTTTCTTCTGACTTAACTGCCGGTGATTATTTGTACAGTGAGAGCTGGGATTTTAGTACAACTAGGATTTATGATAATAAGTTTGATGGTAACAAAAAAGATGGTTTAGTTGATAAAATTTGTTATAATGGTGGTTTTTTTTCATCTGATTCTGTTTGTGTTAATCGTGATGATGATGACGCAAATTTTATTGATTTTTTAGAAGCAGACAAAACATTGAGAATGTATAAAGCAGAATATTTTGATTTATGTAGGGGTTATAATTGGGAAAAAATTGAGGGTAAAGATTGAAATGGTAAGAGTAATTACTCCCAAAATGCCGGAAATTGAAGAAGTAACACCTGAATCAGAAGAAGAATCCACAGAAGTTTTTCCAATCAAATTTGGATGTAAGGGGGAACAAAATAATCTCAAATCATTACATCTTAACGATATTTATCATCTTATTAAAAATTCAGAATTAAATTTTGATCTGAGTAAGTATAATCAAATTATAAAAAAAACAAGTATGGCAATCCCTGAGAAAGGAGTTGATCCTGTGTCTTGGAATAATAGGTGTATTGTTACCACTAATGCAACTATTGATCATAAGTTAGGCCATATGGGGATTATGTTTAATCCTAGCCTTTATGTTAGTGCATTAGTTATGGTTGGTGAACCTGTTCATAAAGTGTATACTGGGATTGAATACATAAAATTAAAACTTCCAACAACACGTTATTTTTCAGAAGAGGATAAAAATAAATATTGTGCCAGTGAAAAATTTGCAAAGAAAGAAGGTTTAAATTGTGTCATAGGACCTAACCGGTCTTGTTCTATTGAAGGTTACGTTGACAGAGAATTATATTTTAATTTTGTAGAATTAGTTAATCATTGGGATTGTGATGATTTATCAAATGAAATTAGTAAAGTTGCTAATCAAATTGCAATTGCAGAAACAAAATATCGTATGTCTTTAGCAACTTCTGATTATTTAACTAAATTAAGTTCTGAAACTCAAAAGGGTGGTTTAAATTTTGATTATGGTGTTTTAAAATTACTTTTAGGGGGAAATAAAAAATGAGTGAATTAAGTAAACCACTTGTGGGAATAACATTTATGGCTGGGTTACTTGGAATAACTGCTTCTTATTATTTAAGTGAATTAGCGAGAAAACCTTGTGAACCTTGCAGTGATTATGATTTTGAATGTAATGATGAACTTAAAGAAAATAAAGAATCTTGTTTAGCTATCTGGCAAAGTTATACCAATCAAAGCCAAATTGATGACCTTAAATCTTTAATGGGTCACCCTGTCCCTGAAAGTACTTTAGATTTTTTATCTTCATATCCAGGATATAATGGTTGTCATCAGAGATTTCATGGAGGTCATACAGGTATTTTTATCCCTGGTATTAATCATGTTAATGATAAATTTTACACAGACTCTGAAACTAATACTTGTATACAATATGATTCTGAAACAAATCTAATCAGGAATTTACATTTTCCTCATGAAACCAATAAAATTGTAAAAGGAGCATATTTAGACCCAGAATTTATTGATTCAGAATTACATCTGACAGATTCTGATCGTTTTTTTGGAGAAAAAATTTATTGTTATGGAGCTACAGAAGTAATGGTTGATTCTTGGAATAATATTAGGGCTTATTATCCTAATGAATGTCCTGATAAAATCTCTTTAGGTTTTGGAATATTTTTGGACAAACTTAAAGAAAAAATAAAATAGCAAATTTAAATTAAAAAGGAGAAAAATAAAAATGAATAAAACAATATTGACTTTAACATATTTAGCAGTTAATACCGCATTTTCGGCAGTACCATCAAGAGATAATGTCACTACACTTGCAATGGATAAATATCATGCAGATCTAAATGGATATTCAAAACAGTTAAGAGATATTCAAACAGAATTTATTTTTCATGAAACATTAATTGGTGGTATTGATAGTTCTAAAAAACTTGAACTTGAAAATAGAGAAATTAATGAATTTGATGATATCAAAAGAATTAAAAATCAAGATTTAGAACTGGAAAATAGTTTTGGCAATTCTTACATGACTTGTGATGAATTTAATGCACGTTCAATTGAAATTTTTAATCTTTATAAGGTTAGTATTAATAAAAAAAATGACTTAATTGAAAATGAATCTTATTCTCCTAATTTAGATACGCGACTTGCAGTAAAATCATTGTATGAATCATTGTTAGATACAGTAGAATCATCAGATTCAGTAGTTAAAAATTGTGATTGGCAAATGTTACTTGATTTGAAAAGTATTCCTAAAGATTATTTTTTACAAGAAGAATTATTATCAGAACAACAAATCCAAGATAGCACAAATCAATCAGGCTGTTTTGAAATTGGTCAATATATCCCTGAAGAAGAATTTAATTCACATCGGCCTTGTGATTTTTACACTAGATTTAATTTACTTGGTCTTGACATTAAGTATGAATTAGTTTCTCGAATTTTTAATGATAAACTTGTTATTCGTCATTGTGATAGTGGGACTATGATTGGATTAGATCAAGAAACAAATTTTATTACAAGTTTGACTTATCCTTCTGGGATGAAACATTGTGAGGAAAAAATAAAATGAATAAAGATCAATTTGAAATAGATTATTTAATTGCATGTGTTGCATCTGGAACAGTAGTTCCTCATGGGCCTGATTATGAACCTAAGGAAATTGTTGAAGCATTAGGGATTGCAGATTTACCTTGGCGGTCAGAGTTAGGTGATCCTCACAAAAGAGAAGAAATTGCTAATCTTTTCTGTCCTGAAAAAAGATTTAGGGATGTTATAGGGCCAACAAGTTTATTTTATCCTTATAACACAACTGAATTGCCTATCAGTTATCATGAAGGGGGAATGAAGATTTATCATGTTAAAGAAATGGGTGAGTTTAATATTTCTCGTGAAGCTCTTGGCCAAAGTTTAGCTAACATTTTATTGGGAGAAAAAGTATACAATTTTCACTTTGACCCAAATAAAGAAGTAATGGCTATAGAAAAAATTAAAGGGGATTTTTTTTATAATGCAAATATTGAAAATTTAAGTGAAGTTGCTGTTAAGAATTATGCAAAAGCTATTGAACTTGCTACCGCTTTAGATTTAGGAATACATCACGATAAAGAAGATGGATGGGGACTTAATTATACCTATAACACTCTTGTTTCAGAAAGTGGTGAAGTTACTAATCTTATTTTAGGTGCTTTATTTTTAGGGTACAAAGGATTTGTTAAAGAAGAAGAAATGATGTCACATTATGGAGAAATCATCCAGGAAGAAAGAGCAAGAGTTAGAGGAGTAATGAAATGTAATTATTTAGAAAATTTAGATTTAATTAATAGTGTCTCTAATTATGTGAAAAGTTTAGAATTTCCTGAAGATGAACCAAAGTTACCAATGGATATTGTTGAAATGTTAGGAGATAATTTTGGGTTTTGAGTTTATTACAAATTGGGTTTAATACCCCGCAGCTTGCTGCGATATGATTTATTCAATTTGTAATGAACAGAAATCCTTAAGAAAAATCGGTGAATACCCCGGAGTTCTACTCCAATTGGGTAGTCGATTTTAGGATTTCTCGTTTATTGGAGAAAAAAATAAAATGGAACTGTTAAATAGAATTTTAATTTCAGGTATACTTGCTTGTGGTTCAGTTAGCTTTTCTTCTAGTATGTATTTGTATGATGAAAAAATTAGAATAGATACTGATAAAATTCGTAAAGAAGTAATCCCAACTGTTTATGTTGCTAAAAATTGTGCAGATAAAGTATTAATTCATACTGAATGGTATGAACCAGTAAATAGTGAAATTAATTTGTATATTAATAAATCTATCAAGAATTGTATCAGTCAAGATTTTGAAGGGGTAGACAAAGATAATTTGGGTCAATCTTGTATCCAACATATAGGATATCAGTTGGGTCAAATTAGGGCAGATTATTCTACCATTGAATTGTCTGATGATCATTATTATAAATTAAGAAAAAAAGCTGAAAAAGAATGTCCTTCTGGTGATACCATGCAATGTTCTCAGTTACAAGCTATTATGGGTCTTAGATCTTATACTGATCTTTTGATTATTGACAGATATAAAAGCAATTTATTATTTTTTATAAGGGATGGTACCTGTCCTGAATAGATCTATAATTAAAAATAATGGGAGAATGGATAAAATGGAAAAGTTAAAAGATTATTTGGATGAATTTAAAAAATGAAATTAGGATTAAAAACTTATTTTATAGACCCAAAAGCATATAGTTCTGATGTTTTATTGGATTATGTTACAAAAAATATTTCAGCTAAAATAAATTATGGTGCTCTAGACATATTCTTTTTACCGGATGAGAATAGTATTGATTTAAAAATAAATAAAAAAAGAAATGAATATATATTATCTGGGAGAATAATGGACGCAAAAGATTTTCAAAGAGTTGGTTGGAAAGAATTTAAAAATTTTGTTTACCCTCTAATGAGAATTAATGTTTTAGCAAAACCAAATGAAGAATCTTTTGAACTTGAAGCAAAAATTGAAACAAATTTAAATTATGGGTATGTGAATCATAAAGCAAGATATTTGATTAAGGCATTATTAGGATATGGTATGTATTGATTTTTAACTAATCTATTTTTTCTTTAAATTTTTCTTTTTTTTAGTACTAGTTTTTTTATCATTACCACTCTTTGTAATTGGATGTTCTGTGTCTACTTTACCTTCAACAATCTTCATCATAGTTTGACATTTAGGATAATTGTTACATCCTAAAAATTGACCATAGAAACTTTTTCTTAACACCATCTTACCTTCTTTACAAATTGGACAGGTCATACCTTCTTCAACAAACTTTTTATCACTTGATGCTGAAGGTTTTTTATCACCTTTATTTTCAATCTCTTTACTTGGACATTCAGAATTAATACATATGTTAGCTTTTCTTCTGCCAGTACCAACTTCAATCAATGGGTGTTTACATTGTTCACATTCTTTACCATTATATTTTAATATTCCAGTTTTAGGTATATGGTATGTGTTCTTACATTCAGGATATTGATTACATGCAATGAATCTACCAAATTTACCTTTTCTAATCATTAATTTACCTTCTTTACATTTGGAACAAGGACCCATATAATTTTCTGCGTCCAATGTTTCTTGTAAAGATCCCATTATCTCTTTACCAATAATTTTTTCTTTCTTTTTAAAATCAGATAATAATTCTGTTAAAAATTTCTTTGCTTTAGTTATAACTTTTTCTTGTTCTAACTTTTTTTCTCTGATCTTTTCCATATCATTTTCAAAATCTGCAGTAAGTTTTTCGTCAATAATCACTGGTGCATACTTTTCAAGAATTTTAATAGTTTCAATACCCAATTGTGTTGTAGTAATCTTAACACCTTCAATATATTTTCTTTGAAATAATCTGTCTAGTATGTCTGCCCTAGTAGCTTTAGTACCTAAATTACGTTTTTCTAATTCTTTAATTATAGAAGATTGATTATACCTTTTTGGTGGTTGGGTTTCTTTATCAATTTTTTTGATACTTTTAACATCAATAATCTCACCTTCTTTCATGTCTGGTAAAGTGATCTCTTCTAATTTAACATAAGGTTTGTAATAAATATGCCAATTCTCTTTAATAGTTCTGGTTCCTTTAGTTATGAAAATCTCCTTATTAACATCTAATTTAACTTCCATACTTTCTCTAACTGCTGGACTTGCAAAAGTTGCCATGAACCTTTTAACAATTAAATCATAAATTTTCTTTTCTCTGGGTTTAAGTTCTTTTGGAACTAAACCAGTTGGATATATCGCGGGGTGTGCTGGATCATCTTTCTTCCCATTATTTGGTTTTAATGAACCTAATTTCAAAAGAGATTCTGCTAACATTTTATATTCAGGTTGTTTACTTAACTGAGTAAGAATATTTTTGAAACCTAATTTTGGATCTAATTTCTGTGATGATGTTCTTGGATAAGAAGTAACTCCTGCCATATACAAATTTTGTGCTAATGCTAAAGTTTCTTTAGGCGTTATTTTGAAATGACCATATGCTTCTGATTGTAATGTTGTTAAATCAAATGGATAAGGTGCCATTTGGTTACGTTTAGTTCTTTTAATTTTACTAACTTCTGCTTCTGTTTTAGATTTAACTTTAGTAAGTATGTCTTCAACAATTTTTTTATCAAAAATTTTATCTTTTTGATGCCATGCTTCAATTTTTTCTACTGTAGAACTTTTCTTATTAGAATAATTTCCATCTAATTTTATTTGCCAGAACGGTTCTGGTATAAAAGCTTTAATTTCTCGTTCTCTGTCTACTAATATTTTTAATGATGGACCTTGAACTCTACCAGAAGACATAACTTTAAATTTTCCTACTGCTTTTGTTGATGCAGTTAATGCTCTTGATAAATTAATACCATATAACCAATCAAGTTTATGCCTAGTTTCACCAGCATTAGCTTGTCCCCAATCTAAATGTTTTATTTTTGTTTCGTAAGATTTTATTAAGTCTGGTTTAGTTAAAGTTGAAAATTTCATTCGGTTAGCATCTTTTCTCTTACAAGCATACTTTACAACATTTAATCCTATAACTTCTCCTTCAACATCATAATCGCAAGCAATGGTGATCTCTTTAGCAGTTTTAGATAGTTTAGTAATAGTATCAATATAATCTTTAACATATTTTAAACCTTTAGAACTTTTATATGATGCTTCCCATTTAATGTTAAAAGCAGGATATGAATAATTATTTTTCCCTTCTTCAACTAATCCATACAAATGACCTACTGCTGAAGTTATGATAATATCTTTTCCTTTATGAGAAAGTTCGAAATAGGAACTTTGTTTATTTTTCTTTTGTATTGGCTTACCATCTGCCAAAGCAGCTGCTATTTTCCTTGCAGAACTAGGTTTCTCTGTAATAATTAGCTCAACCATATGTTTGTAAAGAATTTTTTACCTGCTTTAAAAATGTTTGGGAACTGGTTCTTGTGTTTTTAGTTTTTGATAATTGTATGTATATTAATATGTGCATGTTGTATTAAAGTATTAAATCTAAACTAAAAAAAATAAAAAATAAGATTGTTTAGGTTTGAATTTTTGTTTATTATTCATAAATATCTCTCCCCTCTGTCTGCAAAAATAGTTACAACATTTTCATACTTTTTCTTTAATTTTTGTGCAGCCAAATAATTTGCCCCAGAACTAATCCCCACTAAAATTCCTCGCTTTTTTGCTAAGTGTTCACTTGCTTTGATAGAATCTTTACTTTTTATTGTAATAATTTCATCAACCAAATTTAAATTATCTTTTAATATTTTTGGAATGAATCCTTCACCAATACCTTGAATTTTGTGTAAACCTTGTTTGTTTCCAGATAATACTGCGGATTCTTCTGGTTCAACAACATAAATCTTAGTCTTAGGGTTCACTTCTTTCAATGCTTTTGCTACTCCAATAATTGTTCCTCCAGTACCAGCACCTGCAACAAAGGCATCAACTTTTCCTT
The DNA here is from genome assembly GCA_018696395.1 of archaeon. Classification (GTDB taxonomy): domain Archaea; phylum Nanobdellota; class Nanobdellia; order Woesearchaeales; family GW2011-AR9; genus JABHQR01. Next base: position 29,756 of record JABHQR010000004.1, on the reverse strand, counting down.
CAGTTTGGTTAATTATCTCTTTACCTAATCCAAAATAATGGGCGTTAATATTGTCTTGATTTTCAAATTGTTTTGGTAACCAAATTTTCTTTTTTTTAGATATTTTTTCTTGGATAACTTGTTGATATTTTTTTAATGCTCCTTCCATATCTTCTTCTGCAGGGGTAAGAATTATGTTTGCTCCAAAAACTTTCATCATCTTTCTTCTAGCAAGACTCATCGATTTTGGCATTATAGCAGTGAATTTATAACCTTTAATTGCAGAAGCCATTGCAAGTGCTATGCCAGTATTTCCACTAGTGATTTCAATAATTTCATCACCTTTATTTAATTCTCCTCGTTGTTCAGCTTTTTTAATTACATGAAAGGCCATTCTATCTTTAACACTCCCTGTTGGGTTGTATGTTTCAAGTTTAGCATAAATCCCATTTACTTCGATTAATGGTGTGTTTTTTGCAAATTGTAAAATATTTTTTGATTGAATTTTATTTCTCATTTTATTTAGTCCTATCTTAGTTAATTTAATTATTAAATTTTTATTGTCAAAAACCTACTACCTGCTAAGTATGAAATTTAATTTTAACTTCAACTTTACCTAGATAGTTGTTATATCTCTGAAACTAAATTAGTTCAATATACAACTTATGATTAAAACATTAATTTAGAATTAACAGTAACAACAATACAATATTTTTACAAGGATTGTTTTTTTGACATTAGTCCAAAAACTTAAATCTTTTTTTGTTGCCATACATAACTTAATAGTCAAACTAATATTTAATATTTTTGTTTAAATAAGTTATAACTTTAATATTTAAGAATTTGATTATATTATTCACCAAAAACTTTAACATAATTATTCCAAATTTGTTTTTCAACTTCTTCTTCAGTAATTTCTTTAATTTCAGCCATTTTTTTAATAGTTTCAATTACAAAAGAAGGTTCATTTCTTTTATCTGGAAATGGACTTAACCAAGGGGCATCAGTTTCAGTAAAAAGTTGATTTAAAGGAACCATTTCAACTAATGTTTGGAAATGTTGAAGTTTAACAATATTTGGTGGGACAGAAAAGTAATGCCCTAGTTCTGTTGCACGTTTAATCAGTTTCTTATTGCCAGAAAAACAATGCATAATTACTGGAATATCTTTATTAGGTAATTCTTCCTCTAAAATGTCAATACATTCTTTCTCAGCTTTTCTAGAATGGATCACAATTGGTTTATTGATAGATTTAACGAAACGAATTATTTTTCTGAAATTTTCTTTTTGTTGATTATGATGTAATTTGTCCCAATGGAAATCTAATCCTACCTCTCCAACTGCAACAATTTTATTTTTATTTTTTTCAATGAATTTGAATTCTTTCTCTAAATTTATTTTTTCTGTATTTCTAGGTAAACCTGTTTCACCCTCAGATAACCCTAACGCATCAATTGGATAAATACCTAAACTTACCTTAAGAATATTATCATTATCTTTTTTAGAATTAATTTTTTCTGCTAGTTCTAAAACATCTTTGTTGGCAGCAGGGTTAACTCCTGAAACGACAATAGCTTTAATTCCGGCTTGTTTTGCTCGTTCAAGTATCTCTTTCATATTATCTTTGAACAATGCATGGTTCAAATGACAATGTACATCTACTAATGACATAAATGTTAGAATTTACTTTTGTTTTAAATAATTATTTGTTTTGAAAGGTAGAAATTTCAAAATAAAAAAAGTTGAAATTATAACTTTCTTAGCCTTTAGTTGCAAGTTCTATCGCGACATTTATCAAAATTTCTCTTGCTATGTTATGTTCGCTTTTGATAGATCTTTTAGATTTCATAATCATTTGAGCTCTTTCAGATAAGTTAGTTAAAGCAATTTTTGAATCAATTTGATGAAGTAGTATCATAATTGCTTCAAATTTATTAAGAATTTTATTAACTAAATTTTCATATTCACCTGAAAATTCCCACTGAACTAAGAATTTGGAAGTGATCCCAAATTGTAGGATAGATGTTATAATCCCTAAACCAGTTGCTAAATTATTTACTTTGTCTTTAATATCTTTTTCATCTTTAAATTCTTTGATATCAGAGATTGCATAATTTAATTTATTATCTATCCAATCTATAAATTCCAACTTTGCTGCTTCTGTTGGAAGTGATGTCTCTTTTACTAAAATTTTATTTTGAGTTAACTTATAATTTGTCCAGAATTTATATATGAATTCAGCTTTTAATTCATTATTAAAATCAATTTTCATGGTTTCAAATATTTTTTCTGCATCTGATATTGCAGCATTCTTATTTTTCCTATTAATTATATCGAATACCCATCCCATTTTTTCACCTCTTAAGTATAATTATCAAATATTTATTTATTTAAGTTATTTTCTTATTTAAGTTTATCGTAATTATGAATATAATAATATACAGAAACATTTAAATTAAATAAATACTTACTTGACTAGTTACATAAATAGTTGTGGTTTAGTAGATATGGTTATGAAAAAAGCTTCAGAAGAGTATCGTGTATTTCAAGTTATCCAACACTTTTTACCTTTGAAAGAAATTAAGAAAATTGAAGAGTATGTTCCAAAATCTAATAAATATTATCCTTTATTCATATATCTATATAATCGTGTGGTTTTATTGTGTAATAAAGTCCCTTTAAGAAAAAATGGTGATAACTCTTTACTTCATCCATTAAGCGTGATGCATTCTTTGAAATTATCCGGTGTAAATGATGTGGTTACATATTGTATTGCATTAAGTCATGATTATGTGGAAGATATGGTTGATTTATATGCTAAAAAAAATAATATTAGTAATGATAATGGTGGGAATAGAAAATTAAGGGCTTATGAAAAAAAATTATTTGCAGAAATACAAAATGATCTCAAAGAGATTTGTAAACGAGAAAGTATTGACTGTTCAATATCTTATACAATTATAAAAGCTTTAAATCTTTTAACAAGACATAAAGGTGAATTTTATTATGTTTCAATTTCTGAAATATTTAATTGTGATGATGAAGAAATTAAAGAAAGAGCTTTACAAGTCAAATTAGCTGATGCTACTCATAATATCCATTGTGTGGAAACTTTTGACGAACCTAGGATGTTATATACTTGTTTCAAAAATCTTTTCATTCTAAACAGTACTAAAGATTATCTTGTACAAAAATATGGTAAAGACATCTTTTATGGTGAAAGTTCTATCTCAAGTAGAAAATTGTTTGCTAAATGTGCAAAAGCAACGTTTGGTGTTTTAATTGATGTATGTGATAGTTGTAAAATGAAAAGAATTGTTGAAGTTATTTATATCCTTGAATTAGCTTTCAAAAAGTATGTTTTTATTAAAGCAGGTTTAGGTGGGGTAACTGATATAAACCCTAATGAGCCTCACCCTATGAGGTTATATCAAGCAGTTATTAGAAAATATGACCATAGGTTGCATCATGAGTATAAAGAATTTGATAAACGTAGAAAAAGTGAGATGGATTATTGTAAAAAGTTTTTTAAAGATTTTAAATTTAATGATGAACAATTGAAAGCTATTATTAATTATAAAGACGCTTATGCTTTGAAAGAAGTAATGGCTCGTCTTCTTTATCAACCAAAATATTATCTTACCAAATTTATTTCTTCAGAACTTTCTATGAAAGGAAGAATTAGAAAAAGATAAAAACAAAAATAAAGTAAAAATAAAAAAATAATCATTAAATTAATCTAATTATTCAAAACTAGGCGCAGTTATTTCCAATTCTAATCCACTGCAACCAAGAGCAAGTATTTTTTCTAATTCTAAATCTCTTTCTAAATGTTTTTTTCTAACGGGATCTAGTTCTGAAGCCATAGTATAGAAATTACTTGCTCTCGTAGTATCTGCAGCAAATTTTACCAAAACCCCACTCTCATAGTTTTGGAAAACTTCTCCTCGAGGATTTAAGGAGGTTGCGTAAGTACCCTCGTTACTTACTTCAACTATAATTAAATCATCATAACTTTTACCATTACCAGTCCAATCTAAGTAAGATGTTTTTATTCTTCTATCTTGTTCAAACCTTTCTTCAGTAGTTGATAATGCATTATTCATACCAAGATTGTCTCTTGCATAAGTTGCAAGTTTACTAGTGTGTGTTGGCCTATTTCTATCAATAAATGAATATAATTCTTTTTTTGGGTTGTTAATGTCATCATTAAGTGTTGTTCTGTTTTGGTCAATATAACCTTCCATTCCCATTATTGTTGATAAGATCAGGTATGTCATTTCCATTTTGTTTTTCCTCCTGTGAATTCAGTTGAATTCTATTTCTACCTTTCCTCACCACCTCATACCTATCTGTAGGTTAACTTTTCATGTTAAATCTTTTCTACTATAATCCAGTCATATTGGGAAAAATTTAAATATATGTCCTTGTTTGCCAATATTTATGAGGTATGAACCAAATGTTAAGGTGTCCGGGCCAGTAAAATTAGATATTAAGGATAAGAAAATAATGAAATACTTAGAATTCAATTCTAGGCAAAGTTTTTCTTCAATTGCCAAAGGGGTTGGGTTGTCAAAGGAAAGTGTTAGATATAGGATTAAACAACTTGAGGATAAAGGTGTTATTCAAAAGTATAAAGTTGTAATTGATATTAAAAAATTAGATTATTTGGTTTGTCATATTTTTATCACTTTGAATAACCCTGATATTGATGTTGAAGAACAATATTTACAAAATTTGAATAAATTTCCTTTTGTAAGAGCAATAATAAAATATAATGGTGATTTTGATTATGAAATTGCAATCATTGGGAAAAATATTGATGAATTGGACGAAAATATAACTATGTTATTAGGTGGCATTAGTAAATTTGTTAAAAGGCAAGAAGTGCTATTAATTACAAAAAATTATGTGGTCAGAAATTTACCTAACAGTTTTATTAATTTTAAGATTGAGCATAAGAAAAATTCTAAAGTTAAAAATTTAGATAAAAAAAATATTAAAACTGGCTTAAAAAAAATTAATTTAATCAAATTAGATGATAAAGATGTTAAAATTCTAACTGAAATTAAAGATCAAGCTAATGCTCCGATTTACAAAATTTCTCAAAATACTTGTTTAAGTTCAGATATAATATCTTATAGATTGAAAAAAATGAAAGAGCAAAAGTTTATCTTATCTTATACTACTGCTTTTAATTATCATGCTTTATCCTATCAAATGTATGCTATTTTATTGAATATGAACTCTTTAGATAAAGTATTAGATTCTAAATTGAAAACTTTTCTTGAGGAAGATGATAATGTTGTTTGGGGAGTGAAAACTATTGGTGAATATAATGTGATAATTTATGTGTGTACAGAAAGATCTTCTGATTTACATCTCACTTTGAACAGAATAAGAACCACATTTAGAGAAAATATTAATGATTACAAAACTTTGATTGCTTATGAAAAATTAAAGTACACTTATATCCCAGACTTTTTTTAATCATTTTTAATTTTATATTTATAATGTAGTATCATCCCAAATTTTAATATTGTGGTCTAAGTGGGGAAATAAATTTCTAATAGCTTTGCGTTTATCAATAAATGTATCATAAAAATTTTTTAATTCAAATATTTTATTATAACTTTCAATAGAAGATTCTAAAGCAGGAATAAATCTTTGAAAATTGTGTTGATAATTTTGGGAATTATTTTTCTTTGAAATATATTCCGTTAAATACCTGGACATGATGTATGATTTTTGTGTGTGGCCTTCTAATATTTTAAAATTTATACTTGTATCTATTAAGTCTTCTTGTCTCTTTGTAATTAATCCTGTGAAATCTTCAATATACTTTATATTTGTTCTAATTGTTTTTTCTAATTGAGATTTTTTACTTTTTATTGTGTTTGTTTGAATATGATCTCTATTCTCATATAAGTCTCTTAAGGTCGTATCAAAAAAGGGTGCTTCTGTAATTAAATTAAATTTACCAACTAAATAAGAGATTTCGTAAAGACCATATTTTATCATAGTCAAATTACTATTAAAACCAATTATATACTCTTCTTCCATTAATTCTCTTTCTAAAATCATCCCCTCTGCGGTGCTAATGGCTTAGTTATAAATGTATTGTATTATGTAGTAATTTCAAAACCCAAGTATCTAAATAAAGATCTTTTATGTATCATAAAATGTTTTTCTAGTTTAATTTTTTAATTTACCCCATATTAACAATAATCTTAACAAATCTTATATACAATAAAACTTAACAAGTTATTTAGGTGTTTGAAATGAAATTTAATAATAAATTGGTGGTACTTTTAATAATATTAATCTTAACATTAACTTTTTTGACTGGTTGTTCATTAGATCCAGAAGAAAATTCTAATAAAGTTCTTAATTTAGGACTTATGATCCATTTAGAAGGGTGGGTGGATGAAGAAACAAATGAGGATTCTTTTAGATCTCATGCGGAAGCAGTAAGATATTTTGCTGATACTTTAGAAAAATATAATCTGACTGGTACTTTTGAAGCTCGGCCAGAATTTGTAGTTGCTTGTGACAAATGGGATGACAACGTTTTACTTGAATTACATGAACGTGGACATGCAATTGGTGTTCATGCAGATTTAGGTGGTATCTCTGGTTTAGATGAAAATTATTATGATCGGTTTGTAACTCAATTAACAGAATATAAAAAAGATATGGAAGATCTTACTGGTATTGAAATAAGGCATGTTTCTGGAATCTGTTCAGAGTTAGATTGGGTTAGTGCAGCAATAGAGAGTGGTTATGAATTTACAACTGGTGGTGTTGCTTATTGTGCAATGTCTTTACTGGAAGAAAATCAGCTAGAAGAGTTTAATGAGTGTGCTAGTGCAGGGGCTTGTCACGATACGTTTCCTACTGGGTTAGAAGATCGAATGCAACCATGGAGGGTATTCTCTGGTGAAGATTGGTTAACTCCAAACTATAATGGTGAATTAGTATTCTTTCCTTCTGATGCTGTTTTATATTCTTTAACTGAAGAAAATGAGGGTCAATTGCCAGAAGGTGCATTAGGTACATTTTATGATGATGATGTTGATAACTTTTTTGTTCGATTAGATGAGGGAATTGAATTAGTTAAAGATGACGAATATAATACTATGTATTTTGCATGGAGTATTGGGGATGCAGCAAGAGTTAAGAATAATGATGATTTGTATGAAAAATTATTTGGTGGATTACATCAGTATATGGAATCTGGTCAAGTTGAATGGAAAACAATACCAGAGATGTATGATGATTTTTTATGGTGGGAAGAAAATGGTTTTTATAATATTACCAATTCTGAAATTGAATTAACTTCTAATGAAAATTCAGAAGGTGAAATCACCAATGAATATGTTTATGACACTGACCTAGAAGAAGGACAAAATTATGTGATGTTTACATTAAATGTTCATGATTGGGTTTTTCCAGAAAAAAGTGTTGAAGTAATTAATAAAACAATTGATATTCATGAACAATATGAAATTCCTGTTGACATTTATCTTAATGATCCAACTTTACAATATTACTTAGATAATGCGCCAGAATTGATTGAAAGATTGAAAACTTCTGAATATGTTGTTGTCGGGTATCATTACCGGCCACCACATCCAGCATATACTGGATTTGATACTCTTGGTTTAATGGGGATGGGGGATGAAGAAAGGTATGAAACTTTATTACCTTACGAAGAACATAAGCTTAATCTTGAAACTGGGGGATATATTGAAGATGAGGATGGCGGGTACCAATTATTAAAAGATACTATGGGATATGCCCCAGTGGCAGTGGGTAATCTAGCGGGTGGACCAATTGGTTCTACATTGGATCAAATATATTTTGAGATGGGCGCACAGCTAGTAGTTGTTCATTATGACTTTACTGAACTGGGTGATAAAAGAAATGGAGTTTATGTTCGGCCGGAACAAGTAGCAATAAAATTGTATGAAGCAAATTTAGGTTATATGCATGATGATCAAAGTCCAGAACAGTTAATAGTAGATGGTTTAGCTGAATATAATGAAGAATATGGTAATACGGGTTTGTTTGTTAATTTAAAAATGCATGAAAATAATTATTATACTGAAGGAACTTCTTTTTGGCCAGTATATTGGATTGATAATGATAAAAGTGAAGTTTTATCTTCTCCTTATGACATTAATGCAAGTTATGATATAATTGATTTAAGACCTGAAGCTTATACTGCATCAATGTGGCAATTGTATGAAGAAGCAGTTTCTTATGTGAAGGATAATTCTGATTTGATTGCAGTAGATACCTCAGATATTGTTGAAATGTTAAAATGAATGAATCAATGAATGGGTGAAGAATTTTCTTTTTTTTTCAATGTATTAGTGTCTTGGTAAATTAAAAAATTTAACATATTAATTGTTTAAGTTTAAACTAATTGTGTTCTACTTTATTTTTGAGATGTTCTCCTTTTAAGTAAAAGAATAAAGCTACTATAAATGAGATTACATTAGATAAAGGGTATGCTATCCAAATACCTAACTCCCCCAGGTTGAATAATTTTGAAAGAATAATTCCAAATCCAAACAAAGCAATTAATTGAGAAATTGCTATTAGCATTGCTAGGGTTGTTCTTCCCGCTGCTTTTATGGCACCTATTATGACCATTTGAACACCTATTAAACCAAATGTTAATGACATTATTCTTATAAATAAAGTTGACATTGAGATTAGTTCTAATTCTCCTGGTACAAAAAAAGCAGAAATTTGTTTTGCAAAAATAAACAATATAATTCCAATAATTGTTAATGATAAAAAACCAATATAACCTCCTATCTTTGTTATTTTTTTAACTCGTTCATAATTTCCTGCTCCTAAATTGTTTCCTACTAATGTAGATGTAGAAATTGCTAATCCTATCGCTGGAATTATTATGAAACTCAATATCCTTGTACCTATTCCATATGACGCTACTGCTAATGTTCCAAAAGTGGATATTAAGAAAGTCATTATTACCATCCCAAATGTTCTTGAAGAATGTTCTAATGAAGAAGGTAAACCTAACCTAATTATTTTTTTAATCCAGGCAAGTCTTAATTTTAAATCTCTTATCTTTAATTTTATATTAAAAGTTCCTCTCATTAGAACAATGATACCAATGGTTGCTGAAATTGTTTGTGTTATTACAGTAGCAATTGCTACTCCTGCAACGCCCATTGCTGGAATAAACTTATAACCAAACATAAATAAAGGGTCTAGAAAAAAGTTTAATATTACTGTAAACAAAATAATGTACATCGGAAATTTAACTTCTCCAATGCCCCTTAATGATGATTGGAAAATAAAGTATAAAAATGTGGCGAGCATTCCTAAAAATGAAATCTGTAAATATGATGTTGCTTGAATAAGAACAATTGAATCATTAGTCATTAAAGATAATAAAAAATTTGAAGAAAAATAACCTACTGTTGAAATTAATATTGCTATAATACCAACTAAAGATAATGTTTGACCTGTAGCAAGAGAAACATATTCTTTGTTACCCTTTCCATTATATTGGGCTACTAGGATTGATCCTGCCATTGTTAAACCCATTGCTATTGATGATAAGAAAAACAATATTGGGAAACTAAGTGATACTGCTGCAACTGCTTCAGTACCTAATCTTCCTACCCAAAATGTATCAATTAATTGGTAAACTGTTTGTAAAACATTAGCAAAAATAATCGGTAAAGAAATCATTAGTAATGCTTTAATTATTGAGCCTTCTAATATATAATTATTTTTTGTTTTCATTGATCATTACATTCTGTTTTTCAATGGTTTATTTATATAATTAACTATTCTAATTGTTTTTAAAGGAAGGGTTAAGTTATTTTAGTAACTTAAAATAATAATGTCATTTTACAATATCGAAAATAATATAAACAATTAATTTATCTTTTTTAACATAATCTTAATTTTATGTTTTTATTAAAAAGGGAAAAGAGGTGTTGTGTGTGTTAGAAGAAAGTTTATCATTAGAACAGAATTGTTCTTTAGAAAAAAATTTATCTGAAGAGTTTATAGTTTTAGATATTGAAACAACTGGGCTTTCTAAACATCACGATAAAATCACAGAATTAGCAGCTGTAAAAGTTAGAAATGGTGAGGTTGTTGATACTTTTCAATCATTAGTGAATCCTGAACGAAACATACCTAGATTTATTACCAGGCTAACTGGGATAAATAATGAAATGGTAAAAGATTCTCCAACTGTTGACAAAGTGTTACCTTATTTTATGGATTTCTTAGGTTCAAGTATGATCATTGCACATAATGCCACTTTTGATCATGGTTTTATATCTCATAATGTTGAAAAACATTTACAGCAAGAATTATGTAATGAAAAAGTTTGCACTAGAAAATTATCTACTAGGCTACTTTCGCATTTACCTAGTAAAAAATTATCCTCATTATGTGAATATTTTAATATCGTAAATGATAATGCTCACCGGGCGTTAGATGATACTAAAGCTACTACAGAATTGTTTCTTATCTTAAAAAATATTCTTCATGATAATAATATTACTAATTTAGAGGATGTTCAGAAATTTGAATCTTGGACTACTGCAAAATGCAGGAGAATGTTGAATTTTGTAGAAAAGTAACTTTTATAAACTTTAATAATTTAACTTATGTTATGGTAAGTAGGTCTGATTTATTAGGGAAAATTGTTGTTGAACTTGAAGCAACTTCAAAAGAACTGGATTCAATTTTAGATAATGATTTCCAACCTGGTTTTTTTTCTGTTTTTGCTAAAAAAGGTGGAATTAAGAACCTCTTTGAATCATTAGGGTCATTTAGTGGAAATTCAATTAAGTGGGGAATGTATTTTAAAAAATTTAGAAGAAATAAAAAAATTTTTTCTGGAGATATACAGCACTGGATTACAAATGGTAAAAAGGGTGGTTTATTAGATATGGATGGATCTGCTAAAGATGGTGGGATTGGCGATATTTTCGGAATTGGCGAATATGCTAATAAAAAAGGCCTTTATGACCATTTTAATGTTGTAATTAATGTTAAGGAACCACATTATCAAGTTAAGATTACTGAATTTCTAACAGGTAAGTTTATTAATGAATTTTTATCATTCTTAAAATCTTCTAACTTAATTGGTAAAGTTAGGATAATTGTTAATTATAAGGGTGAAAAAGATAGTAAGGAGATGCAATTTCTTCGTGATTATCCTTTTAGATGAATAATTAATATAATTACATTTTTTTAATTCTATTTTCATAAAAATTTATCTGTCTAATTAATTAAATGTAGTTCATATACAGATAATAGTATACTTCCATAGAAAGTATTATAACCAAAGAAGTAAATATTTAACTTAAAGTAAATCTGAATAAAGGTTTAATCTGTTGGTTTATTTATTATGGTAATGAAATATAAAGGGTTAACATTAGATCCTTTCCAAGAAAATTCAATTAAATCTATTGAAAAAGGTCACTCAGTAGTTGTTTCTGCTCCTACTGGTAGTGGTAAAACTTTGATTGCAGATTATATCATTGATACAAACAAAAATAAACCTAACCGAATCATTTATACTGCACCAATTAAGGCATTGTCTAACCAGAAATTTAAAGATTTTTCTAAAGATTATGGTGAAGAAAATATTGGGTTGATGACTGGTGATATTGTAATAAATCCACATGCAAAAGTTCTAATTATGACTACAGAGATTTATCGTAATATGGTTATGACTGGTGATAAATCTGTTGCTAATGTTGTTTATGTTATTTTTGATGAAGTTCATTATGTAAATGATATTGAAAGAGGATATGTGTGGGAAGAGTCAGTAATTTACAGTCCAGAAAATACTCGGTTTTTGTGTCTTTCTGCAACAATACCCAACGCAGAAGAGTTCGCTAGGTGGATCCAAGCTATAAAAAAACATGAAGTTGATACAATAACATCAGATTTTAGAGTTGTTCCATTAAAACATTCTTTTTATGATTATGAAGCTGGTATTGTTACTTTAAATAAACTTAAAAAATTTATTAGTGACGCTAAAAATATCCCTAGGTATGAACAAATTTATCGTAGAAGAGGTAAAGGTGGTAGAAAGCTAAGAACAAAAACTCCCGAACCTAACCATATTGAACTAATTAAAGATCTTTATCCAGATAAAGTACCTTGCTTATTTTTCAGTTTTTCACGTAAGGATTGTCAAGAAAAAGCTAAAGAACTTAATGATTCAGAATTGTTTCCTAAAGATAAATTTTTGATCAGTTATATCGCTCAAGCAATGAAGGGTTGGCCGACTGAAGTTAGAAAATTAAGATCTACAGTTATTCAAAAAAATGCTTTAGCTAGGGGAATTGCATTTCATCATGCAGGATTATTACCAAGAGTAAAAAGTTTGGTTGAAGATTTATTTTCTCAAGGGAAAATTAAAGTTCTTTATGCTACTGAAACTTTTGCAGTAGGAATTAACATGCCTGCAAAAACTGTGTGTTTTAATTCATTACGTAAATTTGATGGTATAAATTTTCGAGATTTAAATACTAAAGAATATTTTCAAATTGCTGGACGTGCGGGTAGAAGAGGTATTGATGAAGTGGGTTATGTGGTTTCAATGATTTACCGACCAGCATTCAATTATTATAAATTGAAAAAATTAACATATAAAGATGTTGAACCAATAAAATCTCAGTTTAAATTATCAATAAACACAGTCTTAAATTTAATTAATCGACATGACACCGAAGAAATTGAAAGAATTTTGAAAATGAGTTTTTATTCTTATCAGTTGTATGGTGATGAATATGAAGAGATTGCTAGTCAAAGGTTAATTTATAGGTATAATAAACTGTTTAAAAAATTGAAAAAGTATGGTTTTATTGGTGATGATGATAAATTAACTGAAAAAGGTTTGTTCAGTACTAGGATTTTTGTTGATGAAATCACGCTAGGAGAAATGTTTTCAGGAGATTTTTATAAGGATTTAAGTGATTACCAAATATTATTAGTTTTAGCTGCGTTAGTTTATGAAGGAAGAGAAAGGACAGAATTCAAGAAAATATTTCGAAACAAAGAATTAAGCTATCTTAGAACAAAATTAAAAGAAAATCCTCGAACTTCAAGGGAGAAAAAGTTTGAAAGCTTAGATAAAGTTACTGCTTTAATATACCCATTATTTAAAGATCAAACTTTTTTTGATTTAATGAAAAATACTAATCTATTAGAAGGTGATTTAATAAGATTTTTTGGTCAAGTTTTGGACAGGATAGGTCAAATACGTAAAGCATCTTCTGATTCTCAGTTACCAATGAGGATGGATTCTTGTGAAGCTGTTATCATGAAATCGTTGGAAGAGATTTATGGTGTTTGAATTTAGATCAAGACAAATTGTTACTGGATAAATCTCTTTTCCTCAACATAATATTTATATAAACAAACTAAAATAATTCTGACATATGACAGATATGAAATTGGATTGGAATAAGATACAAGATAAGTGGCAAAATAAATGGCAAACTGCTAAAATTGGTTCTGCTAAAGTTAATTCAAAGAAAGATAAATTTATGATGATTTTTGCTTATCCTGGGATTTCAGGTTTTTTACATGTTGGACATATGAGAGGTTATTCTTATGCTGATGCAATATGTCGGTTAGAACGAATGAAAGGTAAACAAGTGATGTTTCCTGTAGGAACACATGCTTCTGGTAATCATGCCTTTGCCTTTGCTAATAAAGTAAAGAACAAGGATGAGATGTGGGTTAATTATTTGTTAAGAAATGGTTGTACTGAAGAAAAATTAAAAGAACTTGAAGATCCAAACAAAGTAATAGGTTTTTTCAATGAAGTTTATGTTAATGATTATTGGAAAAAGTTTGGTTTTATTGCTGACTGGGACAGGTTTACTTGTACAACTTACCCTGATTATGAAAAATTTATTCAATGGCAATTTAGAAAATTAAAAGAAAAAGATCTTCTAACACAAAAACCATATTTTGCAACTGCATGTGTTAATTGTGGTCCGGTAGCTGTAGACCCTTCTGAAACTGATATATCTAAGGGTGGGTGTGCTGAAAAGAACGAGTATACATTATTAAAATTTAGACTTAATGAAGATGACATTAATAATGATGGTAAAATTACTTATTTAGTTGCTGCTACTTTACGACCAGAAACAGTTTATGGACAAACTAATTTGTGGATTAATCCTGATGCAAAGTATGTTAAGATTGAAGTTGGTAACGAAAATGATTCTAAGGAAGAGAACAGTAAAAGTGGAAAAAGTGAAAATTGGATTTTAAGTGAAGAAGCTTCTGAAAAGTTAAGTCATCAAATTGATGAAATTACATTTAAAGGTGAAGTTGATGTTGAAACTTTGTTAGGGAGAAATGTTTTAGCTCCTGGTGTTGATAGGGAAATTCCAATTTTACCTTCAAGTTTCTGTAATCCAAAAGTGGGTTCTGGTGTTGTAACTTCTGTACCTAGTGATGCACCATTTGATTATATCGCATTAAAAACATTACAAGATAAAAATAGTCCTGAAAGAATTAAATTAAAAGAATTAGGTGTTCCTTTTGATATTGTAGATGAAATTAAATTAATTCCAATAATTAAGTCTCAAGGATATGGGGATTTTCCTGCTAAAGATATTTGTGAAAGGATGAACATTACATCTTTAGAAGAAAAAGATAAATTAGAAGAAGCAACCAAAGAGATTTACAAGGTAGGTTTCCATACCGGTGTGATGATGAATAATTGTGGTAATTATGGTGTGATGAGGGTTACTGAAGCTAAAGATAAAGTCAAAGAAGATTTGATAATTCTAAAAAAAGCTAGTGTATTTCATGATCTTAGTGAAGAAGTTGTGTGTCGGTGTGGTGGTAAAGTAATAATTAAAAGAATTGATGATCAATGGTTCATTAAATATTCTGATTCTGAATTGACTGAACGAAGTAAAGAACAAGTTAATGAAATGAAAATATTCCCTAAAGAATATCAAGGGCAAATGCCAGGCGTTTTGGATTGGTTTACAGATAGGGCTTGTGCTAGGTTAGGTAATTGGATGGGGAGTAAATTTCCATTAGATGACAAATGGACTGTTGAACCGATTAGTGATTCTACTTTGTATCCTAGTTATTATATTGTTTCAAAATATGTGAATGAAGAGAAGTTAGAAGTATCAGATCTTACTGAAGAATTTTTTGATTATGTTTTCTTAGTTAAAGAAGAAGAATTTAATGAGAAAAAAATTGAAGAAATTAAAAAGAGAGTAGGGGAAGATAAATTTAAAGTTTGGGAACAAATTAAAGTTGAGTTTGACTATTTTTATCCATTAGATATTAATCTTGGTGGTAAGGAACATAAAACTGTGCATTTCCCAGTATTCATAATGAATCATGTTGCTATTTTACCCGAAAATAAATGGCCGCGGGGGATATTTGTTAATTGGTGGGTTACCGGCAAAGGTAGTAAGATTTCTAAAAGTAAAGGTGGTGCAGAACCAATACCTCAGGCAATTGAAAAGTTTGGTGTAGACGCTATGAGGTTGTATTATAGTCATATAGGGAGCCCACATATTGACGTTGTTTGGGAAGAAGAAGTAGTTTTAAATTATAAGAATGCTTTGGAAAAGATTTCAACTTTATTTGAAGAGTTAAGTAAATTAAATAAATTAGAAAAAAATTCTGGATCGAAAGAAGAAACTAACATTGATTTATGGATTAAATCTGAATTTAATAAAACAATTAAAAAGATTAATTTAGCATTAGAAGATTATAGTTTAAGAGTTCTTGCTTCAGAAACATATTATACTATCCCTGAGATGTTTAAATGGTATGTTAGGAGGGGTGGGAATAATTGGGGCATTGTTAAGTATTTGTTAAGTCAATGGGTTAAATTAATGAATCCTGTCAGCCCCCACTTAAGTGAAGAATTAGCTGAAGAATATAAATTAGATCTAGAAGAAAAGTTTGTTTCTACTAGCTCATGGCCAGAATTTAATGAAAAATTAATTTCTGATGAAGCAGATGCTGGTGAAACTCTAATTAAAAATTCAATGGAAGGTATGAGAAACGTAATTAAACTTGCTAAAGTTGAAAAAGCTAACAAATTTAGATTATTTGTAACAGAAGAATGGAAGTATGAATTATTTAGTAAAGTTAAAATTATTTTAAAAGAGTCACATAATTTAGGGGAAGTTATGAGTAAAATTATGGGTGATGAAAGTTTAAAGAAGCATGGGAAAGATGTTAGTAAAATTGTTGGCATGTTAATGAAAGATAAATCTAAAATTCCAGGTGTGATAACTTCACAAGAAAAAGAATTTAATGCTATTGTGTCATGTAAAGATTTTTTGACTAAAGAATTTGATGCGGAGATAGAAATTATTATTGCAGAAGGTAGTGATGAAGTTAAAGCTAAACAAGCTATGCCTGGTAAGTTGGGAATATTATTGGAATGATATTCAATAAAACTAAACAAGTTGTAATTTCAAAGAAAGAAAAGTTAGCTAATAACCTTTTCTCTCAAGGATTAGGTTTAATGTTTTCTAGAAGATCAAATTTAAGTATGTCTTTTAATAATACTAGGAAAATCAGTTTACATAACTGTTTTGTGTTTTATTCCCTTGAAATCTTGGTTCTTGACAAAGATAAGAAAGTGTTGGAAATAAAGAGAAAGTTCAAACCATTTAGTTTACATTGGAGATCTAAAGGGAGGGGGAATTATTTAATTGAGTTAGGTGTTGAGAGTTCTAAAGGTAAGTGTGAAATTGGAGATGTGTTAGATTTTTGAAGATCAAAAAATAATTTTAATCTGGAAGGAAATTATTAAATAAAATCTTTTATAATGAGAATAACATGTTACTTAAAAAAATTCCAGAGGATAAACAGTTAATTATTTTTGATTTTTATGATACAATAATTTATACTGAATATTATCATAACAATTTTCTTAGAACTGGAATTAAAGAATTGGTTGAACATTTGAAAGATCAAGGAATAAATATGGTTATTTCAAGTGATGCAGGACTTGGAGAAATAAGAAGAGATTTTGGTTATACCTATAAATCTGAATTTTTAGATCATTTTAATAAAATATATGGTGGTGAAACTACTGGTTTTGATAAGACTGGAATGGGTTTTAGAATGTATAAAGATTTAGGTTTAATCTGTGAAGAACAAGGTTTCCCAGTTTCAAGAACAATGTTTATTGGAGATAATTTTAAAGACAGGGATAGATATTCTGCAGATAAGTTTGGGATAGATTATATTATTGTACCTAATGAAAATAAATTTTTTTCTTTTATGAGTCTGTTTGGATGAGATTTAAATATTTAATCAGTTATTTAATAAAATCAATTTCTTCTGGTGGTATTTTATCCTTTAACCTAACATAAAAATGTTTTTTTTCTAACATAAAAGGTTTGTATGTTTTCCAACCATATTTATTAATCACTTTCTTAAAATGTTTGAAACTACCATATGGGCAAGGTATATACTCCTGGCCAAACCTTTGAAAATCTGCATTTTCAAGAAATTTAGATGTTGCAGAGATTCTTATTTTTTTCATAGAAAATTTAATCTTTTTCTTTGCCCACCTTTGAACTTTTTTGATCAGATTAATTTGGAGGTATGTTAATGGATAATCCCAATTAATTAAATCTTCAGCAATATGGTTAACAGTATATGGGATATCTCCCCCTTTTCTATTGGAGTAATAATCTAATTCTTTTTGACTTAATGTTAAATCAAGATATTTTTTGTTTAAACTTTTTCTATGGACTCTTGATATCTTTGAACCAATTGGTTTTTCATTAGGCCAATAAGTGTAGACATAATTGAAATTCTTTTTTTCTAAGAAATCCAAAATTTTAAAAAATTGAATCAAATCTTTTTTCATTTCTTGATAAGGATTATTTTTTGGGTTAAGACCTTTCTTTTTTACATCTTTATAGTATTCGTTAGAAATTGTTCTGTAGAAAAATTTATTTTTTACATGTAAGTTATAAATTAATCTTATTTTTGCTTCTTGCATTTGTAAAAAGAGTATTTCTAATGTATATAAATTTTTTGAGATGATCTTAGCTTAGTTATAATGTATTAGGATATAAAAAAAGAACTTGAGTTTTGGTGATACCAAAACTCAAATTCTAGTGATCAATGATTAAGTTGTAATCAATGGGTTTTTTGAAACTTATTCTTCATTTTTTGCGAATTTTAGTAAATTTGATCCTTTAATTAAGAATATTTATATATTAATTAATGATTTTCATAAATATGGGTGACAAGATTAAGATTGATCTTAAGGATAAAAAACTAATTTATTATCTTTCTATGGACGCTAGGTTGAGTCATTCACAACTTTCTAGAAAAATTGGATTAAGTAAAAATGCAGTGAAGTATAGGATTGAACGTCTTAAGCGATTAGGAGTAATTCATCATTTTGCAAGTATAGTCAATCTTGGATCTATTAAGATTACAACATTTACTTTACTGTTAAAATTTAATGAAGATATATATGACAAACCAGAAATAATTGAATTTTTTAAAGAACATCCTTTTGCAGATTGGGTTGTAACATTATCTGGACATTGGGATATTTTTGTTGAAATGGCTTCTAAAAATATTAAACATATGCATGACTTAGTGAAGGAAATGATCTCTAAATTTGGTGATAAATTAAACACTTACAAACTTTTTTTGTCAAACGATACTTTAAGGGTTGAACATTTAGTTGAAGATTTTTACAATGATTTGAAATTAGAATCATTACCATTAAAAGAAAGAACACCTCATAAACATAAAATTGATTTTACAGATATGAAAATTTTACAAATACTTAACGAAGATTCATCATTACATTATTTAGAAATTGCTAGAAGGTTAAATTTAACAATTGACATTGTTAGGTACCGGATGAAAAATTTGTTAGACAAGTTTATTATCATAAAATTTTTTGCTGAGATTAATTTGAAAAAGTTGGGTTATACTGAATATTTATTTTTTATCAAGTTAAGGAACGTTTCTTCAGAAAAATTTTCTAAAATTAGGAAAAGTATTCAAACAAATCCAAACATAAGTTATGCCTTTTTTGATGTCAACAATTACAGTATTGTATTTAATTGTAATTTTAATGGTGTTGAGGATGTTGATACACTTTCTAGGAAATTGCAAAGAGAATTTAATGATATTATTGAAACTCAAGAATATTTGCTAGTCAAAGAACAAATTTTATTTAATTTATTTCCAAGAGGAATAATGAGTGAATTCATTTGATTTGATATTTTTTCAATGTTGTTATTTTCAAATTCCAACATAATCTCTTAAATCTTTTTTCCATCTTAATCTTTTAATTGATTTAAGTTCTAATTGTCTAATTCTTTCTCTTGTTAATCCATAGTCATTACCTATGTCTTCTAAGGATCGACCTTCTTCAGACCCAATGAATCCAAACCTTTTTTTTATAACTTCTTCTAACCTTTGTCCATTATGTGCCTCAATTTCTTGTTCTGTATCTAACCAATATAATTCTCTTTTGATTAAATATGCTAACTCTTTTTTTTCTAACATAGTTTCCGGATCAGGATGTAAATTTTGTTCAATAAAATCTTCAATGGTGTTTGGCCTGTTAGGATCAAAATTATCACTTTGGGCACCTATAGGTTGGTCTATTGATAATGAACTGGAATGTAAATTAGTTTCTTTAGCTTCTTCAATATGATTCAAATTGAAACCCGTAATTTCAACTAGTTCTTCATCAGTTGGCATTCTTTCATGATAATTTTGAAAGTCTCTTATTGTACTTTTAATTTTATAAATTCTTGATTGGTTGAAAACAGGTATTCTTATCATCCTCATATTATCTTGTAAATATCTTCTTACGCCCTGTCTTATCCACCATTGAGCCATTGTTGAAAATCTATTTCCTCTTTGATAATCAAACTTATTAACAGCTCGCATTAATCCCACTGCTCCTTCTTGTAAAACATCTGAGAACGGAACTCTTCTTTTTCGATAAGGAATTCCTAAAGTAAAATATTCCTTTTTACAAATGTTAACAACTAATCTTAAATTAGAGTTATGTAATCTTTCTTTTGCTAATTTTTGGTTTATTTCTGAAATTAAGAAAGAGTTTTCAGATTGCTGATATTGGTTACCTCGGAATATATATCTTAAATCATTTGGGTGGATTCCTCTAAGGTTTTCAAATTCTTTGAATTTTTTCAAATCTCTAAATTTTAAAATTTTTGATAGGTCATCATAATAATTTTCTAACCTTTGACGTAAAATGTCTGCAACTCGAAGTTCATTTCCTTTAAGATCTGGAAGAATAATTGAATCATAATTTTGGTATAAACTTTCTATCTGATCTAGATTTCTGCTTAATCTTCCTAATAATCTGCTATCATTACATCTGGGTGTATAATTTTCTATGATATCATTATTAGTTTTGATATTTTTATCAATACTTTTAACAAAAGATTCTGGAATTGAACTGTTTAATGAATGTGCTCTTGATCTAATCAGTTCTAATGCTAAGTTTGAACTTGGCCTAAAAATTAAATGTTCGTAAGGTGTTAAGAAGCCTTCGGTCCATGATTTTCCTAACGCAATTTCATCTCTTGGGGTGACTCTTGCATAAGCTCCAGTAAATCTCAGAAAATTTTGAGTAGAATGATGTTCTAATTCTTCATTAAAATAATTTGTTCTTGCCATATTATTATTATTTTTCTATGCTTTTTTTTTAATTTATTGGACATAGTTACATCTATTTCATATCTTTCAAAAAATAAAATGCTTTACTTTAAATAATTTATCAATATATTTAGAATAAAGTTGTTATTAGGGGCACACCCTCAGTCGAATCAGAATAACCTAACCAGTTGAATCCCAACATTTTCTCAAACTTGCAACCCTTTGAACATGAATGTTATAGTTTAAGGCTGCTTCTTTCCAGATCTGACCTGATTCACTACAAGTTCATCCCAAAGGACAAGTCGTCAACAAAAATGCCAGGACTGATCAGACTAAACTGACCCTTAATTGGGCTTCGGCTCTGTGTAAAGTCCATTCACAGTAACAACGCAGGACTAGCGCGCCAGCCTAGCTCTCCCTAACAAACTAACTATGTGTAAAGAAGCTACTGTTTTTATTTAAAGTTTTGGTTTAGAGTAGTTATAATTTCAGAATATCTTGTTGTTGATTTTTTAATTAATCAGTTAATATCAATATGATTCAAAAATAAATATACAAACAAAAATCATATAAACACTGAGATATTAACATAAATTCAAGAGGTAAAATAGATGAAAATTACCATAGATACTGTTAATGATCACCCTGAAGATATTAAAAAAGCAATTCAATTATTGGCACATTTTGTTTCAAAAGATAGACTTACTAATTTAAACAATAGTTTAAGTTCAAACAATCAGAATAATTTAAGCTCTTTAGGTACTATGCAAAATAATCACCTTAGTTCTGGTTATGTAAATCATAATTCAAATAATCAAACTAATAATGTCCCTTCTAATGAAATGCCTCAACAAAAAGAAGTTCCTGATACTGCTCCAGATTTTAGTATGTTTATGGGGTTAATGGATGGTAATCTCCCTACTAATGAAACTAATCAAGAAGAAAATAAAAAAGAAAATTTAGGTCCTAAAGTTACTTTGTTTTAATATAAATATGTTAATGATTATTTCTCTCTTTTTATTCTTGGTTCAGTTGTTTTTAACATTTTTACCATGAAATGATATATGTTAAGTGTTTGAAACATCCTGTTAAATTCATCCATTTCAGAAATTGTTTCTGTTTTAGACTCTTCTTTTTTATCTCTAGAACTTTCATAAAAGAAATGTGATCTTAAATCTTCTAAAAATATTTTTCTATCTTTTGAACTTACTCCTCTAACTACTCCGTTAGCTTCTTCTTCAGAAAAACTTTTAATATGGTTATTGTGAAAGTTTCTAATTGAAAAAATTAATCTTTGTGGGATTTCAGATCCATTAAATTGTTTTAACAAATGTTGATTTTCTTGATGTTCACTAATACGTTCATAAAAATTCCCTTCTCCTTCTATTGGTTCATTTTTTCTTAACATTAATGTGTCATAAGCTGCAAGTAACCTTTTTCTTCTACCTAAAATAAATTTAAAAGCATCATTAGCAGTAACATATGCTAAATTTAATCCTTCTACTTTAGAATTAATGTTAATTCCTTTTTTTTGAAAATAACTATCAAATTCTTTTGGAGTGTTTAAAACATAACCTCTCTCATTTTCAACTAAAGAATTAATTGCACATTGGTGTGTCCCATTCAAAAATTTTTTGTATGTGGTATCAAATAAAAAACCAGGGGTATCAATTAGGATCTGGTCAGTATCTTTTTTAACGTACGAGACTTGAACTTTAGGTAAGATTATACCTTTATAAATAATATGGACTGATTTAGGATTGTCTCCCCATTCAAATTCTTTTCCTTTACGCCAACATAGTTTTCCAGCAACTCTTTCAAGGCAAGAATCCATTTCTCTTTCATTTAATTTTTGACCAAAATATAATTCTGTTTTTTCTATTGTCATTGTTATTTAACTCCTTGAATTTAATGTATAATATTTAATATATGATTGCTACCAAAACTCCCACTACCTCATTAAAACGTACTTTTACTGGGTCTGGATAATTATTATTGTCTCCTTGGACAAGATAATATGTTCCTTCAATATCTTCGCCAACATAAATTACCCGATGGATGATAACTGAATCTTTTGATTGATATGAAATAATATCACCATTTTGAATCTCTTTTGCAGATTCAGGCATAATCTCGATGGCATTAGCTGTTTCATCAAGGAAAGGATCCATTGAATTTGTATCTGTGAAAGACGCCCAAGTTGTTCCTTCTAATTCTAATACAACTTTATCATCATATACTTTAATTTGGTCTTCAGATATCCAATCGCTTGGTGAGTTTAATTCATTAGCTTGATTAATTGATGATGGTACTTGAATTTCAGCTGAGATTGTGGTTATATTTATTAATAATAATGTTAATGCAAGGAATAACATAATTAGTATGAATTTATTTGAAACCACCATTAAACTAGTTTAAAAAAGCAAAGTATTTAAAAAACTTGCTACTAATACTACTTTTAAGTAGTTTGAGTTGGGAATTAATTTCATAACCTATAAAAATTTATAAGGTATAATGTTTGAAAATAGAAGAAATTAATAATTAACAAAAAAATTAAACAAATATTTACAAATAACGAAAATGGTAAAGATATTTATTGAAACTTATGGTTGTTCAGCAAATTTTGCGGATTCTGAGCAGATGGCAGGTTTATTGAAAGAAGCCAAATTTCAAATGGTAAATAATATTGATGATTCTGATTTAGTTATAATCAATACTTGTACTGTAAAGGGTCCAACTGAAGATAAGTTTTGGTATAGGTTAAAAGAACTTAATTCTATGAATAAAATGATTGTTATCGCTGGTTGTATTGCTCAAACTGAACGAAAAAAGTTAAAAAAATATTCTCTGATTGGGACTAAAAAAATTAATAAAATAGTTGAAATAGTTGAAGAAGTTGTAAATGATAATGTTGTGAAAGAAGTTTCTTTTGAAGAAAATCCACCACTTAATTTGCCAATAGTTAGAAAAAATCCTATTGTGGAAATTGTACCAATTTCAAGGGGATGTTTAGGGAAATGTACCTTTTGTAAAACTAAAGCTGCACGAGGAAGTTTAGAATCTTATTCAATTGAAGAGATTGTTGAACGAGTGGGAACTGCAGTATCTGAAGGTGTAAAAGAAATTTGGTTAACGTCACAGGATTGCGGTTGTTATGGTTTTGATATTAATACTAGCTTAGTTGAACTATTAGAAAATATTGTTCAAATTAAAGGTAAATATAAGATTAGAATTGGAATGATGAATCCTGATCATTTAGCAAAAATTTTAGAACCTTTAGTTGAAATTTATCAGAATAAAAAAATATTCAAATTTTTACATTTGCCAGTACAGTCAGGTGATGATAAAATTTTGGAAAGTATGGGTCGACCATATAAATCAGAAGATTTTGTACATCAAGTGAATACATTTAGAAGATCTATTCCTGAAATTACTATTGCAACAGATATTATTATTGGGTTTCCTGGTGAAACTGATGAACAACATTGGAATACTATGAGTTTAATTAGAAATATTAGTCCTGACGCAGTTAACATTTCTAAATTTTGGCCAAGACCAAATACTTTAGCTGCAAAAATGAAAAGTAAAGTGCCAGTTGAAACTGTTAAACATCGTTCTAAAGTATTGATGGACATTTTTAAGAACATTGCTAAATTACAAAATGAACGTTGGTTGGAGTGGGAAGGTCCGATAATTATTGATGAAAAAGGTAAAGAAGATAGGGAATGGGTTGGAAGAAATGAAGCGTATAAACAAGTTATCGTACGTGGACATTACAAAATTGGTGATTTGATTAAGGTCAAGATTAATAAAGCAGAAACTTTTGCATTAATCGGAAAAGAGATTAGGGAAAGATGAATTTATTCTTTTATATTGGGGATTAAAATGAAATGTTTAAAATGTGGTCATACTTGGAAAAGAACAAAATGGACAGAATATGTCTCTTTTTTTTCAAAATGTTCTGAATGTGGGTCTAGATTTTTATTAAGATATTAAAATAACTTGTAACATATTGAATAAGTACCCAGTTAATATTATTGATAAGGTAACTACTGCAAAAAATATTAAAATTAATTTTATTTTCATTGCTCTTCTTAAAATAATAGCTTCTGGGAAACTTAACGCTGATATTGCCATCATAAAAGCAAGTGCTGTTCCAATTGGCATTCCCTTTTCAAACAATGCTAAAGCAATTGGTACAATTGCAGCACAGTTCCCATACATAGGTATTCCTAATATTACTGCAATTGGTATTGAAAAAATTCCTCCTTTGTTAACTATTGATTGTATTACCTCTGAAGGTATGTAATTATGAATAATCGCTCCAATACCAACCCCTATTAATATCCATAACCATAATTTTTTGATAATTGAAGTTGATTCTTTTATTCCAAACATGAATCTTTCTTTTATACTGGTATACTTTACATCTTTAACTTTGTTTTTGGTTAAAATCAAATCTTTAACTAATTGGTTTTCTAAGTTTAATTTGCTAAGGATTAATCCCGAAATTGTACCTATAAATATCCCACTTAAAACATATGCTAATGTGATCTTCCAACCAAAAAAACCAAGCATTAATATTACTAAATACTCGTTTACTATTGGGGATGTTATTAAAAAAGAAAATGTGATCCCTAGTGGAATTCCTGCTTCAAGAAAACCTATGAAAAGGGGGATTGAAGAACATGAGCAAAATGGTGTGATTGTACCAAATAATGAAGCAGTTACGTGTCCTAAACCATATTTTTTATTTATCATCCATTTTTTAACTTTTTCTCTCGGTAAATAAGTTCTTATAACTCCAATAATTAAAATCATCACAAAAAGTAAAAATAGAATTTTGATTGAATCATAAATAAAAAAATTAAGTGATTCAACCCATCTTACTGTTTGGTTTAATCTTAGAAATGAATACAAAAACCAATCTATTAACTCTTTTAACATTCTTTATTTTTAGAATCTTGACAACAACAACATTTTTTATTTTTAGATTTATTCTCTAACTTTTTATCAAGATTTTCTATCAATTTACTGAAAAACCCTTTTTTATTTTTAGTCATTTTAAACATCTACCTTGGAATTATTGTCATTTTCAGGTTGGTTCTTTCTCCTATCTGCTTCTTCTATCATTTCTTCTTTAGCTCTCTCACGTACATCTTTTTCAAACATGTAGGTTTTGTCTTTACGTCTGTAACTTGCAAGTAACCCTCTGATTGAACCGCATAAATGTGCAGTGTCTCCTGCTAAAAT
The DNA here is from genome assembly GCA_018696395.1 of archaeon. Taxonomy (GTDB): domain Archaea; phylum Nanobdellota; class Nanobdellia; order Woesearchaeales; family GW2011-AR9; genus JABHQR01. Next base: position 3,827 of record JABHQR010000004.1, on the reverse strand, counting down.
CCCTGGGAATGCTGCTTCAAAAGAAAATCTATAAACATATTTATTTACAAATGCTTTCATGAACCAAGTAAATGGTTTCATCATCCATCGGTGTTCATAATCTGTTATCACCCATGAATCTATTGCAATTGAAATATCTCCTTTTTGAAATTTCCTTTTTGAATCTTCATGTTCTTGGATAGAATCAGTAACATTGTTAAGATTAATTTTTATTTTAATTAATAACTCTGCATATGCACTTAATGATTTGTATGGTCTTAGTTCAAGGAAATAATTTTTACCACTTTCAGTTACTGTTTCTTCTGACTTTTTTTCTCTTAAGGTGTAACCTTTTTCTTGTAATGCATCATTAATAGCATCAAACAATTCATTGACAGAAAAAATTCCAGAATATCTGATCTGTCTATTGTTAATGACTAATTCTCTTTCTCCGGAAGTAAATGATGCTTCTACCATTTTTATTTTATAATTGTTTTTTATTAATTAATTCAATTAATCTTATCTTTTAAGTCTGTAATTGAAAGTATTCAAATAAGTTTTAAGTTTATGATATAACTCCTCAACATCGCCTGTAAGCCATACTTCGGCTTGTTTATGTTGATTCTTAAAAAAGTATAAATCTCTTACAATTACAAAAAACCAGTATAATGGTTTATCTGCCCATTGGCCTTTATAATCACTAACAATATACCCATCAAACATTATTTTGATTAATCCTTGACTTAATCTTAATTCTTGTCCATCTTGTTCAACACTAACCTCTTGTAAATCTGTGAAAATTAATTTTATTCTGACGACGGCTTTGTAATAATTAGTATATTTCTTGTAAGGTTCTACTAAAATTTTAATTTGTTTACCAGAAGGAGTAATCATCTCTTGATTATTTCGTTCATACCAATCCCAACCTTTATCAAAGAAGAATGTGGAAATAATGTTGTATACTTCAGCAGGATTAAACAGACCTTCATAACTAAATTTTTGCTGATCAATGATTAACCTTCTTTCTGGCATTTACTTTTTACCTCTTTTTTATTACTTAAATCTTCCTTCTTATTTAACTTTTTGTTTATATTAAGTTTATTCTTTGCTTTTTCAGCAATTTCTTTAAGGTCATCAGCAGGATTATGACAACTAAATGCGTCAGTACAAGAACTATTATGGTGATTGCCATACTTTTCATTAAATCTCTTTTGACCTAAGAAGATCCAATATATTACAAAATTTGCAATTACAATTAATATTAATAATAATATTGGGCTCATTTTTTTAAACCTATTTGGAGTTGAATTCTTACCAATTAATTAAGGCTTATAAATATTACCTATGCCATTATATTTTTTTGAGTAACGAAACATTTAAGTAGCGAAATAAAATCTTTATCTTATTCAAAGTAAGAGGGGTAGAATGGCTGTAAGGAAATTTTTCAAGAAAATATTGAAATTACTTTCTCTAAACGATTTGTTTAAAAAGAAATCTCATGTGAAGTTAGGATTATATGGTCCTCCAAATGGTGGTAAGTCAACTTTAGCTAACCGAGTCTGTCAGGATTGGTTAGGTGAAGAAATGTCTTCTGTGTCACATATAGCTCATGAAACAAGAGAAATTGTTATTAAAGAGCAAGTTAACATTAAAAATGATAAAGGTAAGGAAATTACTTTTTCTTTAGTTGATACTCCTGGAATTGCTACTAAAATTGATTATGAAGATTTCTTAAAGCGAGGAATTAAAAAAACTGAAGCAAAAAAGAGAGCTAAAGAAGCAACTAAAGGTGTAATTGATTCAATTAAATGGTTAGATGATATGGATGCTGTAGTTGTAGTTTTAGATTCAACTAAAGATCCTTATTCTCAAGTTAATATTACTATCATTGGTAATTTACAAGCTAGAGAAATTCCAGTATTAATTGCTGCAAACAAAGTTGATCTTAAGAAATCTAATATTGATTTAATCAAAGCAGCTTTTCCACAATATGAAATTGTAGGAATTTCAGCTAAGTATGGTAAAAATTTTGATGATTTTTATGATAAATTAGTTGATTTTGCATCATAAACATTTCAAAACAATTATTGATAAATATTAATTAAAAAATAAAGATTTAAAAACCCTAATGATTTATCTATATATCATTGAGGTAAAAAAGAGGTTACAAGATGGTCACATTTCAGTTTATTCCATATTATGAAATTGAACCTTTAGGTTCTGCTAAAAGGGTAAATAAGATTCTTAATATTGTTAAAAACAATAAAATTGTAATAATGGAAGGTAAGCTTAGCAAACAAGAAGAAGCCGATTTAATTGAAATCACAATGGAAGAAATTAAACCTAATTTTACTGGGATTGAATTAAGTGTAATTAATCCTGAAAAGAATAAATTAGATGGGTTTCAAAAACTGAAACATTCATTAGTTAACATGCTGGTGGGAGATAGGCAAGGACTTACAATAATTGGTCCAGCGTCTGTTGTTAAGAAAATAGTTAATAATCCTCAAAAAATCGAGTTATTTACTCAAGAAATGAATGGAAAGAAAAGTCCAGCTAAAAGAAGAAAAAGAAGGAAATAAATAAAGGTCAAAAATCATGCCACACCAATGTGTTCGTTGCGGAAAACTATATCCTGATGGAGCTCAGGAAATTCTTAAAGGATGTAGCTGTGGCGCGAAATTATTTTTCTTTATCAAAAAGAAGCATGTAGAAGAGAGTAAAGATTTTATTACCAAACTTTCTATTGACGAAAAGACTCAAATTGAGAAAGATGTGTGTGAAATTTTACATGTTAAACGAGATGATAATAAACCTGTAATTCTTGATTTTGAATCAATTAGGGTACTTAAACCAGGAAAATATGAGATTGATTTAGTTCATTTATTCAATAAAGACCCATTAGTGTTTAGACTTTCTGAAGGGAAATATGTTATTGATTTGCCTCAAGCTTTCAAAAAGAAAGATGATGAAGAATAATTTTTAATGTATAAATTTGAAATTTTGATTTGTTTTTGTATCTCTGATTAAGTGATTTTTTCATTGATAAGAAAATGTTGTCGTGGTTTATGGGCATTTTGTTAAAAGAAAATATATTTTAAAAAAGAATAAATAAATTACAACTTACTTTTCTGTGCTTTATCAGAAATAATTGCACTATTACCTGAAGGATCACTGATTATAAGTTTGATTGTATCTCTACCTAATAAAACATTGTTAAGTTTTTTAATTTGTTTTTTAGCTTTCTTAGCAATATCTTTATCATCTTCTGCTTCAGCTGCAGATTGGATTACTTTTTTAACTTTTTCAATTACACCTTCTACGTTAGAGATATAACCATTAGATACAGGCCCTGGTTCAATAGAAATTATTCTTGGGATTTTTAGAGTTGCATCCCCTGATTTCACAATTTTTATGTTAAGATCGTCTTCTGAACTAACTTCTAAAGTGAAACTGCAAGATTCTTTCTTTTCAACAGGCTCTAAATCTGATTTTCTGTAACCGCAAGCTTCACAGCTCATTGAAAAAATGAAAACTCTTCCAAAATAAGGTACTTCTATTTCATCTTCTCTTAGGATGAGCTTTTTAGCACCACACATGTTACATAACTGGCCTTTAATTTCTACCATAATTAACATGAAAGTGGGTTAAATTTAAAAACTTTGCTTTTTGTGAAGTTCTCATTAATTTACAATTATTCCTTAGAGAAGGCGCTGTCCCAAAAGAGATTAGCTATGATCCACCGAATAACTTTAGCTAACTTTTCTAAGTTATAAGTTATTACTTTCCATCCAAATTCTCTTTTTTTCATATAAGGTATTTTACTTCTTAATCCTCTAAACCTACTT
>JABHQR010000018.1 GCA_018696395.1 archaeon | reverse complement strand
AAAAGTAGGTTTAGAGGATTAAGAAGTAAAATACCTTATATGAAAAAAAGAGAATTTGGATGGAAAGTAATAACTTATAACTTAGAAAAGTTAGCTAAAGTTATTCGGTGGATCATAGCTAATCTCTTTTGGGACAGCGCCCTTTATCTTATTATAAATTTAATTCTAGAAAAACTTAAATATTAACTATGTACACTAATAACAATCTTTAAATTAAATTTAATAAAAATGTTAAAAAGCAAACTTAAATTAAAAGTAATTATTTTTATAATTAGTTTAGTTATTATTACATTAATCTCATCTTGTTCTTGTTCAAATAACTCTACTAATAATACCGTTCCAGTATATTTTCAGTTTAATTCTAGTTGTGATTATGAAAAACTAATCCCGGGAGAAATAGTTAAAGAAATTGAACTTGTTAACTTCATTTTAATAGGGACTGATGCTACACTTGAAGAAATAATTTACTTAAAAAATGATCCTTGTGTGATGAGGGCATTTAAGGTTAGTGAACTTTCAACAGTATTAGGTGAATTAAGGGAAGAAATGGATGCTGATCGAGAACAAATGTTTAAGGATGTTAAACTTAACAGAAGTTTAGAAAAGAAAGATGTTGTTGATAAAGATGAATTAAGAGATATCATGGAAGAGAAACATCCTAATGAAACTCTCAGTGATGAGATCTTGTCTCAGTATCAACTTTATGTGACTCCTGATTCAGATGCTGTACAAGAATTAGTTATGGGATTTGATTCAATTCAAGAGATATATGATGAATCTTTATCTTGGGTTTGGGTTTCTGAAGAATATCTTAATGGTGTTTCTGAATATTGGTATTATCCTGAAGAGTTTTTAACTGAAACTCCATATTTAGAATCCAATCCTGCTCCAGGACAAATTGCTAGTGATTGTTCTGAACAAGCAAACACTTTAGTTTCATTGTTAATCGCTAGTGAATTTTTTGATGAAGAAGATGTTAGGGTAGTTTTAGGTATAATCAGGATGGATGATCAGTTAGGTGGTCATGCTTGGGTTGAAATTAATCAAAATGGTGATTGGTTTGCTTTAGAAGCAACTAGTGGATCTTATTACGATGAAATTTCAGGTAATGTTGTAGAGGGAGGGAGTATCCCTTACAAATATTTTAAATTTACAGATTACCCTGTTGTAGAAGTATGGTATTATTACAATAATGCTTATTTTTGGGATGAAGATATGGGGTTGGGTGACGCTCCAAGATCTTGGCAAGGTGATTCAGACAGTTCTTTATTGGATGAATTAGAAGGTTTTGCATCTTCTCGTCCAGACCCCAAAATTAGTAAGAAAGGTTGATTGATATCTTTTATTTTTTAATAATTATATCAATGTACTTTAACAATTTTCAAATTCTATTTTGCCTGCATTTTCAATAACCTTTTGAATTAATAATTCTGCTTTATTAATCTCTTCTTGGCATTGTTTAGTAAGTTCACTTCCTTCTTTAAATAGATAAATATTTTCTTCTAATTTAAGGTTACCTTCTTCCATTTTGTTTACTATCTGTTCAATTCTTTGAATTTTATCTTCAAATGATTCTGTTTGTTCTATCTTCATTTTTATTTCTCCTCTTTTTTGTTAATTTATCTAATTACCAGTTTTCATTTTATCTCTGATAAGAATTCTCCTTCACTTAATATTGTCTTGATAATATCTTTTTCTTTAATTTCACTGGTTGATTTTATTACATGATCATTTAACATCGTGATACTGAACCCCCTTTTTAGGGTAGAATTTACATCTAATGATTTCAATTTTTGAAGTAACAAATTAATCTGTTCCTTTTTATTTTGAATCAAAAATTTAACATTAAACATTATTCTGTTATGAAATTCATCTAATGATTGTGTTTTTCTTACTATAGGATTTTCTAATAGTCTTGCAATAGATTTATGGTGATTTCTTAATAACTCTAAATAATCATATTTTAATGGGGCTGCTAATTCTGCTGCAATGGAGGGTGTTGGTGCTCTTAAATCAGCTACAAAATCTGTGATTGTAAAATCAGTTTCATGACCAACTCCAGAAATGATTGGTATTTTGCAGTTGTAAATTTCTCTTGCTACAATCTCTTCATTGAATGACCATAAATCTTCTAATGAACCTCCTCCTCTTGCAACAATTATAGTATCAACTTTTTCTTTTGTATCATTGATCTTATTTAATATGCTTATCGCATTTACAATTGATGGTGCAGAACTTTCTCCTTGGACTAATGCTGGGGAAATTATTACTTTTACACAAGGGAATCTTCTCTTTATGGTGTCTAATATGTCTTGTAATGCTGCGCCAGTAGGGGAACTTACAACCCCTATGATTTTAGGAAATTTAGGAATTGGATTATTTTTTTTGAAAACCCCCTCCTTTTCAAGTTTTTCTTTTAATTCTAAAAATCTTTTATGTAACTCTCCCAATCCATCTTTTTTCATACAATTAACTAGTAATTGGTAATTTCCTCTTTGTTCATAAACATTAACATCACCAGTAACAATTACTTGATCACCATGTTTTGGTTCAAAATTTAAATTTGATGCTTTGTATCTAAACATAATACAGGTTAATTGACTTCCTTTATCTTTTATAGAAAAATAGTAATGGCCAGAACTATGTTTAGTTAAATTTGATATTTCTCCTCTGGCTGAAATATTTTGTAAATCGTGGTCTCTTTCTAAAATTTGTTTTATAGTTAAAGTTAATTCTAATACTGAAAATATTTTCCTATTTTTCTCCCCTGACATTGTATAACCTTATATCTTTAATAATTTAAAAAGAATTTGTATACTTGACCAGTGGGTTTGTGCTAAATTTAGAATCTAACCTCTTACTTCAAATACACATTTCCAAACTCTTTATTGTAAACAAAATCTTGGTCGGTTTCTGAATTAGATCTTATTTTTAACATTGAATTAATTTTAGTATCGGTCTCTTTCGCTAAACTTATTGTTAATGCTTCTGGTGTGAGAGGCAATTTTATTGCCCCGTATTCTTTTTTACCAGGACTACTGAGAATTATGTTTTGTAATTTTAATAATATTTGTTTAGGTATATGCAAAGATTTGATTTTATCTTCAAACAGCTTTAACCCTAATAGTTGTGTTCCTTGCGTAATCCCTTCATTTGTTGTTTTTATTGAAATAGAAAGGGATAATGATTTTAACTTGCCAATATCATGTAAGAACGATCCAATAACTAACAAGTCTTGATTAAGTTCTGGATTATTTTTAGATATCCTTAAAGAAATTTCCATTACATTAAGTGTGTGCTCCAATAAACCCCCAATATAAGCATGATGTCTGTAATTTGATCCAGGCCAGGTTTTAAACTTATTAACAAACAGTTGGTCTTGTAAGAACGTTTTTACTAATTGTTTTAATTCTAAATCAGTTATACTATCTAGGTGGTCATTGAGTTTTTGAAACATTTCTTCAATATTTTTATTATTTTTTTCGATAAATGAACTTGAATCAAATTCAGTTTCGTTAAGAATCTTAATTTGATTAGTGCTAATCTCTAGAATATTATTAAATTCATTAATCTTTCCAACAACTTGGATTACTGAATTTTCTTTAATTACTGAATGTATACTTTGAACTTCATTATGATCATTTGATCCCCAATATTTAAGATCAATTTCTCCACTACTGTCAGCCACTCTTAATTCAAACCTAAATTTAGTCTTATTAGCATAACTAATCACATTTTTCTTAGATTTTATAACAAAAATGTCATTAACTATGTCTTCATTATTTAGATTTTTAATTAATTGTTTTTTTTGATACATTTATCTTACCTCAACATCACTATTTTTTTTGAATTTAAAAAGAATTTGTATTCTTGACCAGTGGGTTTGTGTGAAATTTGAAATAATTAATAATACTTTTTGAATTCAAATTAATATAAATAAAAAAATAAAAAATTATTTTTTTCCTTTCTTAGCAAATCCTTCAAAAGCTTTTAGAATTTCTATTGGTGTTACAAATACAATTGTATTACTTTGGTCACTAGACATATCATTAATACTTTGTAACGTTCTCAAGTGTAGCGCTCCTGGTGCTTTAGATAATATGTCTGCCGCTTTATACATATTCTTTGCAGCAATAAATTCTCCTTCTGCTTTAATTATTACTGCTCGTTTTTCTCTTTCGGATTCTGCTTCCTTTGCCATGGTACGTTTCATATCGTTTGGTAATTCAATATGCTTTAAATCAACTGATTCTACTTTAATCCCCCATGGGTCAGTAGCTTTATCAACAATCTGTTGAATTCTTTTTGAAACCTGGTCCCTTTTGCTAAGCAATTCATCTAATGTAACTTCTCCAACAATGTCTCTCATTGTGGTTTGAGATAATTGTGATACTGCATAGAAATAATTTTCTACCTGTAAAATTGCTCTTTTAGATTCTGCAACTTTAAAGTACAATACTGCATTAACTCTTACTGAAACGTTATCTTTGGTAATACAATCTTGGTCAGGAACATCTACTGCTTTAATCCTCATATCAACTCTTTCCCAACTTTGAATTAAGGGTATAATTAATCTTAATCCTGGTTGTATTGTTGAATGAAATTTACCTAAATTAAATTTTATTCCTTTTTCATATTCTTTTACTATTTTTAAACTTGCTAGTAATATCACAAACAAACCAATTGTAATAGGATTAACAAGTAATATTAGAAATTCATACATTTTTTCACCCCCAAAAATGATTTTTAGTTTATTTCTAAAATTTTAATTTATTTAATTTGTGAAATTATTTGTTATTTATACAACTATGAATTTAACTTTTTAATTTTTTCACCTATATGGGAATATGCTAAGGTCCAGGTAATTAAGAGCACCATTGCTAGTAATAAAAACATACTTGAAAAAAAAGCACTTTCAACAATTATTGCTAATGTGAATAACAATAAAGATATGATTAGCATAATAACACTTACTGATCTTAAATTTTCTAACTTTTGAATTATATTATATCTTCTCTTTTTTTTAACCATAATTAATCTAGAAATATTACTTAATATATAAATAATTTGGAAATGCGATTGTTATTAAAGAACCTACACTTAAATATCAAAATTAATATAAAGGGAGTAATATTTAGCTACCATAATAGAAGTTAATTTTTAAAATTAATTAGAGGTGTTAATAATGGTAAAAGAATTAGATAAAATCAGTTCTGGTACAAAACGTACTATGGATCTTTTTGCAGCAGAATATAATGAAGCTAAAGAATTAAAAGAAGAATTAGGACGGATTTCTAATGAGGATGTTGATAAAGCGATAAAAGATGTAAATAGGGCGCTAAGAGTTTTAAGATGGATTGGAAGAGCACAATGGAGAGCTTCTAGGTCAGAAAAAAAGTTGAAGCATAATATTGCTGATTTAATTAAACTTCTTCCCCCTGATCAAAAGAATAAATTGTTGAAGTTATTAAACCAATTAGAAATTGCTGATGCTAAATTAACGAGGGCAGCTTCAATGTTTACTGGGGATTTACGTCAAGAATTATTACAAATCAAGACATATGAAGAGTTAAGGTCAAAGAAAGGAGGATCAGAATCAGAAAGGTTAACTCCTAAATTAAAAAGATTGATCTCTGATGCTAAAGAAGGTGTCGATGAGATTATAACTTGGATTGGTAGTGTTGAAGTAATCCTAAAAAATATTGAACAAATGGAAACAGCATTAGAAAAGATGGTTGCTTAATTATCTATAATCTGTGATTTTTTTTCATTTTTTTGATTAATTTTTACTTTGCTAACATGCTCATTATCTATAATATAAAATCTCCATTCTAAATGTAATGCGTCTTTAATACCAATTCTTGAACTTTGTCCTATCTTAAAATGATTCAATTTAAATTTATCATCATAAATTTTAATTTCATTTCCAATTACAAGATTATTATATCTTTTGTCAATATCAAATGCTTGACATAATTTTCCTGGTCCAGAACATAAATTATCTTTTTTGTTGGTTTTTCTTCTTTGTTTTATTAATTCAATCTCATTTAATGGTTCTACTGCTCTAATTAACACTGCGCCTGGAACTGTTTCTTTTTCGGTTGTAAAATTAATACAATTATACATCCCATAAATTAGGTAAACATAAACATGTCCATAAGTATCAAACATGATTGCACTTCGTTCAGTTCGTTTGAACGCATGGCTTGCTGGGTCTTTACCATAAGCTTCAGTTTCAACAATTCTTCCTTTCAAATCCCCAATAACAATAATTTTACCCAATAATTTTTTAGCTACTTTTACCGTGTCTTGTTTGAAAAATTCTTTTGAAAGTTCTTTCATTGTATTTATTACTTTTATCAATATTTGATAATATTTGATTATGGTCTGGACTTTTTTAACAATTTCAATATTGTTTTTCCAAATTGTTCAGCTGCATGGGGTCCATTTGCTGTAATAATTTTTCCATCAACGGTAACATCTTCATTAGTGTATTGTACTCCTTTTTCTTCTAAAAGTTTGCTTTGTTGATTGTCATTGTTCCAGACTGTTGCTTTTTTACCTTGCAAAATTCCAGAATAAGCTAGAATTGTTGGTGCGATGCATATGGCTGCTAAAATTTTATTTTTTTCAATACAATTTTGAATAATCTTGTTTACTTCTCCATCTTGTTGATATCTTATTGCTCCACTTCCTCCTACAAAAATTATTGCTATATATTCTTCTATGTTAACTTCAGATAAAGATAGTTCTGCCTCAGTACTTCCACCTAAAGATCCTTGACATATGCCTTTTTGTTTAGAAGCGGTAATTGTTTCAATACCCTCTTTTTCAAGAATCATTTTTGGAACCATATATTCATGGTCTTGGTAATTTTCTTGTGCGACAATTATTAATACTTTCATTTTATACCTCTTGTAAAAATATTTTTATTTAATTTATGCGTTTTTTTATTTATTTTAATTTAATCATAATTTATTAAATAATGATTAATTCTCAAAATAGTTTGTTTTAAAACTTTTCGAAAGTATGTTCAATACTAGAAATATTATATGTTAAAATAGAATCAGTTTGTTTACAGTTTGTTTTCTTGTGCCCTATTGTACCTTCTCCACATTAACCTAAATTCAAATGACTTTTTTAACAACCCATCAAAACTTCCTGCAGCTACAATCTTGCCTTCTTTAAAATAATATATCCTATCAAATAAATTTAATAAATGCAACCTATGAACAGAAGATATAATGGTTTTATCTTTAAAATTACTAAAAATATTTTTATAAATTAATAATTCATTCTTAGGGTCAACACTACTGGTTGGCTCATCTAATAATACTATCTGTTTATCTTCACAAGCCATTAATCCTCTTGATAAAGCTAACCTCTGTTTTTCTCCACCACTTAAATTAACTCCTTTTTCTACAATTGAAGATTCATACTTGTGAGGTAATTTTTCAGCAACAGAATTAAATCTGGCCATTTTTGTAAATTTCTTAATATATTCTAATTTATGTGTGACTCCTAATGTGATATTTTCTTTGATTGTAGTAGAAAATATTTCTGGATCCTGAGGTATTAAAGCAATTTCTGAACTTATCGAAGAAAAACCATATTTCAACTCCTTGCCATCAATGTACAACTTTAATTTTTGTGGTTTATACAATTCCCTAATTAATTTTAACAATGTAGTTTTCCCACTTCCACTTTCTCCAACTAATGCTATCTTTTGTTTTTTTCCAATAATTAAAGAGATGTTATTTAAATGTGGATTATTGTTTTTTATGTTATCTTCTTCATATGTGAACTGGAGTCCCTTTACTTGTATCTCTTTCCAATTTTTGTTTAGGCTAATTTTTCTTACATATTTCTTTTTTCTGAACTCTTTAGATAATATCTCTGAGTTATGAACATCCGTTTTTTGTTTTACAATTTGTCCATACTTGTAAGCAAAACGATAAAATAAACCATTAATTCTTTGAACATAACCATATAACACATAAACTGTTCCGATTAGTACGGTGGTTCCTGCTTTTAAATTTGAATAAAGGTAAGATGATAATACAAAAAAAGTCATTAATCCTGTACACATTGTTACTAAGAACCATTTAGTTTCACTAATCTTTCTACTTCGAACATAAATTCCTAGTGGTTTCATGATCTTTTTGAACATAGCATTAGACAGTAATTTCTCTATCCTAAGGATGATTACTGTAGTTATGTTACTTATTGTATCATAAATTTTTGCTGCGATTTCATTCTCTGCAAAATTAAGTCTTTTGTAATATCCGATTAAAACTTTATCGAACTTAAGGATAATTGTCATGGTCATTATAAGTAAGAATAATACTATATAACTTGAATGTAAATTAAAATAAGATAGTGCTAAATATGAACTTACAAATCTAATGATAAATTCAATAACTTCAAAAGTATTTCCAGAATAATTGAATAATGCTAAAGTTCCTTTTTCAACTTTGTCAATGGTATCTCCTGAATGATGATTGGTGTGCCACTCTGAAGGTAAATTCATAGTTCCATCTAATAAAAATTTTTTATAGTTAGCTCTAACTAAGAAAGAATTTTTAAGTTCAATAACTCTTGCGGGCCCATGAAATAACCAGAATCCAACATATAACACTAAAATTGAAGTTAGCCACATCACAATTGTTGAGAAACTGTCTGTTGTAATTCCTTGTTCTTGAATGATGTTTAACACCTTAGCTATAACTAAAGGTTCTAAAAAATTTATGGTATGAGCACAAAAGAATAATAATACATAAAGAACTACATTTTTTCTGTTACCTTTAGAAAATTCCCATGTTTTTAATGTTAAGTAGACAATAGGATTATCTTTAAAACTCATTCTTAATAGGAAAATAAATTGATTTAAATAATTATGTGTTAATGATGGTTACACTCACCTTATAATTGATCATGTTATACTTTATTTTCATTAACTAATCTCGCAAAATGTTCAAAACTTCTATCGTAAGTTTTTTCTGCTTCTTCTGTAAAAAAACAACCTGGCAATTCTCTGTTTTCTTTATGGTGTTTAATACATTCACAACAGATACCTTTTTTATTGCAATCAAAAGTGCATTTACAGCTTAATTTGTTTTGTTCTTTTTTACATTTCATTTTAGAATCTACTTAATTCTTTTACTTTTTTGTTAATTTTATCAATGTTTTGTACTTTCACTTTAATCTTTTTTTCATATCCCTCAATATCTTCAAACTTTTTTAATATATTAGTCACACTTTTTCTTATTAATGGTTGTGTTGTTTTAATTCTTTTATCAAAAAAACTTTCTAACCACTTAGCTCCTTCTTTTGATTCACTTCCCCGTTGATCAATTCTTTCCCATTCTGTTAATAATTCAGCTTTCATATGGACTTCTTTTTCTCTTAATTGGTTTAGTTTTGGATTTTGGTCCCCAGTTACGTGTGATTCTACTTCAAAATCAATTAATTTATTAAAAACAGCCAAGAATGTATTAACTTTGATAATATAATTTTCATACTCTTTAATTGTTTTAATATCTTCTTTTTTGAGTTTATTTACCCAATACATCAAGTCAATTTCTAATTCTTCAAATTTTCCTTTACAGTGATGGATTTTATTTTTTAAAATTTCAATATTAGCTTTCTCTTTCTCTTTTTCTTTCAGAAGTGCTTCTATTTGTGCCTTTTTCCAACTAGTATTATATCTTCTATTTCCTACTTTTGTTTTAAAAAACCAATCTTTGATACCCAAAATCTCCACCTTATTTTTTTTTAATTGATCTAAAACTAAATTATTTAGGTATTTAATTATTTCTATCTTGATCTCTTAATTATTGTAAAAATTTATAAGCAAATTTAACTTTACTCAAAGCATGCCTAAAAAAAAGTGTGATTCTGCCAAAAGTAAACTTAAGATAGAAATTGTTTTTGGAACTATTAGGATTAAATCAAGCAATCTTAAACCTTACAAAAAGACAAACACTGGTTGGTCATCAATAAAAAAAGATTTTCCTGAATTAATTCAAGTTGTTAATTTATTTAAATCTAATAATCAATTTGATATTTTAATTGATAAAAAAAATCCTAACTTCCTTAAAGGACAAATTTCTCCAGGTGGTGATGTTCAGGGTGCAAGGATTAATATTCTACCTGGTGGTGAAAAATTAGAAAAAGCATTTTCATTATTTTCTCCACATCTAAAAATTCATGATCAAGATTCAGAAGACCATTGGGATGTAATATATCAAAATAAAGGTGGCACTTGGTCTTATGTGTACACTTTAGATAAAAAGTTAAAACATAAAGCTAGAAAGTACAAAAAAGTAGAAGAATTTGATAAAAATTATTTTAAACTAATCTCTAATGTTGAAAATGCTTTATTAGACAAAACTGATAACATGGTGGTCCCAATGTTTACGTTACTTAATACTTTTATGAGGGTTGGTAATGAAATCTATTTTAAAGCTAATGGACATAGAGGGTTAACTACTATCACTAAAAATAATGTTTCAATTGATGGTAACACTGTTAAATTCAAATATCTTGGGAAAGATGGTGTTCCAATTAACATAACTCATTCTTTTTCTAAACAATATGTGAACAGGCTTAAATCAATCCTTAAAAAGAAAAATAAAGATGAATTTATTTTTTTAATAAATGGTCATACTTTACATGAGGCTGATTTTAAGAAAGCATTCAAAAAGTATTGTGGTAAAGAATTCTATCCGCACATAGTAAGGTCACATTATGCAACTGTTAAAGTTAAGAAATTTTTAGAAGGAAGAAAAAAAGCAAATAAAGAAGAAGTTAATGAATTGTACCTTTCTATTGCTCATCATTTGGGTCATAAAAAATTCAATAAGAAAAAACAAGTTTGGGAAGAACATTATGCGGTAACAGTTAATAGTTATGTTCAACCTGAATTAGTAAATCAGGTTAAGTTAATAACACAATAATCTTATAGTTAAACTTATTTTTAATTTTAATAAAAGCGTTACATTTATTTACTATAAAATATTCTTTTAAATCATAGAGGTTACTATTTAGATGCTTGTTGAAATAATTACTTTATTGTTGGGGATTATTGCAGTTCTTATTTTAGCAGATGTAGCTGTAAGAAATTGTATCAGGTTAGCAGCACATTTTGGATTATCTGGGACATTCATTGGGTTAACTGTACTTTCTATCGGAACAAGTATCCCAGAAATTATGACTGCTGTATTAGGTAGTATTAATATTTTAAAAAATCCTGGAACGATGAATAGTTTGTCTGGGTTAATAATTGGGACTAATGTTGGTTCAGATATCTTTCAACAAAGTTTTGTTTTAGGTTTAGTTGGTTTAGTTGGAACAATCGCAGTTTTTAGAAAAAATTTACTTTCTGAAGTTGGCGCATTAATCGCTGGTGCATCATTAATGTGGATTATGTGTCTGGGTGGTTTTATCAACAGGTGGGAAGCGGGAATCATGTTATTAGCATACGCCGGTTATATGATTTATATTGAAAAAACTCAAATACATAAAGATAAATTAGTTCGTGAAAAATTATCTAGGGGTAGAATTGCTTTTGAAATTAGTAGCGTTTTATTAGCATTTATCGTTATGGGTTTTGCATCAAACAAAGTTGTTCAATCAGCAGAATTTTTAGTGTCTCAACTGTCTATCAGTGCATCATTGTTTGGTGTTTTAATGTTAGGTGTAGCCGCAGCATTACCAGAATTAAGTACTGCATTAATCGCAGCACATAAACATAAAAAAGATATTTCTACTGGTGTATTAATTGGGAGTAATGTGACAAATCCTTTACTTGGTTTAGGTCTTGGGGCTTTAATCTCAGGGTATGCAGTTCCAAATGTGGTGATATTTTACGATTTACCTGTAAAGATTGGGATGGCTTTATTGATATTCTACTTTTTGTACAGGAATGAGAAATTGAATAAGTGGGAAGCACTTATTTTGATTAAATTGTTCATAGTATATCTAGCGGTTAGGGGATACTTTTTCCCAATTGATTTTTAGGTTATTTTTCTTCTTAGATTTATTTTATAACTTCAATCACATTTGAACTTATCAAAACATATTTATAAATAAAGATGAATCATCTTGTTATGGTAATAAAAAATATGATTTTAATGTTGATAGTTTTATCTTCTTTATTGTTAATCTCTTGTGGGGCTGAAATTAGTGAAGAATATTTGATTAATGAGAGTGATGAAGATTTAGTAATATCTAATTCTAATTTTCATGAGGGGATTATTAAAGTTTATTTTAATGAATCTGTAACTTTAAGTGAAGCATTATCAATTTTAGAGATCGAAGGAATAACAATAAATAATACTGATTGGTTTTATGGTGGGAATTTTTTAATAAATAGTGATGAATTAGGTGATATAATACTTCAAGAAATTACAAATCATGAAAATACTGTTGGGTCTGCTAGTAATTTAGTTATGTTCAATTCAGATATTACTTTTAATGAAGCTAAAACTTTTTTGGAATCTATTGAGGGGGTTAAAGTTGAAGAAACACTTTGGGATTTATTTATAATAATAAATGTTCCTGTTGGAGAAGAAGGAGTTTGGATTGAATATTTTGATACAAATGAACTTGTGTTATTTGCTGACTATGAGTATTTTCAATATGCAGAATAGTTAATTACTTAAAAAATAATGATTTGGACAATATAACATGGGAAAATCAAAACTTTTACTTGTGGATCTTAACGATAAGAGAACTAAGGGTTTAGCTGAAACTATCACCAGTGATACTAGTAGGAAAATATTGAATTATTTGGCAGATAAAGAGTTTGCTACAGAAGCACAAATTTCTAAAGATGCTAAAATTGCTTTATCAACTGTACATTATCACATGAAAAAATTGATGGAAGCAAGTTTAGTTACAGTAGAAGAATATCATTACAGTAAAAAAGGTCGTGAAGTTAATCATTACAAATTAGCTAATCAATATATTATCATTGCACCGAAAAAAATTTCTGGGTTAAAACAGAAATTAAAATCTGTATTACCTGTGGTTGGTATGATGGCAGGGGTCAGTGTTGTTGCTGGATTAATTCAAAATTTTGTTAGTTCAGCATCATACAAAACAATTGAAACTTTTGCTGCCGCACCAGTTGAACAAGTTATGATAGATTCAGCAAGATCCATAGCTGAAGAAGAAACTGCTAGTGTGGTTATGGCTTCCGATGTTGCAATCGAGATAAGTTCTGGTTGGTTAAGTATTTTTTTTCAATCTTATAATTTTATAATTTATTTCTTACTAGGTGGTTTAGTTGCATTAGGATTATACTTGTTATATAATTGGTGGGTAGAAAGAAAGAGTAATTAATCTCTTTACTTATTTTTGCCTTTTAAGTAGTAAAATTTATAAAAAAAAGGATGTTTTGTTTATTATGTTAAAAACATATCATACTAGGAAATTGGGTGATCATTACCAAATTATGCCAAACAGTTCTGCAATAAGTGATGAAATTGTAATGCAAGAATTTAATAGGGTTAGTTCTATGTATAATGGTAATGGTGTTTCCATTTTGTGTGATGCTCAAAATCTAAAGTCAGTTAAGAGCGTTCTTTCTATGAGTGGTTGGTCAAGAAGAAGGGAATGAGTTACAATTCTTTTAGTATTACTATTATTTAACATAACTTCAACTCAATTTGAACTTTTGACTGGGTTTAAATATAAACTAATTCTTAAAATATGTTGGTGACATTAAAAATGATTAAAACAAAACTAAGATTAAGTTTACTTTTTGTAGTGTTATGCACTTTGTTAATGAGCAATTTAGCTCTAGCAGATTGGTCAGATACTACGCTTGGAAATAATCAATACTATTCTATCTATTTTGATGAAGAAGGAGAAGCAATGGTTGTTGCTAAGTTGGAATTCCAAAATACTGGGCAAGAAGATTTGAACATAATTGAAATTGAAATCCCTGGTCAAGTGGAATTATTAAATACTTTACAAAAAGTAGAATATGAAGTTGAAAGTGAAGGTAGTTGGCAAGGATATTATACTGATTATAAATATTATTCATTAGACCCCGAAATTGATCAAGGTTCGGATAGTGCAACATTAACATTTGAACTTTCTGAAGTTGTCAGTGAACAAGAACAAGCAGTAATTATTCTTTATTACAAAGTTTATGGTTATGTTGAAGAAGATTGGGGTGTATTTGACTTTGATTTTGAAACTATTAAATCTGATGTTAATGTAGAATATGTTAGGGTTTCAGTTAATGTAGTTAACAATTTATTTTTGAAAGATGTTGGGTCTGAGATTGATTATGTGAAAACTTATGCCACGGTAGATTCATTAGATGTAGAAATGGCTAATGAAGCAATTTACAGTGAAAATTTGGAAGATTATTCTAGGTCAATTGAAAGGCAAAGTGGACAGATAGAAACTTCTAATGCTTTAGATCCAAATGAAAATCTAATAGTTTCAGGTTCTTACTCTAAATATCAAATCTTGTTAAACATTTGGAAAGTAGTTGCAGGAATTTTTGCAGTATTAGCAATAATTGGGTTTGTAATTTATTCATTAACAAGTTTGAACATTCGGAAAAAGCAGAAAGGTAAAGAAGTATTAATCTCTGGCTTTCTTTCAGGATTAAGTTTAGTATTAGTGTTTGGATTAAGCAGTTATGTAATAAATAATTTAAGAACTTGGGTTGGATATACCATAGATGGACCAATTACTGCGATTATTTTCTTGATAGCATTAATCTTTTCAGTAGCAGCCCTGGTCCTCCCCCCAATATATCTTGGTTTTAGACATAAGAACGCTTTAATTGGTATACTGGCTGCAGGTGCTATTGTTGGTTTTATGACCTTAATTGGGACAATTACACTAATTTTATTTTTGGTGTTTTAATTTTTTTTTCTATTGTATTGTAATATAACTAAACATTCTCATAAATATTTAAAAATAAATTTGATTTTTTTCTCTCTATGGCGGATGAACTATCACAGGAGATAATAACTTATTTTGTTCAGAAACAAAAAGGGGCGGAAGAATTATCAAAAGAGAAAGCAGATTATCTTTCAAAATTATCTGGGTTATTTAATAACCCATATGTTTTAAAGTTAATGGAAGAAACTAATCAGTCTGTGACCTTATTTGAATATAACAAAAGGGGGGGACATTATAGTTTGGTAGCTAATTCTCAAGGCCAGTTAGTTAATCGTGTTGGTGTAAATAATGTAACTGAAAGAATTGAAAATTTACCCCTCTATGATCTGAATATTTGGGATGAAATGTATCCTTATGGAAGCACTTTTAGTAATGATTGGACTTTTAATCCTGATGAGAATGAAATTAATATTCTTGAAAGAAAAATAAGAGATTTAATGAATAAATAAAAAAAAAGCCTTTATGGGCTCATTCGTTCAGGATCTCTTGGTAATAAGATCGCTTCTCTAATGTTTTCTAACTTAAGCAATCTTTGAGTAATTCTGTCTAATCCAAATCCAACTCCTCCATGGGGTGGAACTCCAAACCTAAAAATTTCACCATATTTTTCCATATCATCTAAATTTAAACCCTTACTTTTAGCTTGAGCTTTCAAGATTTCGTACCTATGTTCACGTTGAGCGCCTGTACAAATTTCAACTCCATTAAATAATAAATCAAATGATTTAGTTGAATGTTCTTCGCCTTCTGGTTTCATATGGTAAAAAGGTCTAACTTCCCATGGGAATTTTGTAATGAAAACAAATTCAGAACCAAACTGTTCTTTGACGATATCACCAAACATTTTTTCTCCTTCTGCATCTAAATCATCTTCTTCAGCAAAAACTTTACCTTTTTCAGCTAACATTTTTTTAGCTTCTGCCATAGTGATTCTTGGGATTTTTTCAGGAACTAGGATTTCAACACCAAATTTTTCCAAATCTGATTTAGCTTCTTCTTTTAGTTTACTTAACAAATCAATAAACATCTTTTCAATCATGTCCATAATCTCATTTTCATCTTTAATGAAGCCCATCTCCATATCAACTCCAGTGAATTCTGTAACATGTCTGGTTGTATGAGATTTTTCTGCTCTAAATACTGGGGCTATTTCATAAACTCTTTCAAATCCACCTGCAACAAACATCTGTTTGTAAATCTGAGGCGACTGTGATAAGAAAATCTTTCTTCCAAAATAGTTTACTTCAAACAGTTCGGCACCAGATTCAACGCCTAATGTGGTTATTTTTGGGGTGTTCATATTTGTGAATCCATTGTCATCAAAGAAGTTAGTCAATATTTTTACAATCTTACTTCTGATTTTAAAAATGGATTGAGTTTTGATGTTTCTTGTATCTAAAAATCTGAAGTCTATTCTTTTATCGATGTTAGTATTACTTTTATTAGTATTATCAATCGGTAAAGGTACTTCTGATTTAGAAACTAATTCAACCTTACTTATTACAACTTCAATGCCCCATCTTGATTCTTTGTTTTCTTTAACTAATCCTGTGATATCTACAACAGACTCTTTAGTAATATCATTAATCAAATCAAAAGAATTTTCATCAGTTTTAGATTTAAGAGCGATTGTCTGCATATCACCAGATCGATCTCTTAAAATTATAAATTTAATTTTGTTGAGGTTCCTGATTTCTTGAACCCATCCCTTGATAAGGACTTCTTCACCTACCTTATCACTTAATTCTTTTATCAATGTTCGTGCCATTTTGATTTTGAAGTGATTAACTGTTATTTAACTCTTTTGTTGGTTTTTAAGGGGTTTAATGTGATCTTTATTTTTGACCGAAAGGTTTATAAATTGGATACACTACTGGTAAGTAATAAAATCAATTAAAATGTTTGACAAAATCATGAACTATAAAAAGCCAATCTGTGTTGGTTTAGGACTTTTTGTAATGGGTGAATTAGGTGTATTAGGCTATAATCAATTTAGTGATTATAATGTGGCTTCGGCAAATGTAATTACTTCTGGCCAAACCTCTGAAAGTGTTCAAATACCTTTAGAAGATTTAACTGACACTGAAGATTCTCAAAGTTTTAGGGATTGGTTTTTAGGATTAGATTCTAGTGAAAATACTTTGGTTGAGGATTTTGATACAATTAGATTTAATCCTTTAGAAGAAAAATTATCTGAATTGTCCTCTAAAAATAAAAATTATTTTATGTTTAAATCAATAGTTGAAAATTCTGATGTAATCCAAGAATATTCTGATTTTACTGGCTTGCCATTTTCATTAATTGCAGCTCAACTTTACTCTGAATCAACGTTTAATCCTTACTTAAGATCAGAAAGTAATGCTTATGGTTTAGGTCAAATAACCCAGGTAGCATTCTTAGAAAGTATCTATACTTTAATGGACGTACCTGGTGGGTTCAATAAAAATGGTGAAACTAAAGTTGGAACTTTGTTAAGTAAAAAGGTAGAAAAAAGTCGTTATTCTAAAAATCATTTACATGTATTTGGTGAAGAACTTGCTGAAGTAAATGGATTAATAGAAAGATTAAATCAAATTGCTGGAACTGAAGAATTTAGTTTTGTTGAATATCAACAAAGAACTCAGACAAGAATTCAATTATATGACCAATTAAATTCTCAATATTTAGATTGGGAAAATATTTCTGAATTAATAGAAGCAAGAAAGGGTAACAGGGCAGCAAGGAAGAATTTATGCGAAGCACAAGAAAAAGATAATACTTTGTTAAGATCAACTTTACTAAATTATTGGCAAGAAAATATTGGTCAACATCAAGGTTCTGAAAGAGTAAATTCAAAAGGAAAAGAAATTTCTGGATACCAATTAAATCCACAAGAACTTTCTGGAAGTTATGTCTCTGACTTAAACTTTTTCACAGTATTAAACATGGTGAGGGAATATCGTCTTACTGGTAATGATTTTAGTATCGGTTCCAAAGATCTTAAATCTGCTTTAAAGAAATATGGTGATGGGAATAATTATGTTAACAATGTAATGGCAAGATATAAAATTATCGATGGGTTTGTTAATGGTAGGGAAGAATGAATTTTTATAATAAATAAATAAATAAATAAATAAATAAATAAAACCAAAGATATTCTACTTCAAATTGCCTCTTAACTTTTCAGCTTTTAAGAT
The DNA here is from genome assembly GCA_018696395.1 of archaeon. Classification (GTDB taxonomy): domain Archaea; phylum Nanobdellota; class Nanobdellia; order Woesearchaeales; family GW2011-AR9; genus JABHQR01. Next base: position 31,311 of record JABHQR010000018.1, on the reverse strand, counting down.
TCTATCAATAGCTAACAAGTAAGTATTAATTCTAAAATCATAATTATTACTGCTGTACTTTTCCCAAATGCTGTTAAAAGCTTTTACTAACTTTTCTTTTAGCCTATCTTTTACAGTTTGTGCGTCCCAGTAATAACCATAATTGTTTTGTACCCATTCAAAATAACTTACGGTAACTCCGCCTGAGTTAGCTAAAATGTCTGGTAAAACTAACACTTTATTCTTATGTAAAATCTCGTCAGCTTCAGGGGTAGTTGGGCCATTAGCTAATTCTAAAATAATTTTTGCTTTAATGTCATTAGCATTTTCAACGGTAATGGCGTTAGCTAAAGCTGAAGGTACTAACACGCAAACATTTAATTTTAATAAATCCCCATTACTAATCTTTTCTGCGTTAGAATAATTTACAACACTTTTAGTTTCTTGTTTAACTTTAATAACTTCATTAAGATTTAATCCTTCATAATTGTAAATTGCCCCTTTAGAATCTGATACTGCAACAATTTTATATCCCTCTTCAGACAATATTTTTGCAGCATTCATACCAGCATTACCAAACCCTTGAATAGCAACTGTTTTTTCAGTTAAACCTAATTTTGCAACTGCTTCTTTAAGAACATAAACTCCCCCTAATGCTGTTGCAATATCTCTCACTAATGAACCACCCAATTCTAACGGTTTACCAGTTATAACTCCAGGGGATTTTTCACCTTTGATTTTTTCATACTCATCCATCATCCAGGCCATTATTTGTGGAGTTGTATAAACATCCGGTGCAGGAATATCTTTAGTTGGACCAATATGTTCATGGAATGCTCTGATCCATTTTCTACTTAATTCTTCTAACTCTTGAATTGTTAACTCTTTTGGATTAACTGTAATTCCACCTTTGGCACCACCATAAGGAACATCTGCAACAGCAGTTTTTAACGACATCCAAAAAGCTAATGCTTTAACTTCATCTAAATCAACTTCAGGATGGTATCTGATTCCACCTTTTGTTGGACCGCGAGCATCATTAAATTGTACCCTGTAAGCAAGATATTTATTCTCATTAACTTTCAATTCTGCTGTATGTTCTCTTCTTGCTGTTTTAAGAATTTTTAATTCTTTCTCAGAAAGGTTAGCAATCTTTCCTATCTTATCGATAAAGTTAGTAATTGTTGTGAAATTCATAGAAGTTAAAGCAAAATTTATGCTATATAAATATTGTGTGTTATGGAGGGATATTGTGTTAAAATTGCGATACTGTTCAGAAAAATTATAAATAATTTAAAATAAAAATCAAGTAAATGTAATCTTAATAACATCTCCCTCTTCTGGTACAACATTCCCATAACTATAACTTTCTTCACCATTAACTGTAAATGTTAAATCATAACTGTCGCTTCTACAATAAGTTGTCCCATCTATTGTAATACATTGACTGCTTAAGCCCATTCCTACTTTTTCAAGAATTTGGTTCATCGATAAGAAATCTGTATGGATATTAACTTCATTTCCAGTATTACTAATTTCAGAAAATTCTGCAAAAATATTATATTCACTACTTCTTTCACTTAAATCAATGTGTTCTCCACTAATTTCAATATTCAAATTAAATGTAAATCCTTCTGAATCATAATTACTTTCTTCGTTACAATTATTAATTTCACACAAGTTTTGATAGCATAAAGAAGCTTTTAATTCACCCTCACAAGTAAGATAACATTCTATGTCTGTTGAACAAATTCTATCATTACCTACTGTCACTGTATTACTATCAGAACTCCCTCCACCAAAATACATTATTCCAGGTAATGTAAACCCAGCTGCTACTAGGACCATTAAGGTTAAATATACTATTTTCATCCACTTTTTTTCAATTGCCATAATAAAATAGAAAAAAAATAAAGTTTTTAATAAACTTTACTTGTTTTTTGTTTGACTTATTCAACTACTAAAGTTCCAGTCATTCCTCTCCACTCCTCACAACTGCTACAAGTAAAATCAAATTCTCCTGTTGCATCTGCAGTAAATTGAATGGTTGTAGTTCCAGAAACTTCTTCTTCAACACCAAAGCTTTCTAATGTAAAAGTAAAGTCTAGTGCTTCAGGAATAATTGTCAAACTAACAACGTCACCTTCAGAAACAGTAATCTGTTGAGGGCTAAACATCCATTTCTTAGCTGATACTGAAAATGATGTAGTTGCTGTAGTTGTATCTTCTTCAACAGTTTCTTCAGCCATTTCTTCTTCTGTTTCTTCCTCTTCTACTATCACTACTTCTTCTTCCTCTTCTTCAGCTACTGGTTCTTCAATTACTTCTTCTTCCTCTTCAACTTCTACTACTGTGTCTTCTACATTATCTCCAGTAACTTCTGCTAAAGCTGCTTCAATTGCTTCTTCAAATACTGCATAAGGCATGGCCCCACTAACTAATTCTCCATTGATGAAAAATGCTGGAGTTCCTTGTACACCAAATTCTGCACCTGCAGCCATATCAGATTCAACTTCGTCTGCCATGTCACCATTATCTAAACAGGAATCAAACTCTTCAGTATCTAATCCTATCTCTTCTGCGTAAGATTTTAGGCTGTCAATATCTAAAGCATTACTATTTTCAAACAATATGTCGTGCATATCCCAGTACATGTCTTGTTCACCAGCACATTCAGCTGCTTCAGCCGCTTTTTGAGCATCAGCGTGGAAACTTAGTGGAAAATCTCTGAATACATAATTTACTTTTCCTGTATCAACATAGTTTTCCATTATCTGAGGCATAGTCTCTTCAACATACTTACCACAAAAAGGACATTCATAATCACTAAATTCTACGATTGTTACTAATGCATCTACATCTCCTTTAACTGCATCGTCATCCATTAATTCTGTCATGTCCATTGCTTCAGAAGTATCTTCTTCATTACCTTCAGAAACTTCAACATTCCCATTTACAATCTCAAAACCTTGTGGAAATAACATAGTTCCATCTTTTGTCATATAAGAATCAATGGTTTGTCCACCAATATTTAATGAAAATCGATATATATTATCTAACTCTTCAGAATCTTTTAGTTCTGCAACAAAAGGTGCTTGCAATAATTCACTGTTAATATACTCTAATGCTAATCCTTCTGCTTCTGATAATGAAATTGCATCTCCTTGTTCAGAATCTGAAAATCTGAATCCATAAGTAAATATTGAGAATATTAACAAAATTGCTAAAATTCCTGCAACTGCTTGCCAAGTGGATATTTGACCAAACAAACTTCCTGTGGATTTATCTTCATCTGCCCAAGGGTCAATTTTTTCATCAGAAATAGTTTCAATTTTTACTTCTTCCTTCTTCTCTTCAAGTTTAGGTTCTTCAATTACAACTTCACTTTTTTTAGAAGGTTCTTCTTTCTTTTTTTCTTTTGATTTTTTCTCTGCCATTTTATCAGATTTTTTACTTTTATTTTTAGACTTTTTTATCTTTGGTTCTTCATCTTCAATGATTTCTTCACCAAAGAATGATTCGTCTATTTCATCTAACTGCTTTTGTTCCATGAAAAATCACCCCTCGATAAGATTAAATTCAGAAATTACTTTATAAATATTTAGATATTTTAAAGAATAAGTTGGATACCCTATTTTTAAGAGGATAACTAGTAATCATTGTAATTATTAATTGTCATTGTTAACCAGTGTTTTTTAAACATTCTTTTTTTTACTAATCTCTTTAAGCACTTGTCCATCTTTAACATGTATTACTCTATCTGCATAATGGATTAACTCATTGTCATGTGTTACCAATATAATTGTCTTTCCTTCTTTAGAATGTAATTCAGATAATTCGTTCATTATTTGTTCTCCTGAACTTGAATCTAAGTTTCCTGTAGGTTCATCAGCCAAAATAATTTCTGGATCGTTAATTAATGCCCTAGATATTGCAACTCTTTGCTGTTGACCACCACTTAACTCACTAGGTTTATGATTCATCCTGTCACTTAATCCTACATTTATAAGAAGTTTTTTAGCTCTTTTTGTTCTTGTTTCTTCCTCTACGTTTTGAAATATAGTTGGTAAAATAACATTTTCAAGAGCAGTTAAGGTTTGAATTAAATTGAATTGTTGAAAAATGAAACCAATCTTTTTACCCCTAATCTGCGCTAGTTCAGATTCAGAATATTTAGAAATGTCATGTCCATCTAATAAGACTTGTCCCTTTGTTGGGATATCTAACACCCCTACTTGGTTCATTAAAGTTGATTTACCACTTCCCGACGGGCCAACAATTGCAACAAACTCTCCTTTTTTTATCTTAATATTAATCCCTCTCAAGACATCTAAAGATAATGTTCCTAATTTATAAGTTTTCCAAACATCTTTGAGTTCTATAATTGTATTATCTTTAGTTTTGTGGTTTTTTGATTTTTGATTGTCACTTTTTTTCTTCATTTTATTTACTCCTTTTATTCATATCTTAATGAATCAACTGGTTTTAATTTTGATGCTTGCCAAGCAGGTGCAATCCCAGATAAACTTCCAACAATAAATGAAAATATTAATGTTCCTAATATCAAAGATATGTCTATCTCTATTGATAAGAATGAAGGTCCGATTGCAATCTCAAATAATTTTTCTGTAATTTTAGCAAATCCGATTCCTACAATAATTCCTAATAATCCTCCGCCTAATCCATATAATCCTGATTCAATTAAAAATAACCACATTATGTGGCTATTTCTTGCACCTAATGCTTTCATAATTCCAATTTCTCTTGTTCTTTGTAAAACTGCAGTATACATGGTATTCATAATACCTACCCCTCCCACTAACAAAGAAATTCCTGTAATTCCAATTAATACTGCTTGAATAATATTAAGGATAGATGAAAAACTTTCCATCAATTGTTCAGGTGTTTCAACGGTGAAATCTTCTTCACCCTCATCAACATCTCTATACTCTCTTAATTCTTTTTCTACTTCTTTTGCAATTTTGGATGAATCTTCTCCAACTTCTGTTTGAGCAATTATTAACCCAATTTCATTTCCTGAATTAAAAATTTCTTGATATGCTTCTAATGGGATCATTGCAGATTGATCGTCTGGTGGAGAACCAATCTTTTCAAGAATCCCCACTACTTTAAATTCTTGATTGTTGATTAATACTTTATCACTAGTCTCTACAATTTTCCCCATAAATATTTCTTTACTGTATTCGTTACCTAAAACAACTTTATATTTATCTCCATCTTCAATGAATCTTCCATCCATTACATGATAACTTTGAGATTCTCCAACCAATTTTCTTTCTTCTTCATCGGTTGGGATTCCAGATACAAAAGCATAACGTACATTATCATTAAATTCTATTCCTGCAGTTGTATAAATCATTCCTGCTGCAATAGAAACTCCTGGCGTATCTCTTACTACCTCTAAATCATCTTCCGTAATTGTTATAGCCCCATTTGATAAACCTGCGTTGAAGGGGTTACCTTTTGCATATATCAACAACTTATCATTACCTAAAGATTGAAATTGTTGAGTTATTGCATTTTCTAAACCTTGACCCAGCGTGATTAAAGAAACAATTGCCGCAATACCTATGAAAATACCAATTAAAGTTAACACTGATCTTAACTTTCTTCTTCTAATCTCTCTCCAGGGTAATTTGAAATAGTCTTTAATCATTTTGATATTTTATCTTTTTTTAAATTTAATTATGTTGATTATATTCTTACTTAATTTATTTCCTTAATGAATCTACTGGTTTAAGTTTTGCTGCTTGCCTAGCTGGAAACATTCCAGAAAGCATTCCTACTGAAAATCCAAACATTAACATCCCAATTAAGAGGAATGGACTAAACTGTGCTTGTATTAATGAACTCCCATACATTTGGTATGCAACATATTCTACTAATTTACTAATCCCAAATCCTAACAGCACTCCTACTACTCCTCCAAAAAAACCTAAAAATCCTGATTCTATCATAAACATGTAAAGGATATCATTATTTTTTGCACCTAACGATTTCATAATTCCAATCTCTCTGGTTCTTTCACTTACCGCAGTATACATTGTATTCATAATTCCAATTCCGCCTACTAACAAAGATATAGCCGCGATACCCACCAACACTCCTTGAACGATTGCTAAAATGTTATTTAATGCATCAAGAATATCTCCTGGTGTTTGAATACTAAAATCTTCTTTTCCCTCTTCAACATTTCTGAATTTTCTCAATTCTTCTGCTAAATTTTCACTAACTGTATCTAAATCTTCTCCTGGCAAAACCTTTAATGGGATAATATCAAACTCATTTTCAATATCAAGAATTTCTCTAACTGCAACTTCTGGAACTAATATAGTGTCATCTTTTTGTGGGTTGCCTGAATCTTCTAGAATTCCTACAACATCAAAATTGTGATTTTGAATATTTATTTTGTCCCTGAGTTCTACTTTTTCATCAAACATATCATCTGCAACATTGTATCCTAAAACAATTTTAAATTTATCATCTTTGTCTAACATCCTTCCACTTTCAATAACATAATCGTTAGATTCTATGGCGAGTTCTAATCCCTCATTATCGTCTGGAGTTGAAATAATATAATCATAAATTATTTCTCCTGAGAATTCTATTCTTGCATTTCTTAACAATCTTCCAACTGCAACATCAACACCTTTGGTTCTTTCAATAATTTCTTCATCATCAATTGTTAGTGGGTTTGATACTGCTGTTCCAGGGGGCCCAAAACTACTTCCTGCTGCACTTACAATTAATTTATCACTGCCTAATTTAACAAACTCTTCATTAATAGCTTCCTGCATTCCTTGAGATAAAGAAACTAAAGCTACAACTGCGGCAATTCCTATGAAAATGCCAATCATGGTTAACCAAGAACGAATTTTTCTGTTCTTAGCACTTTTATACGCAAATAAAAAGTAATCTTTAATCATTGTTAAGATTTCTTTTTTCTTTTACGATACCAGTAGTAGCCACCTCCAGCAAGAACTAGAACTACAATGAGGTAAATATAACTTGAGTTACCATTACTTGAGAGCCCATACAAACTAAGTTCGTCATCAGAATATAATTCAAAATCAAGATAAAAATATTCTTCGTAATCTTGATTATTTTCATCTAAATAACTTAATTTTATGGGAATATTAACTTCACCACTCTCCGGATCCGCAACATAAATATTTAACTCTTCACTTTCAGTATCGTCAGCATCTAAATCTCCCAAATAAAAATAATCGCTTGGAGAAAGAAGTTTATAATCTGAACTATTAATTAATTGCATTTCTAAACTTTGAATGTTACTAATTCCAGTGTTAGCAATTTGGATAGTAACTTTTCCTTGTTGATTTGAACTATAAATCTCAGTTTTTTTAATGTAGGATTTTAGGGTTGGTTGTTCAGATACTGTTATTGCTAATAAGTCCTCTGAAGTATAAGAATTTCCATTTTCATCATAATATGTTATGTTAAGGGGAATTTTATACAGGCCTACTTCTGCATCTGGTGAACATATTATCTCAAAATTTAATGAACTTTGATAATCTGAATTTAATTGATCAATTCTTTTTTCTGAAGATGATTGATAAGGTGCAAAAGGTAAATCATCATCATTCAATTCTAATTTGAAAGTAATATCTTTTAATAAAGAATCAGCTTCATTTTTTACAATAAAACTAATCTTGGTAGTATCACCAGGAGAGATTGTTTCTGGGTTTAACTCAATAGAAGAGATATCTAAAACTGCATCATTGGTTTGTATATCTATTGTAAATTCACCATCATCATAGGTAATTGATGAACTGTCACTGAATTGTAATTCGAAATCTAATTCGGTGTTTCCTTCAACTGCATCTTCATCAACTTTTAATGTGAATGATACTTCTGTATTTGTTGAAGAAGCAGAAACTCTTCCTAAATTCTTTTCAATTTCATCTCCATAAATCTCAAATGGATATTGTGGGTCGATTTTTGCGATAACATCATCAGTAGTTTGTGATCCCTCATTTTCAATTTTAAACTTAACTTTTACAGTTTGGCCTGGTTCAACAGGGTCTGGGTTTTGAGACATCATTGTTACACTAAATGATGGTGTTTCAGCAAAAGAAGATATTGATATCAATGAAATGAAAAGTAATGATATCATTAATAAAGAAAATAATTTGGTTTTTGAAAATAAATTTTTCATAATATGCACCCCTATATTAATTCATTTATATTTTATTAAATTTTATATTTTAATAATTAATTATACTAATAGAAATAATATGACTTATAAACTTATCGAATAAAATCATTATAAAAACAAAAATTAATTTACTCTTTTTGATTTTTAATCAATTCTTCAATCTTTTTAGGATTAAAACCAACCACAAAATTATCTCCAATTAGAACTACTGGTACTGCTAACTGGCCTGTTTTGTCAACTAATTCTTCTCTAAATTCATCTTCTTCAGTTATATCTAAATCTTCGTATTCAATCTTTTTCTTTTTTAACCAAGCCTTTAATTCAATGCACCAAGGACATGCGGGGTTAGTATAAGTTTTTATTTTCATATCTACTTAGTTATTCTTTCGCTTTTAAATAAGTTTCTTTTGAAATAACATCTAAACATTAGAACTGTTTTTATAAAAAAGCTTATATAAGTAAATTATTTACTTTATTAGTTATGTCTGCTAAAAAGTATGTCGTCAAATCTGCTAAAGGGACAAATGTCAAACTTAAAGAACAACAAGTAAAAAGGGTGTTGGGTATCGTTAACATTGGTTTGATAATCTTGTCTTTCTTATTAGTTTTAAACCTTTTTGGAGTGAGTTTACCTAATTTAGGGTTTGCACTTTACAATACTTTTGACACGGAAGATACAATCTGTATTGCTAATTGGCAAGATGATTATTCTGAAATTAATCTTGATTTGTGTTGTCATGAATCAAGAAAACAGTTAGAATGTGTTTCAAAAGAATTTGAGATTGAACTTTTTTCTGAAACTACAGATGCCGATGAAATTGTTTCAAAAATATTATCGACAGATGTAATCTGTAAAACTGGCGATGGTAACAATATGAACTATTATCTTAACAATAATGCTTACAGATATTGTAAAAATCAAAATTATTGGGGTACAGATTAATTAAAATATGGTGACAAAGAAAAGAAGTATAAGTAAGGTTAGTAAGAAAATAAATCAAAAAAATAGTGGTAAGACTAATCTGACTGGTAATTCTTCAAACAAGTTCGGTTCGAATAAATTTTATTTCAAAGATAAAGAATTTAAATTATTTTTGATTTTATTTACTATCACAATTATTTTAGCATCAATGAATTTGGCTCAAGCGAAAGGTTATTTTATACCAGATCTTTCAGACATTCTTTTTGAAGAAGATAATTCTATTAAATTAAATAATATGACTTTACAACAAAAAGTTGCTCAAATGATAATAACTCATGGTGGTGTACATAATTTAGAATATTGGCAAAAAATGCAACTTGGTGGTGTTCATTTTTTTGCAATGGACTCAGAAGAAACATTTATTGATACAATCTCTGATTTTCAAGAGGGTATGAATATACCTTTCTTTGTAACTGTGGATCTGGAAGGATGTTTAAATCCTTTTGCTAATTACAGGAACTTTACAATCACTTCTAATATTACAAATTTAGAAGAATCTACTGCTAAGGGTTTTGAAGAAGGTCAATATCTTTCTAGTTTAGGGTTTAACCTTAATTTTGCACCAGTTGTGGACTTGGAAGATAATATCTGGAAATGTAGGACGTTTCCAGGTGAGAAGGAAGAAGTAACTGAATTAGCTGGAGCTTATGTTGCAGCACTAGAATCAGAAGGTGTTTTATCTACAATTAAACATTATCCTGGAAAAACTTTAGTAACGTTAGATCCTCATGAAAATTTAGTAGTTGCAGAAATAACTGAAAATGATTTGTATCCTTATAACCAATTACTCTCTTATGGGACTACTGGGCAAGGTTTACCTAGTCTTGTAATGGTGAGCCATTTAATAGTTAGTGGGGCAATAAATTCTGAAGGGTATCCCTCTTCTGTATCACCAAATGTAATTTACAATTTTAAAAATAATTATGATGGCTTAGTAATCTCTGACGAAATTAATATGTTAGGTTTGTTAAGTTATTATGAAGATAAAGATCAATTGTATGTTGATTTAGTTTTAGCAGGGCACGACATTATTTTAAATTTTGATGAAGACCCTAACGAAATATATCATATGATTGAAGTTATTGAACAAGCAATTTTAGAGGGAGAAATTTCTGAAGATAGGATTGACAATTCTGTAAGAAAGATTTTGAGGAAGAAAGGGTTTGAAGTTAATGGATAGAATAAAAATCATAATAAAATAAAAAATTAAACAGGTGTATAAACAAATTTACCTTCTTTGGTCATTAATCCTGATGTGACTTCTTCTCCATTAGCAATTTTAAGTATCTGCTTCACTGCCATTCTACTCAAACTAATCGAAACATCATGTGCCATTGCTGAGGGTAAATTATCTACACAATAAAATTTAATTTTTTTCTTATTACTTGTGTTAACATCATAGGTTGGATTCTCCCAAGAAGTGGGTCTACAACTTTGTATCCCTCCACCTGCATCACAGGAAACATCTATGATCAAAGAATCGTTAGTCATCTTTTCTAGGTCTTCATTTGTTAAAATTCTTTCTTGTCCTGGTTTCCAAACAATTGCATTAACAAAAATATCTATTTCTGGTAAGTGTTTCCAGATATAAGCAAAATCATTTCCCATAATTTTAGCTCTGTAGGTATCTTCTTCTCGTAATATCAAAGGGGGACAACTGACTTGAGCAAGAACTTCCTGGGCACCTTTGGAAACTTTTCCATAACCTGCAATTGCAACTTTGAATTTAATCTTTTTTGGATTGATTCTTCTAATGGCCAAGTATGCTTCAGTTTTATTAGGATATTCCCACATTGATTTAACTTTATGAAATGGATTTTCTAATTCTTTTTCTTCTAACATTTTACCATATGTTCTTAATCCTTCAAACATTCCAACAACACCTGCTTCAAACCCTAAACCAATTAATCTAATATTGGGGTTTTTCTGACTTCTGAACTCTTCCATGGCATAAGCAGTTACATTTTTTTCCAGTAACGCGTTAAGAAGTTCTGGATTTTGATTTTTTTCAACATGAAGATATCCTACTAAAATTTGATCTTCTTTTAAAGAGGAGATTGGTGGTTCTTTAACCCTACAAAGCATTGTCATATTGTATACTTCTTCTGTTGAAACAATGATTGCGCCTGCTTCTTGGTAATCCTCATTATTGAATCCTGCTTCTAACCCCGCATTATTTTCTATGTAAACTTCATGTCCTGCTTCAATGAGTTTTTTTACATCTTCTGGAATCAGAACAACACGATGTTCTTTTACTTTAGTTTCTTTAATTACTCCGATTTTCATTTTAAAACTAACCAGTTTTGTTACTTTAAATAAATTATGGAATTTGATTACTCTTTTCATAAAGAATATTCTTTAATGTTAAGGTTTTTATTATCTATCTTCAAGATTTTTCCTGTTTCGATTTTTCCCCAATTAAATTGTGTTGCACATTTTAATTTTTCAGAACTTATGATTAAATTATCTTTTTGTTTAGCTATCCACATTTCGTAATATTTTGGCATGGCGCAATCTTTTAATCCAATATATATTTTATCTTTTGAACTAAAAAAAATATTTGTACCTTTTCTAGTTTGAATAGAATTTAATACCTCTTTAATTGCTTTGATAATCAAATCATTTTCTTTTTGATTATTTTTTATTGGTTCTTTCTTTTGCAAAATACCAATTTTATTTATTATTGTTAAAAATAATTTTTCAGAATCAGTGTCTCCTTTTGGTTTGAATCTTCCAATATTAAACCCGCTTATTACAGTGCCATTATGGCAGAATACAAATTTCTCCTTTTTTAATGATCTAGAAAAAGGATGACAATTTTCTTTTGATAGTTCTCCAACACTTTTTTTCCTTGCATGTATCATACAAATATTTGATTTTAAATTTTGATATTTTTTAATAGTTCTATTTTTTTTAGAATAAATCTCTTTTATTGATTTCTTAACCAAAATTTGGTCATTTAATAAGTAACCAATCCCCCATCCATCCCCATGTTGAAATGTTTCTTTTTCATTTCTTTCATGTTTGAAATTATTATCTTCAGCCATGTTGATAATTCCTTGGAGAAGAATATCTATCTCTATTTCACCAATGCCTAAAATCATTCTACACATTTTATCTGCCTCTGTAATTATAATAAATCATAAAATTAAAGTTAATAAATCCTCTCCCTTAAACTATTTTCATGCAAATTTCTTACATATAGGTTAGCTTTTGCTGATTGTTCAGGGTTAAAGTGATGTCCTTGATAACCTCTGTCTCTCATGTGTTGCATAATCAATGATGATGGGTTCAATTTAGTATCTAACATTTCTCTTATTGGTGTTAAATACATTGCATCTTCTTTTGACAAACCTTGTTCCGAAAAATTAAGGACTGCTCTTAAGTAATCTGAAACATGTTTTGATTTTAACCCATACTTAATTGCTTCACTTTCAAAAAATCTTAATGTGTCTATGTTTGGCAAAACAATTTTGTCTTTACTAAACTTGTAATCTAAATCTTTTTTTGTTATCTCTACTGGTATGTCTCTTTCAGTCATGCTTTTTGTAGCTCCTTTGTAAAGGGCTGCAGAAGCTAGTAAATAGTTTAATGGTGCGATGTCAAAACTTCTTATTTCGAATGTCCCAGTTGGTCCTATGTGGTCTCTTTTTCTAATTGGGTGATATCCTGTATTGTCTGGGGCAAAATGAGTCTCAAAATTTGTTTTATTTTCTGCTTTGGATAGCCAATCTAAATATCTTGCTTGATTCATCACATTAATCTCTTCTAAATTTTTTGGATAATCTTGTAACTGTCCATGTAAAGGGAAATTTTTAAATGCTCCATGCCTAGTACTTAATATTCTATAATTGTTAATGTTATTTATTCCATTTCTAAATATTGGTGAAGTTGATGTGGTTGCATACGATAATGAATCCAATGATTGTAATAACCAATATTGTTCTAGTTTTTTTCCGTGTATCTGTGATTGATGTAAATGTGTCCCACTGATTCCTAATAATAAATCTTTTTTTGATTCTCCAATAATTGATTCATATTGTCCAAACCTATTTGTATTCTTTAATTGTGTTCCTTTTCCTGCACCATTTTCTATCGCAAATGGTGACGCTAATACATTGTGGTCTGATAATATACCTTCTACCAAATTTATTTTTTGTAATAATCCCTCGTGAAGTTCTGCAATTGATTCAGCAGGGTCAGAATTAATTTCAACTTGTGTGTTAGCAGCTTCATCATATAATAATCCCTCGCTTCTGTTATCATTTAAGATTCCAGGTGCTGCATTCATAAGAAATCCATTTTCATCCATCAAATGAAATTCTAACTCTAATCCGGTTGTTAATTTCATAAACGCCTCTTTTTTTTTTACAAAAAACGCACATATTTGCTTTTTTGTAAAATTATTTTTAATTAGGTAAATCTTTGAAATATTTAAACCTTTCTGTATTCCGTATGTTGTTGTTGCCTTGATTTGTATTTTAACTATAGTTTTAATCCTTTAATCAACGGCGAAGCTAGTTCTACTACTTTTTTATTTGCATTTAAGCATAATTTTGCTTTTAATTCACAAAGAAACTAAATCTGGGCATATTGGTCATTTGGTTAATCTATATTTTAATAATTTTTACTTAGAAATTAACAAATGTATTTATTTCTTAAATACAATCATTCTACTATCTCTATACTTTTTAGTTTCTAATGTTTGGAAAGCTTCATCAAAAACTGTTTCAGGTATAGATAAAAATCCTAATCGTGGATCAATAATTTCGAAATGGTTATCTTTATAACCTTTAACAACGATATAATTGGATGTGTTTTTCTTTAATTTTCTAATCGGTTTAACATTAACTCTTAGTATTAAGTAATTACTTTCATTTAATTCTTTTAATATGTCTTCTTTATTAATCGGTTTAACTTCGACATTAACTTCATTTTTCCTTGCTTTTTGTAAATAATAATTCTCCAGATATTTAGCATGTTCAATATCAGTTTTTTTATACCTATAAAATCTGTAATCTGGGAAATCATACTCTTCTTTTTCTACAACTACTTTAAAATTTAAACCTATTTTTTTAGCTAAACTAGCTAATCCAAAAATTGATGATGCTCTGGTTGGTAAAAGTGCTGTTTTCCTCCAAATCTCAAACTCATTTTCTTTATTTAATTCTATCTTTGGATTAAAATTGTGCATAACTGTTAGTAAAGAAGATGCTGCACAAGTAAATGATGTTGTTTGTAGATATGGGATCATTTTAATTAAAATGTTATTTTTTATAATTATAAGTCTTTTGTTAAATTGTCAAATTCTTTAGTAAAATTAATCCGGCTTTGGTTGGTTTGTGTCATAACTTAATAAAGGCATACTCTCTTCAAAGGTATGTTTCTCCTTATCATTGAATAAAAAACAATATATTAACTATTTATTTATTTCCATACTCTGAAATTATCTTCTTAAACTCAATTTAACATTTAATAATGTTCTTAATTTAGTTAATTAAACTATCTTTTTCTTTTAATGTTTCAAGAAGCGAAATAAATATAAGTCTATTTAGAATTAATTGTCTTGTGAAAAATATTATTAATGTTGGTGTTCCGTTAACTCTAAAAAAAGGTGATAATAGGGTTTCTCTTCCTCCTTTTTGTATCAATGAACTTTTAGATCGATTAGATTTTTCTTCTAATTATAAATTAAATTTTCTTATAGAAGACTCTGCTGGAAAGAGAGCTAGTTACTCAAATGAAAATTACCAAGAAGTTGGTGCTGAAATTGTTGATCTTGAAAACTTGTTAAAGCGCTCAGATATTTTAGTTGATGTTAAACAAAGGCCCCAATATGGTATTGCTTCTGGTAAGATTAATGTATTCTATGCTCATGTTGAAAAAGGTCAAGGTATTGAACAGTTAAGAGCTTTACTTAATGCTGGGAACGTAACTGCTTATTCGCCTGAAACTTGTAAAATTCAAAAAAGAGAGGGGGAAACTACAGGTTATTATTCTGGTGTTGGTGGAGCAAGATTATTAATGGAGGGAATAAAACTTTCTTATCAAATAAGAACCCCTGGCAAGGATTCTGATAAAAAAGGAGCTTTTCATTTTTTCCCATCTGTTGAAGGTTCTGATGAAGATATGGTGCATGAAGCTTACGAAAAAATTGGTTCAGATGAAAAAAAACTTAAGATTGCTATTTTTGGTGGGGAAAATGGTAGGGCTGCAACGGGTGCAAGGGAAGAATTAGAACAAGCAGGGATTGGTTATGATTTATTATACAAAGATGTTACAAATAATCCGCAAAAATTATTAGAATTAATCTCTAATTATGATGGGATAATTAATGCAACACAATGGAAACCAGGGAACTCTAGGATTATCACTAAAGAAATTTTAACAAATATTAAAGAGGGGGCAGTTCTTGCAGATATTACTTGTGATCCTGATTTAAGTAGTACTAAGGATTGTGAAGGTAATCCTATCCAAGGAGGGGTACGTTACACGTTTGAGTCCAGGTGGGGTGAGCCAAATAAATTTTATTGGGTTGGTCCAGAGAACCATACTTTTGATAATAGTTGTCCTTTAGATAAATTACCCAACACTCATGTTCTTTACAATACTGTTGGGATGATACCTGGTGGGCTTAGTACTGCTAAAAGAGCATCATATGCATATTTTAATATGGTTTCTGATTTACTAGTTGAAATAATTCAATCATTAGCATATAGTAAAGAACTTCCTACTGATGGTTTGATAATTAATTCTGGAAAAATATTTCATCCAGAATTAAGAAGGTTGGTTCCAAATAGGGAAGATTTAATTGAATTTAAACCATACTTGTAATGATTTTTTCTAATTTTAATACTCCTTACTTTTATTCTATTAATTATTTGATTTATTGGAAATAATTTAACTTAAGTATAAACTAATATCTTGTTTGGTTTTCAACATATCAATTCTTTATCCAAAACCTTTTTAAATAAATACCCTAAATTAACTTCAAATTAACAATTATCGGGTATCTAACTGATTCAAAGACTAATTTAAATGAAAATTAATGAGGTTCCACTAGTAAAAAATGGCAAAAAAGGATAAGAAAAAACAAAGTAAAATTAAAGTTAAGAAAAAAACATGGTTTAAAGTAGTTTCACCAACAATTTTTGGTATGAAAGAAATTGGGGAAACTTATTTAGATAAATCTGAACAAGCAATCGGTCGAGTAATGAAAGTTAATTTAAAATCATTAACTGGGTCTATGAAAGATCAAAACATTCACATTTCTTTAAAAATTAAAGATACTAAAGGACAAACACTTCAAACTAGTACTGTTGGTTATGAAGTTGTTCCAACTTATATCAAAAGAATTGTTAGAAAAAGAACATCTCGGTTAGATAGTGTATTCAAATTTACAAACAAATCTGGCGAACAAATGGTAGTTAAAACTTTGATTGTAACTCTTAACAGAAATAAAAGATCAACTGGATCAACAATCAGAACCACTATTAATGATTTGTTAGAAGAAGTAGTGGTAGCAACTAATTTTGAAAATTTTATTAACAGTTTAGTGAATCTTAGAACTCAATTAGGTATTAAGAAAAAACTTAACAAAATTTATCCTGTAAAAGAAGTTGTAATTAGGTCAGTTAGGTTAATTGATAGTAAGGGCAAAACTTTAGTTATGGATAAAAGTGAAAAGTTAACAGAAGAATCTGCAGTTGAAGAAAAAAACACAGAAGAAGTAGTTGTAGCAACAGAAGAAACTGAACAGTCAGAAAAAAGTGAAGGACCAGTAGTTGAAGAAGAAACAACTAAAGAAGAAACTGAACCTGCTGTGAAAGTTGAAGAAGATTCTACTGAAAAAGAAACTGAAGAAAATAAGGAAGAATAATTTTCCTTTAATTAATTCTTTTTTTTTTAAATATATTTTAAAAATAATGAGTAAAATAAATTTTAAACATGAAATTCCTAACTTTTGCAGATTTACATGGTGACACTGGACTTCTTAAAAAACTCGTAAAAAGAGCTAAGCAAGATGATATTCAGTTTGTTTTAATAGCGGGAGATTTTACTTCTTTTGAAGCTAATATGAGGGCTATTTTGAAAAGATTAAACTCAATTAATAAGCCAGTTTATTTAATCCCTGGAAATCATGAAGAAAGTAAAAATTATCGAGAGACTGTAAAAGATTATTCTAATTGTGAAGATGTTAACAAGAAAGCATTAATTATTGGCGATTTTATTATATTGTCTTATGGTGGTGGTGGTTTTGCAGCATCAGACTCTGATTTTAGAGAAATTGCTCGAAAATGGTATGGTAAATATAAAGGTAAGAAAATTATTTTTATGACTCATGGCCCACCATACAAAACCAAACTTGATTTGATTAACGATCGTTACGTTGGTAATAAAGATTATCGAAAATTTATTGAAAGAATGAAACCTAAACTAGTGATTGCTGGACATATCCATGAAAATTTTGGTGTAGTTGATGAAATTGATGGTACTAAATTAGTTAATCCTGGCTATGAAGGTATGGTAATAGAACTGTTTTAGTTAACCTATTAAAATTAGATTAAAAAGATAATATAAAAAAATTCTTACTTGATTACTTTTGAAGCATCAACTTTGAGTTTTTTAAAACTTATCATAACACCCCTAATCTGTGCATTACATCTACTTGCCAATCTTTGTGCTTCTTCTAAATAATTTTTTGCAACTGTTATATGTTCTTCCTTGGAACCACTTAACCATCTTGATTTGGCTCTTTTAATCTCATGTTCAGCCATTTTTAAGTAAGCTTGGTGTTTTTGAGTAATGCCACTTATAAGTTTAATCTGACCAATTAGTGATCTTGTATCATGGAATTCATCACTAAGAAAATTCGAGTTTAAATCAATAATCTCTATTGCCTTGTCAAACTCTTTGTTATTTAAAGCTGAAATTGCTTCTTTAAGAGTTAAATCTTTTTCTTTTTGTCCTAAATAAAATGGACCATTTTTAATCTTTATTTTTGCCATACTATTACCTCTTTTTGATTTTTCATAATTTATAATCTAAGCTGCTAAAGCTTGTTTGTAAGCAGCTGCTGCTTGTTCATTTCTTTTCTTTAGACTTTGTTCAAAAGTTTGAACCTTGGAACCATATTTTTCATCAATTGCAACTTTTCTGTTTACCATTGTTCCGATAGTGTTACCTAATTGTTGTTGTTCTTGTTTTTCTAACTTATTATTTTCTGAGATTAGTTTTTCACTTTTTCCAATTATAATTTTGATTTTTTCAGTAGCTTGCATAATCTGTTGTTCATTTTCTTCTTCTAATGCTGCTAATTTTTTGTCCATCATTTTTTCATAATCTAATAATACTTCATTCCCCTTTATTATTTTATTCAATTTCTGTAAACTACCACTAACATCTTCTTTAAACATAATTCCTATCAAAGTATTTATTGCTCCCATTGCATCATCAATTGCTTTTTCAGAATCTTCTAAACTAATCAATAATAAAGTGTAAGTTTTCATTTTTTTAATAGTTAAATAGTAATCTTCTAACAGTTCTTTAATTTTATTCTGAAATCCTAGGTCTGCTTCGATAACTTCTTTATATGTCAAGAAGTACTCTTCAATTTCTTGAGAAAATTTAATTACTGTACCATGAATATTTCTTTCTCCTTCAAAATGATTAATAGAATCAGAAATTTTATTTTGGGCATCTTTCAATTTAGAAATTCTTTTTCCTACATCTTCTTCTTTTTCATTCAACTTTCTATTAAATCTATATAATTTTCCAGAAAACTTAAACACGCTCCTAATAATCTCTTTTAATTTTTCAATTTCTTTTTTAGTATCATTTAATGTAGTTTCTAATGTTGAATTTAAAACTTTAAAATTGTTCGTGTTTTTATGTAATAACCCTAACTCTCTTTCTAATTGTAATATTAAATTGGGGTTGCCTTTTTTCCCTTCCTTTTTTTGATTTTCTAATTCTTTAGACTTAAGCTCAATTAATTTTTCAATATCTTTTATTTCTTTATGGAAACTTTTCTTTTCATTTTTAGACTTTTTATTCAATTTTTCCATTTCACTACTGCATCCTTTAGTAACTCCTCTAAATTCTTTTAATGTTTTTTTTGTTTCAGAAACAAGGTTCTTGTGTCCTTCTTCATTTTTTTCTTCAGTTCCAATTTGTTGTTTTATATGTTTGTCAAGAGATTGAAAATATTGTTTAAGATAATCTGCTGTAGTGGAATCAATTTTATTGAATTTATTAAGTGACCTAATTCTTTTTGATAATGCTTCAATTTCTATAATCTCTTTTTGTTCAACTTCTTCATTTACTGCCATCTTGTCAATTTCAGCAATAACATCTTCACTAGAATTTTCAAGTGCTGCAGTTGCCGCTACTACTTCACGTTCTTCTTTAGCGATATCTTGTTCAGCATCTTCTGCATCTTGTTCAGTGTCTTCAACATCTTTTAGAACGTCTTCTGCTTTTTTATCGGATTTAGATTTACCTTTATGTCCTTCATCTTCAGCTTCTTCTTCCGCAAGTTCATGCTCTTCTCTATCTCTTGCTTCTTCTTCAGCAGCTTTAGCTTCAGCTTTTTTTCTTTTTTGATTTTCTCTAATCTCTTCATATCTTTCCCAAAATTCACTATGGTTTCTATCACTGTCTCGATAAATGTCTCTTTCATAACTATCTTCATTGTACTTTGGTAAAACTTTGAATAAAAAATAGAATATTAGGATGATTATTGCAATTCCACCTATCGTATAAGCAAAACTTCCTGCATTGGAAGAAATTGCATAAGATATATCGCTAAAAATAGCACCGGGATTTACCATTTTATTAAATTATTATTTTATATTATTTTATATTAATTATACTTATTATAAAATTTAGTTATTTAAATCTTTTTAGAAATTAGCTGTTTTTTTGAAGTATGGGTTATTTTAATACAAATTGATTTATGTCTTTTTATTCAATTTAACAAACACTTTCTTAACTTTAACTGCTAACCCTTTTTTCTTAATGTTACATTCTACTGCAGACATTTGAGATTCCCCTATTGCTACAAGTTCTCCTTTTAATGACATTATAGCAATGTATTCATCTTTTCGAAAATTTTCCATTATACTAACACCAGGAACTCCCAAATCTCTACCATTAGACAAACTTTCAATTGCAGAATCAAAAACCCATACTTTTCTAATGTGGTGTAATACATTTTCAATAGGTTGGATACAATATCTAACATATTTTTCATTTCCATTTTCTTTCCAATAATGAATAGCATCCTTTAAATCGTTTAGTGTAATTAAATTATCTTTTTCAGTAAGTGGGCCTGCAGCAGTTCTTCTTAGTTCTGCCATATGTGCACCTATGTCAAGTTCTTTACCAATATCATGGCACAATTTTCTGATGTATGTACCTGCTTGACATTTAACTCTGAACAAAACATCTTGGCCATCAATCTCAATAATTTCAAATTCATAAATCTCTCTTACTCTTTCTTGTCGTTTAACTGCACTTTTAATTGGTGGGAGTTGTGTGATTTTTCCAGTGAATTTTTCCATAACTACTTTAATCTTATCAACACTAATTTTTTGATGTAAATGCATGATTCCTACATACTCTTTTGGTGCGGTTAAAAAAAATTGTGTGATTCTGGTTGCATCACTTAATGCAATTGGTTGGACACCAGTTACTGCTGGATCTAATGTACCAGAATGACCTGCCTTTTTAATTCCTAAAATCTTTTGTACATAATCAGAAACTTGATGAGATGATGGCCCCTTAGGTTTATCAATATTCACAATTCCAGAATTGATCAATTCTTGAACTGTTCGTTCGTTTGGATCTTTTCCAAATAATCCTTCTGCTTCTTTAACAATAAATTTTTGAACAGTATTCATTTTTTATGGGAATAATATCTTTTTCAGCTTTTTTTAATATGTTTATTAATTTATCTTCTAAATAAAAATTTATTTCTTTGAAAAGTAATGTTAAATTTTTATCACTTATTTTTCTTTTTAAATTATAAAATGAAAATTGGGTCAGTTTTTTAATCTTTTTACTAATTGGTAAAGCTTTCCCTTCACTTAAATTTATGAAAAACCTTAAATGCATCCAACTATGTGACACTGTTTCAACATTATCAAAGTTGGAAATAAATTTGTTTAAATGTTTACTACTAACTATGGAAAATATCTTTCTATTTAGTTTTTCATCAAGTTTATGGAATGATGAGAATGTTGTAACTGATGGATGGATTCTCGAATTTCTTAGTGCTGTTGTAACTCTTTTGACTAACCAAGGGTTTCTTTGTGCGATAATATTATCTGCTGAAAATTCAATTAAATGGTGTATGGTCATTTTATCAATTTTACCAATACTGGATTTATATCTTTCAGCAATTTTTTTAACTTGAAATGTATGTTCTTCAATAAAATTTTGCCATCCATGAAAATAATGGTCTAAACCTAATGGTCTTTCTCCATGTAAAATAATCCCTAATGCAGTAAATTTGTTTAATCTATTCTGAACATATTCAAAGAACTCTTGACCTTTAATGTGTGTATTTCTATAATGAATCCACCCAGTTAAACTTATATCTGGTAAAATGCAACCTAATATTAAATGATCCTCTTCATCAATTGTGAGTTCATGATTTTCCATTAATTTTAATGCAAAATATGCATGTGTAAGCAAATTAGCCATATTTATCTCATTTTCAAAGCTATTTTAATAAGTTTACTGGGAAAAAGAAGTGAATATTAAACTAGTAGCTTTAATTTAATTGTTTTTTAATTTGCTTTGCTCAAGTTTTATTGCATTTCGTTTAAGAAAACCTTTACTCATTTGGGAATTAAACTAGTCTCAAAAACTTTTTTTAAAATCTATATTAATAAACAATGATTTTTCAAATTAAACTAATGTTTGTTATTATCTCATTTTTTTCTTGGGGGTATAACCTCAATTATCAAAGAAATAATCCTCTGTGATCTTTTCAAATATCTCTTTTTAAAAAATGATCTGACTCTCAATGTTTTGTGTGGTTTTCTTTTAGTAAAAGAAGGCACTAACAGTAAAAAGATTAATAAACAATTTAATTATATTATTAATAAAAGATGATGAAAAAACTAATAATCCCTTTGTTGTTTATTTTATTAACAAGTTCTGTTTATGCAACTTCAAGTTTATCTTATATCTCTCCAACTCCTAATGATAATGCATCTATTTTGGATAATGATTTTGTTAGGATAAATATTAGTGTTAATGAATCCAATTTACAAGAGTTAAAATATAATTGGGATGGAACAAACTTTACAATATTCAATGATTCTTTAGTATTGATGATGAATTTTGATAATGTTTCTGATTTGGGTGAATCTAATGGTGCTGTAATTGATATCTCAGAATATAATCACACTATCACAATTAACAACACCTCACCAACCTTTACAAATTCAGGAAAATTTAATGGAGCATATCAATTTAATGGGGGTGGGATGTTCTATACGCCATCTTATAAACCTGAAATAAGAACATTGATGTTTTGGATGAAAACTTATGATCAATATGCTAATTTAACTCCCCCCTATGATGATCCTCAAAATAGGTACCTTTTTTCACAAAGGTTTGATAGTACAGAAACAATAGGTGAATGGGATATGGGTTGGTTTTCACAACCTAAGTTGAGGATATATGCTTATTATAATAATGGGGGTAGTGCAAAAGGTCATGCATTAGTTACAAATACTGATTTTTCTACAAACATATGGTATCATGTGGCTGTAACTTCAGATGGTTCACAAGTAGTTTATTATGTAAATGGTCAGCTTGATAGTACGCACGTACATAATGTTGTTTTAGGTGGATCTAATAATGATGATGAACTGTTCATTGGCGGAGGGGGAGCTAATGATAATTTATTTTATTTTAATGGGACTCTCGATGAAATAAGGGTTTGGAACCGAACACTTTCAGCTGATGAAGTATATCAGCATTATGTTTCCAATTTAAACAAAATTAATTCCACTCAATGGTCTTTTTACATAAATCAAAGTGAGAACGCAACAAATGGGTTAGCTGAAGGTGCTTATACATATTTTGCTGCAGCCAGTAATAATACTGGGGCTGAAACAATTCTTGCAACAAGGACAATTAATATTGGATCTATTCAAGCACTTGTCCCTGAATTCTCTGATTACGCAATCATGTTAATTTTAATCACAACTATTGGCGGATTTTTTTATATACGGAAAAGAGATTGATTGTTAATGGTCTTTATTCAAAGAAAAACCTTAAACTGTGCTAAATGTATCTTGCATAGTTGCGAAGTTAAATAACCTAAACAGTAACTCAATCAAATAAAAACTTTTATACTAATCCTTTACAAGTTATTCTTATGACAAAATTTATTACATCGCCTATAATTCGAGAAGAAGTTATAATTTCAGATAAAAATGATTCTTTTTTAAGACATTTAGATTTTTATGAATCTGATCTTAACATATATACCAGGAATGTTGATGTTTATTTGATTAATTCTGATCAAAAAATTTTCATAATAAAAAATCATCCTAAAGATTCGGTATATCCTAGATATTTTGGTCCAGCAAGAGGTTTTGTAAAATGGGAAGATTTAACTGAGGCGGTTGAAGATAATGGGACTTGTTACTTTAATGCTGCGAGAAGAGTTCTAGAACAAAAATTAGGGTTGGAAATTGAACCTGAAATGTTAAATTTAATACATAAAATATCTCCTGATAAAAATTATAAGAAAGATTGGTATGGTATAATTATAGCAAAATCTAATTTAAGGCCTTTGCCACATCCATTATATACTATTCCAAGTAAATGTGGTTTTTATTCTTTAAATGAATTAAGTCAGTTAATTTCACATAAATCTTGTGTGGACACTTTGAAGTATATCTTTGATTTCAAAAGATCTAAAGGGGTTGTAAGAAGAGAATTGGAAAGAATAATTAGGTGATTAAAATAATATAATAATTAATAGAAAAAAGATTTACTCTTTCTTTTCGACTTTTGGAGTTGCTTTTTTAGTTTCTTCTTTTTTACTTGATTTAATTTCTTTAGCAGGTTCTGCCTTTTTTAATTCTTTCTTAACAGGCTTTTTTTCTGCTTTCTTTTCACCAAATAAATCTGCTCTTACAATTCCTTCTTCATCTTTCTTAACATTAACTTTAATATGGTGTGGTGGGTTTCTAATTCCATGTTTCCACATTTCTTCGTTAAGTGGTTTACTTAATCTTACATCATCACTTTTCATATGCTTCTCAAGGAAATTTTTTAACGCCCTAACTGCTTTTTTAGTTCTTTTCCAACTAGGTGCCTTTTGATATTCTTTCCTTAAAGGTACATTATATGTTCTTTCTAATTGAGCATCTTTTTTTGCCATTTTATAGTTTAACTCTTTAGCAATTAAGCTTTAGTATTAGTTCTTCTCCAATGTCTTTTAACTTCAGTGTGTCTAGATGGATGAACTTTTTTACCCTTACCATACATTTTTAGTACTGTCCAAAATGGTGCCCATTTTGTTTGGGTAGATAATTTGATTAATCTTTTCTTTTTTGCAGGATGTTTGTTTCTTGCCATTTTAATCTCTTAAATATCTGTATTTATTTTTTCTTATTTTCTTTCATAATTGATACTGCAATTTTGTCTAAGAAAGATACACCTTTTGGGCTTAAAACTCTTCCTTTATGAACGCCTTTTTCAGTTTGAACAATTAATCCTGATTTTTCTAGTTGTTGTAAAGATTTTCTAATAACTGAACCAGATGCTTTGTATACATGTTCTGGTTTGTTACCCCTATTCTTTTTTCCACCATATTTTGTCCTAAGTTTTTCAGTACCTACTGGACCTAATCTAGCTATTGATCTTAAGATTGCTGCAGATCTAATATACCACCAATCGTTGTCTTCAGGTAACCTTTCTTTATGGTGACCAGTTTTTACTAATCTTGACCATTCTGGTGGGTTAACTAATTGACCTTTCTTTAGCTCAACTGCAGCTCTTTTGATAAGTTCATTTGGATTTATTAACATAATATGTGTCATGTGATGCTTGGGATTAGGGTTTATTTATAAATATTTTGCTCTTGGGTTGTAAAGTATAGGAAAAATGAGCTGAAATTTGTTTGATTATTTGATTTAAACTCATTTTCATAACAATTTCACAACTCTTAAAAACTAGCTTTAGTCAAACTTAATTTAATGAGAAAAGTAGTGGTAATTGGTGGTGGGACTGGTTCTTACACTGTTCTTCGTGGATTGAAAAAATATCCTTTACAATTATTTTCTATCGTTAACATGTTCGATTCTGGGGGCAGTACAGGGATTTTAAGAGATGAGTTAGGTGTTTTACCCCCTGGTGATGTTAGGAGATGTTTACTTGCTTTATCTTCCGATGATGAAAAAAGTGAAATATTAAGGGATTTATTCCAGTTTAGGTTTGAAGGTGGAGTTAATAATCATTCTTTAGGGAATCTAATTCTTACTGCTTCAGAAAAAAATTATGGTAATATTGCTGAAGGAATTAAAAAATTGTCAAAACTTTTAGGTTTAGAAGGTGAAGTAATTCCTGTTTCTTTAGAAAATGCTCAACTTTGTGCTAAATTGGCTGATGGCCAGATAATTTACGGTGAAAGTAAAATTGATATTCCTGAAACTGAAAGAGGCCAAATTTCAGAAGTTTATTTAGATCCAAAACCAACATTAAATGAAGAAGCTAAAGAAGCCATGTTGAAAGCAGATTTAATTGTTATTGGCCCTGGTGATCTTTATACTAGTCTGATACCTAATTTATTAGTTGAGGGCGTAACTGAAACTTTACTTGAAACAAAAGCTAAAATTGTTTATGTTTGTAATTTAATGACAAAAAAAGGTGAAACTGATGGCTTTATAGCTTCTAAGTTCTTATCTGAAATTGAAAATTATGTCCAAAAAAAAGTAGATTATGTTATTTGTAATGAAGCAAATATTAACCGTAATTCTTTGGAACATTATCGTAAAGAAGGGCAATATCCAGTAGTATTTGATTTGGCTCAAGACGAAAGAGCAATTTTAGCAAATTTAACTTCAATTAAAGGATTGATTAGGCATGATGGGAAGAAACTTGCAAGGGAGTTGGTTAGATTATGTTAGTTATATTTGATTTAGATGATACTTTAATTGATACAAGTTCTACGTTGATTCCTCATAAAATCAAAGCTTGTCTTGATGAAATTAATGATTCTGGTTTAATTCATAATGATTTTCAAAATGAATTTTCAAAAAATATTAATGTTCACAATCAAGAACTTTTAGATTTGTGTATGAACTCTTCAGATGGATCTACTGCATTAAATTATTATCTCGCAAAGTTAAATCTTAAAAATCATCTTTCAAATAAAGGGGCCAATTATTTGTTGGATAAATGTAAAAAAATTTATTATTCTTCACCTCCAAAAAACATTAAGTTTAAAGAAATTGAAGGTGCAAAAAGTTTAATTGAATCACTTAAAGATAATCATGATTTAGTTATTGTAACTAAAGGTAATTCTGAGACTCAATTACAGAAAATATCTCACCTTAAATCTAATCCTGGTTGTTTTAAGAAAATAATTATTACTAATGAATATGATAAAACTGATCATTATAAAAAAATAATGAAAGAATTTAATTACAAACCAGGAAATATATTAGTGTGTGGCGATAAATTTAATACTGACCTCTTGCCAGCTAAGAATTTAGGTATGAAAACTGTTCATGCAAGATTTGGAAGGGGTAAGTTAATTCCAAAAGAATTTATTAATTCAGATTATTCAGTTGAAAAATTATCAGAAATTAAGGATATTGTTAATAATTCACAAAATCTATCAAAAAAGGGCTAGTTATAAAATTAAAAATAAACAGATAAAAAAATGCAAGCAGTAATATTAGCAGCGGGAAAAGGTTCAAGAATATATCCCTTCTCTGAAGAAAAACCAAAACCTTTAGTTGAAGTAGCTAACAAACCAGTTTTAGAACATAACTTGGACCAAATGTTGGGTATAATCGATGAAGTGATTATTGTTGTTGGATATAAGAAAGATATGATCATTGAAAGAATTGGTGACCAATACCATAACATTAAAATTAAATATGTTGTCCAAGAAGAACAGTTAGGTACTGGTCATGCGGTTGCAGTTGTAGAAAATGAAATTAAAAATAAATTCTTAGTAATTAATGGGGATGATTTGTTTTCAAGAAAAGACATGATCAATGTTACTAAATTTGAGAACTGTATCTTGTTGAAACAGAAAAATAATGTTTCTGCATTTGGTGTTGCAGTTGTAAAAGAAGGTAAAGTGGTTGATTTAGTTGAGAAACCTAAAGAACCAATTTCTAACCTAGTTAATGTTGGGATGTACTGTTTCAATCCTGAAATTTTTGAGGTATTAAGAAATATCAAACGTTCTGAGCGGGGCGAATATGAAATTACTGATGCTATCAAATATTTAGCATTTCAAGGTAAAATGCATTATCAAGAAGTTCAAGGTTATTGGATTCCAGTGGGATACCCTTGGCAAATTTTGGAAGCAACTGAAGCGGTTTTAGAAGATGATGACTCTTCAAGTTCGATAAAAGGTAAAGTTGAAGAAGGGGTTATCATTGAAGGTAGCGTTGATATTGGGGAAAATTCTGTTGTTAAAAGTGGGACTCTTTTGAAAGGTAACATAGTTATTGGGAATAATTGTGTTATTGGAGAAAATAGTATGCTTATTGGTTATACTGCTATAGCTAATGATTGTATTATTGGGTCAGGTTGTGGTATTGAAAATTCTATTGTTGGAGAAGGTTCTAATCTAGGAAATCGATGCGCTGTTAAAGATTCAGTGCTGGGTGAAGGAGTGGAATTAAGTGAAGGTGTTAGGATCGAAAACATGGGTGGCACTGGGGCAAGTACAATAAAAATTAAGACTCCAAATAAAGAATTAGATTCTGGGAGAAAAAAGTTGGGTGCATTTGTAGCAGACCAATGTAAAGTTTGCAAATCATTAAACCCTGGAGATTGTTTAACTAAGGATTGTGATGGTAAAGATTAATTTATTGATACGTTACTTATATATACTAAAAAATCTTTCTTGATATAATTAATTCATTGTTATAATCAATAAAATAATTCATTATTATATCTCAAAAATCAAAAAAAGGTGGATGTTATGAAATTTAAAGTTAAAGATATGGACATTTCTACTGGTGGTATATTAATAGCTATACTCAATGAAAGAACCGCTAAGTTGTTAGATTTATGTCATGGTGATAGAATTAAAATTAAATCTGGTAAAAAAGAAATGATTGCTATTCTTGACATTTCTGAAAATACTCATGTAGTAAACAATTCACAGATTGGTTTATTTGAAGAAGCTTTGAAAAAACTTAATCTTAAAAGAAATTCTACTGTTGAAGTTAGTTTTGTAGGAAAACCAGAATCAGTGAAACATATCAGAGAAAAACTTACTGGTAAAAAATTATCTTATCAAAACTTTTTTTTGATTATGGATGACATTGCTCATGATCGTTTAACTGACATTGAAAAAACTTATTTTGTAGCAGGATGTTATACTAATGGTCTTTCCAATAAAGAAGTTGTAGATTTAACAAAAGCAGTAGTTAATACTGGTGACAGAATAAAATTTAAAGGTTTAACACTTGATAAACATTGCATCGGCGGAGTACCAAACAATAGAACAACAATGATTGTAATTCCAATAATTACTGCTTTAGGTTATACCATGCCAAAAACAAGCTCCCGAGCAATTACTAGTCCAGCAGGTACTGCAGATACAATGGAATGTCTTTCAAAGGTTGAACTTACTCAGAAAGAGATAATTAAAGTTGTTAACAAAGTTGGTGGTTGTATGGCTCATGGTGGTTCAATGAATCTTGCACCTGCTGATGATAAAATTATAAAAATTGAACATCCTTTATCAATCGATGCAGAAGGACAATTATTAGCTTCAGTCATGGCAAAAAAATATTCAGTATCTTCAAATTATGTCTTGATAGATATTCCCATGGGAAAAACTACTAAAGCTAAAACTAGATCACAAGCAGAACAGTTAAAGAAAAAATTTGTTAGTTTAGGCAAATCTCTTGGGATGAAAGTAAAAGTGATTGTTACTGATGGTTCTCAACCAATTGGTAATGGTATTGGCCCATTACTTGAATCTGAAGATGTAATGAAAGTTCTTAGTAATGATTGTGGCGCCCCTTCTGATTTGAGAAAGAAATCTTTGTTTATATCAGGAACATTATTAGAAATGATTGGTGAAGCTAAGAAAGGCAAAGGGTATCAAATGGCTAAAGAAGTTTTAGATGATGGTAGGGCATTGAAACAAATGAATAAGATCATTAACGCTCAAGGTAAAATTGAAAAACCTAAATTAGGTAAATTTAAACATCATTTATGTTCCAAGAGATCTGGAAAAGTAAAAAAGATAAATAATGCCCTAATCTCTAAATTGTCTCATTATGCTGGCGCTCCAGTTGACAAAGGTTCTGGGATGTACTTATACAAAAAAGTTGGTGATACAGTGAAAGCTGGAGAAAAGTTATTTACTCTTTATGCTGTAAGTAAAGCTAAACTTAAATTTGCAATAGAAGAAATGAAGAAAAATAATCCTTATTTAGTGAAGTAAATTTTCTTTATTTTTCTCCCAAAGATCTATCCAAATCTTTGTCCATTTCATCTATATCGAATATGTCTTCAAATCTATCTACTCCATAAATGTCGTGGATAATATTTTCAAAGAAATTATATGGGATTTCATTAATTCTTTTTTGTAATTTAATGAATGGTTCATTGACTTGGTATATTTTTAAAAGAATCCTTTTTGTATGTTCTTCAAGATTAATCTTTCTTTCCCATAATCTCAAAATTTCTTCTTTTGGTAATTGTTCCTGTTCTAAAATTTTAGAGTATAATGTTTCAATATCATTCCTTTCTGGCAATTGAATGCCTAACAACTTAGAGACAGCTTGATCTCCTATCATTAAAGCGTAAATATGATTCACTTTTTCTATCTCCAAACCAAGAAAATTACTTCCATTCCATAGAACTATCCCATCTTCTTTATTTTCCGGTTCTAAAATTGTATAATCATTAGTAAAATGAATCCCTTCTTTTTGATCTTGTTTTGAAATTGTAGTAAATGGTCCATTAAATTCACTTAAATTTGTCCAAGAATATGGCCTACCTTGAATGAATAATTCTCCTTTATGATATTCTAAGTCACTTAACATTCCTGTGGAAACATAAGAACTTGGCCCATTGTCTCTTGATCTTCTTGGATTATAAGGTGCTTGTGATGTTGCAATATAAGCAAACAGTTCTCCTTGAAAGGGTAATAATTTGTTATGAAGTTTAACTAATTTCTCTGCTCTTTCTTGAAGTTTTTCATCTTGAGTAATTTGATTTTTATATCTGTTTAGAAGGTTTGCCATAAAAAAGAAGAATTTGGTTGAAATTTAAATAAATTTATATGTTACAAAATATAAAAGAAAATATGGTTATTATAATAAAAAATGATCAAAGTAAAAGAAAAATATTCAATTAGCAATTATTTTTTCTTTCCTTTCTTAGTCTTTGCTCTTGCTTTAGCATTATACTCTTTTTGCCTAGCTTGATGGTATTTACAGAAAACAATATCCTTTACTGCTTTTCTATTACATCGTACACAGATACCACCTTTTGATTTACTTTTGTAACTGCCCCTTCTTTCTTTATTCAATCTTTTTTTATTTAAATGGTAAAATTTAACAAAACGATTATCATAAACATTTCCATCATTATCAATGTTTGCTTGTCCTTTCTTTGCTCTAGTTTTTTTAATTTTAATAACTTTTGAAAGTAATTTTCTTAACATCTTAAATCCCCTATTTTATCTCTTTTTTTGGTTCACTGCAATTTTAATAAACACTTGATACTTAGTTTAAAATGAAATTATTGAGGTTTATAAAAGTTCCGAAAAAATGGCGCTGTCCCAAAAGAGATTAGCTATGATCCACCGAATAACTTTAGCTAACTTTTCTAAGTTATAAGTTATTACTTTCCATCCAAATTCTCTTTTTTTCATATAAGGTATTTTACTTCTTAATCCTCTAAACCTACTTTT